>JAAVFJ010000037.1 GCA_014800845.1 Bacteroidales bacterium | reverse complement strand
CAGTTGTTGGGAGCTACATACCTGTTGGTATATACCTCAGCACGCTGCCCATTCATAGTAATGCGGAGGGCAATGGGAATTTCTCCCTCCTTGTTTGGTCTTGCCTTTCTCGCTATGAAGTTCAGCGAGAAATAGCTTTCATTGGATAAT
Organism: Bacteroidales bacterium; assembly: GCA_014800845.1. Classification (GTDB taxonomy): domain Bacteria; phylum Bacteroidota; class Bacteroidia; order Bacteroidales; family Muribaculaceae; genus Lepagella. The sequence goes on along the minus strand of JAAVFJ010000037.1, from coordinate 31,791 downwards.
TTCATTTGTCTTGTGGCTTTAATGGTTAAACTAAAGATACAAATTTTTTCTCGGTTTCACAAACTGTAAATCCGAAGACAAATGAAAAGTCAAGGTTACGAGGGAGCAATTTCAACGGTTTTCTGCTTTTTGATAAAACTGCACCCTTAATTTGCACCCTTTTTTAACACTTTTTAATCGGTTGTTACCGATTAAAAATGCTCAAAATTAGGTTCGAGGCTGCGCTTCATCCCGCATTGAGGCTTTTAATATACCTTATCTCCCATCTCACTACTGCACCCTCTCCATGAGCTAAAAGGGTGCAGCCCTCACAAGACGTGTTCATTGCAACATATTGAAAAATAGCGAAATATAATCCTAAGAGGGTGCAATTCCGAGTACAAAATTTTCTGTACCCTTCTTGCACACCGGCTACTTCAATATTTTGCGCCGAAACGGGACAGGGGTAAAAAGAAAAACCTCTGAAAATCAACGATTTTCAGAGGAATTCTGTGGTCTGATAGACCCTTTAGTGACCCCGGTGAGGCTCGAACTCACGACCCAATGATTAAGAGTCATTTGCTCTACCAACTGAGCTACGGAGTCATTTTTGTAGTGCTTGGGGTTTGTTTCCCGTTTGCGAGTGCAAAGTTACGACCTTTTTTTGAGCCCACCAAATTTTTTGGCGATTTTTTTATTCCAAAGGGTAATTTTTTTGTTTTTCGGGGTTGGTGCGCGTAGTGTCGGGAAGTTTTCGTAACTTTGTAATCACTCAGAATATCTTAAAATTCTTATATAATATGTCTCAAAAAATTATGCTCACTGCGCTTAGTGCGCTTGTCTTGATGGGCGGCGCGAGTTGCAGCAAGAAGCTCGGCCAGTTTAAGAGTGAATACTTCACTTTGAATCCGGAGCCTCTGGAGGTGCAGGGTCGCAATGTCCCGGCCACTGTGGCTGCGGCTATCCCTGCCAAGTTCATGCAGAAGAATGCTCAGGTTCAGGTCACTCCCGTGCTCGTTTATGCTACGGGCGAAACCCCCTCGGCGCCTTACCTGATTCAGGGTGAGAATGTGCGTGCCAACGGCACTGTGGTCAATTACCAGCAGGGTGGTTCGGTGATGATACCCTTTAATGTGGCTTACTCGCCGGCTATGGCTCAGAGCACTCTCTACCTTGACTTCGCTGTTGACCAGAATGGCAAGAAGTACACTCTGCCGCGTGTGAAGATCGGCAACGGTGTGGTGGCTACCGCTACTCTGGCTGACCCCGCTACTGTCACGCCCGCCACTGCGCGCGATGCTTTCCAGCGCATAATCAATGAGAAGTATTCTGCCGACATACACTTCCTCATCAATCAGGCTAATGTGCGCGGCTCGGAGTTGACAAGCAAGGGCTACACTGACCTGGGTTCACGTCTGCGCGAGGCTGCCAAGGACAGCACTCGTGTGATCGAGGGTATCTCCGTGAGCTCTTATGCTTCCCCCGAGGGTTCTTATGACTTCAACAAGGCGCTGGCTGAGCGCCGCGAGCAGAGCACTAACGCCACTGTGCGCAGCCAGCTCAGCAAGGATAAGATTGCTGAATTCGGCGAGTTGACCTCTAACTTCACTCCCGAGGACTGGGAGGGTTTCCGCACCCTGGTGCAGCAGAGCAACATCCAGGACAAGGCTCTGATTCTCGACGTGCTCTCCATGCAGTCTGACCCCGAGCTCCGCGAGAAGGAGATTCGCAATCTGTCAGGTGTGTTTGATGAGCTGGCCGACCAGATTCTGCCTCAGCTGCGTTACTCACGCGTGCAGGCTTCAATCAATGTGATTGGCAAGAGCGACGAGCAGCTTGTGGACTATTTCAACAATCGCCCGCAGGAGCTCACTGCCGACGAAATTCTCTACATAGCCACTCTCACCGGTGACAATAATAAGAAGATGGATGTCTACAACAAGGCTTGCGAAATCTATCCGCAGGACTACCGCGCCTTCAATAACCTGGGCCTCACTCAGTATGTAGCCGGCGACTATGAGGGTGCACTCGCTAACTTCGACCACGCTCTGCGCCTCAATCCGCAGGCTCGTGAGCCGGAGATGAACCGCGGCCTCATCCAGATGCTCCGCGGCGAGGATTCAGCCGCTCAGCAGAGCCTGGGCATGGCTACAGGTGTGCCTGAGGCCGGCGAGGCTATGGGCGTTTATTATCTGCAGCAGGGCAATGTGCAGGCGGCCGTAAACGCTTTTGGCGACTCTCGCTCTAACAACGCTGCCCTGGCCCGCATCCTCAACAAGGATTACGCCGGTGCTCGCGACATCCTCTCATCAATCGGCACTCCCGACGCCACTACTTACTACCTCACAGCCGTTCTCGGTGCCCGCACCGGCAATGAGGGTATGGTGCTTTCCAACCTGCGTCAGGCCGTTCGCTTGAACCCCTCAATGCTTGACCGCGCCAAGAATGACCTTGAGTTCTCCCGCTACTCATTGAGCATGCTCTAAACCGCAAACGGCTCAGTAACCGGCGCAGAGCGCCTCAAATCTCGATACCCGAGGGCGCAGTCCCCGGAAGAGATCGCCAAAGAAAGTGCCCCCATCCGGGGCACTTTCTTCGCATAATGCCATCCTCCTTCAGTGGCAAACGCATTTATGGGTAAAACAGCAGCCGCGCACGGAGAGGAGGTTTCCAACCTCCGACCAGCCTGCCCCGTCATAAACCCCCGAATTTTCGGATGGTTGGGGTGGGGAAGCAGGTCGGCGGATGGGAACTTCCTCTCCAGGTGCTTGAGGGCTGCGAGCGGGAATCGCGGAGCGATTCGTTTTGGTTAGCCGGGGGTGAAATCGCGTAGAGATTTCACCCCCGGTAGGGTTGGCGTAGTCATACAATCCCGGGGGGATTGGTGTTAGCCTCCGGTAGTTTTGCTGAACATAAAGAAATTAAGGGTACGGAACTTTTCACACGCGCTCTTCGGGCTGTGTGGCGCGGATGCGAGCGGAACCCGCGGAATTTTTGCTGTTGAAAGGCGCCTGTACGGATCTCGCTGAACTGGCGGCGTTCTCGCTGCGCTCGCCCGACGCGGAAGCCCCTCACACAGAAAACTCCACGACATCGTGTCTTCGACACTCCACGTTTGCTCCTGCCTTTCACTGGGTTGACACCCGGTGCTAACCACTACGGCGCACCCTTAGGGCGCTTGCGCTTGCCGCTAAAGGGGGTAAGTTAACATTACTGGTTGGAAACCTCCGACCAAACTGCTTCAACATAACAACCTGAATTTTCGGAGGCTTGGGGGCGGTAATCAGGTCGGAGGATGGAATCCTCCTCTCCATGCGCTTGCGCGCGAACGGACGGAAATCAGGTCGGAGGATGGAATCCTCCTCTCCATGCGCTTGCTCTAAAACCTAAAACTTCGACCGGATTTCTTTTGTGGGTAAAATGCGGCTCCGCGGCGGCCTGGTGGCTGTCGCGGAGCGGTTTATTCGGGGGCCCGGTTGGGGCTTGGGTGTCTGCTGGGGGTTATTTCACAAGAGTGCGCCCCTTTTCGATGGCTGCCTCGTTGAGGGGGATAAGCTTGTGGTGACGCTCGGGGAGGCTCTTCTTCAGACCCTTCACGATGTTTTCCATGGGGAGCTTGTAGCTCATCATTTCGAGCAGGGCGCCCATGACAACCATGTTGTAGGTCTTGGCGTTGCCCATTTCGAGGCAGGCGTTCATGGCCTCGATGCGCACTACGGTTATGTCCTTACGGGTGGGAGGGTTGTGTATGCCGTTGTCATCATAGATGAGCACACCGCCCGGTTTCACCTTGCTTTCGAACTTGTCGAGGCTCTGCTGGTTGAGCACTACGGCGATGTCGTAGCTGTCGAGGATGGGTGAAGAGATTTTCTCGTCGGAAAGGATTACGGTAACGTTGGCTGTGCCGCCGCGCTGTTCGGGTCCGTAGGCGGGCATCCAGGTTACTTCCTTATCGTCCATGAGGCCTGAGTAGGCGAGGATCTTACCCATTGAGAGTACGCCCTGGCCACCGAAGCCGGCTATGATTATTTCCTGTGTCATGTGTGTAGTCCTGGGTTTAGTTGTTTTTAAGGTCGCCGAGGGGATATTTGTCAAACATGTGTTCCACCATCCATTCGTTGGCTTTTTCGGGAGACATCTTCCAGCCGGAGTTGCAGGTAGCCACAACTTCCACTACTGAAGTGCCCTTCTTGGCGAGAGCGTTTTCGAAAGCTTTCTTGAGGGCGGCTTTGGTTTTGCGCACGGCGGCGGGGGTGTGCACAGCCTGGCGGGTCACGTAGCAGGTGCCGTCGAGAATTGCCATGAGGTTAGTGATCTCCAGCGGGTGGCCGTTGAGGTCCACGCGGCGGCCGTAGGGGGTGGTGGCGGTCTTCTGTCCTACGAGGGTGGTGGGGGCCATCTGGCCGCCGGTCATGCCGTAGATAGCGTTGTTTACGAAGATCATCACAATGTTCTCGCCGCGGTTGGCAGCGTGGATGGACTCAGCGGTGCCTATGGCAGACATGTCGCCGTCGCCCTGATAGGTGAACACCACGTTTTCGGGCCAGAGGCGAGAAACGGCGGTGGCTACGGCGGGAGCGCGGCCGTGGGCGGCCTCAACCCAGTCTACGTCGATATAGTTGTAGGCAAACACGGCGCAGCCTACGGGGCTTACGCCCACAGTGCGCTCAGTGAGGCCCATCTCTTCAATAATTTCGGCTACGAGCTTGTGGATCACACCGTGAGAGCAGCCGGGGCAGTAGTGCATGTGCACCTCTTCGAGGAGTGAAGGCTTGCAGTAGACCTTGTTTTCCTCTTTGATTATTTCGTTGATTTCCATTAAGTTACGAGTGATTTAAGGTTTACTTTATGATTTTAGCCTTGAGAGCATCCACTACCTCCTGGGGAGAGGGTATGATGCCGCCGAGTCGACCGAAGTGCTCTACGGGCAGAGAGTCATGCACGGCGAGGCGCACGTCTTCAATCATCTGGCCTGCGTTGAGCTCTACGCAGAGTATGCCTTTCTTGCCCTTGGCAGCCTTTTCTATGGCCTCGTAGGGGAAGGGCCAGAGAGTAATGGGGCGGATGATACCGATTTTGATACCCTCCTTGGCGGCCATCTCCTTAGCTTTGGCGCAGATGCGTGCTACGGAGCCGAAGGCCACGAAGAGATAGTCTGCATCTTCGGTGTCGATTTCCTCCCAGCGGGTCTCGTTCTTGGCTATTTCGGCGTAGCGCTCCTGGAGGCGGTGGTTGATGATTTCCATCTTGTCGCTCTCCAGTTCGAGTGAGGTCACCACGTTGCGCTTGCGCATGTCCTTGCGGCCATCGGTGGCCCAGGGGCACTGCTTGCGGATCTCCTCCTCGGTGCGGCGGGGGCGCTGCTCGGGGAGCACCACTTTCTCCATCATCTGGCCTACGATGCCGTCGGCAAGAATCATGGCGGGGTTGGTGTATTTGAAGGCCAGGTCGAAGCCGAGGCCTACGAAGTCTACCATTTCCTGCACGGTAGCGGGGGCGAGCACTATGAGGTGATAATCGCCGTGGCCGCCACCCTTACAAGCCTGGAAATAGTCGGCCTGCGAGGGCTGGATGGTGCCGAGACCGGGGCCGCCGCGCATCACATTGAGGATGAGAGCGGGGAGCTCGGCAGCTGCTATATAGGAGATACCCTCCTGCTTGAGGCTGACGCCGGGAGATGATGACGATGTCATAACGGCTTTGCCGGAAGCTGCACCGCCGTAGACCATGTTGATGGCGGCAACTTCGCTCTCGGCCTGGAGCACTACCATGCCGGTAGTTTCCCAGGGCATGAGCTCTTCGAGGGTTTCGAGTACTTCTGACTGGGGGGTGATGGGATAGCCGAAATAGCCGTCGGCGCCGTAGCGGATAGCGGCGTGGGCTATGGCCTCATTTCCCTTCATGAGTCTTACTTCTTCTTTCATATCGGGGTAAGCTGTGTTTTAGATGGATGATTAGTCGACTTTCACGCGGTAAACTTCGATGCAGGCATCGGGGCAAACCCATGCGCATGAGCAGCATCCGGTGCATTTGTCGGGGTTAGCCATGTAGGCGAAATGATAGCCGCGGTCGTTGACGTCGGGCGAGAGGGCAAGGGTGTCGGTGGGACAAGCCACCACACAGAGGTTGCAGCCTTTGCAGCGCACTGTGTTCACGGTAATAGCTCCTTTTACTTTAGCCATAATATAAGGTTGATTTAGGTTGTGTTACATGGTAAGGACGAGCCGGCTTCCGGCTCCCGTCAAGGCAGCGCAGTGTCTGCGCAGTTCTTTCCGCGCAAAATTACTAATTTTTAGGTAGAAAAGGGTGAGTGTGGTGAGGAAATTTTATATGTTATACAACATGTTTTTACTCTCTTGCCCTCGCCCCCCCGCATAAAAACGGAAACTCCCCGCGCCAGTCGGGGCGCCGGGAGTTTGCTGTGTGGCTGGTTCCAGATGCTTATTTAAGCAGTTCTTTTACGCGCGATGCGGGTATGGTGGCGTCGGCCTTCTTGTGGGAGCGCTTGCCGGTGAACTCAAACTTCACGCCGTAGTCAGCCTCAGAGAGCACCTTGAAAAGCTCCTGGGTGTTCTTGTCCTGAGCCAGGACGGGGAGCATCTGGTCCATCTGCTGGGAGAGCATGGGCTTGATGTCGTCGATTGATACGCCTGCCTCGATAGTGGTGAACTCATAGACCAGGAGCTTCTGAGTCTTGTCGAGCGAGAGCTTCTGCAGCGTAACGCCGCCGCCGATCTGCATGGGTGCCTGAGTCTTGTTGAATTCGGTCACCACCTTCTCCAACTTGCTGTCGGCGTTGTCACATGAAGTGAACGAAAGGCTCATGATAGTGGCTACCATGGCAGCCATGAGAATTGAAATTACTTTTTGCATTGTGGTTTTGTTTATTTAAGTATTAGTGATTGCGAAGTTTTTCGGCCAGATGGCGCATGCCTGAGGTGGCGGGTTCGCGAAGCACCGTCAGGTCGGGCACACCGGGGGTGGCGGCCGGGTTGGGGTCTATGTAATAGATAGGTGTGCCGGGGCGCACGAACTGGAGCAGTCCGGCGGCAGGGTAGACATTGAGGCTTGTGCCTATGACTACAAATATATCGGCCTCGCGCACCAGGTCTATGGCCGGCTCAATGTTGGGCACCGCTTCGCCGAAGAACACGATGTGGGGGCGCATGTGCCGCCCCTTTCCGTCGCGGCTCAGGGTGGCGGGAGTCGATTCTATGTCGGGGGGAGTGAGAGTCTCCGTGTAGTCGGGGTCATCGATGTCGCGCAGCTTCATCAGCTCGCCGTGCAGATGAAGCACCTTCTCGGAGCCGGCGCGCTCATGCAGGTCATCGACATTCTGGGTTATCACCTCCACATCGAAATCACGCTGCAGGTCGGCTATGATTCGGTGAGCCTCATTGGGTTGGACCGTGAGCAGCTGCCGGCGGCGTTCATTATAGAATCGGTGCACGAGCTCCGGATCGGCGGCGAAGCCTTCGGCCGAAGCCACCTGCATCACCGGATACTGTTCCCACAGACCGCCGGCATCGCGGAAAGTCGTGATACCACTTTCCGCACTCACGCCTGCGCCTGTGCTGAAAACTATTTTTTTACGTTTCTCATTCATTGTGTCAAAAGGGGTTTCTGAGGCAAAGTTAGCAAAACTTTACCGTATGTCAAAGTGGCGGTTAACATTTTTTTGCGCCGCGCAGGCTGAGAATATTTTGTCATTAAGAATATTTGCATTATCTTTGCGGCTGAATGCCTCTGTAGTTCAACGGATAGAATAGAAGTTTCCTAAACTTTAGATAGGAGTTCGATTCTCCTCGGAGGTACCACACTCAGATTAAACCAATCTTTCCTAATTAAATCTAATCCCTGAGAGACACGTAGGCTAACACACTGTCTCAATCATCATTTTTCAGAAAAAACTGTCTTACAGATATGAAACTCAAGCATTTACTCCCCATTTGCGCACTGGCGCTCCCGCTGTGCGCGCAGGCTGTGCCCGCGTATCCCGGTCTCGTTCCCGCCACAATGGCCGACGGCACTCAGACCATGATCCGCATGCACGGAGATGAATTTTTCAATTATACCACCGACGAGCAGGGCTATCTCCTGACCGGTGATGGCAAAGGTCGCTTAGTCTATAAATGCGACCCCAACGGCGCGCGCCTCAAAGCCACCCCCATGGTTCTGGAGCAGATGCGTGTGGATGCCATCCAGGCTCTCAACCCCGAGATGCAGCAGCGTGCCCTGGCTCGCGGAGTAGCCGCAGAGGCTAACGGCCCGCAGCGCATTGCACCTCACGACAACCTCGGTCGCACTACTTTCCCAACCCTGGGCGACAATCACTACCTCGTGTTGCTCGTGGACTACCCCGACCTGCAGTGGAGCGTGTCTAACCCCACCGTGGAGTGGCAGGACATGCTCAACGGCGACCACTACGACTACCGTGGCAGCGTGGGCTCCATGCGCGACTACTACATCAAGAACTCCGGAGGCCTGCTCACCCCCACCTTCGACATTGTGGGTGTGGTGCGTATGCCCAAGACCAATGCATACTACGTAGGTTCGGACAAGTTTGACAACATTCAGGAGCTCGTAACTACCGCCTGCCAGCTCGCTTCAGAAAACTACGGAGTGGACTTCTCCAAATATGATATCGACGAGGATGGCAACGTGGACAACGTAATCATCTTCTATCCCGGTTATGGCGCTGCCGACGAAAGTCAGGCTTTAGCTCAGGGTGGCACAATCCCCTGCATCTGGCCTCACAACAGCTCTGTGGCCTCAAAGAATGTGGTCCTCAACGGCAAGAAGCTTGGCAACTACTGCTGCTTCAACGAGCTGAAGGGTGGCTATCGCGACGGTACTCTCAACGGTCTCGGCACCCCCGTGCATGAGTTCGGCCACGTGCTCGGTCTCCCTGACCTCTATGACCCGGACTACAAAGTGGCTGCCACCCCCGCCAAGTGGAGCGTGATGGACCAGGGCTGCTACAACGGTAGCGGTTATATCCCCTGTAACTACTCCTCTTACGAGCGTTGGTGTCTCAAGTGGACAGAGTATGACCTGCTTGAAGAGCCCGGTGAATACACCCTGCAGCCCATCAGCCAGAATGGCCGCGCGCTGCGTCAGAATGTGCTCACCACTGCCGGTTCAAACATCAGCAATGAGTACTACCTGTTTGAGAGCCGCCACCGTGAGGACTTCGACTCGGCTCTGCCTTACGGCGGCATGCTAATCTGGCATATCAACTACGACCGCAACGCCTTCGTGGGCAACCGTGTGAACAACACATTCTCCAACCAGCGTTGCCACCTCATCACTGCCGACGGCACTGCAAGCTATGCTCTTAACAACACTAAGGAGTCAGGCTTCGCTGCGTGGCCCCAGAGCATTAACTTCATCACCCCCGACACCGAGATTACTCTCACCCCCTACACCCTTACTTCAGGCCGCAAGCCGCTGCCTCACTACTACACCAACATAGCCTTCGACTCAGAGACCGGCGAGAGCTCATTCAGCTACGATGTGATCAGCGGCACTCCCGAGCTGACCACAGTGCTCAAAGAGCCCTACATGGTGGAAAGCGAGACCGGCCGCCGCACTAACACCCTCCACCTGGAGTGGGACGAGGTGCCCGGCGCTGACAGCTATCAGCTGACCATGTTCCGCCTGACAAGCAGCGGCACACCCTTCTACGAGAGCCTGCTCAACGAGAAGAACGTGGGCAATGTGACCAGCTATGAGCTGAACCTCACCTCCGATAAACTCACCCGCGAGTTCCACGCTTATGTGCGCCCCGTGCAGGGTATCCCCTCAAGCAAGACCAGCAACGAGCTCATCTTCACTCCCAACTTGCTGTCTCAGCAGTCAGCTGCCGTAGACGCTATCGAGGCTGACTTCGTGCCTGTGCGCGGTCTGCAGGCCGCTATCGACGCTCCCGCCTCCGCTCGCGTATTCACCCTGACCGGTGCTGCTTGCGGCCGCGAGAATCTCGCCCCCGGCATCTACATGGTGAACTATGCCGGCAAGACCTACAAAGTGATTGTGAAGTAAACCGAAACACTCTCGCTAAAATAGCTCAGCTCCGCGAATCCTGAATTCGCGGAGCTGAGTGTTTATTTAGGGTCTTGGGAGTTATGGGAGAGATGGGAGTTATGGGAGATTTGGGAGAGGTGGGATGCTCAGAAGTACTTGACTTCGGTGCCCTCTATGGCTGAGAGGAGATTGTTGGCCAGTGAGGAGGCGCCTATGCGGAAGAGGTCGTGGTTGAGCCATTCGTCGCCGAGCACCTCTTTCACAATGGCGTAATACTGCACAGCCTCTTCAGCCGTGCGCACGCCGCCGGCAGCCTTGAAGCCCACCTTGCGGCCTGTCTTCTCGTAATATTCCTTGATGCACTTACACATCACCCATGCGGCTTCAAGAGTGGCACCCTCGTAGATTTTGCCCGTAGAGGTCTTGATGAAGTCGGCGTCGCTGTACATGGCGAGCACCGATGCACGCTTGATGTTCTCGGGGGTGCGCAGGGCGCCGGTCTCGAGAATCACCTTGAGCTTGGCATCCTTTACGGCATGTTTCTGCTCAATTATTTCGTCGCAGAGGTCCTCGTAGTTCTCATCGAAGAAATAACCGAGGTTCATAACAATGTCCACTTCATCGGCACCGCCGGCCACGGCCAGCGCGCAGTCGGCAATCTTCACCGGCAGATAGGTCTGCGATGAGGGGAAACCTCCGGCCACGACAGCTATGTCCACACCCTGCACATCGAGATTGGTGCGCACCACCTCGGCGAAGTTGGAGTAGACGCAGATGGCAGCTACGTGCGGGAGCTGCGGGTAATCGTTGTCGAAGTCATTGACGCGGCGCGTGAAGGCCGACACACTCTTCACCGAATCAGTAGTGGAGAGGGTGGTGAGGTCAATAGAGCCTAACAGGAAACTGAGAATCTCGGGAGTGTTATATTCCGGTGCCTTTTCGAGGATTTTTGCCACCTCGGCCTTCACTACCTCTTCCGAGGTGGGCACTGTGCTGGCGGAGAGAGCTTCTTGGTATCTGTCCATGTGTTATATTTTGGGAGTTACGTGTTATTTACAGTGTAAACGCGGAAAGCGGTTATAAAGTTGCTCACTCGAGCAGGGAGAAGAAGCGGGCGCGGTAGGCATCGCTGACCGGAATAATCTCCTCGGCTATCATGATGCGGCTGCGCTCTACGGCTTCTATGGCGCCCATGGCCACAATATAGCTCTTGTGCACGCGGCAGAAGCGGGGTTGCGGCAGTCGCTCCTCCATAGCTTTCATGGTGGTAGTGGCCACGATAGGTGTCTTGCGGCCGCGCAGATAGATGCTCACGTAGTCCTTGAGCCCTTTCAGATAGAGCACGTCATGCAGGTCAATGCGCACGAAGCGGTAATCGCTCTTCACGAAGATAAAGTCAGGGGAGTCGGAAGCCGGCTCGGCATCGTCGGTTTTGGGGGCAGCCGAGGAGGTGAGCATGTTGCGCAGGCGGGTGGCCGTCTCAAGAAAGCGGGAGTAGCTGAGGGGTTTGAGCAGATAGTCGGCGGCATGCACGGCATAGCTTTCGAGCGCATACTCGCGGTAGGCTGTGGTGAAGACAATCTTCACCCCCGGCGGGAGTGCTCGGGCCAGCTCGATGCCGGAGAGCTCCGGCATGTGTATGTCGAGAAACACCACGTCGGTCTGCGGTGTCACGGCGCCTATGGCCTCGGTAGGGGAGATGTAAGCCCCCTGGAGCTGCAGGAAAGGGGTGCGCTCCACGAAGCTGCTAATCAGCTTGAGAGCCAGCGGCTCGTCGTCTACTACTATGCAATTAATCTGTGCCACGTTTTTCTGTATTTACTTGGGGATTGAAATCAGCGCCTCGTAGATGAGGCCGTTGGACTGCGGTCCGTAGGTGAGCGTGTGGTTGCCGGGGAAGAGAATCTCAAGTCGGCGATGCAGATTGCGCAGGCCTACGCCATGCTTCTCCGGACGAGATTTTTCAGCCGGAGCGCTTACGCCCGGAATCAGCAGTGTGTTGGTGATACGCATTGTGAGCATGTCGCCGTCGGTCTTTACACTGATGTTTATTTCGGAATGGTGAGTGCTGCTCGCGCCATATTTGAAGGCATTCTCTACCAGCGAGATGAAGAGCATGGGAGGAGTGAGAGTGCTCGGCGGCAACTCCGGGTCCACCTCCAGCTTTACGCTGAGAGAGTCGGTGTATCGCAGGCTCATGAGCGTTATGTAGTCGCGCATAAACTGAAGCTCCGATTCGAGCGGGACGAGTGGCACGGCAGTGTCGTAGAGCACATAACGCAGCATGGAGCTGAGGGTCTCGATGGCTTGTTGCGCGGCCTCGGCATCGATGGCCGAGAGGGCCGAAATGTTGTTGAGCGAATTGAAGAGGAAGTGAGGGTTAAGCTGACTCTTGAGGCGCGAGAGCTCCATCTCGCTCTGTTCGAGCCGCGCAGTCTCGCGCTCCTGCTCCAGATGCTTGTTGCGCTGCAGCGAACGGATGGATATAGCCGTGAAAATCACGAAGATATAGGTAATCATGACGGCTATGATGCCAATAATCATCACCGGCTCAAATTTCCATGAGGTCCCGGCGTGGAGGGCGTCAATCAGCTCAATCACCCCTATTATGCCCAGGGAGGAAAAGAAATTGAACATGATGAATTTCCAGAGCTTATGGCGGAAAAGCACTCTGGGAATGTAGAGCAGATAGTTGAGATAGAAAATCAGCATCCAGCCGCTTACGGGCACGAGCCACCAGAACAGGGTCTCCAGCACATTGCCGTTCCCCGATGTCCAAAAGGCCCACACCGGCATGGTTATCAGCACAAGCCAGATTATGACCTGCACAAGCACTGTAGAATGTCGGGAGAAGAAGCCACGTTTTTCCATAATGCAAAATTAGTGATTATTAACGGGATTTCTTGTATCGCATCGAAACTTTTTGTACATTTGCAACATATAAAGATAGAACCAACCCAATCAGATAAGTAAGTGTCAAAAATTAATGGACATATAAGGCGCAGTTATTTTCGAAGCGATTTCGCCGCGGAGCGAAGGAGCATAGCGAGCTATGCGACTGAGCGACAAGGTGAAAGCGGTCGAAAAGAACAAGAATTATATGTTCAAGATATAACACTTACTTCAGAATTTGATATCGTTTAATTTTTGACACTTACTTAAAATACTAAGCAAACCATGGAAATGAAAGAACTCATCCGCAACGCGTTTACAGAGCGCTTCGGAACCCCGGAGGGGGAATTTTTTGCGTCGGCCGGGCGCATCAATCTCATAGGCGAACACACTGACTACAACGAAGGCTTCGTCTTCCCCGGTGCAATCGACAAGGTTATCATGGCTGAGATTCGCCCCAACGGCACTGACCGGGTGCGGGTGTTTTCAATAGATATAGACGAATACTGCGAGTTCGGACTGCGCGAGGAGGATGCTCCCGAGCAGGGTTGGGCACGCTATATTTTCGGCGTGTGCCGCGAGATAATAAAGCGTGGCGGCAAGGTCGGGGGCTTCGACACCGTCTTCGCCGGCAATGTGCCCCTCGGCGCCGGCCTCAGCTCCTCGGCCGCTCTGGAGAGCTGCTTCGCTTTCGCGCTCAATGAGCTGTTCAACGAGGGCAAGATAGATAAATTCGAGCTGGCAAAGATCGGCCAGAGCACCGAGCACAACTATTGCGGAGTGAACTGCGGCATCATGGACCAGTTTGCATCGGTATTCGGCAAGAAGGGTAGCCTCATCCGCCTCGACTGCCGCGACCTGAGCTATGAATATTTCCCCTTTGCGCCTGAGCATCACCGCCTTGTGCTGATAGACTCCCGCGTGAAGCACGAGCTTAAGGACTCTCCCTACAACAAGCGCCGCGAGAGCTGCGAGCGTGTGGCCAAATCGCTGGGAGTGCCCAGCCTGCGCGACGTAAGTCTGGCCGAGCTCAACGCCGTGAAGGTGACCCTGAGCGATGAGGACTACCGACGCGCCAAGTACGTGATTGAGGAGCGCGACCGCGTGCTCACCGTCTGCGCCGCTCTGGAGCGTGGCGACTACGATGAGGTGGGCAAGATGATGTATGCCACTCACGAGGGCCTTTCAAAGGACTACGAGGTGAGCTGCGAGGAGCTCGACTTCCTGGCTGACACTGCTAAGGAGCTGGGTGTGACCGGCTCACGCATAATGGGTGGCGGCTTCGGCGGCTGCACCATCAATCTCGTGGAGAATGACCTGTATGACAAATTTGTGACCGAAGCTGTGGCCCGCTTCAAGCAGAAATATGGCCATGAGCCCAAGGTCTATGACGTAATAATCTCCGACGGCGCCCGCCGCGTGGAGTAATAAAAACTAAAGCTTATGACTGTAGAAGAAAGATATGAGGGGGACATCCGCCTCATCACCATATCCAACAAGCACGGCATGAGCGTGGAGGTGAGCAACCTCGGCGCCGGCATAGTGAGTTGCGTGGTGCCCGATGCCGAAGGGCGTCTGGCCGACGTGGCTCTGGGTTATCGCAAACTGCGCGATTATGACCATGACGGTCCCTGCATGGGCAAGACCCCCGGCCGCTATGCCAACCGCATAGCCAAGGGGCTCTTCAGCCTCGACGGCAAGGAGTATCATCTGGCTGTGAACAACGGCCCCAACGCTCTGCATGGTGGCCCGGAGGGTTTCCAGAACCATCTGTGGGATGTGGAGCTACTCCCTAACGGCGTGCGCTTCACTTACACCTCGGCCGATGGCGAAGAGGGTTATCCCGGCGAGGTTAAGGCTCAGGTGGAATACACTGTGGAGGAGAATTTCAACCGCCTCAACATCGACCTGCGCGCCACCACCACCGCCCCCACCGTAATCAATCTCACCAACCACACTTACTGGAATCTGCGTGGCGAAGACAGCGGCAGCGCCCTCTCTCACCTGATGACTATGAAGGCTTCGCGCTATCTGCCCACCGACGATACTCTCATACCAACCGGCGAGATGGCCCCGGTGGCCGGTACCCCTATGGACTTCACTGTGGCAAAGGAGCTCGGCAAGGATATAGAACAGGATTTCCCGGCACTGAAGTATGCCAAGGGTTACGACGCCTCGTGGGTGGTCGATGACTGGGCCCCCGGCAAGTATCAGGAGGCTGTGGTCACTCTCGAGGAGCCCCTCTCGGGTCGCAAGCTGGAGATAGGCTCCACGCAGCCGGCCGCTCATGTCTACACCGGCAACTGGCTCACCGGCTCCCCCCTGTCGAAGAATGGCAAGGAATATGCCGACTACGGCGGCGTGGCTGTGGAGATGCAAGGCATGCCCGATGCGCCTAATCACCCGGAATTCCCCTCGCAGGTTCTGCGACCCGAAGAAACTTATCATCAGATTATAACATTCACTTTCACAGCACAATGAAGAAATTATTATTGATTGGTGCCGCAGCTTTGGCGCTCGGTCTGAGTGCCTGCGGCGGTAAGTCGGAGGCCGACAAACAGCAGATTCAGGAGGCGCGTCAGGCTGCCGGCGAGATGCTTGACAATGTAAGCCGCAACAGCTCCACCGCCCCCGTTGCACCTCAGGCTGCCGACAGCATCACACAGAAGTAAACACAACTAATCATCAGGAATATCAGGCATCTGCACGAATGTCTGATATTCAGCTTTTTAACCTAACTACCTATGACATTTATCAAAGATTTATGCACACTTGCGCTGCTGTCGGCAAGTGTGTTGACCGCTGCCGCTGCCGGTCCCGGTGGCATTGACGCTGACATGCTTGCGCGTCTGCGCAGCCTCAATCCCGCCTCGTCCTCGCAGCGCGCTCTGCGCAATGCCCTGAGTGAGCACACCATCGACCGCGTGGCCCGCAATGCCGAGAGCAAGAACAATTTCGACACCCATTTCTCCCACCGCGTGGAGAGCAAAGGGATTACTGACCAACAGCAGTCAGGCCGCTGCTGGCTCTTCACGGGCCACAATGTGCTGCGCGCCCAGATGATGAAGAATGTCAGGCTGCCGGAGCTCAAGCTCTCGCAGGTCTACAATTTCTTCTACGACCAGCTGGAGAAATCAAATCTCTTCCTGCAGGGTATTATCGACACTGCCGAGCTCCCGATGGATGACAAAACAGTGGACTGGCTCTTCGCCAACCCGCTGAGCGACGGCGGACAGTTTACAGGCATCGCCGACAATTTCTCTAAGTATGGCGTGGTACCCGCATCGGTCATGGCCGAGACTGCCAATTCCAACGCCACTTCCCGCTTGAGCAATCTCATCTCGCTCAAGCTGCGCGAGTATGGCCTCAAGCTACGCGACATGAAGGCCTCCGGCGCCTCGGACGCCAGCATTGCCAACGAGAAGGAGCAGATGCTCTCGACCATCTACCGCATGCTCTCGCTGACGCTGGGCGAGCCCCCCACGGAGTTCTCCTGGACACGCTGCGACGCCGCAGGCAAGCCTCTGGAGACTCGCACCTATACCCCTCAGAGCTTCTACAAGGAGCTGGCCGGCAATGACCTGACCGGCGACTACGTGATGCTGATGAATGACCCCTCGCGCCCCTTCTATCAGCTCTATGAGATTGACTATGACCGCCATGCCTATGACGGCAAGAACTGGACCTACGTAAATCTCCCCATCGAGGACATCAAGGAGATAGCCATAGCTTCAATCAAGGACAGCACTATGATGTATTTCTCCTGCGATGTAGGCAAGTATCTGGACCGCGACCGCGGCTATCTCGACCCCGATAACTTTGCGTATGCCGACCTGTTTGAGACTGATTTCCCCATGACGAAGGCCGACCGCATCCGCACTCACGCCTCGGCCTCATCTCACGCCATGACCCTCATGGCTGTGGACCTCGACGAGAAGGGGCAGCCCCGCAAGTGGATGGTGGAAAACAGCTGGGGACCCGGTGCAAATGACGGCCACCTGATTATGAGTGACCGCTGGTTTGATGAATATATGTTCCGTCTGGTGGCGCAGAAGAAGTATGTACCTAAGAAGGTGCTCTCCGTGCTGAAGCAGACACCGGTGAAGCTCCCCGCCTGGGACCCCCTCTTCTCGCCTGACAACTAACTCATAAGTGAATTATATATAATGTCGGTGGCGCCGAGCTTGGAGCGGATATATGCTCCGGCGGCGTCACCGGCTTTGCGTCTGCAGGCCGGCTCCGTCAGCCCTTTCTTGCGTTTGCCCCCATCCATGAGCGCGGCAAACTCCTCGGCGCTGCTGATGCTGAAGCCGCCGCCGGCCGCTATCAGCTCCGAGGCCTCAAGGAATTTCTGATGGCGCGGACCGAAGATTACGGGAATGCCGTATACCGCCGCTTCATTGATGTTATGGATACCGGCGCCAAATCCGCCACCTATGTAGGCTATGGACCCGTAGCGGTAAGCCGACGAGAGCAGCCCGAAGCAGTCGATTATCAGCACATCGGCCCCCGCAGCTGCCGAGGGGTTGGCCTCGACTTCGCTCAGGAGCACCACGCGCATGGGGCTCAGGCGCGAGCGCATCTTCTCCAGGCGGGGCGCGTCAAACTCGTGAGGCGCGATTATGGCTTTCACGCCCCCCTGCCGGCTGCGCAGCCAGGGGAAATAAACATCCTCGTCGGCGCCCCATGATGAGCCGAAGATGAGGGTGAAGCGTGTGCCGCCTGCCGTGAACGCATCCAGTGCCGGAATCTCGCGGGTCCCCTTCATGATGTCCGTGACGCGGTCGAAACGGGTGTCGCCCGCCACCGTCACATTCTCAATGCCTACGGACGCCAGCAGCTTGCGGCTCCCCTCGTCCTGCACATATAGGTGGGAGAAGCAGCGGAGCATCTGCCGGTACCAGCCACCCCAGGGCTTGAAAAAAAGCTGGTCAGGGCGGAATATGGCGGAGATGAGAATAGTGCGTATGCCCCGGCGCTTAAGCTCGCCGAGCATATTGCGCCAGAACTCATATTTCACGATTACGGCCAGCTCCGGATTCAGCGCATCGATGAAGCGGCGCATAGCCCCCGGAGTGTCGGCAGGCAGATAAGCCACGAGGTCGGCCCCCGGGTAATTCTTGCGCACCTCGTAGCCCGAGGGGCTGTAGAACGTGAGGGCAATCTTCAGCTCCGGATGCTCGGCGCGGATGCGCTCCATGAGGGGGCGCCCCTGCTCAAACTCACCGAGGCTGGCGGCATGCACCCACACCCAGCGCTCGCCGGGCTTGCGCACCCGCTCAATAAGAGGCAGTGCCAGTTTGCGCCCATCAAGCATCAGTCGCGCCTTCCGGTTCCTGGCGGCCGCCACCCGCAAAGCCAATTCATAAAAGCGAATACCAAGAGTATACATATCAGAAAAAGAAGAAAGGGTGTGCCGGGGAGAGTGCCGATAATAAATGAAGAGACATGCACGGGGCGTGTAGCGAACGGATGTGGTTCAAATGCTACATGCCTTGGGCATGTCCCTACATTTCTTTATTTATGGCTGTTTTGACACAACCTCAAACGGGAATAAATTACAGGGTCTTTTTAACGGCTATTTCTTCGTAGGCTTCGATCATGTCGCCTACTTCGATGTTGTTGTAGTTTGCTATCTGGAGACCACATTCGAAGCCGCTCACTACCTCCTTGGCATCATCCTTGAAGCGCTTGAGGGAGCCGAGGTCGCCGGTGTAGACTACGATGCCGTCGCGGATTACGCGCACCTTCGCGCCGCGCTTCACTTTGCCGTCGCGCACGATGGCGCCGGCGATGGTGCCCACCTTTGAGATGTGGTAGGTCTGCAGCACTTCGGCTGTGCCGGTGATTTCTTCGCGTATCTCGGGTGAGAGCATGCCCTCCATTGCGTCTTTGACCTCCTCGATGGCTTTGTAGATTACGGAGTAGAGACGTACCTCTACGCCCTCTTTCTCGGCCTCGCGGCGGGCAGCTGCGCTGGGTCGCACCTGGAAGCCGATGATGATGGCATCGGAGGCAGCTGCCAGAGTGACGTCGCTCTCGGAGATGGCGCCCACGCCTTTATGCAGCACGTTGACCTGCACTTCGGGAGTGGAGAGCTTGATGAGTGAGTCGGAGAGTGCTTCGATAGACCCGTCCACGTCGCCCTTGACGATGAGGTTGAGCTGATGGAAATCGCCGAGCGCTTTGCGGCGTGCGAGCTCCTGCAGGCCCAGACGCTTCTGGGTGCGGTTGGCGAGCTCGCGCTGCAGCTGTTCGCGCTTGGAGGCAATCTCGCGGGCTTCCTGTTCGGTGTCGAGCACGTTGAAGGTGTCGCCGGCGGTCGGGGCGCCGTTGAGGCCGAGTACGAGCACGGGGGTAGCGGGGCCGGCTTCGGTCACACGCTGGTTGCGCTCGTTGAACATGGCGCGAATCTTGCCGTGGTGGGTGCCGGCGAGCACTACGTCGCCCACATGCAGGGTGCCGTTCTGCACGAGCACGGTGGCTACGTAGCCGCGACCCTTGTCGAGCGATGACTCGATGATGGAGCCTACGGCGTTGCGGTTGGGGTTGGCCTTGAGGTCGAGCATTTCGGCTTCAAGAAGCACCTTCTCCATGAGCTCTTCCACGCCGATACCCTTCTTGGCGGATATCTCCTGGCTCTGGTATTTGCCGCCCCAGTCCTCCACGAGGTAGTTCATAGCTGAGAGCTCCTCCTTGATTTTGTCGGGGTTGGCGGCGGGTTTGTCTATCTTGTTGATGGCGAAGACAATGGGCACGCCGGCAGCGGTAGCGTGGTTGATTGCTTCCACTGTCTGGGGCATCACATTGTCGTCGGCAGCCACGATGATGATGGCAAGGTCGGTCACCTTAGCACCACGCGCACGCATGGCGGTGAAGGCTTCGTGGCCCGGGGTGTCGAGGAATGTGATGTGGCGGCCGTCGGCAAGCTTCACGTTGTAGGCACCGATGTGCTGGGTGATGCCGCCTGCCTCGCCGGCTATTACGTTGGCCTTACGGATATAGTCGAGCAGCGAGGTCTTACCGTGGTCCACGTGACCCATGACGGTCACGATGGGTGAGCGGGGCTGCAGGTCCTCTTCTTTGTCCTCTTCCACAGTGATGGCTTCGGACACTTCGGCGCTGACATATTCGGTGGTGAAGCCGAATTCTTCGGCCACGATGTTGATGGTCTCGGCGTCGAGGCGCTGGTTGATGCTCACCATGAGACCGAGGCTCATGCAGGTGCCGATAATCTTGGTGACGGGCACTTCCATGAGGTTGGCAAGGTCATTGACGGTCACGAATTCCGTGATTTTGATTACCTTGCTCTGAGCTGCTTCGCGTTCGGCTTCGCTCTCCATGCGTTTGTGCACCTCTTCGCGCTTCTCGCGACGATACTTCACGCTCTTCTTGGTGGTCTTGTTGGTGAGGCGGGCGAGGGTCTCTTTCACCTGCTTCTGTACCTCTTCGTCGGTCATCTGCACGGGCTTGGGAGCCTCTTTCTTGCCGCGCTGGCGCTTGCTCTGACCCTGCTTGTCATTGCGTGACTGGCCACCCTGATTGCCGCCACCCCCCTGGCCCTTCTGGGCTTTGGGGCGGGAGCCTTCGAATCCGGGCTGTGAGGCCGTCTTTTCCACATCGACCTTTTCCTTGCCTATGCGGTTGCGTTTTCTGCGTCCGGTGCCGGAGCCGCTCTGAGCGGAGCCCTGACCGTTCTGGGTGCCGGAGCGACCCTTGCCGCCATGCTTGCGGGGGCGGGTAGAGGAGTTGATGGCCGAGAGGTCGATGGTGCCTACCACCTTAAACTGGGGTGTCTGCACGCTGGGAGTGGGGCGGAACACTTCCGACTCCTTCTTCTCGGGGGTGAGTATCTTGACTTCGCTCTTCATGGCGGGCTCTTTGGGAGCTGCGGGAGCGGGGGCTGCTTCCTGCTTGGGTGTGGCAGCGGGCTTCGCTTCAGCCTTGGGAGCGGGTTTGGTTTCGGCCTTGGGCTCCTGCTTGGGCTTGGGAGCGGCCTCCTGAGCGGCGGGCTTAGCGGCCTTGGGGGCGGGAGCAGCCTTTTCTGCGGGCTTCTCAGCGGGTTTCTCGGCAGGCTTCTCGGCGGCTTTGGGTTTCACCACATTGCCGTGCTTGTCGAGCTCCACCTTGCCGAGCACCTTGAGGCCGGTCTTTGCTACTGCGGGGGCAGCCTTTTCGGCCGCGGCCTTTTCGGCTGCTTTCTCAGCCTTGGCGGCAGCCTTTTCGGCCTTGCGGGCTTCGCGCAGGTCGTCGCGCTTGGCAGCGGCGGCGTCCACTACGGCGCGGGCCTGCTTGTCGCCGGCATATTCCTTGTAGAGCATCCCTACGGCCTCGTCGCTAATTCGTGCGTTAGGATTGTCGTCTACCGTCACACCCTTTTTGCGAAGAAACTCGGCTGCAGTGCTGACACCTACATTAAGTTCTCTTGCTATTTTGCTTATTTTTGTTGGCATATTGTACTATTTATATAATTACGAGTTGAGAGGAAATCAAAGTGACGGAATCAGTCTTCGAACTCGGCGCTGAGCACTGCGAGAATCTTGTCGACAGCCTCTTCCTCGAGGTCTGCCTGCTTGATGAGCTGTTCGCGGGGAGCGTTGAGCACGGCCTTGGCAGTGGCCAGACCCATGTCCTTGAGGGTCTCGATAATCCAGGGGTCGATTTCGTCGGCAAATTCGTCGAGATAGATGTCGTCCTCGTCGGGGGCGATGTCGCGGTAGACGTCTATAGTGTAGCCTATGAGCATGGAGGCGAGGCGGATGTTGTAGCCACCCTTACCGATAGCTTTGCTGACCTCATCGGGGTGGAGGAAGACCTCGGCCTTCTTCTCCTCCTCGTTGAGGCGGATAGAGTTGACGTAGGCGGGGGCGAGGGCGCGCTGAATCATGAGGGTGGGGTTGGCGGTGTAGTTGAGCACGTCGATGTTCTCATTCTTGAGCTCGCGCACGATGCCGTGGATGCGTGCACCCTTGATGCCTACGCATGCGCCTACGGGGTCGATGCGGTCGTCGTAGCTCTCTACAGCAATCTTGGCGCGTTCGCCGGGGATGCGGGCCACCTTCTTGATGGTGATGAGGCCGTCGTGGATTTCGGGCACCTCCTGCTCGAAGAGGCGGCGCAAGAAGCGCTCGTCGGTGCGTGACACGATGATTTTGGGCTTGCCGTTGGGGTTATCCACGCGCTTCACTATGGCGCGCACAATGTCACCCTTATGGAAGAAATCGCTGGGAATCTGTTCCTCTTTCGGCATGATGAGCTCGTTCTGGTCTTCGTCCATGAGGAGCATCTCGCGCTTCCAGATCTGGTGTACCTCGCCGGTGATGATTTCCCCCTCGAGCTCCTTGAATTTGGAGTAGAGAGCATCGTTCTGCAGGTCGAGAATCTTGCTCTGCAGAGTCTGGCGCAGGTTGAGAATGGCGCGGCGTCCGAAGTTGGCGAAAATAATCTCTTTGGCCACATCTTCGCCCACTTCACACTCGGGGTCGATTTCGCGGGCCTCGCTCAGGCCGATCTGAGTCACGGGGTTTTCCACCTCGCCGTCGGCCACTACCAGCAGATTCTGATAGATTTCGCAGTCCCCCTTGTCGGGGTTCATGATTACGTCGAAATTCTCGTCGGTGCCAAACATTTTCGCCAGCACATTGCGGAAGGATTCCTCCAGCACGCTGATCATAGTGGTCTTGTCGATGTTCTTCAATTCCTTGAACTCGGCGAAGCGGTCCACCATGTTCTCGCTTTCTATTTTCTTTGCCATTTATTTTGGGTTGTTGATTTTACGATTTTAAAAATTGAGGATGAGCTGAGCCTTGCGGATGTCGGCCATGGGTATGCGCTCCTCCTGCTCTTCAATCACGGGCTTTTTCTTGCCCTCCACCTTCACTTTGACTTCGCGGCGCAGCGTGATGGCGTCGGCATCGGCGGCAGTGAGGGTGCCTTTGAGCTTGCGGGAGTCGGCAGTGAGCACCTCAATCTCGCGGCCTATGTTTTTGAGGTACTGGCCGAGCACCTTGAAGGGGGCAGTCAGTCCGGCGCCGCCCACCTCAAGTTCGTAGTCTTCGGGCTCGCGGGGAAACTCCTCCTCAAAGGCTCGGCTGAGATTAACGCAGGTGTCGATATCTACGCCTGCGGGTCCGTCGAGCTCCACTACAATCACATTGTCAGGGCTTACGGTTACGTCTACCGGAAAGAGGTCGGTGCCTTCAATCTGTCTGCTTACGAAGTCAAGGATGGCGTTGCGGTCTAACATAATTATTGTTTGATTTGTCTTGGAATTATGCCGGCTGCGGCGGCGATTCCGAGTAGATACAATACAAGGACTGCACGACAGCCGTCTTCGCTCCGACATGGGGGTCGGTAGACGGTCGTGCCGCGCATCCTCACACTTGAATATGAGGCGCTTACGGGGCTCGGAAGCAGGGGAGAGAACCGGCCCGAAAGCAGGAAAAAGCCCTTGGCAGCCGCTTTTTCCGTGTACAAAGATAGCGAAATTCCCCGCATCTGTTATTAAGAAGCGGGGAATTTAACGTAAATTAACAATATTAATCGATTATTTTTCGCGCATGAAGATTGAGATGGGGGTGCCGTGGAAGTCCCACTTCTCGCGAATCTTGTTTTCGAGGAAGCGGCGATAGGGCTCCTTCACCCACTGCGGCAGGTTGCAGAAGAAGACGAACGTGGGTATCACGGAATCCTTAAGCATGGTCACATACTTGATTTTCACGAACTTACCCTTGTTGCTCGGCGGTGGGGTCACGGATATCACTTCAAGCATATAGGTGTTGAGCTGCGAGGTGGGAATCACGCGGTTGCGGTTCTGATAAACCTCGGCGGCGGTTTCGATCACCTTGTAGATGCGCTGCTTTGTCAGGGCCGAGCCGAAGATGATGGGGAAGTCGGTGAAGGGGGCGAAGCGCTCGCGGATGGCCGCTTCGAAACGCTTCTGCGCCTCCAGACTCTTGTCTTCGGCTATGTCCCACTTGTTGACGCACACCACCAGACCTTTCTTGTTGCGCTGTATGAGCGAGAAGATGTTGGCATCCTGCGACTCGATGCCGCGGGTGGCGTCGATGAGCAGAATACAGACATCGCTGTTCTCGATGGCGCGTATGGAGCGGATCACGGAGTAGTACTCGATGTCCTCGTTCACCTTGGTTTTCTTGCGGATACCGGCGGTGTCCACGAGGTAGAAATCGAAACCGAACTTATTGTAACGGTGGTAGATGCTGTCGCGGGTGGTGCCGGCTATGTCGGTCACGATGTGGCGGTCTTCGCCTATGAAAGCGTTGATAATGGAAGACTTGCCTGCGTTAGGGCGCCCTACGATGGCGAAGCGGGGAATGTGCTCCTCATGCTCATCGGCACCGTCATCTTCCGGCAGATCCTTGACTATCAGGTCCAGCAGGTCGCCGGTGCCGGAGCCGCTGGCGGCGCTGATGTCGACAGGGTCGCCCAGGCCGAGGCTGTAAAACTCGGCCACATTGAAGCGGGCATCGCCCAGGTCCGTCTTGTTGGCCACGAGAATCACGGGCTTCTTGGAGCGGCGCAGAATCTGGGCGACATGGTCGTCCAGGTCTGTCACGCCGTTAGATGCGTCCACCACAAACAGAATCACGTCGGCCTCTTCAATGGCCACATGCACCTGCTTGTTGATTTCGTCTTCAAAAATGTCGTCGGAATTAACTACCCAGCCGCCGGTGTCGACGATTGAGAATTCCTGTCCGCACCAGTCGACCTTGCCATACTGGCGGTCGCGGGTGGTGCCCGCAGTGGGGTCGACTATTGCGGAGCGTGTCTGCGTCAAGCGGTTGAACAAGGTGGATTTACCCACATTGGGCCGCCCTACTATTGCTGCTAACTTACTCATTATGATATGATTATTCTATATATCCGAAAGCTTTAAGTTTATTCTCGCGGTTGCGCCAGTCCTTCTCTACCTTCACGAAGAGCTCAAGATAGACGCGCTTGCCGAAGAACTTCTCGATGTCCTTGCGGGCCTCGATGCCTACTTTCTTAATTTTGTCGCCACCCTTACCTATGAGGATGCCCTTCTGAGAGTCGCGCTCTACATAGATAACGGCCATAATGTGAATTGCGTGTTCCTTCTCCTCAAATTTCTCTACGAGCACCTCGGCGGAGTAAGGTATCTCCTTGTCATACTGCAGAAGAATCTTTTCGCGGATAATCTCGGTCACGAAGAAACGGGCCGGCTTGTCGGTGAGCGCATCCTTGCCGAAGAAGGGGGGAGAGGGGGGGAGCAGCTCCACGATGCGGTTGCGCAGATTGTCTACATTGAAATGCTCCTTGGCCGAGCAGGGGAACACCTCGGCGTTGGGGAGGAGCTCTTTCCAGCGGCTTACGATAGCCTCAAGAGCGGCGTTGTCCGGGAGCAGGTCAATCTTATTGATAACCAGCAGCACGGGTATCTTTTCGCGGGCTACCTTGTCGAGAAATTCCTGATTCTTAGTGGGGTCTTCCACCACATCGGTCACATAAAGGAGGATGTCGGCATCGGTCAGGGCGCCCTCTGAGAAGTCGAGCATGGACTCCTGGAGTTTGTATTTGGGCTTGAGCACACCCGGGGTGTCGGAGAACACAATCTGATAGGCCGGCGTGTTGACAATGCCCATGATGCGGTGGCGGGTGGTCTGCGCCTTTGAGGTGATGATGGAGATGCGCTCGCCCACAAGGTCATTCATCAGCGTGGACTTGCCCACATTGGGGTTGCCCACAATGTTTACGAAGCCTGCCTTGTGGCCTTCGGCCACAGCGGGAGCTTCGTCGAGCGAGAGCTTGTCTTCCATGATTTCGCCGGGCATCTTGAGTGTGTCGGCGGCTTCTATTTCTTCGGGTGAGGGTATGATTCTTTCTTCAGCCATGATAATTTCGGGTTATATGTTGGGAGTAATAAAATAATTAGCCGCCGCGCAATTCGGGCCGCTCAATTAATATAACGCCCCTTACCCCCGCAAAGTTCGTAACCGGCCGCGAGTTACGGAAAAGGCGCGGTGCCGCATGCTCACGCACACGACACCGCTGATTGATAAAAGCTAAATTAATTCAATTGGAAGAAAGGATAGGTTACGAGATCAACCTTTCTCAACTGTTCAACCTTTCACAAGGTGGTATCAGCCTACATTGAAATTATCTAATGTTTAGTTTGACAACTTTATTTCCTTGCTTCACAATATATATGCCTGATGTCAATCCATTCAGCGAGTTGCCTACCGGTAGGCCGCCAATTGTGTAGATTTGTGTTTGTGCAGAAGTGTCTGATCCGACATTTTCACTATCTGACGGAATTGAATTCACGTCAGTCATAAGATAATTTTCAATGGTAACCTTTGCGGTAGGACCATCAGAATACAGTGTCTCTACGGAGAGTGTCACCGGGTTATTTATCTCAGGATATTCTTTTATGGAGATTGCTCCGGCGTTATTTACCGCTACTTTGGATGGGTCAGAAGAGGACCAGAATGTCTGCTGCATAGGCGAATCTTCCGGGATAAGAGTGGCCATGCGGATAAATGTATCTCCCGGCTGGCCATATATATGGTCAGCTGAGCTGTAGGGGTTGTCGATAATACGCATTGGCGCCGAGCTTGCCTCTTCTTTGCTGATTTTAATCTCAGTAGGTACAATCATGGTGCTGATATTCGTGTAATAACGCCACTGATTATAAAGTGTGCCACCTGAGGGATCCGGAATGGTTTCTTTGGTATATTCCTTCAGAGTCTCTTCTCCTTGCACATGAAGATGCACATCTGTATTGAATTGTGAGTACACCGATGGAGGTGTTTGGGCAGTTATATACAAATTAGATAAGGTCACAAGATAAAATGCATTTTGATCCATACTCTTAATATTAGGCCCCATGTAGACATTTTTCAGAGCTTTGCAATTATAAAATGCATTTGCTCCTATGGTAGTGACTGAGGGTGGTAATACTATTTCTGTAAGAGCAGAGCAAGAACTGAATGCCTCGGCTGCAATCTCTTTAATTCCTGTTGGTAAAGTTATTGATTTTAATTTGGCACATGATGAAAAAGCATTCTTAATATCGGTAATCGAATTTGGAATCACAACCGAAGTAAGACTTGTACCGTTAAAAGCATTTGCTCCGAGATATGTGACAGATTCAGGAATACTTATCTGTTGAAATATGCACCTGTAAAATGCATATGTTCCGATATACGTAACACCTTCGGGTATGTTGACCGATGATAGTTTGGAGCAAAATTGGAATGCTTCATCTGCTATTGTTGTGATGGATGGCGGAAGAATAACTGTTGTAAGCGCACTACAACTAGAAAAGCCCTTTACTATAGTCATATTATCAGGTAACTCTACCTTAGTAAGACTTGTGCAATTTTTAAATGTGTCAGTGCCGGGTGATGTGAAATTATCAGGAAAGAAATCAGGAGTAACAGAGGTGATTCCGCTACCTGAAAATACACTCGTTCCGAAGTTGGCCTCGGTAACGGAATCCGGGATTCTGCAGGATCTAAGATATGAACAACTTGAAAACGCTGAATTGCCGATTGAAGTTACGGATTCCGGGATTGTAATATTTGCTAATCGGGTGCACCCTGAAAAAGCCGAATTACCGATTGATGTCACTGTCTCCGGAATAGTTACTGTTGTGATTTTTGTACATCTGGAGAATCCGCTGTCTGCAATCTTTACTACAGTATATTCTGTTTCCCCATCTATGGCCACCGCAGGAATTGGCGCAGAGGTTATCGTGTTGGAGCTGTATTGTACACTGACGGTCTTAGCCTCTTCGTCAAGCACAGTATAGGTCAAAGTTACGCCCTCATTGGTGTAGTTGAAGGCTATGGCCGGCAGTGAAAACTGCGCTCCGAGCAGAATTAATAAAAGTTTTTTGATTACTTTCATAGGGGTTAATGAGTAAAAAATAAATATCGGTTTACTGCATGATTCCCCTATGCAGCTGAATATTAGGTTTTACTAAAAAGGAAAAGCGTAGGAATCTGTGTCAGTCACCGTCCTACTGCTTGAGGCTTCTAGCATTGCCCTGTCTACGTCGGACGGCAACTGCAGAAGCCCACGCCAGTATATGCAATCATATATCCGACTGCCCTCTTCTGTAAGTGCGGAAAAGGTGTCGAATCTTATGGGTATTCATATACCTACGGGCATCTACCGTTGCTCAATCCTTGACGTAGTCATGATAATTTTGCTAGAATTTCAAGCAGTCAAGAATCAGCGCGGATAAACGCTCTTGAAAATATGTAATAATTTACATCCCACCTCACTCGCCCCAGACCATCAATAAGATAACCCGTTATAGGGATTCTTCCATTGATACTGGCGTGCTTCTGAGCTGTGGTCTGCGCCGCAAAGTTACGGAAAATTTTTCAAACCGTGCAAAGATGTTGTGTTTTTAACAATTTGGCCGGCGGGGTTCGGAGTAAAGTAACCATCCGAAAGCGGCCGTCTTGCGGGGAACATATATGAATTTCGAAAATATAAAAGCTCCTAACATAAATCTTACAAACCGCAAACGCAATCGCCCGGGGGACGCGCCGTCGTGGTTAGCTTTTATATTAACGGAATTCATATTTGTTCCTGTTTGGTCGGTCTTTTTCGGGCGGATACGTTGCGAGTAAACATTAATGCCTTCGGCATGTAGCATGGATAATCGGAGTGTATCCTTGCTAAATGCTGAAGGCATGCTTCTGCATAGCGCTGACCAATTTTTTTGATGCAGCTCTTTCAGGTAATATTGCAGATGAAAAGGTTTTGCCGGTTATTTAGGGTCTATGGCCCAGATGAGGTACATGGCACCCCAGGTGAAACCGGCGCCGAAGGCTGTCATCATTATCTTGTCACCCTTGTGCAGACGGTTTTTGTATTCGTCAAGACAGAGGGGGATGGATGCGGCAGAGGTGTTGCCGTGGTCCTGGATGTTGACGAGCACCTTTTCGGGGGGGAACTTGGCGCGGTCGCTCACTGCTTCGATGATGCGCAGGTTGGCCTGATGTGGCACGAGCCAGTCCACATCCTCCACTGTGAGATTGTTTTTCTTCATCACGGAGAGGGTGGAGGTGAGCATGTCTACCACAGCGTGTTTGTAGACAGCGCGGCCCTCCTGATAGACGAAGTGCTCGTGGTTGTCCACAGTCTCGTGAGAGGCGCAGCGTGCGGAGCCGCCGGCTTTCATGAGCAGGTGTTTGAGGCCTGAGCCGTCGATGTGCACTTCGGCGTCCATGATGCCGAGCTGCTCGTCGGTGGGCTCAATGAGCACAGCGGCAGCGGCATCGCCGAAGAGGGGGCAGGTGGCGCGGTCGGTGTAGTCGGTCATGGAGCTCATCTTTTCGGCGCAGACCACGATAACCTTCTTGGCCAGACCGGAGAGAATGTAGGCGCGGGCAGCCTGACAGGTCACGATGAAACCGGCGCAAGCGGCCTGAATATCAAAGGCGTAGGCGTTAGAGAGCTTACACCCGTGCTGTATGATGGAGGCAGTAGAGGGGAAGCGATAGTCGGGGTTTGAGGTGCCGCAGATGAGCAGGTCAATCTCCGAGGGGTCTGTGCCGGTGTCGGCCAGAAGTTTGTCCACCGCCTTGATACCCATGAAGCTTGAGCCCTTTTCGGGGTCTTTCAGGATGTGGCGTTCTTTGATGCCTACGCGGGTAGTGATCCACTCATCGTTGGTGTCCACCATCTTTGACAGCATCTCGTTGTCGAGTATGTCATCAGGCACGTAAGAGGCTATGCCTGAGATTTTTGCGTTGAGCATAAGCGTTTATATATGGTCGGCTCACATTGCCCGGCAGGGTGTGTGAGTCAGTCGGGCGAGCGGGGCTCGCCGTTGTGGTTTTTATAAAAATTGTGGAGAATGTCGGGCCTCACGTGCGGGCGCTCCCTGCGAGGGGCAGCGGCCTCGGGTGAGTCCGGACACTCTCACTGAAGAAGCCGGCCGGGGCCGGGGCTCGTTGTTACACGGCAGCCTTCTCGATGGCGAGCTTGCCGCGGTAGTAGCCACATTCGCCGCATACGGTGTGGTAAACGTGCCATGCACCGCAGTTGGGGCAGATAGCCAAAGTGGGTACGAGAGCCTTGTCGTGAGTACGACGCTTGGCAGTGCGGGTCTTTGATTGTTTGCGTTTAGGATGTGCCATTTTTCTGTTATTTTTCTTTGTTTATTTTCTTATATGGGGGGTGACGGAGGGTGGCGTTTAGTCCATCTCTTCGTCGGGGAATTCATCGGTGTCGGGCTCCTCCCCCTCCTCCTCGGCGTTGTGGCTGCGGAGCAGCCCGGCCATAGCCTGATTGCAGGCGCCCTGCGGGTGGACATGGCGCATGGGGATGGTGAGAATCGCGGTGTCATAGAGCATGTAGGCCAGGTTGAGCGACGCATCGGTCTCGGGGATTACGAGGAGCCCGTCGGCGGAGTCGTCGTAATCAGGGCCATACTTCACGGCCATGTCGTAGTCGGCATCCACGGGGTGGTCCATGGGGTCTAGACAGCGGTCACAGGCTATCTGCAGCATCCCCTCGAGGTGGCAATGCAGGTAGTAGGTGTCGTTCTTGTGGTCTACTCTCACGTGTGCGCGCACATCAGCCTCAAGCACATCGCTGTTCTCCATGTTGTGGAAGAAGTCGGTGTCAAGCAGATACTCGTGCTCGCTCACTCCGGCGGGGAGGGAGGCCAACATGAGGTTATATGCCTTGAATTTGCTCATAAGCAGACTGCATCATAAACGGCTCAACCCACACTTTCGAAACCCGAAAGAGTGAGGCTAAGCGCTTGATTTGAAGATATTTGCGCACACTTTCAGAGGCGTCGGAGTGCAACTTGGGCGCTCTTCTACCGCTGAAAAAGTGCACAAAGGTAGTGACTTTTTGCCTAACTTCCAAAGGAATACCCGATTTTTTCTTGTTAAAGGGCGTTTCCGGCGCGCTCTCTGACAATGACGCCGCATCGAAATTACCACATCAGCGAAGGCAAAGGCGTGGAGCACCTAAAATCTCAATAGCGGGTAGAAGCCACTAGCAGTAAAATAGGGCTACTGCATGTTTTCAACAGTGAGAACATAAAGATGTTAAGGGTATGGAACTATATGCACGTGCCCTCCGGGCTTGTGCGCCGTGGATGGAGCCGATTGGCTTGACAGACTCTAACTCTTTTTGCACATACGAGGTGATCCGAGTGGACCGCAATCACACCGACCATTACGACCCCATATATCTTCGCTCTGGTGCTCATCATCGAGTACACCTCCGAGATGCAGAATGGTACCGATAAGCTTAGTACTGCCAAATTCACTTGGCGATATGCCGATAACCGTCCTGTGCTTCACCTGACAGCATCGCCCGGTATCTTCACTTCACCCGATAACATAGTTTTCTCCTGATGGCTCGCACTATGCTCAACAGCGGTGACCTTGTCGATATTTCCGTTTGGAAATCTGACGGCTCTATACTTGAACTCAGAAATTGTATCTCCCTGCGATACAATTTTTACGGAGGTTGGAGGAATGAAAAAATACTTTCCTCCGGCGAATGTTGCAAAATCCGCGACTGCTGCATCTTCCGTGCCAATGACCTTGAAGTATTCCTTTGACAACTCGCAGATTATTCGTAAATTTGCGCTATGACAAAAGTACAAAAATTAAAGATATGCGACTGGACTTTGGCTATTCTTCTACCAATAGTCCTCGCATCAAGCATACAACTGGAAGCGACTTCAAGCGGTGGTATCTTTCCGGTTGTTCTGCATATAATAGTGGCACTTCCATTCATGTGTCTTATTTTATGGCATATTTATCTTCATTTCCAATGGAAAAAGTGGCTTATAAAATTTAGCAAACTTAAAGTACCGACGCGCATACTTTGGTGGTTGTATATTCTTACTTTCATATCAGGTTT
>JAAVFJ010000036.1 GCA_014800845.1 Bacteroidales bacterium | reverse complement strand
TAAACCGCTGATTACCAGATAATATTTTATGTATAAGCCCTGTTGTTTAAGTAGTTCTATAAACAGCTGTAACTCTGCGCGTTAGAAGTAGATCTAAAAGTTTTATCGGACAGCAATATTTTTATAATAAGTAAGTGTCAAAAATTAATGAACATGCTCATGTGGTTGATATCGTTTAATTTTTGATACTTACTTAATATGAAATCAGCGTTTGGACAGGAGCCAGCCGGCCGGCATAAACAGGGCCACGAGAGCTTTGGAGGTGGCCGGCTTCACATCGCGCATAATTTGGCGCAGGGAGCGGCCGGTGCGGAAGCCATCCATCGTGATGCCCACCACTGCCTTCAGCATTTCCTTGGGGGCGTAACGCAGATACTTGGGCACGATGTTGTTGAGCTCATACTTCCACAAATGGTAATTGGCGCGCGAGCGGTTGTAGCTGCGGCCGGTTATGGCATTGCCCGTGTCGTGGTAATACTCTCGCAGCGGCACATCAATCACCGTCTCCTTATACTTCTTGGCCAACTCCAGCCACAGGATGGATTCCGGACAGTAGCTCGTGCGCTCATCAAACACCGGGAAGGGGTTCTCCCTGATTATCTCCGTGCGATTGCAGCCACACATCTCCCCCTGCACCTTATCCTTCAGGCGCATGTCGATAGTGTTAACATAGTAAGGCTGCCGCGGAAGCGGAGTGCCCACAAGGTTACCGGTCTCCGGGTCGACACAGCGCGCCGTAACACCGCGAAATTCATGGCGGCGGTCAGCGGGTACCGACTCCCACGCGGTCGCGAAAGTCTGGAGCGCTTCAGGAAAGAAAGTGTCATCGCTGTCCATATTGGTAATCATCTCGCCGCGCGCCATGGAGGCACCCACGTTGCTGGCCACATGCTTACCCTGATTCTCCTGATAACGGTAAATTATGGCGAGTTTATTCTCAGCCACCCATTTCTCCACAAGTTCACGGGTACCGTCGGAGCTGCCGTCGTCCACAATCACCCACTCCAGGTCGAGCTTGCGTCCGGCAGAATCGGTGGCGGGGTTCATCTTCAGCAGACACTCGTAACAGCGCGGCAGCGTCTGCTCGCGGTTGTAAGTAGCTGTAAAAAAAGTCATCCAGGGGGAAGTCTCCCCGTATTTTGCACTAACAATGTCCATTGCTGCAAAATTACGAAAAAGCGCGGTAACTACAAAATCCCCATTTCAGTGCGCCAACAACTCCCGCCCGAGCGCCGAAAAAAGCTTAAAAGCATTCCCTCAGAAATTAGAATAACGCCCAATTTTTTGTTTCTCAGAGTTTTTTTCGTAACTTTGCAGTCTGAAAGTGTCTTTACGCATGTATTGATGAAATGGCATCTACATTCGGTTCCCGTGAGATGCCGGTAAAAAAGATGATAAATTCAAGGGGTTAAGCCCCGTTTTTACAGTATGCAAAAAACCACTGACATGCCTCAGCTCCTCTTTGAGACAAGCTGGGAAGTCTGCAATAAGATAGGTGGCATCTACACTGTGCTTTCAACCAAGGCTCAGGCTCTGCAGGAGCTGGCTAAAGACGCAACCGTCTTTATCGGCCCCGATGTGTGGACCGCCGAAAACCCCTCCCCTTATTTTAAGGAGTATAAGACTCTGCTTCGTTCAGCGCAATCAAAAGTTGCGTTGCCCTACGGCATGAGCATACGCACCGGCCGA
Source organism: Bacteroidales bacterium (assembly GCA_014800845.1). Classification (GTDB taxonomy): domain Bacteria; phylum Bacteroidota; class Bacteroidia; order Bacteroidales; family Muribaculaceae; genus Lepagella. The sequence continues at coordinate 7,493 of JAAVFJ010000036.1, read as the reverse complement.
TGGATGATTCCCGGCCAGCCGCTGGTGGTTCTCGTAAAGTTTGACGGCATCTACGCCGAGCTCCCCGCCATTTTTGGCGAAATGTGGGAAAAATTCGGTGTGGACTCGCTTCATTCTTACGGCGACTACTCCGAAGGCTGCGCTTTCGGCGTAGCTTCAGCCATTGTTATCAAGGCTCTCACCGAGCACCTGAAGGCCGACCCGGCTCAGACATTCGCGCATTTCGACGAGTGGACCACCGCTATGGGCCTGCTCAAGCTCGAACTGATTCAGCCCGAGAGCCCCACTCTCTTCACCACCCACGCCACCAGTATTGGGCGCAGCATCTGCGGCAACGGCAAGCCCCTCTATGATTACTTCGAGGGCTACAACGGCGACCAGATGGCCGGCGAGCTCAACATGGAGAGCAAACACTCGCTCGAGAAGACTGCGGCCCACCGCGCCGACTGCTTCACGACCGTGAGCAATGTGACCTCCACCGAGTGCACTCAGCTGCTCGACATTACTCCGCAGGTGGTAACCCCCAACGGCTTTGAGGATGGCTTCGTGCCCTCCGCCGCCAAATACAAGTCGCAGCGCAAGGAGGCCCGCAAGCGCATGCTTGCCATAGCCTCCGCCCTAAGCGGCAAAGAGCTCCCTGACAACTCTCTGCTCATAGCCACCTCCGGCCGCAACGAATATCGCAACAAGGGCCTGGACCTCTTCATAGATTCGCTCAACTCCCTGCGCCACAGCGATGAGCTGAAGCACCCCGTGGTGGCTTTCATCCTTGTGCCCGCCTGGGTCAACGCTCCCCGCGAAGGCCTCAAGCGCCGTCTGCAGGGTGAGTTTGACGCCGCTCTGGACTCCAACTTCGCCACCCACACCCTCCACAACGAGGACTCCGACGCCATCATGTGTCGCCTGCGCAGCCTGGGTGTGAACGCCGATGACGACAAGGTGACCTTCATCTACATCCCCTGCTATCTCGATGGCCGCGACGGTGTGCTCGACATACCTTATTATGACATGCTCCCCGCTCTCGACCTCACCATCTTCCCCTCCTATTACGAGCCCTGGGGCTACACTCCGCTGGAAAGCATAGCCTTCGGCGTGCCCACTGTGAGCAGCGACAAGGCAGGTTTCGGCCAGTGGATTATCGACGATTTCGACCCCACGTTCACCTGCTGCGGCGCCGAAGTGATAGAGCGCAACGACCATAACTACGCAGCCGCCGCCGACTCCATAGCCCGCAAGGTGGAATACATAGCCTCCGCGCCCGCCGATGTGGCCGCCGCTATCGGTCAGGCTGCCCGCCACACCGCCTCTCAGGCACGCTGGCAACTCTTCATAGCACACTACCTCAATGCATTCGCTGTAGCCGCTGAGCGCCGCGACTGCCGACTTGACAACCGCAAATAAAAAACCAATTAAATTCATACATAACAATATGAAACTGCAAGTAAGCAACACCAATTCTCCCGCATGGCGCGACATCACTGTGCGTGCCGAGCTTCCCAAGGCTCTCAAACCTCTGGAGGAACTCTCCAAGAACCTCTGGTGGGTATGGAACAGCGAGGGCAAATCGCTCTTCCGCGACCTCGACCACGACCTCTGGCGCTCCACCGGCGAAAACCCCGTAATGCTTCTTCAGCGCATCAGCTCCGCTCGCCTCGACGAGGTGATGAACGATGCCGAATTCATGGCTCGCATCAAGCACGTGCACGGCATGTTCAAGGAGTACATGGCTCAGCCCATGCGCACGGATGCCCCCTCCGTAAGCTACTTCTCTATGGAGTACGGCCTCTGCAACTGCCTCAAGATTTACTCCGGTGGTCTCGGCGTGCTGGCCGGCGACTACATCAAGCAGGCCTCTGACTCCCGCATCAACATGACTGCTGTAGGCTTCCTTTATCGCTACGGCTACTTCACCCAGTCACTCTCTATCGACGGTCAGCAGATTGCCAACTACGAGGCTCAGAACTTCGACCAGCTCCCCATAGAACCCGTAATCGGCGAAGATGGCAACCCCATGATTCTCGAGGTGCCCTTCCCCGGCCGCATAATCTACTGCCACGTTTGGCGCGTGAACGTAGGCCGCATGAACCTCTACTTGCTCGACACCGACTTCGACATGAACTCAGAGTACGACCGCCCCATCACCCACCAGCTCTATGGCGGCGACTGGGAAAACCGTATCAAGCAGGAGTATCTGCTCGGCATCGGCGGTATGTACATGCTCAACAAGCTCGGCATCCACACCGACATCTACCACGCTAACGAGGGCCACGCAGCTCTGCTCAACCTCCAGCGTCTGGTGGACTACGTGCAGAAGGACCACCTCCCCTTCAACGTAGCTCTCGAAGTGGTGCGCGCTTCAAGCCTCTACACCGTACACACTCCCGTGCCCGCAGGCCACGACTACTTCGAGGAGAGCCTCTTCGGCAAATACCTCGGCGAGTATCCCGCCAAGCTCGGCATCTCTTGGAGCGACCTGATGAACATGGGCCGCGAGAACCCCGACACCAACGAGCGCTTCTCTATGAGCGTATTCGCGCTCAACACCTGCCAGGAAGCCAACGGCGTAAGCTGGCTCCACGGCGAAGTGAGCAAGAAGATGTTTGCCGGCGTCTGGAAGGGCTACAGCCCCGAAGAGAGCCACGTAGGCTATGTGACCAACGGTGTGCACATGCCCACCTGGGCTGCCTCTGAGTGGAAAGAATTCTACGGCGAGAAGCTCGGCCAGCAGGTGTTTGAAAACCAGAGCGACCCCGAGGCTTGGAAGGGTATCTTCAAGTGCAAGGATGAGGAAATCTGGCAGATGCGTCAGACTCTGAAGAACAAGTTCATCAACTTCGTGAAGAAGGACTTCAAGGAGAAATGGCTCGCAAACCAGGGTGACCCCACTGCCGTAATGAAGATCGTTGACAAAATCAACCCCAACGCCCTCATCATCGGCTTCGCCCGCCGCTTCGCTACCTACAAGCGTGCTCACCTGCTCTTCACCGACCTGGACCGTCTGGCCAAGATCGTAAACAACGAGCAGTTCCCCGTGCAGTTCGTATTCTCAGGCAAGGCTCACCCCGCTGACGGCGCCGGTCAGGGTCTGATCAAGCGCATCATGGAAATCAGCCGCATGCCCCAGTTCCTCGGCAAGATTATCTTCCTTGAGGACTACAACATGATCGTGGCCAAGCGCCTCGTGACCGGTGTAGACATCTGGCTGAACACCCCCACCCGTCCCCTCGAGGCATCTGGCACCTCAGGCGAAAAGGCCGAGATGAACGGTGTGCTCAACTTCTCAGTGCTCGACGGCTGGTGGTATGAAGGCTATCGCTTCGACGAGAAGGCCGGCTGGGCTCTCACCGACAAGCGCACCTTCACTGACCAGGCTCAGCAGGACAAGCTCGACGCTGCCACCATATACTCTATGCTGGAGAACGAAATCGTACCCCTCTACTTCGCCAAGAACTCCAAGGGTTACAGCCCCGAATGGATCCAGTACATCAAGGGTTCAATCGGCCACATCGCTCCCCACTTCACCATGAAGCGTCAGCTCGACGACTACATCGACCGTTTCTACGCTCCCGAAGCTCGCCGTGCTGCTGAGCTCGAAAAGGATGACTTCAAGCTCGCCCGCGAAATCGTGGCATGGAAAGAGGAGGTTGCTTCCAAGTGGAACGATATCCAGATTCTCTCTGTTGACTTCCGCGGTGAGAAGAACGACAACAGCATCTTCCGCACCGGCAGCAAGTTTGACATCACCTGCCGCATCGACACCAAGGGTCTCGGCAAGAGCATCGGCGTAGAGCTCGTAATCTTCAAGGAGCACGACGGCGAAAGCAAGTTCCACAAGGCTGTACCCTTCAAGGTTGTAGCCGACGAGAACGGTGTGCTCACCTATGAGCTTAAGGAGGAAATGAAGGATGCCGGGGTTTACCGCTACAGCCTGCGTATGTATCCCAACAACGCTCTTCTCCCCCACCGCATGGACTTCGCTTACACCCGCTGGTTCTAATCGCGATTATACTTGTAATTTCCATACTCAAAGAGGTTGCGCCCCCCCGGACGCAGCCTCTTACTTTTATACACCGGCTCACCGGCGCCCTTAACTTCACAATAATTTAACTTGCCCTTTGAGGAATTTTTATTAATTTTGCACATTGTTATTCAGCTTATTTTAAGTAAGTTTTAAAATTTAAACACCGGGACTTCATGAGTGTGGGCCCGGAATGATTAGTTTACGCAGATAATTTTATGGAAAATATTTTAAGCAAGAAAGATTTACCGCAGGCACTGGAGTCGGTGGCTACACCCTGTTACTTATATGACTTCGACATACTTTGCGCCACCCTCGCTGCCATTCGCCGTGAGGTGCCGGAGAATGACCCGAGCTATCGCGTGCATTACGCCATCAAGGCCAACGGCAACCCCCGTCTGGTGAAAGAGATAGCCCGCTACGGTTTCGGTGCAGACTGTGTAAGCGGCGGCGAGGTGAAGCTCGCCCTGGAGTCAGGCATACCCGCCGAGCGCATTGTCTACGCCGGTGTGGGCAAGACCGACGCCGAGATTGAGTTTGCCATCAGCGAGGGGATAGGCTGCCTCAATGTGGAATCGCTCCCCGAGCTTGAGGTCATCAACGAAATTGCAGGAAAGCTCGGCAAGAAGGCTGACATAGCCCTGCGTGTGAACCCCGACATCGACGCTCACACCCACGAGTATATCACCACCGGTCTGGAGGAAAACAAATTCGGCATCAATCTCCCCCTGCTCCCCGGCGTAATCAAGCGCATGAAGGAGATGGAGAACATCACTTTCCGCGGCATACACATGCACATAGGCAGCCAGGTGCTCAACATGGAGCCCTACGCCCTGCAGTGTGAACGCGCCATGCAGATTCAAGAGATGTTTGAAAAGGAGGGTCTCACCGTGGAGAGCATCAACGTGGGTGGCGGTCTCGGCATTGACTATGACGCTCCCGAGGCTAATCCGGTGCCCGACTTCAAGGCATATTTCGACACCTTCCGCCGCAACATGAAGCTGCGCGAGGGGCAGACACTCCACTTCGAGCTCGGTCGCGCCATAGTAGCGCAGTGCGGTTCACTGCTGGCCCGCGTGCTTTATGTCAAAGAGGGTGTGAGCCGCAAGTACGTGATTCTCGACGCCGGCATGACGGAGCTTATCCGCCCCGCTCTCTACGGCGCTCACCACGTAATCCGCAATCTCACCTCCACCTCCGAGCAGAGCGATACGTATGACGTAGTTGGCCCTGTGTGCGAATCAAGCGACTGCTTCGCCAAGGGTGAGGTGCTGCCGGTGACTCATCGCGGCGACCTCATAGCCATCCGCTCCGCCGGCGCCTACGGCGAGGCCATGAGCTCCGGCTACAATTGCCGCAGCCTCCGCCCTGCCATCTTTGTAGAATAATCCCTCCCCTATCTGCGCGGCTTGCGGCGCCCCTGCGGGCGTCCGGCCTGCGGGTGCTGAGGCGTGTAAGTGCGGCCGTAAAGCTTGTCTATCAGGTCCGCACGGTGCATACGCCGCAGAGAGGCTATGATTTGCGGGCGCATGTCCCGCTCATACCAGAAGAAGAATTGCCGTTGCTCCTGCTTTTGCGCAGGGGTGACGGCTATGTATATAGGCTCAAGCGTGTAGGGATGCACGCCGGTGTAATAGATTTCCGTAGCCACCGTCATGGGTGTAGGCGTGAAGTCCTGCACCTGCTCCAAGTGGAAGTCAAGCTGCTTGGTGGTGGCGGCCAGTTCCGCCATGTCCTCGGCATGACAACCGGGGTGGGAGCTGATGAAGTAAGGGATGAGCTGCTGGTTGAGCCCCTCCTCGCGATTTACGCGGTCGAAAATCTTCTTAAACTCACCGAAAAGTTTGAATGAGGGTTTGCGCATAACCTGCAGCACATGGTCTGACGTATGCTCCGGAGCCACCTTCAGGCGCCCCGACACGTGCCGGGCTATCAACTCACGGTTATACTGCTCGTTGGCGCGACACACCTTGGGGTCAGGGTGAGGTGTCATCGACAAGTCGTAGCGCACACCGCTTCCTATGAATGATTTCTTCACCTCCGGCAGAGCATCCACAGCATGATACACCTCAAGCAGAGGGCGGTGGTCGTTATTCAGATTCGGACAGGGCTGGGGGTGCAGACATGAGGGGCGAGTGCAGCGGGCACACTTGGAGCGGTCAAAGCCCTGCATGCCATACATATTTGCCGATGGCCCCCCCAAGTCTGATATGTAGCCCTTGAAATCATGCATCTGCGTCACCTGTTTAGCTTCTCGCAGTATGGACTCCTTTGAGCGTGAAGCTATGAACTTGCCCTGATGCGCCGAAATGGTGCAGAAAGCGCAGCCGCCGAAGCAGCCGCGGTGCATGCACACCGAGTGGCGAATCATGTTGTAGGCCGGAATCTCCTTCCCCTTATAGCGCGGGTGGGGCAGACGCGTGTATGGCAAATCAAATGTGGCATCGACCTGCTCCGTGGTGAGTGGCGGATACATGGGGTTCACAAGTATCCGCTTGTCGCCGGTGAGCTGCGCCAGCGGGGCACCGGCCATGCGGTTGCTCTCCACCTCTATATGTTTGAAGTTCTCCGCCTGCTTGCGTTTGTCGGCCTGACAGGCCTTAAAGGGATGCAGCTCTATGGTGCCCTCAGGCAACGGCTGCGAGGGGTTAAGACGCATGACAGTCTGCGGTACATCGAGTATCTCGCCTATCTTTTCACCGCTCTGCAGGCGGCGGGCTATCTCGCTCACAGCCTGCTCCCCCATGCCGTAGATCAGCATGTCAGCACGGCAATCGGCCAGAATGGAGGGGCGGAGTTTGTCCTGCCAGTAATCATAGTGAGAGAGGCGGCGCAGGGAAGCCTCGATGCCGCCGGCTATCACCGGCACGTCGGGGTAAAGGCGCTTGAGAATATCGGAGTAGACTATGGTGGGATAATCGGGGCGCGCGCCGTGACGTCCGCCGGGAGTGTAAGCATCATCGTGGCGAAGGCGACGCGCAGCAGTGTAGTGATTCACCATAGAGTCCATGGCCCCGGCCGACACACCGAAGAAGAGGCGCGGCTTGCCGAGCTTGCGGAAATCGCGTAAATCATCGCGCCAGTTGGGCTGCGGCACTATGGCCACCCGCAGCCCCATGGCCTCGAGCGTGCGCCCTATCACGGCTGCGCCAAATGAGGGGTGGTCCACGTAGGCATCGCCACTGAACAGGATTACGTCAAGCTCCTCCCAGCCCCTCATCTCCACCTCCTTGGCGGTGGTGGGCAGAAAGCGGTTGAGGTCAAAACGGGGGTCGATAGGTCGGGGTGCGGTCTTTTCAGCCATTAAGTAAGTATCAAAAATTAAACGATATCAGATTCATGAGTAAGTGTTATATCTTGAACATATAATTCTTGTTATTTTCGGCCGCTTTCACCTTGTCGCTCAGTCGCATAGCTCGCTATGCTCCTTCGCTCCGCGGCGAAATCGCCTCGAAAATAACTGCGCCTTATATGT
>JAAVFJ010000035.1 GCA_014800845.1 Bacteroidales bacterium | reverse complement strand
TCAAACTGTGGGCGTTCATCACCCAAGTTATTGAGCGGACATATCTTGCTGACAATCACAGCAAGATTTTGTTGGTACGTTCCGAAGCCGGAGATACTGTTTCGGTTATCACCTCGCAGAACTTGACTCGCGGCAACCGCCATGAGTCTGCGTTTATCTCCACTTCGCCGGAGATTTTTGCAAATCTCCACGCACAAGTCAACGATTTAATCACCAATCATTCCGTGCCACTCCATGACTTATTCCGAGAACGAATTGCAGCAGATTGAGAAGTTCGCCTCAATCTACCTCAAAATATCCGATATGGCGGTCATTCTTGACATTCCGGCTGATGTGCTTCGTGAAGACATCGCCGACCGGTCGTCGGAGGTTTCCAAGGCGTACCGACGTGGAAAAGCCACCTCTAAGGTCAAGCTACATTCTCAGGAAATGTTGCTTGCTCAGGTTGGCTCTCCGCTCGCTATCGAGAACGCCCACCGTAATCTCCTTGACATGGAAGACGACGAATAGTTCTCAAAAATCGCACTTTTTGAGAACTATCTTCGCCTTACTTTTCATTTTTTACAGTTTTCTTTCATGGCTTATCCCAACGCAATCGAAGTCTGCCGCGCCGAACTTTTTACTAAAGAGGTCGAACTGCGCGACCGTTATCCACAAGCACTTGTGGATAAGGTGCTTCGTGTGCGTGAGATGTATAACTGGTTCATCGCCAACCCCGACGGCACCGACCGCGAATTTGTCGCCGAGGTCTGCCAACGGCACGGAATACACCGCACGACGGCTTATTCCGACCTTGCCGTTGTAAAGTCATTGCTCCCCATGCTTGGAAGCGCGAGCCGCGACTTCCACCGTTGGCGCACCAACGAAATGCTTATCGCCACTTATAAAATGGCGGAGAAGCGCAAGGACAGCAAGACCATGGAACGTGCCGCCACAGCTTACGGCAAACTCAACCGCGTTGACCTTGAAGACGAGCAGGCTATTCCGCTCGATCAGATTCTATGGCAGCCGTTCACAGCCACGGACGATCCGCGCGTTCTCGGCATTGAGCCGATACCGAACATCCAATCGAAGATTGACGCGATGATTGAGAAGTACCGTCGTGAGACTATTGACATTGAGGATATCGAATACGAGGAAGTCGACCTCGAACTCGATTCTCTGTTCCCTGATACCACCAATCCTTCCGAAGATGGCTCAGAAGAAAGTTTACTTTAACAAGCCCCAACGCCTGACGCAACTTATCGGCGCTAACACTTCCGTTATCGTCGCAGGACGACGCACCGGAAAGACGGACAGCATAGCTGCTCCGTTTGTTCTGCGCAATATGCAGCGTATGCCCGGCTCAACCGGTGGTATTGTCGTGCCTACTTTCAAGCATGGTCTCACAAACACGATTCCCGGTTTGCTCGCCGCTTGGAAGCGTTGGGGGCTTATCGAGGGCATACACTATGTTGTCGGCAAGAAGCCGCCTAAATCGTTTGCCAAGCCTATCACTCCGCCGTTCGAGTATGAACACGTCATATCTTTCTACAACGGCTCTGTGGCTATCATCATCTCGCAGGACAGACCCGGCTCCTCCAACTCGCTCACCCTGTCGTGGTTGCTCGTGGACGAGGCTAAGTTCATCGACTACGTCAAACTCAAAGAAGAAACGCTCCCTGCCAACGGCGGCATCAAGTCGCACTTCGGCAAGCACTCCTTCAATCACTCGATAATGATTCTGAGTGATATGCCGCAGACCTCTAAGGGCAGTTGGTTTCTTCATTACCGCGACAAGATGGACGTAGAACTCATCAAGACCATTGAGGCTACGGTCTATGAGATATGGCGCACAAAGGAGCGCATACGCGCCCTTAACGCCAAGGGCGAAACTGTGCCTCCATATCTGAAGACCTATCTCCGCCGGCTTGACCGCAATCTCAATAAGATGCGGTCTGTCGCCGTGTATTACAAGGAATATTCCTCAATCGAGAACTTGCAGCTTCTCGGTGAGAACTACATTAAGCAGATGAAGCGTGACCTTACTCCTTTGACATTCCAAACCTCTATCCTTTGTCAGAGGATCGGAATTGCAAAGGATGGCTTCTATTCTTCGATGAAGGAAGCACATAAGTACGACGCTTCAAATTTTGAACGCCTCGACGAACTTTTTCAATCTTCGTTAGTAACAGGTAACGAGGGAGTCTGCACCCTTGATTCAAGGGCTGACTCTGACGTTGACCCCGATGCACCTATCTGCATCGGCATGGACTACAACGCAAACATCAACTGGATTGTAGCCGGACAGCCTCGTGAACGTCGGCTCAATATCCTTAAATCCTTCTTCGTCAAGTTCGACCGCAAAATTCCGGCACTCGTCGAGGACTTCTGCCGTTATTACTCGGAGCATCGTAACAAGACGGTGGTCTTTTATTACGATTCTACCGCCCTCGGCTCAAACTATGCCGTCAACGACCAGGACTTCCACTATAACGTGGTGAAGGAATTTGAGGCTCGCGGTTGGCGCGTTGAATCCGTCTATCTCGGAAATCCTATGCTTCATCACGAAAAATACCTGCTCATCAATAATGCTTTCGCAGGGAAGCAACGCCTCATGCCGTTCTTCAATCGCTCGAACAACGAGGACTTGATTCTCGCCATACAGTCGGCAGGTGTCAGCCGCGGTCGCAACGGCTTCCGCAAAGACAAATCCGGCGAAAAGTTAGCGGAGTCCGAAGAAGACCTGCTCGAACACCGCACCGACGGCTCAGACGCTTTCGACACACTCTATATCGGTTGTGAAAAGTTTCCTTTCCACGATTCTTTCTCGCTTTCTATGTCAGGGGTTATTTGATTGGTGCGCCACCGGCTCTCATCTTTTACCGAGTCTCAGAACTGCCCGAAATGCGGCAGATCTGAGGCTCTTTTCTTTTTCAGTAGTGTGTCGCTCTGGCGGCGGCGACTTCATCACAGGTCAAGGATTTATCCGTTTATTATCTCCTTTCGGATAGTGGGGAGGCTCACCAAACGAGCATTGAATCGTTGGTGTTTCATCACCCCCCCCGAACATGGAGCGATTTTACCTGAACTTCCTCAGCCGGGCTTCACGGTTAAGATGTGTTCCGCTCTCACCGCTGAGTGATTATCACATTGTTGTTGCGTATCTGAATCTGCGGTTGTACGTTCGCCGCCGAAGATGTAACGTATAGGTCATATTTTTGCCGAGCCGTTTCTGAGGAATTACCTGTATCACGCACGAGGCACATTGAGTTTACATCGCAAAGGTAGGGCTGACCGCACATCTGCGCTCGATTGTGCCAATCGGCTTGACCCTCCGGGATTGAAAATAACACTTCATAAATTCTTCACCCTTCAGGACCCAAGAATTTAACGCTATCTCTTGAAATAACATTTGCAATTCCGCTTTCTCAGCTCTCCCAATTATTGCAACGTAAATCAAACGCGCCCCGGCGCACAGTTAAAAACCTCTAAAACTTCAAAAATCATGACATACGTTAGCAACATCTTCAACAACTCTCTCAACTCCAACCGCAAACTCAAATACTTCTCAGTGGAGATAATCACTTTCAACGGCGAGAGCTTCACCGAAGAAATCGAAGCCCGCAGCGCTGAGGAAGCACAGGAAATCGCAGCTTCCATGTACGAGGAAGTCGATTACACGATGGTTCAAGGCTGCTTCGTTGGTTGGTGAGCCGCCCCTATTTCTCTCCGAAAGGGGCTACCCTCCGGGGTAGCCTTTACCTCTGTTCTTTCGTCGCCGCCGCCGGAGCGACACCGTTTTCCACAGAATAAAATCCGCTTTTATTCTGACTTCATTCCACCCCGAAATTAATTGATGTTTGACAGTGGTTATTTGCCAGATTTTTAGTAAATTTGCAGTATCTTACTCTCAAATTTACCATAGCTGCTAATGAAGACTATCCATATTCCCTCCAAGGCTATCGACGCTCTGGAAAAAAGCATAACAAGAGCCGTTCAAAATCGTATCGAGACTGACCCTTACGTGGAAGATACTTACCTGCGTATCGGCATACATAAAAACTGCTTCACCGCCGTAGTCATGTATATAGAAGAAAGTAACGCCTCGCAGCCCAACCGTGATGTCGCTCTGCTCGATTTGATGTATAATACACACCTTGGCTCTGACCGCGAGGACTGGGTGCCTGACCCTGTCGCCATTCGTGAGCTTGCAGAGTCCTATTCAGAACTTATCGAGTTTAACGTCTGTCAGAATTAAATTGATGTTTATGGCGTTGCGCCTGTCGTCGCCGGGCTATTGCTGCAAGCCGTCGAGCCTAAGGTCTCGCCCCATTCGGGCTATCTATCCCATAACGCGAAATTCCTTTGATTCTTAACAAGAATCTCAGGAATTTTTCGTAACTTTGCAGTCTAACGAGAACTTCATCTGAAAAATGACCCATTCATAATCACAGAGACATACGGCGAGAGCCGAAAATCTTTTGGAACATCCTGGTAGTCGTTACGGGCTTTGGTCGGCCTTCAGATGCTACTTGGATGTTCTGCTTTTTTATATGGAAATCATCGACAATATAACCAAGACGCTTAAAGACGATATGCTCGTGACCCTGCGCTCAGGCTCTAAGGTCGCTATCGCTGCATCTTGTTTTTCCATATATGCTTTTCAGGAACTCAAAGAACAACTGTCGGATATTTCCGAACTTCGCTTTATCTTCACTTCTCCTTCTTTCGTTACCGAAAAGGCGGATAAGCAAAAGCGTGAGTTCTACATTCCCCGGCTTAATCGTGAACGCGACCTCTATGGTTCGGAGTTTGAAATCAAACTCCGCAACGAGCTTTCTCTGAAAGCCGTTGCCAAAGAGTGCGCCGATTGGATAAGGCAAAAGGTATGCTTCAAATCCAATCGCACGAACAGCTCCATGCCTCCGTTTGCTGTGGTTGACGAAACAACCTATATGCCGCTCAACGGATTCACCACCGTTGAACTGGGCTGTGAACGTGGCAATAATCTTGCTACCGCCATCAATAAATTTGAGGCTCCGTTCTCAGACCATTATATTCAGTTGTTCAACCAATTCTGGAACGATGGAGAAAAGCTACAAGTCGTTACCGAAGAAGTTCTCGACAATATCACCAACGCATACAAGGAGAACGCCCCGGAGTTCATATACTTCGTGACGCTCTACAATATCTTCAATGAGTTCCTTGAAGATATTTCAGAGGACGTACTGCCTAATGAAGCTACCGGCTTCAAGTCAAGCACAGTCTGGAACAAACTCTATAATTTTCAGAGAGATGCGGCTCTTGCCATTATCAATAAGCTTGAAAAGTATAATGGCTGCATCCTTGCCGACTCCGTAGGTCTCGGCAAGACTTTCACCGCTCTTTCTGTCATCAAATATTACGAGAACCGCAATAAAAATGTGCTCGTTCTCTGCCCGAAGAAACTGCACGACAACTGGGTTACTTATAGAAGCAACTATAAGAACAACCCACTTGTGGCTGACCGTCTGCGCTATGATATTCTTTATCATACCGACCTGTCGCGTCAGTCGGGGCAGAGCAACGGTATCGACCTCGAACACATCAACTGGGGCAACTATGACCTTGTCGTTATCGACGAAAGCCACAACTTTCGCAACGGTGGAAAAGTCACCACCGATGAGAATGACGAGAATCCGCGCGAGAACCGCTATCTCCAGTTGATGAATAAGGTTATCCGCTCAGGTGTGAAGACAAAGGTGCTTATGTTGTCAGCCACCCCTGTCAACAACCGCTTCAACGACCTGCGCAATCAGCTTGCACTCGCTTACGAGGGGGATTCTTCTCAGATGGATGCCAAACTGAAAACGACAAGCTCGCTTGACGATATTTTCCGTCAGGCGCAGACTGCTTTTAACCGCTGGTCCAAACTTCCTCCGGAAGATCGTACCACTAAAGCTCTGCTTGAAACGCTCAGTTTTGACTTCTTTGAAGTCCTCGACAGCGTTACCATTGCTCGCTCCCGTAAGCATATCGAGCAATATTACGATACCACCGACATCGGCAAGTTCCCCGAAAGATTGAAGCCAATCTCCCGGTCTCCGAAACTTACCGACCTTTCCACGACTGTTACGTTCAATGACATCTTTGTAAGTGTCAGTGAACTTAATCTCGCCATATACACGCCCTCCGACTTCATTTTGCCGAGCAAACTGGAGAAGTATATGGAAGCGCGTGAGGACGGACGCTTCGGCAATCTTTCCCGAAGCGGTCGTGAACGTGGTATCCGTCAGCTTATGAGCATCAACCTGCTCAAACGCCTCGAAAGTTCGGTCAATTCGTTCCGTCTTACCCTTACCCGAATCAAAGACTACATTCAGGCGACTATCAATTCCATTGATTCAGTCGCCGCATCCGGAGCGCACTCCACAGTTAATGACTACGACTTTGACAGCGGTCTCGACTTCGACGAGCGCGAGGATTCAGTCTTTATCGGTGGTAAGAAAACGAAGATTGATCTTCTTGATATGGATTATGTTCAGTGGCGCGGCTATCTCGCCAAAGACCTCGAAAACCTGAACACGCTGTTGTTCATGCTTGAAGACATCACGCCCGAACATGACAGCAAACTTCAAATGCTCCTGCAGGACATCCGCAAAAAGTTTGATAATCCAATCAATGGCGATAATAAGAAAATCATTATCTTCACCGCCTTCTCCGACACGGCTCAGTATCTCTACGAGAACATCGCACCGCTCATCAAGGAGCGCACAGCTCTGAATACAGCCCTGGTGTCGGGCGACGTTGAAGCTCGTTCTACTTTGAAACTCCGCGAGAAACTTGACTTTAACAAAGTCCTTACTCTCTTCTCGCCAATCTCAAAGGAAAAATCCTCTCTCTATCCCAATCTCAATGAGGAAATTGACGTGCTTATCGCTACCGATTGCATCTCGGAGGGTCAGAACCTCCAAGACTGCGATTTCCTCATTAACTACGATATACACTGGAATCCTGTGCGCATCATCCAACGCTTCGGTCGTATTGACCGTATCGGGTCGCGCAACTCGGTAATCCAACTCGTGAATTACTGGCCCGACATGGACCTTGACGATTATATCAATCTCAAGGGTCGTGTCGAAGCTCGTATGAAAGTGTCTGTCCTTACCGCCACCGGCGACGACAATCCACTCTCAGCCGAGGAACAGGGCGACCTCAAATATCGCCGCGACCAGTTGGAACGACTCAAAGAAGAAGTCGTCGATATTGAGGAAATGAGTACAGGCGTTTCCATTATGGACTTAGGTCTTAATGAGTTCCGCCTTGACCTGCTCGACTATATGAAAGAGGGGCACGACATTGAGCATACCCCTATGGGGCTTCATGCTATCGTGCCTTCCGACAAGGATGCACCTGAGGGGGTTGTTTTCGTGTTGAAGAACCGCAACAACGAAATCAACATCGACCGCAAGAACAGATTGCATCCGTTCTATATGGTCTATATCTCGAAGGACTCGGAGGTGATTGTGGATCACCTTGACCCGAAAGACCTTCTCGACCGTATGCGTCACCTTTGCCGTGGCAAGTCTGAACCTATGCTTGACCTGTGTCGCAAGTTCAATGCCGAGACACGCGACGGTCAGCGCATGGGTACTTATTCGCGTCTGCTTGGAGATGCTATCTCCTCGCTTATCAAAGTCAAGGAAACGACTGACCTTTTCTCGTTCCTCGACGGTGACAGCGGCGCACTTTTCGGCAATGAAGTGCGCGGTCTTGATGACTTTGAGTTAATCTGTTTTCTGATAATTCGATAGCTTATGTTAGGACTGCCACCAACCACCGAAGTAAAACGACCGCTTCCAAAGGCGCAGCTTTTTAAGCGGTTCGACTGGACTCCATCGCAACGCGAGCGTTTCGATGCAGAGGTGTCACGTCTTGACTTCGTTAATTGGATCTCGCCTCGCACCGTTCCGGCTATCGCCGTCGGTCACGAGGTTAATGAGATATTTGTTGTGGAAGTCTCGCTCAAATCGCGCGACTTCGACACAAAGGCTATCGTGCTTCTCGCCAAGTATATTCCTCAGCGTATCATATATGTTCTGCGCTATGAGGAAGAGGCTATGCTTGCTGCATATCATGGTAAGCTATTCATCACTCCTTGGCAATCATTGGACGCTATCTCTTTAACACTTGCAGGTCTCAATCTTGATGCCGTTTGGGAAAACATGGTTTCCTCAATCGGCGATTTCTCTGTTGATCAGGATAAATCCCTCACCGAGCAAATCAAGATTGATGAAGAAAGAGATAAGCTCCTGCGTCAGATTGAAGCCTTGGAGCGTCAGATGAAAGCTACTAAACAGCCACGCCGTAAACGTGAGTTATTCGTTGAACTTCAAAAACTGAAAGTATTGTTATGAATCCAATTTCGCCGTCCTCATTATTCCATTTTACCTCAACCTTTGAAGTTCTTTTGAAGATTATTACAAATGGGTTTAGATATTCTTATGCGTTTGAAAGATTTAGTAGTGAACTACTAAATGATAGGATATACGACGGAGTATTCAATATTGACTCTCGTTCAGAATTAGAGAACTGTGGTATTGCAATTCCTATGGTTTCGTTCTGTGATATTCCTATAACTCGGACACTTCCCCATGCAGAAAAATATGGAAAATACTTTATCGGATTAAACAAAGAGCTATTGTCAACTATGCTTAATCCTATTTTTAATCCAGTTATTTATGGCAGCTCTACAAATTTATTTGATGCTATTACTTTTTTTGCAAAGGTAAGGAAGAATTCAAATATAAGGCTACATAATCTTTACAGCTCAATGAAAAATCAGTTAGAAGAAATTGCGGAGACAATTGATTTTACATGTGTAAGTAAAGATGATATTATCAATAAACTGCCTCGTGAAATTTTGAACGAAATTAACACTGGGATAGATGGAAGGTTTTTTTCCGATTTTTTATTGGCTTTATATAAGCCAGTGCAAGGATTAGATGTGTACGGAAACGAATGTTATTTTTATGACGAGAGAGAATGGCGAGCATTTGCTATGCATGATGTTAACGATTATACATCTTGGGTATTTGGCTGTACGCCTGATGACTTCCTAAAGAGCAAGGATTTATGGAACGATGAACTTTCAAAATCAGAAGATTCGTATATAAAGCTACAGTCAAAATCCCTAAAATTCGTTAGCCATATCGGAGTAGAACACGAATGTGAAGTAGAGGTAATAGCAGATTTTATTATGAACGATGCAAACACAATATTAGGCTGTGAGGAGGTGACAACACAAACACGCTTAGAATTAGTAAGTAAATTAACATCTTTTGAGCGTATTGAAAAGAATTATTAAGAATTACAATAATGGATAAACTAAGAATGAAAAGTCTTGACGCTGTGGATGGTAACGTGGCTAAAATAGCCGCGCTTTTCCCTCATTGCGTTGCTGAGCGCAAAGGTAAGGATGGCACCACCGAACTTGCCATTGACTTTGACAAACTCCGTGCTGAGTTGTCAAAGGAAGTACTCGAAGAGGGCGAAGAACGCTATCAGTTCACATGGCCCGATAAACGTGCCGCTTCTCGTCTTGCCAATACTGCTATTGACAAGACTCTTCGCCCTGACTTGGAAGCATCTAAAGATTTCTGGAACACAGAAAATCTTTACATCGAGGGTGATAATCTTGATGTTCTGAAAGTTCTCCGCGAGAACTATCTTGGCAAAATCAAGATGATCTACATTGACCCTCCATATAACACCGGCAATGACTTCGTCTATAACGACGACTTCGCACAGGGTAAGGATGATTTCGAGGCATCCAGTGGACTCTTCGACGAGGATGGCAACCAAGTCCTTGACCCTATGCAACGCAATACCGAGAGTAATGGTCGTTTCCACACCGACTGGCTTAATATGATATATCCGCGGCTGAAAGTTGCTCGTGACTTGCTTTCTGATGATGGAGTTATCTTTATCTCAATGGACGATAACGAAGCCAAAAATCTAAAAGCCGTTTGTGATGAAATATTTGGTGCACAAAATTTCCTTGCACAAGTTGTTTGGGAAAGAGCTTATTCCCCAATCAATCTAATGAAGCATTTTTCACCGTCGCATGACTATATTTTAGTTTATGCAAGAAATCCAGAGTTAGCAGAGTGCCGAGGAATTCCTCGTTCGCAAGAAGCTAATGATAGATATTCTAATCCAGATAATGACCCGCGTGGACCATGGAAACCGAGTGATTTATCTGTAGGTCCTGCTGTTGAGTCAAATATATACCCGATAACGACGCCCTCTGGGCGTATAGTCGAGCCTCCAGCTGCTCGCAGCTGGAGTCTCTCGCGGAACGCGTTCCGCGAGAGACTCCAAGATAACCGGATTTGGTTCGGTCCAAACGGTGATAGTGTTCCCTCTATGAAGCGTTTCTTGTCAGAACTTCGCAAAACGGGTATAACGCCGATGACGATATGGAAATATACCGAAGTTGACCACTCTCAGGCCGCTACTCAGAAGTTAGCTAAACTTTTTGATGGCAAAAAATACTTTGATTATCCGAAACCGGTTGAACTACTTAAACGCTGTCTCGCTCTTTATACTGCGCCAGAGGACTGCATCGTTCTTGACTTCTTTAGTGGTAGTGGTACATTTGCACAAGCGGTAATGGAGCTTAACGCTTCCGATGGTGGAACACGAAAATATATCTTGGTTCAAGCACCAGAGAAGATGGAAAATCCTGCAAATGTAGAATTGACCTTTGAAACAATCCCCCAATTTGCCGAAGAGCGCATCCGCCGTGCCGGAGAGAAAGTCAAGGAAGAAGCCGGTGACAAGGCTAAAGACCTTGATGTCGGCTTCCGTGTGCTCAAACTAGACTCGTCGAATATGGAGGATGTGTTCTACACTCCAGAAGATTTCAACGAGCAGCACCTTTTCAACTACGTTGATAATGTGAAGTCTGACCGCACTCCGCTTGACCTCCTGTTCCAAGTTCTGCCTGAACTCGGAATCGAACTCTCTGCCAAAATTGAAGAGCGCGATGTCAACGGCAAAAAGGTTTTCTTCGTTGACAGCACTTATCTTATCGCCACTTTTGATACTGAAGTTAACGAGTCAACCGTCACAGAGATAGCCAAGATGAAACCTGACTATTTCGTTATGCGTGACGCTTCTGCCGCTAACGACAATGTCCTCGATAACTTCGAGCAGATTTTCAAGCATTATTCTCCTGACACCATCCGCAAAATCCTGTAAGCCCATGAAATTCAAGTTTAAGATTCAAGGCTATCAGACGGATGCAGTGGCGAATACAACCGCCATTTTTACCGGTCAGCCTAATCGCGACCCCGCTCATTATCGCCGTGACCTTGGCAAACTCCCTGCCGGTACTATGCGCGAGATGCTTGAAGATGACGGCTACCGTAACTCCGACATTGAGTTGTCGTCGAAACAGCTGTTCGATAATCTGCACTCCATTCAGACTCTCGCAGGTGTGCCGCTCTCTAAGTCTCTAAGCAAGATCGACGGCTTGGGTGCCGTCAACCTTGATGTCGAGATGGAGACCGGTACAGGTAAGACTTACGTCTATATTAAGACGATGTTTGAACTCAACAAGCTCTACGGTTGGTCGAAGTTCATCATCGTTGTGCCGAGTATCGCTATCCGCGAAGGTGTGGCTAAGTCCTTCCGTATGCTTGAAGACCATTTCATGGAGCAGTACGGAAAGAAAGCACGTTGGTTCATCTATAACAGCTCGAACCTCAATCAGCTCGACCAATTCTCGCAAGATGCCGGTCTGAATGTGATGATTATTAATACTCAGGCGTTTGCCGCTTCTCTCAAAGAGGGCGGACGCTCTAAGGAGAGCCGTATCATCTACTCGAAGCGTGACGAGTTCGCTTCTCGCCGTCCTATTGACGTGATTGCCGCCAACCGCCCAATCATCATCATGGACGAGCCGCAGAGAATGGAGGGCGCTGCTACGCAAGCGGCCCTCAAAAAATTCAATCCGCTTTTCGT
>JAAVFJ010000034.1 GCA_014800845.1 Bacteroidales bacterium | reverse complement strand
TTGCCAAGGTCGGGGTCGCGGGTTCGAGTCCCGTTTTTCGCTCAAAACCAAGTCAGCCTTAAGTAATATCCCTTAATTACTTGCCGCTTCAATGCTTTAAGCTCAGAGCAATTAACAGACTGACAAAACCCCCACGAGTCCGGGTGGTGGAATTGGTAGACACGCTACTTTGAGGGGGTAGTGCCCGTTGGGGCGTGTGAGTTCGAATCTCATCTCGGACACCAAGTCTTCAGATTAATCTCTGGAGACTTTCTTTTTTCTCTACATGATACATAGACGCAACAACATTTCTTGAAAATATTCATTGTGGGCAACGGCTCTCTGTAAAGCGTCCCCGATTTTTCCAAGCATTGTATTTTGGGTGCATTACCCTAAAACTACATCAAGAATCATCATCAGCAGAAAGCCGACAGCAAATCCTATTGTGCCAAGGTTGGAGTGTTCCCCTTTCTGCGTCTCCGGAATCAGCTCTTCCACAACAACATACATCATTGCGCCTGCTGCAAACGCGAGCAGATAGGGGAGAATCGGAAGTATAAAAGAAGCTAAAATCAGGGTAAGTATAGTGCCGACGGGCTCCACAATGCCGCTCAGACTTCCCATTAAAAAGGATTTCTTTCGGCTGTTCCCGGCATTGCGCAGCGGCATGGAAACTATCGCCCCCTCCGGAAAGTTCTGTATCGCTATGCCTAATGATAGCGCCACTGCTCCCGCCATCGACATATATTGACTTTGCTCCAGCGCGGCAGCCAACGCTATGCCGACAGCCATCCCCTCCGGAAGATTATGAAGAGTAACGGCGAAGACAAGTTTTGCTGTGCGGGAAAGATGCGACTTCGGACCCTCACTCGTAGGTTCATCAATATGCTGATGAGGAATTGCCACATCAAGCAGTAGCAGAAACGCAATGCCTAAACTGAATCCTACGATTATTGGCAGTACGCTTCGTATCCCCTCCTGTCCTGTCATTTCAATAGCGGGAAGCAATAGCGACCATACAGAGGCCGATACCATTACTCCGGCAGCAAATCCGGTCAGTGCTTTCTGCATCAACCCTGAGATCGACTCGCGCATCAAGAAGACACACGCGGAGCCGAGCACCGTGCCTAAAAAGGGGAGAAGCAGACATATTATGATTCCATTGTCCATTAATTCCTTGAGTGCTTGTAGAGTTATTGGATGTAGTTCTCAAAGTTACCTCTGAGCCTATAAAGTAAACCATATTCTATGTTGAATTGTTGTTATAGTGAATTGATAAATTTAACCAAAATAAAGGATAATAACTATGATAACACTTACAGTTTGGAGCGATTTTGCTTGCCCTTATTGCTACATTGGTGAGACTCGTCTCCAGCGCGCTATTGAAGAATTAGGTCTTGAAAACGAAGTAGAAGTAAACTATCGTGCTTATGAGCTCGACCCCACGGCTCCTAAAGAGGTGGTTACGACAACTCCACAGCGATTCGCTATGAAGTACAGACTGTCTGTGCCCGATGCAAAGAAGCAGATTGATCAGATTTCCGAACTCGGCAGGGAGTTGGGAATTGATTTCCGCTACGAGACTACCAAGTATTCCAACACCCGAGATGCCCACCGACTGATGAAACTTGCTGAAGCCAAGTATGACCGTAAGACTGTGGAGCGGCTCAACGAGGCTCTTTTCGCTGCATATTTCGTTGAAAATCTTGTGCTTTCCGACCACAAAGTGCTTCTTGAAAAAGCCCTGTCTGTAGGAATGAATGAGGCCGATGTCAAGCAGGTATTGGAATCTGAAATGTATGACGATGAAGTTCGTTTTGACGAACGTGAAGCCGGCATGCGCGGTGTGCGAGGCGTCCCCTACATCCTTTTTGGAGGTGACTTTGCCGTGCCCGGCGCAATGACAATCGAGGGCTTTAAGTCAGCTCTGCAGCGCACGCTGAAGAAGCAGGAAAAATCGGAGAGTGAACTTTCAGGCGATGAGGCTCACGCATGTGGTCCTGATGGCTGCCGTATTTGAAAAGATGAAATAAGTTAGTGTAAAAAATTTTGAACTTCAAACACCTTAGCTTATGATTAGAGAACTGACTGTGCAAGGCGTGTTTGCTGAAAACTGTTATTTCTTTATTGATGACCACTCTAAGTCCGGTTTCATTATTGATCCGGGGGCGCAGGCGGGCTTAATTTACGACACGGTTGTGCGTAATGGGTGGAATATAGAGAAAATTCTTCTGACTCATGGTCACTTCGATCATCTTGGAGCCGCTGAATTGCTTCGCGAAAAGTTGGTGGCGCCCATATATATTTACCCTTCTGATGCCAAATATTTGACAGACATTTATCTCAACCTAAGTGCCAACTCAGCACAACCGGTAACTGTTCCCCACTACGAGGAGCTTTGCGATGGAGAGATTATTCGGCTCAAGGCTAATTACGGTTTCTATCTTAAGGTAATACATACACCCGGTCATACGCCCGGATCTGTCACTTATTATGCGTCTGAAGAGGGTGCGGCCTTCGTAGGTGACACTCTCTATGAGCATGGTCCCGGTCTGACAAATTTTCCCGGCGGAAACCGGAGGGAGCTTGAAGAATCCATAATCAACAAAATTCTGACGCTACCTGCGGACACAGTATTGCTCTCCGGTCATTCCTCACCTATTACCGTAGCCGAGCAGCGCAGTCTGCTGCTTTGATTGATAAGAAATATTTGTGCTATTGTTGATATTATTTGGTTTAATAAGAAGTATTTGTTAATTTTGCAGATACTTAATATTAAATGATATGAGAACCAAGAATACAAGCAAAGAAGCAACCGTAGCGCAATATATTGATGAATTTCTGAAAGGGCGCTCTCCACAGTCATGCGAGGAATTTCGCAGTCGTTCCATTGACCGCCAGTATTCCTCAATAATTCAGTGGCGCCGCAGCAAACGCATAAAAGAGTCTACACCCCAGAGCACTGCTGAGATAATCGACACGCTGGCCTCTGTGAGCCGTATGATTGCTAATGCTCCGGAAATAAGCGATGCCGACCGTCAGTCCATTTCTGACCGACTCAACTCTCTGCATCAGCAGCTTGACGAATACATGGAGCGTCAGCGTACCCGAAGAATAGAGGAGCTGGAGCAGGAGAGCCGTCGCATCAGCGAACGTCTGCAGGAGCTTCGCGGTTACTAAAGAGACTCAGATATTGGAAAGGAGTGTTGCCACATAGGCTATATAGCCGAGTGTGAGCAATGCTCCTTCTGTGCGTGTGATAGTGCGTTCACCAAACAGCCAGCCGAAGATATAGAAAGCAACCGAGGCACCCATCAGTGTGAGCAAATCCAGGTTTCCTATGCTGCCAAAGGGAAGGGGACTGATAGTAGCAGTGGTGCCAAGTACAAGTAATATATTAAAGATGTTGCTGCCTATCACATTGCCCACGGCGAGTCCCGGCTTACCTTTAAGCGCTGCTACTATGGAGGTGGCAAGTTCCGGCAGCGATGTTCCGGCTGCTACAATTGTCAGACCTATTACAGCTTCGCTAACCCCCATAGCTTTTGCTATGCCGGATGCGCCATCCACAAATTTATCGCCACCCCACACAAGAGCTGCCAGACCGGCCACAACCCATATAATGGCTTTTACGGTGCCCATCTGTTTCTCAGTTTTTTCTCCCTCCTGCTCCTGAGTGGTAACCTCTGCCACTTCCGGTTGCTTGGCACTTGCAAAGGTGTAGCGCATAAACAGGAGGAAAAATATCAGCAAGAAAATGCCGGACACTCTTGAGACTTGATTTATGCCATCACCATTAAGCATGCCGCTGTTGCCGAGAACAAGCAGAACCACTGACGATAGGATCACCATAGGAATCTCAAGCGACATGACGCTGCGTTGAACCACGATGGGACGAACCATAGCTGTTACACCTATGATTACCAGAATATTAAAAATGTTGCTGCCCACCACGTTGCCGACTGCGAGAGGTGCACTGCCCGATATGGCTGATAAGACAGAGATTGCAAGCTCAGGAGCCGACGTGCCAAACGCTACGACCGTAAGGCCGACTACGAGGTCGCTAATTCCGAGTTTGCGGGCTATGGATGAAGCGCCGTCGGTCAGGGCATTTGCACCGACGAGGATGAGGACAAGGCCTACGATGAGCCAGATAATATCTACTAACATAGTGTATTTTAGTTATTTACATAATTATAAACGAGCTCGGAGATTTTGGCCATAACAGCGGCAGCCTCTGCTTCGCTTCCTCTGAAATCGCGAATAAAAACAGCGAGGGCATAATCACGCCCGTCGGGCAGACAGAAATAACCCACATCGTTAAACGCCATCAATTCACCTCTGTCGTTACGATAACCGCTCCCGGTTTTGTGTGCAAACTGCACCTTTGAACCACCCTCTAAAACCGCTCCTAATCTATCTTGACCGGTCGTAACTTCGCTCAACGCATCCTTTAGAGGTGCATATTTAACAGCTTGAGAATTAAAAAGTTGCCGTATCAGACAGGAGGTAGCAAGCGGCGTAGTGTAGTTGCTATAGCTCAGCTCGTGGTTTGCTTTCATATCAGCTTCCGAGTAACGGATGGAAAACGCGGTGTCGGGTGCCATGGACTTTATGTGCTTGTCTGTCTCAGCGGGTGAAACCATACGCGAGAAAAGCAAGTTGCTTGCATTGTTGTCGCTTGAGATTATAGCGTAATTCATTAATTCTCGTACAGAGACCTTCATGTCACTATGTCCACGCTCCTTAAGCATCGGGCTCCAGGTGTCCGAGTCCAACTCATTGGTAGAAATGTTGAGTGCCGAGTCAAGAGAGCCGTGAGATTTCTCCAGTGCGTCAATCACCGCAATCGATTGGTGCATCTTGACCACACTCATCATGGGAAAATGCACTCCATTGTTTATGATCACAGTATCCCGGTCGCTGAGAAAGGCCACGCCGACAGTGCCAGGGGCAGAGTTAACCACCTCATAAAGGTTCTCGCGTAGCACAGAAAGTCCGTCATGCTGCGCAGACTTGCAGCTAATCAAGCACAAAAAGATATGTAGAGAGAAATACTTAGCCATAACAATCTTTTAACCCTGCAAAGTTAATAAATGTTTCTCAATCCCACTATAATTTCACGCTTCACATCACAAACATACTAACGCCACTGAAAGAGTAGATGTCTCCTCAGTGGTGTCAACTATTGATTTGGGGTTTCAGAAACTAATCTTGTAATAAAGATTTGGCATGCAGATTCCATCACGATATTCCTCAACGCGCCCGGTCTTAAAATTGTATTCATGACCGAGGTATTCATCATAGAAAGTAGCGTTGAGCCATTTTAAACCGAACTCATGTGATAATTTACTACGATTAATGCGGTAATATACCGAGAAGTCAGCCCATAAGACCGGTTTGAGTTGTTGGCTGTAGGCTAATCGTTCATCAAAAATCACTTCCTGAGCCGTAATTGATTCATCTTCTAAAATCGGTGAATATCGATCACCCCCGCGGAAGGTTATACGAGCATTGGCTCCCAGCACGTTTCTACGGCTTGCACCAACCATCCATTCTTTTCCTCCGAGCAGATTGAAAAGATAATTTCTATTATAGCGCGTATTACGCCAGATGCCGTCACCACCTTTATAGCGTGAACTGAAAACGGAACCTGTGAACATTAAATAATAACCGCTCGACATATATTTCTCAAACGTAAGTTCGAGTCCGTAGTTTAGTCCGCGTCCGGTACTTTCAAACTTATCAGTAATGAACCAATCATCTTTGTTGTTAATCAAAGAATTTGAGCTGCCTGCCACAACAGGTACTTTATAGAGCAGCTGTAGATATGGTTCTATGCGAAGATGGAAATCGTTGCCTATATTCCAGTCATAGGTTAATACGAAATGATGTCCGCGGGTAAAGTCCAGATTCTTGTTTATAAGCTCCCCCTCATCATTGCGCGTGAAATAATAGTTGAGTAATTCAGTACGGCTATGGCTACCATAAGAGAATACCAGCGACTGTTTTTGATTTATATTATATTTTATAGCCAGACGCGGCTCGATGCTGTAATGGCCGTTAAGCGCGAAATATTGTAAGTGAATGCCAGGATTAATCTGCCATTTCCAAGATGGTGATAGTGAGAACTCAGTGTAAGCCTCCAATAATGCACTGTTACCATGTTCATTAGCAATTATTTTCATTTCTTCCCCAACATTCTGAGCATTTTTAAGGAGCATATCATAGAACATTCCGGTCACGATAATTCCTGTGCGACTATTACCGAAGCGCCCTATACGGTTGTTCATAAATGCGTTGAATACAAGATTGTAATTATTCTTTTTGATTATGTTGTCCGGATGTGCTACGAGATAATCATCGAGTGCATTCTGATGTGAGTCTATGCCATTATAAGTACCGGCTACAGTAGTATTGAATTGTGTGGTTTCATTGAGACGGTATTTATGATTCACACCCAATGCTCCCATCCATATTGATGTGTTGAAGAAATTTCTATCGGATTCATATTCCCATTCATCTTTATTGTTTTTGGCCTTCTCCTTATTTCCGTCAATAAGTCCGAGACCCCATACAGAAAATGTACCCGCATTTTTAGTTGGGAAATTTAACTTCAATGATAAGTCCTGATATTTCATTCCTTGTCCGGCTCCGTCAGGAAGGAAACTTGAAATCATCCATAGGGTTGAATATCTATAGTTAAAAAGATATGACGATTTTCCACCCTTTTTGAAAGGACCTTCTGAAGAAAGGTCTATTCCCATCGTACCAAGAGACATTGTATGCTCCCAATTATTATTGTTGCCTGTTCGGAGTTTCAGATCAAATACCCCGGCAAGTGCATTACCATATTCCGCCGGGAAAGCACCGGTAAGAAAGTCAGAATTTCCGAGCACAAGACTGCTCAATGCTGTCAGACCTCCACCTCCGAATCCACCTACTTCTCCGAAATGATTGGGGTTTGGAATTTCCACACCCTCAAGTTTCCATTGCAAAAGTTTCGGAGCATTGCCACGCACCGTAATCCCATTGTCTCCAATGTTTGTAGCTACTCCGGCAAAAGCCCCGGCAAGACGAGCCGGATCATCCAGACCACCGGCGAAACGCCCTGCTTCTTCTACACTTAACATTCTACCACTTGATAGATTCATATTGTTTAGTGGCTGATATTTAATAACTTTTGGGGTAACTACGACCTCATTCAGCTCTGAAGACATCTCTTGAAGAGGAATTAATATCTGCGTTTCTTTGGATGAAATAACGATAATATCTTTCATCACCACAGGTGCATAACCCACATAAGATGCCTCTAAGTCATAGCGCCCGACCGGTATATTCTTAAACTGGAAATACCCGAGGCTATCTGTTACCACCATTTGCCCCTGATACGTAAGCTTTACAGTGCCGAAGGGCAATCCTTCTTCTGTTGCTGCATCAATGACACGGCCACGAATGTTCTGCTCAGTATTCCGGCCGAATCCTCGTACTGCAATGAGTATGAGGCATATAGATACTAATGTTACTTGTCTGATCATTTTCAATTGTTTTTAATGCAAAATTACAACCGAAAATAACCGTCATCAATGGATGAGTAAGGGCAATGATTGGACTATTTAAGGATTACATTTCTGAATTCCAACGGCGTAATATTGGTATTCTTTTTGAATAATCTGGAGAAATAGGCATGGTCATCAAATCCTAATTCATGTGCAATCTCCTTTACAGTCATGGCAGTAGAGCGGAGGAGTCGTTTTGCTTCCAGCAAGATAGCAATATTAATCCACTCAGATGGAGTCTTTCCTGTATTTTTCTTTACCACTTCATTTAGATACACTCCCGATATGCAGAGCTCATTAGCATAAAACGATGGTCTTTTCTCTTTTCGCACGTATAGAGGGAGCATCCGTTTAAACTTTACAGTGATTTCAGTGCTGCGACGACGTGGTTTCATCTCTCCATTCAGTACCCTCGGTGTTATGATCCCCAGAATCACGTTAAGCATGTTGAATAAGACACTTTTCATCGGTTGGCGCCCATTCATCGTAGCCATAAGCGTTGACAAAAACTTCAATGCGTCCCACAATATCTTCACAGTGTCTTCTGGAAGTATCACAGGCTTCCCCGTCATGGCAAACTCGTCCAGCTGATAGCGGTAATCATCATCCATTATGTCCGGGGCCATCCTCAGCATCCATAGTTCACATTCCTTGATACATATATTGGCATGTACCTGTCCCGGTGCAATAATTCCAAGTTGACCCGCAGACATTACAACAGAACGGAAATCAATGTCAGCTGACCCACTACCGTTATTAACGAGAATTACAGTGTAACAGTCATCAATATGGTCAAGAAAGCCGCTTAATTTATTAGTCCTGTCACTTAGTGGAGTAAGATGGAGAACTTCACATTCAAAGGCAGAATCTTCATTAAGATAATGAATGGGAATATTTCGAGTCATCATTAATATTAGCCGTCTGATAAGGTGCAAAGTTACGAAATTATTCTTACAGCATACCTGCTTTCTTAAAAATCCTGCCCAAACTCTGTCTTGAGTGGTCTTTTTTTGGTCTTATTTCGGTCCTGAAACGAAAGGATTAGATACAAAAAACCGCAGAACTAATTGATAGTCTGCGGTTTGACTTCTTTTGTCCGAAAAAGTTCGGTAGTACATAGTGGAGGTGGAGGGACTTGAACCTTACACTCCAAATATCGCTATATCAATTAGATACAAATTCAAAATTTGAAATAGTAACGAGTTAGTAACGAGTGTTAGACTGGCCTCTGCCAATATCCTCAACGACTCCTAAATACGTTCTAATCTTGTTACAAAATTACAAAATTTTCTCCACCCACACAAGTCCGAGGGTTCATTTTAACTATTCTTTTAC
>JAAVFJ010000033.1 GCA_014800845.1 Bacteroidales bacterium | reverse complement strand
TTTTGGCATCTTCCAATCCTTTCATCAGTCACGATGCCCGCATCGTTCCCTCTTCAAGTATTGAAATCTGCTCAAAATCTTAATGAACCTTAACCCTGAAAAAAGTTTAAATGAGTTCAATTTTATCCTCACTACCTCCGATTAAAGAGTTATTGACGTTTTTAAGGTTTATTGTAAAATAATAGGGGCCGGTTAGGCGTTATATATTGAGATACAAGTAACAATCACACCATGACAGCATTTCAGATTATACTCCTCATTGTCGGGATTTTGCTGTTCTTGACGGGCCTCTGGGCGCTTTTCAAGAACGAGGTTCTGGCGCCCCTCGGCGGCTATGCCGGGCTTGTGGCCCTCTATTTCTCTCACGCGCTTCCGCTGGCTTCCAATATGGTAATAACCTGGTTGGCGCTCACGGTCATTGTGGTGGGTATCAGCAAGATGCAGCCGGCGGCTGTCATGGCGCAGACGCGCGGCGTGGGCTATATGCTTGTGGGTGCTGTGGTCGGTATGCTTGTGGGCTTGATAGCGGTCAGCTCCACCGATTCGCTCACCGCCCTCTATGCCTGCATGATAGTGGGAGTGCTGGCCGGAATCTTTTTCGGTTTCATGCTCTTCACACGCACTCCGCAGGGGGCCAACGTGGGGCTCTCGTCCGGAAGATTTTTCAGCTATCTGGCTGCTAAAGGTGTGCCCGTGGCGGCTGCAGTGATACAGCTCGGTGTGGCACTGCTGTTGTGGCTTGTAACTATTTCTTAACTACTCGCTTATGAAAAAATACGTCATAATCTCATTGCTCCTTACGCTGCTCGGCGTGATGTCGCTCCCGGCGGCTGCGCAGAAAAAACTGAAGACCGAGCGCCCCGACCTGGAACAGATACGCAAGATGACGCTCGACCCCAAGAGCCCGTTCTACTACCCCAACCTCGTGAAAGCATACGAGCGAAATGACACCACCATGACTCCCGAGCAGTACCGCTATTTCTATTTCGGTGCGATGTTTCAGGAGGATTATAACCCCTATCGCCGCAGCGCGTATGTGGACAAATCAGACTCCCTGCTCTCGCTCAATCGTGCGGCTGTGGAGCGCAGAGACAGCACGTTCCGCACTCTGGTGCAGCGCAAGACAGGCTCTTTTGAGCTCAAGAGAAAATATGACGAGATAGCTACCCACACTCTCCGCGAACAGCGCGAAATCATGGCCAACGCTGAGCTGGCTCTGAAGGATAATCCCTTTGACCTGCAAAGCATGTATATGCTCACGCGTCTGTTTAAGGACATGAAAAAGGATATGTCCGCCCGCATTTGGGACTACCGCCTGGAGAATCTGCTCGGCGCCATCGTTTCATCAGGCACAGGCAAGGATCAGGACAACGCCTGGTTTGTGATCAGCCCCGACCATGAGTATTTCCTCCTGGAGGTGCTGGGCTATGATGTGACGGACTACAACTTCGTGGAGCCCGGCTTCGATTACCTTAAAGTGACACCTCTCGACCCCAAGCGCCGCGGCTCGCCGAATGTGCCCGAGGGATTCTATTTCGATGTGCAGATGCCGATTCAGCAATACACTGTGAAATACCCCGACGATGGTGAAGAGGAAATCGACACCGCCGGTGAAGAAATAATACTTGAATAATTAATACTTGAATAATTAATAGAAATACATATACGACTATGGAACAGAAAGAAAAAGTAGGGGCCGGCAAATTTGTGGCCTATGCTTATAAGCTTTATAACGACAAGACCGGTGAGCTGCTCTTCGAAGCGAAGACCGATGCTCCCGATGTGATGGTTTACGGCATCAGCCAGGAGGTAGTGCCCGGCCTGATCGCCGCCATGAAAGATCTCGGCAAGGAGGATAAGTTCTCAGTGACCCTTCCCCCCGAGGCAGCATTCGGCGAGCGTTATGACGAGAACGTGGTGACGCTTGAGAAGGAGATTTTCATGCGCGACGGCAAGCTCGTAGACGAGGTTAAGGTGGGCGCCGAGCTCCCCATGATGACTCAGGAAGGCTTCATGATCAAGGGTAAAGTGCTTGAGATTACCCCCGACCACGTGAAGATGGACTTCAATCACCCCTTCGCAGGTCTGACCGTGCGCTACGATGGCGAAATCGTGGAGGTGCGCGATGCCACCCCCGAGGAGCTCACCCCCGTGCACAGCTGCGGCTGCGGTTGCGGTCATGACCATTGCGGCGAAGGTGACTGCGGCGGCGACTGCGACTGCGGTTCCCACGTGCACAACGGCGAGTGTGGCTGCGGCGACAACTGCGAGTGCACCCCCGACGACCACTGCGGCTGCGGCGGCCACTAATCCCCGCCGGAAGAGGAGGTCTCCCCAACCTCCGACAACAGAAGCCCACGCATGGAGAGGAGGTTTCCAGCCTCCGACAGCAGAAGCCCACGCATGGAGAGGAGGTTTCCAACCTCCGACAGCAGAAGCCACATTCATGGTGATGAGGCCGTGTGTTGTCGGAGGTTAGAAACCTCCTCTCCATGCTTGGTCGTATGTTGGCGGCACTATCTACTTCGATTATATGGAGAGAATGGAGCCTATAAGGGGGCCATTTACGTATAGCTCATAGTCGGTAATCGGAAGGTTCCGAGGGTTCTCAGTTATGTAGCTTACGCAGTGTTTCAGGTGTTCTTTGTTTCTGACTATTCTATCAAATGATTCAGCCAACCAAAATTTTCCGGAGGCTTTGAGATATCGGTTTATTTTGAATGCGGAGAATCTTTTTATGGAATGAAGGATTTGTGGAGTGGTCTTATCCCCAATAGATTTTATTAACAGATGGACGTGGTTGGGCATTATTACATATGCTAAAAGCTGATAATCAATATCTGCTTTATAGTGTAAGGTGTCATGCACGATTCTCCGTATTTCAGGATTCTTAAGGCGATTGCTTCCGAATCCTTTGTTGAGCAGCCGCTCTTCAGTTTGCCCTATTAAATTGTTATAGCGGCGTTTTATTTCGGTTGTCCAAGGCTCCGGATTGAGTGATCTGAATAAAGCGATATCTTCTTTCAGATCATTAATTCGCTCTTGGGGAAGTGAATCGGCTTGTCGGAATGTTATGAATTGTATTTTACCTTTCTGATGCCAATGCGGGAGATTACTTTTATCTGTAATCTCTATGTCTGATTGGAAATCTAAGAAAGGTGCATTATTGGGCATTGATTTTAATTGTTAAATAGGTTTACATTGTTGGTTGTTGAGGGATGGTCGGAGGTTGGAAACCTCCTTTCCAGGCGTTGGCTTTTGTGGTCGGAGGTTGGAAACCTCCTCTCCATGCGTTGGCTTCCGTGGTCTGTTGGAAACCTCCTCTCCAGACTTGGGTTATCGGGTGGTTGCCGGGTAGGGGATGCGGGGGCGGAGGATGAAGCGCTGGACGGCCCAGGCTATCACGGCGTAGAACGCGGCGAGGAGCCAGAGGTTGGTCCATTGCTCGGAGACTTGCGAGAGGGTGGAGCCGTTGGCGTTCATCAGGATGAAGCCGTTTACCCCCCAGGTGGCCGGGACAAGGTCGGAGAGCAGTTTCCAGAAGGGGGCCATGGCGTAGCGTGGCCAGGTGAGGCCGCTCAGGAAGAGGAAGAGTACGCTCGTGGCTACCCACACTATGAAGATGCTTTCGCGCTCGGTGCAGAAGGCCTGCACTATGAAGCCTAGGCAGATGGAGGCTATCACCATCGGGAGGATGAAGGCAAATATCTGCAGCACGTTGCCCTCCATGGGGAAGTCAAAGATTCGGGGCACGTAGTGAAGCAGCCAGATTACGGGTATCACCATGAGGGTGAGGTATGCGCCGGTTTTGGCTACCATTGTCACCACGGTGGAGCGCGAGCGGTTTATGGGGTCGTAGCCTATGAGCGAGGGGCTTTCATGCTTGCCTCCGCCGAGCATACCTATGGCCAGCACGAGGCATTGTTGCAGTATGAGCACTATGACGCCGGGCATGATGAAGGAGTCGAAGCCGCTCTGAAGGTTGCCGAGTGAGACTGCATTAATAGGCATAGGGTCAGCGGTGGAGGCAAGTGATTCCACACCGAGGTTATTTATGTCCTGGCTGAGGAGCTCGGCACCCATAGATGTCTGCAGATCGGTCATGGAGAAGAGCAGCGAGCGGTAGCGTAGCAACAGGCTCATTTCGGCATATATTACCACGGGACCCTGCTGGCCGCGGCCTATTTTGGCTTCGAAGCCTTTGGGTATCTCCATGATAGCAAATGCGTCGCGCTGTGCCACGGCTCGTCGCGCCTCGTCGATTGAGGCGGCGTAGCCAATTATGTGGGCACCCTCGGTGGCATCAAAGCGGCGGGTGAAGTCGCGGGAGAGCGACGTGCGGTCGGAGTCTACGACCACCACGGGGATTTCGCGCACCAGCTCGGGGTTGTAGATAAGCGAATAGATCACCGGATAGGCCAGCGGGAGGAAGAACATGAAGAGGATTACCCCCGGGTCCTTGAAGATATTGCGAATCTCGCGGCCGTAGACGCGCCCGGCCGAGCTGAGAAGTTGCGTTATTTTTTGAAGGAAATTATTCATAGGTCAGGGGAGATATACGGGTTTGAGCAGATGCTTGCGGAGCTTCCAGAGCATCGTGAAGGGTGCGAGGATGAAGGCGAAGTAAGCTGCGAAGTAGAAGCGGGAGAAGTAGAGCGGGAGTCCGTCGAGGGCTGTGAGCGCGTAGATGAGGTAGTAGTATCTCACCGGGAGAATCCAGGAGAAGATGCCCACGGCTCCGTACATGCTCGGCACCGGGAAGGAGAAGGCGGCCAACGAGAAGGCCAGTATGCCGGTGAGGGCGCACAGCGAGACGGCCAGACGCAGGTTAGGCAAAATGCAGCAGATGAACAGCGCGAAGCCCTGGCAGGCGAGCACGAAGAGCAGTGCGCTGACTATGAGCCAGCCAAGTGAGCCGTTCATGGGGAAGTGATTCCATCCGACCATCCAGCTCAGTGCGGCGAGCACTATTACCCACCACATTATGGTCTGCGGCAGGAGCTTGCCGGTCACGGCTTTGATTACCGAGCCGCCGGCCATTCTCATCCACTCCACGCTGGTGCCGCGCTTTATCTCCTCGCAGATGGTGTAGGCCGTGAGGAGCAGAATCATAAGCTCGAGCACACCGGGCACGAAGCCGCTGCATAGATAGTAAGTGTAGTTAAGCCAGGGATTGCCTATGGGGCGGGTGATTACGTTTATGGGGTTGAGCAGCGGGGTGAGTTCCTGCTGTGTGGCGCCCGTGGCGTTCTGCGCTATGCTCATGATTGTGCCGGCTTTGGTGTAGACGGCAGTGGTCTTGAAGTTCTTGTAGAGCAGGGTGCCGGGCACGAAGTAGGTCATGTTGGTGTAAAACGTGATTTCCGGCGCGCGTCCGGCCAGCAGGTCAGCCTGATAGTTCTCCGGAATCATGAAGAAACCGAAGGTGCGCCCCCGCTTCACATCCTCCAGCGCCTCGGTAAAGGAGTTGGCCTCCTGCGTCAGCTCCACGAGCTGCATGCCGTTGAGCGTGCGAGTCACCTGGCGTGAAAGCTGCGAGTGGTCCTTGTCCACTATTCCGGCGGGCGCGTTGAGTGGCAGGCCGCTCTCCATCTCGTTCGTGAGGAAGAAGATGTAGAGCACGGGGCACACCACCAGCGCAAACCAGAAGAGGGGTCGCGTGGCAATCTGGGCGTAGCTGCGTTTTACTATTTGAAGAAAACTCTTCATAAGCCGGGGTGCTTATTTTTTGACAGTGCTGAGGTAGACCACACTCATGCCGGGGATGAATCCTTCGATGGGTTTTTCAGCGCGTGCCTTGATTTCAAATGTGCGGGCATCGTAGGAACCGGTGGCTTTGGTGGCCTGCCAGTTGGCGTAGGAGCCCATGTCTTTCACGTAGAACACGGTCATCTCGGCATCCTTGCCCAGGGCCGGGATGTTGACCTTGATGGTGGAGCCGCGCTTGATGTCCTTGAGCATGTCTTCGCGCACGTTGAACACGGCGAAGGTGTCGTCCAGTTGCAGCGTCATGACGGGAGCGCCGGTCATGATGAGCTCGCTCACGTGGGGATAAATCACAGTGATGATGCCGTCGGCGGGGGCTACGAGGTAGGAGTCCTCAAGCATGGCGCCGGCTTCGCGCACACCGCCGCGGGCCACATTCACCATGGCGCGGGCAGCCTCTTTGTCTTCGCTCTGAGCACCGGACTTGGCCAGGTCCCACTGGCTCTTGGCGGCATTTTCGCCGGCCACGGCAGCGTCGTAGGCGGCCTTGGCCTCATCGCGCTTCTGGGCAGAGATCACACCTTTGTCGAAGAGGTTCTGCATGCGCTGATAGGTCTTCTGCGCTATGCCGGAGGCGGCCTGTGCCTGCTTGTAGACATCTTCGGCCGAGGATATAATCTGAGAGCGGGTGCCGGCGTCCACTTTGCGGTTGGCAGCGGCAGCGGCGTCCTCCATAGCGGTGGCCTGCTCCATCTTGGCATCCATCAGCGAAGAGTGGATGTGCACCAGGGTGTCACCCTTCTGCACATGCTGCCCCTCCTCCACATAGATGTCGATCACGCGGCCGGGGAGCTTGCCTGAGATGCGGATTTCGGTGGCATCCCCCTGACCCTGCACCGTGTCGGGCTCGGGCTTCACTGTGAGGAAACCGATTACGGCCAAAACGGCCAATGCAATTATTACGATTGCGAGAGTTATCATGAGGCCTATCTGGCGTTTTTTCTTTTCTTCCATGACTTTATGCTTTTGTTATGGTGATTAGTAATTAAGAGTCTGAAAATAATGGATTAGTATTTCATGAGTCCGAGCACCTTGCCTAAGTAGACGCGGCAGAGCTGTACGCCGATTGAGGCGTCGATCTCCTCGCTGTGGGCTTCGAGCCATGCGGTCTGCGCGGCAGTGACATCTTCAGAGGTGAGCACACCCTCCTTGAAACCGAAGGTGGCGTTCTGCAGATTCTGGTCGGCAGAGGCGAGGTTAG
Source organism: Bacteroidales bacterium (assembly GCA_014800845.1). GTDB lineage: Bacteria > Bacteroidota > Bacteroidia > Bacteroidales > Muribaculaceae > Lepagella. The sequence continues at coordinate 16,666 of JAAVFJ010000033.1, read as the reverse complement.
TGCGTGTCATGTTGAGGGTCTTGAGGGCTTCGTCGTAGCGGAAACGCGCCTGGCTTACCTGGAGGTCCACCATGGTCTGGGCGTCTTCGAGCTGCAGACGCTGAGCGGCTGTCTCGGCCTGCGCTGCGCGCACCTTATTGAGGTTGCCGCCCCAGTGCCAAATGGGGACCTGGAGCACGGCACCTACCGAGAAACCGCCACCGAAGCGCTTCTCGAAGCCGTCGATGGTGTTGGGGTTAGAGAAGCTCCATGAGGCCACCAGGGCAAGTTTAGGGAGCATGGCCGAGCGGGCGAGCTTCTCCTGCTGTTCAAATATCTTGATGCCGGTGCGTAGCGACGCGAGGTCCTGACGGCGGGCGTAGACATCCTCCATATTGGTTACGGCGGGAGCCGTGCCGGTGTCGCGCACCCCGTTGAGCTCCTCATCTTCCAGTGTCATCTGAGTGTTGACCGGCAGACCGCAAACCTGCGCCAGAGCCATTCGCGCCAGCGACAGACCATTGTCGGCACGGGTCAGAGTCACCTGCGCCTGATTGCGCTTCACCTCCACGGAGAGCACATCGCTGCGGGTGGCCACCCCCTCGGTGTACATGTCCTGCACATTGGAATAGAGCGTGTCGAGCAGGTTGGCGTAGCTCTGAGCCAGACGCTGCTTCTGCACCAGAGAAACCACGGTCCAGTAGGCTTCATCCACGGAGTAAACCACATCCTCCACAGCGGAGTTGCGCATGCTCGTGGCGAGCTGCTCGGCATACTTCGTAATCTCGTTCATGGCGCGGATGGAACCACCCATATAGATAGGCTGAGTGAGGGTGAAAGCGCCGGCCACCACATTGTGCACATCGTAGGTCATAGCCTCCTTGGGAATCACAGCCACCTCGGTGGGAATCGGAGTGCCGGTCTTGGGGTCAACTATGGGTGCGCCGGTTTCGGGATTGGTCAGCACATTGTACTTGTAGCTCTGCGTCTTCGGGTCAAACGACATAGTGGGGAGCTTAGCGTCGGCGCCGAGCAGGGCAATCTTGTGCTGGTTATACATATAGGTAGCGGCAAAGTCTATGCCGGGCAGATAGGCGGCTTTAGCGGCCTTGTGCAGATAGCCGGCACCGACAATGCTCTGGTCAGCCACAGCTATCGCCTTGTTGTGGCGCAATGCGAGATTGCGACACGAGTCAATGCTCACCGTGGTCTGCGCCTGAGAGCAGATGCACGCGAGCAACGCGAAGGGAAGTAACAAATTTCTGTAGTGCATAGTAGAGTCTGAATGAAATCCACATTGGAGTAGTGGGAATGTTTACTTACTATACACGCGAAGTTATAAAAAAGTTTTCAGCTTTTTTAAGAATTGGAGATTTTGACCAACTTTTCCTCAGATTCTTCCATTCGCACAGCCCTCTTGAAAGCGCGGCGCATAAGCCAGGCGGCCAGGAAGAGCGCCACCGAGAAGCTCCAGTAGACGCCGCGGCTCTCGAGCCCCGCCACGCCGGCGAAGAGATACATTGCTCCGATGCCGGCCACAACGTAGCTCACCAGAGAAATCCACACGAGCGGCAGCACATGGCCCGTGCCGCGCAGGGCGTTGGCGTAGAGCATCTGAAAGGCATCGCCATACTGATAGACTATCATGGGCACCAACAGCGCCATGGCCGCAGAAATCACGGCCGTGTCGGAGGTGAACATGTGAATCAGTCCGTGGCCGCAGAAGTAGAACACAAATGAAGCGAGAGTAGCCAGCACCAGCGTGAGGTGAAGTCCGGCGCGAGCGCTGCGACGCAGGGCGGTGAAGTCGCGCATGCCGGTGTAATTGGCCACTTTGATGGAGACGGCTGTGGCGAAACTCATGTAGGTCATGAAGCCTAACTGGCTTATGCTCAGTATCACCTGATAGCCGGCGAGCTGCTCCTTTGAGAACCAGCCGCAGACCACGGCCCCCACGGCCCATAGCATACACTCGATGCCGCTCTGCACCATCACCGGCCAGGAGGTGTCGAGCAGTTTGCGCTGCTCCTCGCGGAGAGACCTGCGCAGGCGCAACCCTTCGCGATAGGCGCGATACTTGGGCGCGAAGAATATTACGGCAAGAATAGCAAGGAGGCAGAACACACGTGCCGTCAGTGTGCTCAGTCCGGCACCTATCAGGCCTAACTCCGGGGCACCGAAGTGGCCGTAGATAAGCAGATAGTTGCCTACGATATTAACTACATTGGCCACGATTATAATCCACATCGGCGTGGCGGTGTCCGTCACACCGTTGCAGAGCTGCATGCAGGGGAAGAACACGCCAGCCACGAGCATGGAGCAGAGCACTATAAGATAATAAGGGCGGATAAGAGGGAGTAACACCGGGTCTTGACCCATGGTGGGGAGCAGAAAGAAGAACGCGCCCATAAGCAGGGTCATGATTATGCCGAGAGCAATGTTGAGCTTCAGCCCCACGCGAAACATCTGCCCCACTTCAAGCTTCTTGCCGGCGCCATACAGAGCGCCCACGAGGGGAGTAATGCCCGCGGCGAAACCCATTTGCATCACCATCGGCACCACCAGCAGATTGTTAACAAAAGCGGCCGACGCCAGCTCCTTAGTGCCATAATCGCCCACCATCATAGTGTCCGCCTGGCCGACAATGATAGTCCCGAGCTGCGCGAGGAGCACCGGGAGCCCAAGCTTAAGCAGCTCCTTATATGCAGAGAAAAAAGAATTCATGAGCAATAAAACGATAAATCAAATCAGCCCGCAAAATTACACAAAAACCCCCGCATAGGCAAATCCCCCAAATTCAGGCTGCTCTGAATATCCCTCCATAAATATAGAAGAGAGAGGGGGTGGGTGATTTTTTGTGCTTTAAATGATGGAGTTACGGAAATTATTTGCTACTTTTGCGGCCTAATTGTATGAAATTATGAGCTCTACACCTCCCCCCGTGCCTAATAATCCGTATTCTCAGAAACCGGGCGCCAAACCGGTGTCCCCTCAGCCTTACAGCAGTGGCGAAACGCAGTTGATTCAGTCTGCCGGCAAAGCGCATAGCAATCGCGGCTCTATCATCTGGCTGGTGGCAGGCGGCATTGTGCTCGTGGCCGGTATTTGTCTGGCTATCTATCTGCTCACCAATAATGAGGATGCTTCGAAAGCCGCGGATTATGCGCGTGCTGAGGAGGTGCTGATTGAGCAGGGTAAGGAGGCCGGGGTTGAGAGGCACGTAGAGCCCTCTTCTGCAGCGCCCGCTCAGGATATGGTGGGCTGGGTTGATGGCAGCAACACGCTGTCGGGTGAGTATTCCGCCGATGGCCGCAAGGTAGGATTCACCATAAGTGTGACCTATCAGGCCTCTACGAGCCGGTTGCAGAATGCTGTGATATCTGTGGCTGACGATGGCGCCAGCATGAGGCTCGACACTGCCACTATCTCTACCGACGGCACTGTGCTGTATCTCTCGGGAGCGAGCGCGCTGGGCAATGTGCATATCGAGGCAGTCTACAGTAATGACTCGAAAGCCTTCGAAGGTGACATGGACCTCAACGGCACGAAGGGTGAATGTAGCCTTAAACTAACTCGGGAGTAAATGCGCGCGTCGCTGCGCTTCAATGGTATATATGTGTGGTTGCTGCTGATTGCTGTGGCAGCCACTTTGCTGACATGGCAGGGTGTGACGGTCGGCGATGACTTAGGTTATTGCTTCTCCGATGCCCGGCTGCATGCCGGCGGGGGTGGCCGCGTGGAGAGCGTGGGGCAGATTCTCGCCACTCAGACCTCACATTTTCTTCATTTCAATGGACGCGTAATAGTCCATTCGCTCGTTCAGCTGATGCTCATGCCCGGCTGGCGCTTGGCGTATTGCCTGATTAACGGACTGATGTTCAGCCTGCTGTGGTTGGGCGTTTTGCGACTGTGCGGTTTCGTTTTTAGCTTCCGGGCCCGGGCGGTTGTGTTAGGGCTAATGCTTCTGTTGCTGCCGGCACCGGGGGTGATTTATTTCAGCCTTGTGGCCTTCAGTGTCAACTACTTATGGCCCGGCGTTGGCTTCGTGTGGCTGTTAGTGGCTATGCGTCGGCGCGGCTTCCGGCGCTCATGGCCGCTGCTGCTTGCCGCTGTTTTGCTTGGCGCTCTGCAGGAGTCATATTCCCTGCCTATGACGGGGGCGCTGTTGCTGGCATGGCTTATGGTGAAAGACCGCCGGCTGCTTTGGTATGCGTTGGCCATGGGTTGCGGCACACTGGCGTTGCTCCTCGCTCCGGGCAATTACTCTCACGCCGCTGCCGGGGGAGGCTTTTCCCTCCCGGTGCTGCTGCATAAGACCCACTGCATGGCGGCCGACACGCTACGCACCCCGCTTCCCTGGCTGCTCCTACTCTACGGAATAGTGGCGCTCACGCCGCGCCGCAGGGTGCTCAAGCCTGACAAATTGGAGCTGATTCTGCTGTCGGCTATCGGCTGCTCCTTGCTGCTCGGTGTGCTGAGCTACACAGCGCTGCGCCAGCTTGTAGCCCCGTCAGTGTGGGCTGTGGTGCTGATTCTCCGTGTTGGCAACAGATGTATGCACCTGGCCGGAAAAGCGAAATGTATTCTTGGCGGGGTGGCTTTCTGCGTGAGTGTAGCCATTATTATTGTAGCGGCAGTGATTAGGCAGGAGACTGTCAGAAGAATGGAGAGTGTGGTCAGGGAAATCGGAAGCGGGGAGCAGGTGGTATGGATTGACAACTCCGGCGCCTCATATAATTTCCCGTTGGGGGGATGGCTGCAGGGGTGGGATGATGATCCGTTTGCCGACGATCTGCTGCACATAGTCTTCGACTCCAACACGCGCAAAGGGCTTCGCCGCCTTCATGGGGAGGGGAAGCTGAAGCGTCAGCCTGAGATATTACCCGTGACTCGCGACAGCCTGCGCCGTGCGGCCTCCATGCTCCCTCTGCAAGACCGGAAAGGGACGACACACCCCCGCCGGCTCGATGCCTCGTATGCGCTCATAATTGTGGCGCGGGGGCGCAAATTGCCCGATTTGCGATATGCCGACGAGTCTCACATGCCGTTTGCCTCCGTAGCCTTCGGCGACACCATCTGCATGATAGTGCCGGGGGAGGCAGAGCTCGTTAAGATTCACAAGATTTACCCTAACAACAAGTAGCGCCCGGGAGAGCCGTGGCTAAGCATTTCGGTGCTTTCACGTCAATAAAAAGTGCCCCGGCATGTAGCTCACGCTGCGTGCCGGGGGCGTGTCAATATGCTGTTAGAAAAATTTCGAAAACTTTCTGAGTATTAAATTCAAACCCTCTCTTAGTCGCGGCCGCCGCCGAAGATGCGGAGCAGGAAGAGGAAGAGGTTGATGAAATCGAGGTAGAGATTCATGGCGCCCATGGTGGCGAGCTTGTCGGTCATGGATGGCTCGAGATTAGCCTCGGCCATACGCTTTACGTACTGAGTATCCCAGGCGGTGAGGCCCACGAAAAGCAGCACGCCCACTATGGAGATAACCCATTCCAGGCCGGAGCTCTTCAGGAAGATGTTGACCAGAGAGGCTATGATGAGGCCGAAGAGGGCCATAATGCAGTAAGTGCCTATCTTGGCGAGGTTTGCTTTGGTGAAATAGCCGTAGATGCTCATGGCTCCGAACACACCTGCCGTGATGAAGAAGGTGGAGGTGATGGTTCCGATGCTGTAAACCAGGAAGATACTGCCGAGCGATGCGCCCATCAGCGCCGCAAAGAGGCAGAAGCAGAGGATTACGGCGGTGGTGCTCATCTTCGTGAGGCGGGCGGGAATGATGAAGGCCATGGCGAGCATAGCTATAAACATGCCCCAGTAAACGAATGAGTTACCGTAGATTAAATGAATCATGGCGGGCGAAGAAGCCACGCCGAGTGCGCAGAATGCGGAGATGAGCAGGCCTATGAACATGCGTACATACACCTTGCGCATCACGGCAGAAACCTGATTGGTCACTGACGTGTTGTAGCCCTGTCCGTAGTAGGAAGGGGGTTGGGGAGATTGGTTCTGATTATACATACAATTTATTCTTGTGTTCTAAAAGATTAGACAAATTTCGGGCGCAAAGGTTTACATGCGCTCGGGCATCTCCATGCCGAGCAGTGCGGTGGCTTCGCGCAGAGTGCGTGCCACTACGGCTGACAGGAGCAGGCGCTGCATCTTCACGGCCTCGTTCTCCTCGCGCAGGATGGGGCAGTCGTGGTAGAACTGGTTGTAGAGCTTGGCCAGGTCATAGCAGTAATTGGCTATGAGGGCAGGGGAGAAGTTGCGGCCTGCCTCCTCCACAATCTGGGGGAAGTCGCCGAGACGCTGAATCAGCGCCACAGCCTTTTCGGCAGGCGCGGGAGCCTGGGCGGGCTGAGCGGCGAGCAGGTCAGCGAAATTCTCCATGCCTGCTTTGCGCAGCAGCGAGCAGATGCGTGCGTGGGTGTACTGCAGGAAGGGGCCGGTGTTGCCGTTGAAGTCTATGGACTCCTTGGGGTTGAAGAGCATGTTCTTCTTGGGGTCCACCTTCAGCAGGAAGTATTTGAGAGCGCCCAGACCCACCATGCGGGCGGTGTCGGCAGCCTCTTCGGGAGTCATGGAGTCGAAGCGCCCTTCGGCGGCTTCGGCAGCGGTGCGCACCATTTCGTCCATGAGGTCATCGGCGTCTACCACAGTGCCCTCGCGGCTCTTCATCTTGCCCTCGGGGAGCTCCACCATGCCGTAAGAGAAGTGCACGAGGTCCTTGCCCCACTTGAAGCCGAGGCGGTCAAGCAGCAGCGAGAGCACCTGGAAGTGATAGTTCTGCTCGTTGCCTACCACGTAGACCATCTTGTCGATGGGGAAGTCGCGGAAACGGAGCTTGGCGGTGCCTATGTCCTGAGTCATATACACCGAAGTGCCGTCGGAGCGGAGCAGCAGCTTGTGGTCCAGGCCATCGCCGGTGAGGTCGGCCCAGACGGAGCCATCCTCCTTGCGATACATCTTGCCCTCTTCCAGGCCCTTGAGTACCAGCTCCTTGCCCTCCAGGTATGTGTCGCTCTCGTAATAAATCTTATCGAAGTCCACGCCAAGACGCTTGTAGGTCTCGTCGAAGCCCGCATAGACCCAGGAGTTCATGGTCTTCCAGAGCTCGCGCACCTCCGGGTCGCCGGTCTCCCAGCGGCGGAGCATTTCGCGCGCTTCGGCCATGAGGGGGCTCTTAGCGGCAGCCTCATCTTCAGAGATGCCTTCGCGGTTCATAATCTCGCGGAGCTCCTGACGGTAATGCTTGTCGAAGGCCACGTAGAAGTCGCCGATGAGGTGGTCACCCTTCTTTCCGGTAGATTCGGGAGTGGCGCCGTTGCCCCATTTCTGCCAGGCGAGCATGGATTTGCAGATGTGTATGCCACGGTCATTCACAATGTTGGTTTTCACCACCTTGTGGCCGTTGGCATCGAGGATGCGAGCCAGCGAGTAGCCCAGCAGATTGTTGCGCACGTGGCCAAGATGCAGAGGCTTGTTGGTGTTGGGCGAGGAGTACTCCACCATGTAGAGCTCGCTCTGCTCCGTCACCGGCTTAATACCCCAGCGCTCCTCGGCGGCAATGTGGCGGAGCACCTGAGCCCAGTAAGCGGGGTCGATAGTGATGTTGAGGAAACCCTTGGCTACATTGAATTTCTCCACAGCCGGCTCATTGGCCACGAGCCATTCGCCCAGCTCTGTGGCAGTAGCCTCCGGACTCTTGCGAGAGGCCTTGAGGAAGGGGAACACCACCACCGTCAGGTTGCCTTCAAATTCCTTGCGGGTGGCTTGAACCTGAATCTTATCTGCCTGCACATCAGCGCCATAGAGGGCGTTTACCCCCTTGGCTACAGCTTCTGCTATAATCTTGTCAACTTGCATTGTCGGAATAAGTCTATGATTTAAACTACAAAGTTACAAAAACTTCGCCGAAAATACAAAACTGCGATTTTTTAGGCTTACTTAAGATGGATAGAGATGGATAAATTTATGGGGTCTATTTCAGAAAATAAACGTTGGCGGGGGCCGTTATTTACATACTAACACTATTAAACATTCTATCGTAATGAAGAAACTTTTCTATGTTTCGGCTTGTGCTCTGATGCTGGGCGCAGCCTCTTGCAGCAGCGACAAGGGCGGTGCTGCCGATTCTGCCGCTGCTGACAGCGCTGTGGCAGATACTGTAGTAGCCGTTGATTCAGTGGCAGTTGCACCCGCCGAAGAGGTGGTTGAGGAAGTAAATCCGGAAGAGGCTTTGACTCTGACAGTAGAGAAAAAGAATCTGAACTGGGCTCCTGAAGCATCCTATAAATCAGGCACATGGACCGTGAAAGTTACCAACAACGGCAAGACTGAGGTGAAAGGTGCCGATTACGTGGTGGCCTACACTGAAATCGTGGAAAATGAAGTTAACGGTGAATTTGTGGAAGCAACCAAGCACCGTACAGCTGAGGGCAAGGATGTGAAGCCCGGCGAGTCAGTTACGATCACGCTTAAAGCGCGCGGCTACTGTCAGGACTTCAAGAATCCCAAGATTGCCAACGTTAAAAAGTAAGTCAGAACAGACAGCCTGAGGCTGTGCCAGAATAGAGACATCAGTTTCGGCGATGGCGCTCCGCGACACGCATTTGCCTGAATGGCTATTTTGACACAGCCTCGCGCTATCTATTCCTTGCGGCGTGGGCTACCGGTCCCGGTCAGTTTTTGCGGACTATGGTGCTTCCGTTGGCCTGATGGGTGGCGAGAATCAGCATTTCGGCTATCTGCACATGCCCAGGCGCCTGCACGGCGTAGATGGCTGCGGCGGCTATGTCGTCGCCCGTGAGTGGCGTGATTCCTTTATAGACATTGTCGGCACGCTGCTCGTCGCCGTGGAAGCGGATGTTGCTGAAATTGGTCTCCACAAGCCCCGGCTTCAGCAGGGTTACGCGCAGCTCGGTGTGAGCCACATCAATGCGCAGACCGTCGGTGATGGATTTCACGGCAGCCTTCGTGGCGCAATACACATTGCCATTGGCATAGGCGGCATCCCCCGCCACAGAGCCTATGTTGATGATGTGGCCGCGGTTGCGCTCCACCATGCCGGGCACAACGACGCGTGTCATGGTGAGCAGCCCCTTGATGTTGGTGTCAATCATCGTGTCCCAGTCGGTGTAGTCACCCTGATATTCGGGGTCGAGGCCGAGGGCCAGGCCGGCGTTGTTGACCAGCACGTCAATCTCTTTCCAGTCGGCGGGGAGTGAGGCTATGGCACCCTCGGCCACCTCGCGGTCGCGCACGTCGAACACGAGCGGGAGCAGGTCGGCGCCGAAGCGGTCATGAAGATGGTTGAGTTTTTCTACGTTTCTGCCTGTGGCAATCACGCGGAAGCCCGCTTCAATGAAGCGATGTACGCATGCTTCGCCGATGCCGCTGGTGGCACCCGTAATTATTGCAATTGGTTTCATGGTAAGTTGCTTTGATTATTTCGCTGCAAAAGTAATCAATTACAGCAATGTATCAAAGGATTAGGTGAAGGTGTGAAATTTTTTGTCACTAAAGGTTGTGTATTTCCCGGGAAAATTATAATTTTGCATTGCAAACTGACCCGGAGCAGCGGTCAGTGGGGAAGATTACATCACCTTGGCAATTCGGCCTCCACTTAGACTGAAAGTGATGGATCGGCTCTTCTTCCCCGGTGCTGTGCGCACCGAAGAGAGACATAAGATTGCATCCCGATTGCAATATTTTGACAATGGCATCTGCCATGCCCTGAGAGCGCTGCGGCGCTTAGGGGGCGGCATGATGTGAAAGTGAGAATATGCAATCGTTATGAAGCACAGAGCTAAAGAGTCTCTTGAAAAAGAGCCCGTTTTCATCGGTAAAATTATTAAAGAGGAACTGGTTCGCAAGAACAGGACAGTGAGTTGGTTAAGTCGCGAGATTCATTGCGACCGACGTAACATCTATGACATCTTCACGCGTCACTGCATAGACACCGGTTTGCTCTATAAGCTGTGTGTGGCTCTCTCCACCAACTTTTTTGCCTACTACACTGACAGTCTGAATCAGGAGGGATATGTGGTGGAGGATCGGTAGACAATCTGCGTCACGGGGATGACTGGCGCGGAGTCCGGCGGAAGCATTGCATTGATCATAATGGCGTGGGTTATGCCCAGAGAGTTGCCGGGAAGTATGTCGGCCGGCGTGAGGTCGAACTCGGTCACAAGGCCGGAGTCGAGCAGGTGTCGGAGCATGGTGCCAGCCAACAGCGGGGAGCGGGGTGTGAACAGCCCTTTTTCGCTCTTAAACAGCAGGTTAGTGTAGGAGGTGTCGGTAATCAAACCCTCTCTCACTATAATTACTTCGTCACATTCCCCCTTCTCGGCGGCAAGCGCTGCGAGTGCCGAGCGGTCCGTGTTTTTCAGATGATAATCAAGCGCGGCGGGCGCGGTGACTATGCGCAGCGAGCTAATGGTGCGTGGGGTGTAAGGGGCTAACTCCGTGAGGCGTATGGCGCTGTCATAGACCACCCGACATTTATAAATTCCTGAATCAGAGGGGAGTGCCACGGCCCGGAGCGCTTCGCCGAGGTCGGGCAGCGGGATCTGCTCGCCGTAGACCTCCCTGATAGTGGCGGCCATGCGCTGTTGATGCAGCGGAAGCAGATGGAAGCGGCCCCCTTGCAAGCGGATGGTTTCTACGTACTGGGTCATTTTGTGAGATACACTTTAGTGAGCAGTTCCTCATACTCCTCGCGGCAATCGCTGTTGACCGTTACGCCCCCGCCGCTGTGGAAAAAGAGGCGTCTGTCTGGGCTGCGCTGTATGCAGCGAATCATTACGGCCGACCTCATCACACGTCCGTCGAAGTAGCCGAAAACCCCTGTGTACCAGCCGCGTGGAGCTATCTCCGACCTGCCTATGAGGTCGACAGTGGCCGGTTTCGGAGCCCCCGTGATGCTGCCGGCAGGGAGCATGGGGAGAATTATGTCACCGAAGTCGCGTGCCCGTTCAGCCGGAAGCACGCCTCTTATCTCCGAGCTTGTCTGCAGAATGGGGCGGGTGGTGGTGGCTATGCTTTCCACATAGCGCAGGCGGGGGACGCTGACCTCTCGGGCTATCATGTTGAGGTCATTGCGCATCAGGTCCACGATGGTGAAGTGTTCGCAGGTCTCCTTGTAGTCATCCATCAGGCGGCGCTCCGCGTCGGGCAGCGTGGCATCGATGGTGCCCTTCATCGGGAAGGTGGAAATCGTTTGCCCTTCGATGGTTACGAACGGCTCCGGGGAGAAGCACACGAACTCGTCGTCAATCAGCAGCTTGAAGGGGGCGGAGGAGTGGCGGAAGACATCGAGAAGCGAGCCGCTGCACTCCACCTCGGTGGGAACTGTGAGGTTTGCCAGAAAGGAATCGCCGCGCAGCAGACCGCCGCGCAGGGTCGCAAACATGGCGGCATACTGCTCAAAGTCAAGGGCTTGCTTGACGTTAAGCTCCGGGGCAGAGTCGAGGACGGAGGCTGCGGGCGAGTTTCCCACACCATTTATCTCCCAGAGGATTTTGCCGGAGCGAAAGGGGGCATCGAGCAGGAAGCAACGGCTACAAGTGTAGTCGGCGCCCCACACAAAGGGGGTACCCCGGCGCCCGAGCAGGTTCATGAGCCTGCGCAATTCTTCGACTGACACGAGATTCATCGTTAAGTAAGTATCAAAAATTAAACGATATCAAAATCATAAGTAAGTGTTATATCTTGAACATATAATTCTTGTTCTTTTCGGTCGCTTTCACCTTGTCGCTCAGTCGCATAGCTTGCTATGCTCCTTCGCTCCGCGGCGAAATCGCCTCGAAAATAACTGCGCCTTATATGTTCATTAATTTTTGACACTTACTTATTTATCGAGTGTTTGATTGCTGAAAAGTTTGTAATTTTGTGCAAAGTTACGAAAAATTACAATGAGAATTCTGCTGGTTGATAATTACGATTCATTTGTATTCAACATAGTGGGGCATCTTCAGCGCTGCCGCCGGGACTTTCCGCGCCTTGACTGGCACATTGTGAAAAATGACCGCGTAGACCCTGAGAGCGTAGGCGATTATGATGCCGTAATCCTGTCGCCGGGTCCCGGTGTGCCGGCCGAGGCAGGTAACCTGCTGAAACTGATAGAGAAGAGCGCTGGGCGCGTGCCGGTGCTGGGCATCTGCTTGGGGTGTCAGGCTATAGCCGAAGTGTTTGGGGCACGCCTGCTGCAACTCGAGACGCCGCGCCACGGCCACTGTTCGCGGCTGCTGAGTGTGGATGCCTCCGACCCCATAGTGGGATTCCTGAGCGGCGCGGAGAGCAGGGTAGGGCGCTATCACTCGTGGGTGATAGATGAAGCGAGCCTGGGGGGTGAGGTGCCGCTGAGAGTGACCTCACGCGATGAGGATGGCAATATCATGTCGATACGCCACGAAAGCCTCCCGCTCTTCGGGCTCCAATTCCACCCCGAAAGCATCATAACCGCCGAGGGGAACCGGATGATCAGGAATTTTTTAGGTTTTAAGTTTTAGGGGGCTGGGAGCACTCGGAGTTCTCGGAGCGGTCGAAGTTTCTTGAAGGAGACGCGCGAGATGGCGCGAGAAGCCGGATTAGAGACTGAATTTCAGAGCGTCCCGGGCAACCACTACGCAAACCCCGTTCCGCGTCTGAACAAGGCTTTTGCTGCCCTCGGCTGACCCTCCTTATTTGAATATCATCTGAGCGAAATCGGTGAGGTATATGCGCCAGTTGCGCCAGATGTGGCCGCCGGAGGTCTCTACATATTCGTAGGGAAACCCTTGGAGTCAAGGTAGGCGCGGCAGTCCTTATTGTTGTCGTAGAGGAAATCGGTGTTGCCGATGGCTATCCAGTAAAGCTTGGGTTTGTTGACCTTGAAGAGGGTCTCCATCTGCTTATTGAATTGGTCATCACGACAATCATAGGCACGGCTTTGCCGATAGCAATCAGGTTGTCGAGAATCTGGGCGGCGCGTCCGAGCTCCGACCATGCGTTCTCATCGCCGCCGGAACCGTGAAGCAGGTAGAGTACGGGATAATTCTTCCCCTTCTCATAACCGGCCGGAGTGTAGATGGTCATGCGGCGGTTGAGCTTGAGTGTGGGGCTCTCATACCACACTTTGGAGAGATTGCCGTGGGGCACATTGTTTACACTGTAGATATCGCCGCGGCTACCCTTGTCGCCCTTGATAATGAAGATGTTGGTCCAAGTGGCAACGCCAGGAAATAATTTTCATAAGTATGTGTCCTGATAAGGGGCTAATGGTAAATATAGGTTGTGATAGACAAGTTTACGCGATATTTGGATTTGCTCAATATAACTTTGATTTTGCCCGGGAATGGAACTAACTTAGTCTCTCGCTTGGTGTTATAATAGTTATAAGAAATAAATTAACAACAGAAATACAAATGGAAAAAATCTGTGAAAAGATGATATTCAAACCCGCGTATCCTTATGTGGACGACGGGATGGTTCATGGCGTAATGAGCAAATTCGCTCCCGGCGACAGAATTCTTAAGGCCGGCACTCAATTGCATCCCGCATGCTCCCCGCTGAAGCATGACCTGCGTATGCTGCAGGATGTGGCCGTGAAGATGCGCGATGGCGTGACAATCTACACTGACATTTATCTTCCCGCTGACATGAAGGAGGGGGATAAGCTCCCTGTGCTTATCGCCTGGAGTCCGTATGGCAAAACCGCCGGCACCGCTCCCCGCTACATCGGCCTCTTCAACATGCTCGGCATGGGCAACAAGTGGAGCTCCGGTCTCACCAAGTTTGAGGGTCCCGATCCCGACTACTGGTGTGCGCAGGGCTACGCTGTGTGCAACCCCGACCCGCGCGGCATTGCCCGCAGCGAGGGCGACATAACCATGATAGGTTCTCAGGAGGCTCACGATGCTTACGACCTGATCGAATGGCTCGCCGAGCAGGAGTGGTGCAATGGTAAGACAGCGCTCACCGGTACGAGCTATCTTACCTTTTCCCAGTGGTTTATAGCCGCTTCTCAGCCCCCTCACCTCACCTGCATCGCGCCTCACGAAGGTCTGCAGGATGCTTACCGCGACATCTGCTACGTGGGTGGTATTCCCGACCCTCACTTCCTGGACCGCCTGCAGGTGAACCACGTGAGCATGAGTGGCGCGCAGCGTGAGGATATGATTGACGAGATGTATGCCTATCCTCTCGCCACCGCTGAAATCTGGCAGGACAAGCGCGCCGACTGCGCAAAAATCAATATCCCGGCATTCGTAACGGCCAGCTACTCAAATACCCTCCACACTATGGGTACTTTCCGCGCATGGCGTGCGCTCGTCACTGACAAGAAGTGGCTGCGTATCCATGACTCGCAGGAGTGGCCTGACTACTACGATATGCACAACACTGAGGAGCGTAAGAAATTCTTCGACCGCTATCTTAAGGATGAGCAGAACGGTTGGGAGGATACCCCGGCTGTGCGTTACGCTGTCCTGGACCTCGAAGGTGACAACAAGACCGGCATTGTAGCCGATGAGTTCCCTCCCAAAGAGGCTGTCTATGAGAAGCTTTATCTTGACGGCGCCACCCGCACGCTGAAAGATGAAGCTCCGGAAAAGGAGATGGCTCTGCGTTACAGCCCCGACGGTCTGCCGGTGCGTGTATCCTTCCAGAAGACTTTCGATAAGACCACCCGTTTCGTGGGTTATCCCAAAATCAAGCTCTTCACCGAGGTTGAGGGCTACGATGATATGGATGTGTTCGTATGGGTTCAGAAGCTCGACAAGCGGGGCAATATCCTCTCAGAATCAGTAGTTCCCAACAATGGAGCCGCCCTGCATGACTACACTCAGGATGGCGCTTCCACTCTGCGCTACAAGGGTGTGCACGGACGTCTGCGCGCTTCAATGCGTCATCTCGACCCCGAGCGCTCAACAGACATCTGCCCCTACTACTCCTTCAGCCAGATTGACAAGCTCTCACCCGGTCAGGTAGCCGAGCTCGACATCATTCTCAGCCCCATAGGCATGGTGTTCTATCCCGGCGAGACCATGCGCGTAGTGGTTTCCACAAAAGATGAAATCGGCAGCATCATGCCCGGCACTCCGGGCTGCATTCCCGACAACAAGGGTACACACATCCTTCACGTCGGCGGTCAGTATCCGAGCTACATTCAGCTCCCTGTGCTTCCCGACTAAAACGTTAACGGCCAATATCAAAAATGCTGCGTCAGGTTTTCCCGACGCAGCATTTTTGATTTAATCACTTACTTATCATCGCGACTGTTTGCGGTAGTCGGAAGGGGACATGCCGGCATATCGCTTGAAATATTTGCGAAAGGTGAACTGCTCTGGGAAATTCAGCTCGTTGGCTATTTCCTTGATACTCTTATCGGTCTGCTCCAGGATGAGTTTGGCGTAGGTAGTCGTTACCGTCGAAACCCATTCGGAAGGGGACTGCCCGGTGGCCTCGCGGATTATGGTGGAGAAATGGCCGGTAGACATGTTTGCCTGCGACGCATACCAGCTCACACTGCGCTGAGTGCGGTAATTCTCATGCAGCGCGAGGATGAAGCGATAGGCCACATTGCTGTAGCGGGTGGAATCAATAGGGACTTCAAACTTCCCGATATGATTGCTTACCACCTCAAGCATAGTCTCCACGCATATCAGATTGATAAGATTAGTGAGAATCAGCTGCTCCTCGGCAGACGTGCTGGTGGCGATTTTTCCAGACTTGTCCTCAATGCGTTGGTACTGAGATTTGACAAAGAGAAATTCCACGGGGCTTAACTGCCAGCAGGGACTCTGGCCCACCTTCAGGGGAATGCCCGTGTCGGCTATAAGTTTAAAGAGGGGATAGAAGACCTTAAGCTCGTTGCCAAAAGAAAGGCGCTCGAAATCAGGGGAAGGATTAATCTCATGCACCTGCACCAGAGGCGTGACAATGAACACACTCCCCCGGACCAGATGATAGAAATTGTTGTTTATCCGGAGGTCGGCCTCCCCCGCCGTGCAGAGTATGAAGCCTGCCCGGTTCCAAAATTCGTGCAGAGGCTCACACGAATTGGTGTTGTCGTTCGCGATTTTCTTCATTAACTTATTCAGACTTATTTGGTTCTCAGACACTCTTTCTTAATTTTGGGCATAAGGTAGCCGAAACCATATATCATCATTGATGCCTGAGCTATGATGCCTTACCTTAACCGCTATAGAAATAAGAGTATAGGAGAGGAAATACTCTTTCATGATAGCAAGAGATAGAGATTGGTTTAACTTTAATATTGACACTGCAAAATTAGTGTTAATTAACCGAATCATCGCATATTCCCCCAAACAAAATTTGAGCAATATCGCAGATTGTTAGGTGTGATTGATTCTTGTGCCGCCTCCCGCAGCAATTTTGAGGCCTTTTTCAGAAGCCTGGAAAACTCCGTCAAGCGACAACGAAGTGTTATATCGGCACAAGCCCAGAAGTCGGAGCATGGATATTAACGCGAGTTCGGGATAAGGAACGTCATAAAAAAGATGAATCGGCAGCTTGAAAAAGTTGCCGATTCTTTTGGTAATATCGCTGATATTTAGTAATTTAGAGGTACCAAACAATAAATACTGTATCATGATTACCGAAAGTAAAGTTACAGAAATTTTTTGAATTGCCGATGATTTTTGCGAAGAATTTGAGGTTGAGATGGCAAAAAAAGCTCTTC
>JAAVFJ010000032.1 GCA_014800845.1 Bacteroidales bacterium | reverse complement strand
TCTTTCAACGCTAAAATAAAGCTCTTCCGTGCTAATCTCAGAGGTGTGGCTGACAGGAAGTTCTTCCTTTTCCGTATCGCAAATCTTTTTGCTTATCCCCATTGATTTTCTACTGAGCCAAATTAATCAGCAAGTCGCTTCGGAGAAGCGATCTGTATGATAACCCCGCACAAGCGCGTAAAAAACGCGCGCAGTGTGGGGTGCCGTCTACCGACAACCACGGCTTCGGAGATGCCGGGAATCGTACTCATCCCACACTTGCGGGCGGGGCTATCATACAGATCGCTTCTCCGAAGCGACTTGCGGATTAACTTGACGCTTGGCTTATTTTAACTGCATTGGATTTCACCCCCAACTAACCAAAACGAATCGCTCCGCGATTCCCGCCCGCAGCCCGCAACCCATGGAGAGGAGGTTTCCAACCTCCGACCTGATTCCGGCCTCCAAACTTCCGAAAATTCGGGTGGTTATGACGGGGCAGGATTGGTCGGAGGTTGGAAACCTCCTCTCCATGGGTTGCGGGTTGTGGGCTCGCGGTGGGCCCACCACGCGGGTGGGGGTGGAAATAAAAAAGATGGCCTGCTCTCACGAGTGGACCATCGGTGTGTGTCATTATTCTTGTTCGGGGAAATTTATGTGGGCGCTGAGGGATTCGAACCCCCGACCCTCTGGGTGTAAACCAGATGCTCTGAACCAACTGAGCTAAGCGCCCCCAAATATTAATTACTAACTTAAACTGCCTAACTGCGCTTCACAGCGCATGTCATTTTTACCGTTTTGCGTTGCAAAGTTAGGGAGTTTTTTTCATCCCACCAAATTTTTTCGCTTCTTTTTTCAAACTTTTTCACCAACACTCTGAATATCAACCGTTTCTATTTTGCACATTTTTAGATTTTTCCGAGGCTCAATAAAAGTCCATGGGGTTCAGCGGGGCGGTTTTGGCGGCGGTGAAGGCCTCATCGGGGGTGGAGGGGTATTCGGCCATCATCTGCTCATGGGTGGCATACTCCTTCCGTTTCTCATGATACCAGGCCACGGCCTCCAGCGGCACTCCGCCGCGCAGCAGGTCAGCCTCATAGCTGTCCATGCGCCGGAAGAGGCGGTCGCGCTCAGCCTCGCTCACGGGGCGCCGGTAGGCCTCTATCTCATGCCAGGGCACGAAGACGGGCACCTTGTCGCTCTGTCCGGCCACGGCGCGCTGCCACTCGTCATGAAAAAAATTGTCCTCGCCGTCGGCCGTGCTCTCCATGACCACAAGCGTGTCGGGCAAACGGGGTATGCTGCCGGACACGGAACGCACTATCTGGCCGGCCAGCTCGGGGTCTCCATCACCCCAGAAGGCCACTTCGCTCAGGTGAGCCATGTGATAGGAACCGCCGCGCACAGCGTTGGGAGCCAAAGCCGAGGCCACCGTGACGCGGCACTCGCGCGCCGGGATGTGGTTGATGTTCTGACTCTTCTCAAAGGGGGCAAAGCTCCATAGTTTCTCCAATTCTTTCGGTGTGAGCTCTTCACCCCCGTCGGCGCGCTTGAGCTGCTCGGGGTAGTGGCGGAGCAGCTGCGAGTACATGCCGCGGATGTTGGCCGACGCATCCTTGACATGGCCGCATATCAGCGAGTTCCAGCCGCGGCGCCGCACAAGTTGCATCCAGGACATATAGACCTGCACCAGGGTGCTTCCGCCCCACTGACGCGCCTTAAGCATGATGAGGCGTATGGGTCGGCCGGCGCGACGCTGGCGCTCCAGCTCCCGGAGCACTCGCCGCTGCGGAGCGTTGAGTATAAATGGTGCGGGGAGGCCGGTGAGGTTATCGGTCACCTTTACGCACTCCCGGCACCAGAGCGCAAAATCTTCGGTAAAATTTGTCATCAGGCAGTGGGGCAAAACGGTGGAAATCAGAAACGGATGGGTCAGTTAATCAGGAAATTTTTCAGATTGAGCGCTATGAGCGCCAGACCGAGGGCGTAGACAGCGATCAGACCGAAGGGAAGAGAGGATTTGCGGGCAGAATTGTCAGAAGTTTTCATAATTCCAAGTGTATTATAGGAGGCAGGCGAGCCCCCTGAGGTTTACGCTGCAAAGTTAGCCGGGGAGGTGTGCAAAGTATCGGCACATAAATGTTAAAATACGTAAAACAAACCTAATGCCAATCCTTTTTCGCGGGAATACTTCGGGCTTCGGCTTTTTTTTGCTACCTTTGTGTGGCTCAATTCGTATGCTTGAGCTAATTGTTTATGAGTGAAACTGTTGTGAAACCTTATATAGTCTCGGCCCGAAAGTACAGGCCCGACACTTTCCGCTCCGTCGTGGGGCAGAAGGCCCTCACCACCACGCTGAAGAACGCCATCGACACGGGGCGTCTGGCCCAGGCCTATCTCTTCTGCGGTCCGCGCGGTGTGGGCAAGACCTCGTGTGCGCGTATCTTTGCCAAGACTATCAATTGTCTGCATCCCACCCCCGAGGGGGAGGCTTGCAATGAGTGTGAGTCATGCCGCTCCTTCAACGAGGGGCGCTCTATAAATGTGGTGGAACTCGACGCCGCCTCTAACAATTCTGTGGACAATATCCGCGCACTCACCGACCAGGTGCAGGTGCCCCCGCAGATAGGAAAATACCGCGTGTTCATCATCGACGAGGTGCACATGCTCTCCACCTCCGCCTTCAATGCCTTTCTGAAGACCCTCGAGGAGCCCCCGAGCTACGTTATCTTCATCCTGGCCACCACCGAGAAGCACAAGGTGATACCCACCATCCTCTCGCGCTGTCAGATCTATGACTTCTCGCGCATCACGGAGCACGACATAGCCGAGCATCTGGGCTACGTGGCTCAGCAGGAGGGCATCTCCGCCGAGCCCTCGGCGCTTAATCTCATAGCCCGCAAGGCCGACGGCGCCATGCGCGACGCGCTCTCCATCTTCGACCAGGTGTCGGCCTCCTCGCAGGGCAACATCACCTATAACTCCGCTCTGGCTAATCTCGGTTTGATAGAGTATGACACTTACTTCTCGCTCGTCGATGCCTTTCTAAAGGGTGATGTGCCCGAGGCGTTGCTGCTCTACAAGAAGGTGCGCGACACGGGGTTTGATTCGCTGAACATGGTGAGCGGCCTGGGTGCCCATCTGCGCAATCTGCTGGTGGCCGCCGACCCGCGCACTATCCCCCTGCTCGAGGTGGGCGACGACCTCGCGCCCCGCTATAAGGAGCAGGCCGCGCGCATAAAGCCGCAGTGGGCCTATCAGGCCATGGAGATTATCAATGCCTGCGAGGTGGAATACAGAGTGACCTCTTCGCGCCAGTTTCTCGTAGAGCTGAGCCTCATCCGACTCTGCCAGATTGTAAACCCTAAATCAGCGGCGAAACCGGCGGGCATTTCGTCGCTCCCCCCTCTCCGTCAGCCCGCACCCGCCTCTCAGCAGGCTCCACAATCTACTGCAGCTCCGGCAGCGGCACCCACGCCCCCCTCAGCTCCGCAGGCTCCTCAGCAACCTCAGGCAGCTGCCTCACCTGCGCCGGAACAGGTCCGCCCCACCGCAGCGGCTCCGGCACCTTCAGCACGTCCCGCCGTCAATCGCCCGGGCACTATCCGCATCTCTCACCGTACGCGGCAGGAGGCCCCGGAGCAGTCACCGGCGCAAAACTCCGCTGCAACCGCGGCTCCCGCACCCTCCGACTCCCCCCCTACAATCGAAAAACTCGCGGAGGCCTGGAAGGGTTACGGCTTAATTCATCCGGAGAAACACCTGCTGCTGACTGCCATACGCACCTCGGAACCTACGCCCACGCCCGACCCCTTCACATTCGCTGTAAAGGTAGACAACCCCTCGCAGCAGCAGGAGGTGGAAAACAATATGCAGAGCCTGATGGAGCACCTGCGGAGCGCCACCGGCTGTCAATCGCTGAAGATAGCCATTGAGGTTGCGCCCCGCTCCGAGCGCCCTAAGGTGCTCACCAACCGCGAGTTCCTCAACAAGCTAATTCAGGACTCTCCCATTATTGCCGAAATGCTCACGGACCTCGAAGCCGAATTTATAATGTAACGATTCTAATAGACATGAATACAACTGAATTTCAAGTATTTGAGGAGATTAACGCCGCCGTGACAGTATGCGACAGCGAGGGCGTGATTCTCTACATGAATAAAATATCTCGCGAAACCTTCGGCGAGCTGGTCGGTAAAAATCTCTTCCCCTGCCACAGCGAAGCCTCGCGCGAGAAGATACGCCACATGCTCGCCACCGGTGAGAGCAACGCCTACACCATCTCTAAGAACGGGCTGCGCAAAATGATTTACCAGACCCCCTGGCGCCGCGAGGGCAAAATCTCCGGCATGGTGGAAATCTCCATGGTGATACCCCGGGAGATGCCCCACTATCAGCGATAACAGGATGTTTGTAAGTTTCACTACATCAGAGGGAAACCAGGGATAGGAATACAGAAGCAGAAGCAAACGCAAGCGCCCGAAGGGTGCGTAATTGTGGTTAACCCCAGATGAAAAATCTGGGGACCAGAACCGGAGCATACGTTGAGCGTCGTAGACGCGATGTTGTGATGCTAACTTGGATGAGATTTGTTTAACATCGCGACATCACAACATCGCGTCTACGACGCTCAACGTATGCTTCTGTCTTTCACCGGGTTTGCACCCGGTGCTAACCACGACGGCGCACCCTTCGGGCGCTTGCGTTTGCCGCTAAAGGGACCGAATTAACATTACTGGATGGAATCCTCCTCTCCATGCGTTGCGGATTTGACGGCAGGTCAGTAGGAGAAGCTGGAGCCCCCCAGGAATTCGCGCAGGAGGCTGGTGCCGGGGATTTGCGCCTCGGGCAGAGGCAGGAAGTTGCTCAGGAAGGAGAGGAGCCTGTAGGCCTCGGAGTATTCCGGTGCGTCGTGGGGCACACTGCGCAGCAGCGGCTCGGCATAGTTTTTCATCACGGCTATCTCAAAGAGCAGCGAGGAATTGAACGTGGCGTCGGCGTTCTCCTGGAAGGGAAATATCCACTTGTCTTCGCCGCGGCGCACGGAGGGCCAGCGGCGCAGCGTGTCGAGCGCCGAGGTGTTGCGATACTTATGGTCGCGCACTATGCGGCGCAGCAGACGGCTGTCGGTGGTGGAAATCCAGTTGTGATCGTCAATGGCCAGTGTGGTCAGCGCCGACACATACATCTTGAATACGGCCTCCTGCGGCACCCCTTCGAGCATGGCGGGGTTAAGTCCGTGAATACCCTCCATGAGCAGCACATCATCCTTCTCCAGGCGGAGCGGGCGATGCTTCTCCACGCGGCGCCCGAGCTCAAAGCTGTAGGTGGGCAGGTTTATCTCCTCGCCGCGCAGCAGCGCCTGCAGGTGCTCGCTCAGCAGGGGCAAATCCAGGGCATAGAGGCTTTCGAAATCATAGTCTCCGCTCACGGGGTCGATGGGGGTATTCTCGCGGTTCACGAAGTAATCGTCGAGCGAAATCATCTTGGGCTTGAGCAGACAGGTCATGAGCTGTATAGCCAGACGCTTGCATGTGGTGGTCTTGCCCGATGAGGAGGGGCCGGCCAGGAACACGAAGCGCGCGCCACGCTTGTGGATGTCATGGGCTATGGCGGCTATCTGCTGCGAATGAATGGCCTCACTCACATTAATCAGGTCGGCCGAACGGCGCTGCTCCACGGCGCGGTTAAGCTCCCCCACATCGCTCACACCCACTATGTGGTTGAAGTGCAGATGCGCCTTGAAGGCATCATACATCTTTTTCTGCTCCACGGGGGTGGCCGGGCGCGTCACATCGTCGGCAGAGGGGGGAAGCAGCAGCAGCCCCTCCTCATAGCGGCGCAGCTCAAACACGTCGATGTCCGAGGTGCGGGGCGCCAGCGGACCGTAATAGGAATCGGGTACCCCGTCGAGGGTGTAATAAGTGGTGTAGAGTGTGTGCAGGCTCTCCAGTAGCTTCACCTTTGAGGCGCGGTTATACCCCTTGAATACCTCAATCACATCCTTTGTGAGGCGCTCGTGGCGCTCAAACGGCAGGTCGCGGGCCACCAATCCCCTCATGGCTGACGCGAGGGCGTCGATGTCGGGGGTCACGGTCTGCGGCTGCTCTTCGCGCGTGAGCAGGCGGCAGTAGTAACCACGGCTGATGGAGTGGTCTATGCAGAGGCGCACGCCGGGGTGCACCTGCTCCACGGCGCGGTAGAGCATCATGCAGAGCGAACGCACGTAGACACGGCGCGACGAGGCGTGCTCCGGCCTGATGAATTCTATCTGCTTGGGCATGAAGACCTGAAAGGTCAGCGGCTCAGTGCGGTTATTCACGCGGGCACAGATGGGCTTGAAGTCGAGCGCGGGGAGCATCGAGAGGATTTCGGCGAGGGTTTCGCCACCCTTGATGTCTATATATTGAGCGGTATTTACGGAGTATATTTTCATGGAGAAATAGATTGTTATGAGGCAAAAGTACGTAATTTTCCCTATCGTGCAAAATTTAAAGCAATAATTTCTCGTTAAATTAATATGAATCAGCAAGTCGCAGAGGAAATACGCCGCCGTCTGCTGGCAGCGGGGGCATGCGCCGTAGGGTTTGCCCCCGCCGGGCCGGTGGAGCCCCGCGCCGTCGAGGCTTTTGACCGCTGGCTGGCCGCCGGCAATCAGGGGGCACTCAGCTACATGGAGCGCAACCGCGAGCTGCGGCTTGACCCGCGCGGGCTCCTTGACGGATGCCACACGGTGGTGAGCACGGCCTGGCTCTATAATCCCCGGGAATTGCGCGACCCGGCCCTCCCCTATCTGGCGCGCTACGCCTACTGCCGCGACTATCACAACGCGCTGCGCAGTGTGCTCAAGCCCCTGATGAGGCAGGTGGAGGCCGACTTCGGCTACAGCTGGCGCATCTGCATAGACTCCGCCCCGGTGATGGAGCGCTACTGGGCCGTGAAGAGCGGTATAGGCTTCTGCGGACGCAGCGGGCTGCTGATAGTGCCCGGGGTGGGTAGCCGCGTGTTTTTGGCCGAAGTACTGTTGGCCGGCGGGGATAGTCTGCCTGGCCAGGCTTCTCAGGACAATCAGACCACCCTTTGCGACTCCTGCGACCGCTGCGTAAGGGCCTGTCCCGGCAATGCCCTGACGCTCCCCTCCCCCGACTGCCGCCGCTGCCTCTCGGCGCTCACCATCGAGGTGCCCGGAAGCGCCGCGAGAGTGCCCCGCACCACCTTGATGGGGTGCGATGTCTGCCAGGACGTATGCCCCTATAACCGCGAAGACAAAAAAGGAAATGTGGCCGCGCTCGCCACGCTGCCACATCTGCTGAAAGTGTCGGCCGAAGAGCTGCGCCACCTCACCGACGCCGACTTCCGCACCCGCTACGCCGGCACCCCCCTGATGCGCGTAGGCCTCGCGGGCTTGCTGCACAACCTGCAGACTCCTTCTTGAGTGCTCGGAGACCTCGGAGTACTCGGAGATCTCGGAGAACTCCTGTTACCAGTCGAAGTCGAAGCGCTCTATGTCCTCTTCCACTAAGTGGGAGCCGGTCTGCACCTCTATGAAAGTCAGGGGGGTAAGAGCGCGCAGTGCGTGCTTCACGCCGCGCGGTATGCGGATCACGTCGCCGCGACCTACCGGGCGCCGCTCGCCGTCAATCACTATCTCGCCGCTGCCGTCGATAAAGGTCCACACCTCCTCGCGGTGAGTGTGCCTCTGATAGGAGATGCTGCAGCCAGGGTTGAGCGTGAGCTGCTTTGTCAGTGCCGAGAAACCGTCGGCAAACTCTGCCGTATCCACCACTTTATACACTCCCCAGCGGCGCTCCTCATACATGGGGCGGGCGGCCAGGCGGTCCACCTCATCCTTTATGGAGCCGCTCACAGCCTTGTCAGCCACGAGTATTCCATCGGGCGAAGCGGCCACAATCATAGAGCGTGCGCCGTGAACGAGCAGCGGAATGTTGAGCTCATTTATCACCGTACAGTTGCGGCAATCCTCCGTGTGCGTGTTGCCTACGGCCTGATGCGAGAGCAGGTGGGAGAGATTCTGCCATGTGCCCAGGTCCTGCCAGAGCCCCTCGTAAGGTATCACCCTGGTGCCACTGCTGCGCTCCACCACGTTGCGGTCGAAGCTGCCGGCGGCGGTAAGCAACGCACTCAGCGGGGAGAGCATGCCGGGCAGAAATGCAAACACA
Organism: Bacteroidales bacterium; assembly: GCA_014800845.1. Classification (GTDB taxonomy): domain Bacteria; phylum Bacteroidota; class Bacteroidia; order Bacteroidales; family Muribaculaceae; genus Lepagella. The sequence continues at coordinate 14,278 of JAAVFJ010000032.1, read as the reverse complement.
CCGGCATTCCAGAAAGCGCCGTCAGCTATCAGCCGCGCGGCATCTACGGGGGATGGCTTCTCGGCGAAGCGGGCCACGGGGAGCGCCCCGCCACTCTCTTCAGCGCACTCGGATGCCAACACGTAGCCATAGCGGTCGGAGGGCTCCGCGGGGGGCACTCCCATCAGCGCCAGGGGCACCGAGCCATCGGCCACAAGCTCGGCCATGCGCGAGATGACACGGAAATAGCCGGCATCGGTATATGTATCGCAGGGAATCACCACCACGGGCTCATCATCCCTGAGGCGCTTCTGCTCCATGAGCGTAGCCACCGCGAGCGCTATGGCGGGGCAAGTGCCGCGGCGCTCCTGCTCAATGATGATGGGAACCTGCGGACCTAACTGGGCGCGCAGAGCGTCGAGCTGCGCGGCGGGGGCCACGGCTGTCACGGGCTGGTCAGGCAGATTCTCGCGAATCTGGCGCGCCATGCGCTGCACCATCGACTCGGCCACACCATCGGGGCCGGGGAGCAGTTTGAGATATTGCTTGGCACGAGTGCCGTTGGAGACAGGCCACAGACGGCGTCCGGGACCGCCGCAGAGAAGTATGATATGCATCAGCGTTCAGCGCGATAAGGGTTTGTAAGAAAATCCTGATAAGTGAGACGCAGACCCTCGTCAAGCTCGGTGCTGTAGGTCCAGCCCATAGCGGCCGCCTTGCTCACATCGAGCAGCTTGCGCGGGGTGCCGTTGGGTTTGTCGGTGTCCCAGAGTATGCGCCCCTTGAAGCCGGTCACTTCAGCCACCTTCTCTGTCAGCTCACGGATGGTCAGCTCCTTGCCGGTACCGGCATTCACAGTCTCCTCCCCCGAGTAATTCTCCATGAGGAAGAGGCAGAGGTCAGCCAGGTCGTCGACATACATAAACTCGCGCAGCGGGCTGCCGTCACCCCAGCAGGTCACCTCCTCGAGCCCCTGCTCGCGGGCTTCATGGAAACGGCGAATAAGGGCCGGAAGCACGTGGGAATGAGTAGGGTGGTAATTGTCGCCGGGGCCATAGAGATTGGTGGGCATCACCGAGATGAAGTCGGCGCCATACTGGCGGCGCAGGTAGGCGCAATAACGAAGGCCCGAAATCTTAGCCAGCGCATAGGCCTCATTGGTCTGTTCGAGCGCGGAGGTGAGCAGACAGCTCTCCGGCATGGGCTGCGGCGCCATGCGGGGATATATGCATGAGGAACCGAGGAAGAGAAGCTTGCGGCAACCGTTGCGCCAGGCGGCGTTGATTACATTCATCTCAAGCATCATGTTTTCATACATGAAGTCAGCCGGAGCATCGCTGTTAGCCTTAATGCCCCCCACCTTGGCAGCAGCCAGGAAGACATAGTCAGGCTTCTCCTGCTCGAAAAAGCTGCGCACGGCAGCCTGGTCAGTAAGGTCGAGCTCCGAGTGAGTGCGGGTCACGAAATTTGTGAACCCTCTGCGCTTGAGAGCCCTGAGAATAGCCGAACCAACCATGCCGCGATGGCCGGCTACATATATCTTGGCATCTTTTTCCATTTGATTTACCATGTTGTGGAAGCAAACGGGTTTTAATATCAATAACTCCCTAATGCCTACTTCACGATTCCCTTCTCCAGATACTCAGCCAGATTCATCTTCACCTGCTCGCCGGCGCGCTCCACAGCCACGCGGGCCATGTCGGCATCGACCATCAGGTTTACGAGCTGCTCAAACGAAGTCTTCTGCGGATTCCAGCCCAGCTCCTCGCGCGCCTTCGTGGGGTCGCCGAGCAGATTCACCACATCGGTGGGGCGATAGAAATCCGCAGAAACCTCCACGAGCACCTTGCCCGTCTTCACGTCTATGCCCTTTTCATTCCCGCCCTCACCCTCAAAGCGCAGCTCTATGCCGGCGCGGCGGAAGGCAAGCTGACAGAACTCGCGCACAGAGTGCTGCTCGCCGGTGGCTATCACATAGTCGTCAGGCTTGGGTTGCTGCAGAATCAGCCACATACACTCCACATAATCAGGGGCATAACCCCAGTCGCGGAGCGAAGAGAGATTGCCCAGCAGCAGCTTCTGCTGCTTGCCCTGAGCAATGCGCGCCGCCGCCAGAGTAATCTTGCGGGTCACGAAGGTCTCGCCGCGGCGCTCGCTCTCATGGTTGAAAAGGATGCCGGAGCAGGCATACATATTGTAGGCCTCGCGATACTCCCTCACAATCCAGAAGCCGTAGAGCTTAGCCACAGCGTAGGGGGAATAGGGATGGAAAGGGGTCTTCTCGCTCTGGGGCACCTCCTCCACCTTGCCGTAAAGCTCTGAGGTAGAGGCCTGATAGAAGCGGCAGGTCTCGGCCAGTCCGCACTGGCGGATAGCCTCAAGCAGACGCAGCACGCCGGTGGCCACAACGTTGGCCGTGTACTCCGGAGCGTCAAACGACACCTGCACGTGGCTCTGCGCCGCCAGATTGTAGACCTCATCGGGGCGCACCTTGTTCACCACCTGAGTGAGCGACAGAGCGTCGGATAGGTCGGCGTAATGCAGATGGAAATTCTCGTGCCCCTCAAGGTGGGCTATGCGCTCGCGGAAGTCTACCGACGAGCGGCGGATGGTGCCATGCACGTCATAGCCCTTGGCCAGAAGAAATTCCGCCAGATAGGAGCCATCCTGACCCGTGACGCCGGTGATGAGTGCCCTCTTCATTATTCTGCCGTGATGAGATAATAATTCTTCTTGCCGCGCTGGGCCAGAATGTATTTGTCGCCCAGCAGCATGGTGGCATCGATAGTGCCGGCCGGGTCGGTGAATTTCTCTTTGTTGATGCTCACGCCACCCTGCTGCACCATCTTGCGGGCCTCACCCTTGGAGGGGAACACGGGGGTCTCCACAGCCAGAAGGTCGAGCACGGGGATGCCGGCAGCCAGCTTCTCGCGCGAGATGCGGAAGTGAGGCACACCCTCGAAGACATCGAGCAGCGTCTGCTCGTCGAGATTGCGAAGAGCCTCGCCGGCCTTGTTGGAGAAGAGTATCTTGCTGGCCTCCTGAGCTGCTTCCAGAGCCTCGGCGCCATGCACCATAGTGGTGACCTCGGCAGCCAGACGCTTCTGCATGGGGCGCAGACCCGGGTCGGCGTCATGCTCGGCCTTGAGGGCGGCTATCTCCTCCTGAGTGAGGAAGGTGAATATCTTCAGATACTTCTCGGCGTCGGCGTCAGAGACATTGAGCCAGAACTGATAGAACTTGTAGGGGGAGGTGTAGCGGGCGTCGAGCCAGATATTGCCACTCTCCGTCTTGCCAAACTTGCCGCCGTCAGCCTTAGTGATGAGCGGACAGGTCAGCGCGAAAGCCTCCTCGCCCAGGGTGCGGCGAATGAGCTCGGTGCCGGTGGTGATGTTGCCCCACTGGTCGGAGCCACCCATCTGCAGCTTACAGCCCTTCTCCTTAAACAGGTGGAGGAAATCGTAGCCCTGCAGCAGCTGATAGGTAAACTCAGTGAAGCTCAGGCCGTCGCGGGCCTCGCCGTTGAGGCGCTTCTTCACCGAATCCTTAGCCATCATGTAGTTCACGGTGATGTGCTTGCCCACCTCGCGCGCAAAGTCGAGGAATGAGAAGGGCTTCATCCAGTCGTAGTTATTCACCAGCTCGGCGCGGTTCTCCGCCTCGCTCTCGAAATCGAGGAAGCGCGAGAGCTGCTTCTTGATAGCCTCCTGATTGTGGCGCAGCGTCTCCTCAGTGAGCAGATTGCGCTCGGCGCTCTTGCCTGAAGGGTCGCCGATCATGCCGGTAGCGCCACCCACCAGAGCCAGAGGCTTGTGGCCGCAGCGCTGGAAATGACGGAGAATCATCACGCCGCAGAGATGGCCGATATGCAGAGAATCGGCAGTGGGGTCAATGCCGAGGTAAGCCGTCACCATCTCTCCCTTCGACAGGAGCTCCTCGGTGCCCGGTATCATGGAATGAATCATGCCGCGCCAACGCAGCTCATCAACAAAATTCATAGTCGTATCTTAAAATAAAATTCTTAAGAGTAAATATATCAAGTCCACAAAGTTAGCAATTTTCCTCCACAAATCAAAATCTGAAAAAACTGGCGTCCCCTCTCTTCGCGAGTGAGGACGCCTGAACTGAATATATATATGCACTTATCGCACTATGAACTTGCCGGTGTAAGCGGCGTGGCTGCCGGCGCCCACGAGGATGTAGACTCCCTGCTCCAGGTCGCCGGTGGCAAAGGTCACATCATGGCTGCCGCCGCACTCCATGAGGCGCACTACCATCCCTGCAGCGTTCACTACCGAGAGGCGCTCCAGCGGGTCTGCGCTCTTCACGGCTACGGTGCCTCCGTCGCAGGCTACGGTGAATTTGCTCTCCGCCCCTACTGTCTCCACTGCTTCTGTGGAATCTTCAGCGGCGAAGCCGAAGGGCTGAGTGGCTGTCTCGCCATACTTGTTGGTGAGCAGAGCGCGCACATAGGTGCCCTGGAAGCCGGTGTAGTCGAAGGTCTTGCCTACACCCACCACAGTGTTGGTGGCAGTAGCGGCGCCGGTGCCGGTGCGGTGGAATGAGGAGATCCACTTGATGTCGTCGGCATCGTCAGCGTCGATGCTGATGGTGTGGTTATCCTCGTCTACAGCTATTGAATTGATGCGGGGACAGAGGGCATTGCCTGAGCCGGTGTACTCGTAAGAGAACACAGTGTGGCCATTCTGCAGAGCCTCTTTCAGTGCGTCTACGCTGAGCTCGGGCATGAGCATGAACTGGTAGTTGCGGAAATACTGCTCGGCGGTGTGGGTGTCGTCGCATGAGAAGCCCCACACGGGACGCTCGGGCATAGTGAGTGTGAGCACCTGGTCCCAGAGCACACGGTCATTGGGGCGGCGGTTGCCCTGGTTGTAAGCCTCCAGACCTACGAGTGACTTGTAGAGCATGAAGTTTTCGGCATGCCATTCGGGAGAATTCTTCTCTCCGGGGGCATATTCGGTAGCGATATTCCAGTACTGGCCGGGGTGGTTGATAATCTGCAGGCCGCCGAGCGCCTCGGTGTAGGCGTAGCTTTCGCGCAGCGACATGAATTCCTGGCCGTGGCGACCGGTAAACAGGTCGGTGTGGTGGTTGAATTCGCCGCCGGTGCTTTCGCTCCAGTTGTTGCGGCGGTCCTTACTCAATTCGCAGCCGGGGATGGCGAGCAGGCCCATAGCTTCGGGGTCGCGACCCTGAGCCTCTGAGTTCCAGAGGTCAAACATAGTCCAGGGATAGGGGTTGGCATCATGGTCGGTCAGGGCCAGGATTTTGTAGCCCGCAGCGTGATACTTGTCAACTACCTGGGTGGTAGTGAACTTAGTGTCAAATGACTGAGAAGTGTGGGTGTGGAAGTTAGCTTTGTAGCGACCTGTCGAAGCCCAGTCTATCTCCTTGTAGGGGTTCACGGTCATGAGCTTCTGAGCGGCGTCGCCTGCGGGGAGCACTCTCACGTTGATCACACCGGCATTATCCAGACGGTTTTCGCCGGCCACAAGGCTCACGCTGAGGGTGTAGATACCCTCCTTCACGTCGGCCATGTCGAGGCTATACTCGCCCGGAGCGGTCTTGATGAAGGTCAGCCCTACGCTCTCGTTGAAGTTGCGGGTGGCATCGAGCACCACGTCGCAGTCTTCGCTCAGGGTGAGGCTCACAGCCACATTGGTGCCGGCAACGGTGGTGGCGGGCACGGCGGTGAATGAGGTCACACCTACCTTGTCCAGGCTTTCGCCAAACTGAGTCTCATTGATGGTCACCTTGTTGAGCTCGAAGTCGTAGATGATTTCAGCCTCTATGCATTTGTCGCTCACTGAGAGGGAGGGGGTGAGGGCACCCATGTCGGAGGCAGAGTTTACGCTGCCGAAGTGCACGGTGAAGTCCTTGTCCTCGCCGGGGAATTTCACCACGAGCCCCGCGGCGTGGTCTGACAGGGGCTCCATCAGTGTGGACTCCTTGGAGGTGACCACGCGGAAACCGGCTGAGTGAGCGGCTATGTTCTGGTTGGAACCATCCTCGAAGATGGCTATGTTGTGCCAGGAGGTGGCGTTCTTCTTGCTTGAGAAGCCTATTTCGCGGGGGGTGGACAGAAGCATCTCGGCGCTGTCGTCGGCACCGCAGGCCACATTCCAGTAGTACTTGCTCTTGTACTCCACGGGGATATCGTAAGTGATGACCTGAGCTTTTACGGGTTCGTTGGTGCCATTCTTGCGATAATCATCAGTATAGGTGAATGTGCCTATGCGCTCCAGATTAGCGGCATCGGGACCGGCATAGAGGGTGTAGACAGCCTGCTCCAGGTCTATAGCTTCGGCGCGGGCAACGGGAGTGGCAGCCATTACGGGTGCCACGGGAGCGGCATCGGCGGCTATAGCCTCGAGCACGGAGCCGAACGATTGACCCCAGGCATCGTCGTTGTGAGCGGCACCGGTGTAGAGGGTGTAGTAGCAGGTAGCCTTTGATGAGGCGTCAAGCACGCCGGCCAGAGCGGAAGCATCATCGCGCACCCACTGCGGCTCGAGTGAGCCGGTGCTGATGTAGTAACGCTGACCCTCGGAGGCTGAGGCGGCGAGCTGCATGAATTCATCCTTGTTCACCCAGAGCATGGGAGACATGGCCACACAGCGGGAGAAAAGCTCCGGATGGTTCACTGAAGCGTAGAGGGCGAAGAGCGCACCGTAGTCGGCACCCACTATGGTAGTTGCGTCGGCACCCTTCTTCACGCGAAAGTTCTGCTCCACATAGGGCATCAGTTCGCCGGCAAAGCCTTTGAAATAAGCCTCCACGGCGCCGGAGCCCATGAAGTCGGGGTGAGCGGCCATGGTGTTTTCGGCCGTAGTGCTGTTGATCTGCACCATGATGTAAGCCTGACCACCCTCGGCGCGCAGGCTCTCCATAGTGGCCTGAGCATTCCAGGACATAGGACCGAAGAAATAGTCGCCGCAGTCATCGTCAGCGCCGGCATTGCTGTAGCGCTGCTGCACACTGTTATAGTAAATCACGGGGTAGCTCTCGGTGCTCTCTTCGTAGCCCTCGGGCAGATAAATTTTTATCAGGCGGGGGATACCATTGATTACGAGCTGCGCGCTCTCCACGCTCCATTCGGGCCATGAACGCCATGAGCCGACCACGTCGGGAGTGCCGGGCACTGTGCGGTTGTCGATTTCATCGCCGTCGGCAGCCTTTTCTACATAGAGCCAATCCTGACCGCAGAGATATTTATAACCTTCGGCTATGCCGGCGGCATCAGTATCGGGCAAATCGAGAGTAAACAGATTCTCTCCGGCGGCCTGCATGGCTACGGCGCCTTCGGCATCCCAATTATTGAAACCGCCACAAACATAGCACTTCTTGGTCCCCTCGGGAACCTGAACATTGAGTGTCACAGCCTCGGCAGTCCAGCCGGACAGCATGGCCAGTGAGACACAGAATAGCATTTTTTTCATGTTGACAGTGTTTGTGGTTAACACTGCAAAGTTAATACGCCCGGGCGCCGCCCCGGAGCGGGGAGTAAATGCCGCAAGTAGACGATTGTAATTATCATCAGTCTGTCAGTCAGATAATTACAATTACGATTAATTAGGCTTAAAGTAGATATTTTTATCCCTGCCGTGAGATTATTTTCTTCTCAAATTCCTCCCAGGGTATATTGATCATGGAGCGCACGGAGGTCCGCAGATTGTAGACCGTCTGGCTGGAATAATGCAGCAGCGAGGAGATCTCGTCGGTGCTCACTATGCCCAGCTTCATCAGGGCTATCAGGCGCAGCTCGGGGGTGAGATGCCCCGGTTCCTTCAGCTCCACCCGCTCCTTCATCAATCCGTTCACCTGCTCGATGAAATCGGGGAACATCGAGAGGAAAGCCTCGTCAAACAGCTCCTGGAAAGCTGCCACATCGGCCGCCTCCATGCGGTTGCTCTTTGCCAGGTCGAGGGCCTTCTCTACCTGGCCGGTCTTCAGCGTGCGATAAACATTCTTTCGGAAAGCCTTCAGGCGGGAGATGTATTCGGAGCAGGCCTTCATCAGCGTGTTTATGTAGTGGAGCTTCAGAGAGTCAGCCTTGGCCAGAGCCTCGTTCTTCTCCGCGAGGCTGGAGTTGATGGCCTCTATGGTGGAGTACATGCGGCGCTTGGCACGCAGCGCCTTTACATACCACGCCACGAGTAGCAGCAACACCACCACCATGATGCCGGCAGCTATCAGGAAGGCGCGTGTGCGCAGAGCCACCTGGCGCTCCGTGTCATGGAAAGCCTTGTCTATCACCGGCATACTCTCCATGATTTCAGCCGTGCGCAGATTGGCATGAGAGAACTCCGCGTCCTCAAAGGCGCAGTTTATATAATTGAACGCGCGTGTCACCTCCCCTTCGTCAAACAGCAGCAGCGCCAGCGATATGAGCGACCGGTACTCTTTCGTGCCCGACGACAAGTCAAGCAGCGCCGCGCGGGTGAGGTATTCGCGGGCGTTGGCCTTTTCGCCGGCCTTCAGGTAGATGTCGCCGATGGTGTAGAGCATGGCTGCGTCCTGCGAAAAATCAAAGCGACTGGCAGCATCCTCTATGGTCGCCACAGCCTCCTTATAAAGCCCTGCGTCACAAAGCTTTTCACCCAGCAGCGTGTAATAGCCGCGACTCTGCGGCTTGCTCTCCTTCAGGGCCGAGTCAGACAGCACTTTGAGCCTGCGCAGGGCATCCTCCTTCTCGGCAGGGAGAATAGCCGTCATAGACTTCATGCGCAATGCTTCGCGATACACGCCGGAACGATACTTCATGTGGTATTCCTCCAGCCACCCCGGATTGAGTGTGTCGAGAATGAGGATGGCGCGGTCCACCGAACCGGAGCGCGTGTAGCCCTCTGCCAGATTTATGGTGGCCGACGCTATTTTCGAGGGAACCCCCATCCGCCGGGCTATGTCCAGACGCTCATGTGCCACTATCAGCGCCGAGTCTATGCGAAAGGAGCGGTATGCTTCGTAGAGATTGCGCAACGCCCCGTAGCGGTCACCGTCGTTAGTGGCGCGCTCACTCTCGGCACGCGCCCTGCGGATTGCCTCACGCCGCGGCTCCTCAAAGCGGCTGCGGATGCTGACAATCCGGTCAAGACTGTCAAGCAGAGTAGACTGAGCCTGCGCAGCCACTGCAAGCAAAAGACTGATAGAAAGAAGAATACTTCGTAGCACTTGTCAAAAAAATTTATCTGATGCAAATTTAGCGAAAGTTTTCAAAATATTCAAGCTCCGGGTAATGTTTTAGGGCTCCGGGACGGGTAAGCATTATTTATTTTTGTTGCGGATTTTTAACCCTGATTTGTTGGCGCTTACGGGAAGTTGTTGTAATTTTGCATCGAAATTGCCTCAATAGGGCTTTTTCCTTCTGCCAATCGTTTTGCTGTGCTTAACCTCAGCTTGTGAAGTTAGAGAGGGCTTAAGCCCTTCAGCAACTCCAAGATAGAAATTTAATTAACCGATACTCAATATTTTAACTAAATGAAATCTTATCTTTACATGCTGGCGGCACTGCTCATGTGCGCTTTTAGCGCCAAAGCCGCCGATGTTGTGACCTCCACCCCCTCCCCGCTTCAGCAGGAGAGCAAGAATGTGGTGGTTTATTTCCATGCCGACCAGGGCAACAAGGGTTGCGCGGGCCTCAGCGCCTCCACCGGTCTCTATGCCCACACCGGCGTAATCACTGACAAGAGCAAAAATGACAGCGACTGGAAGTATGCTCCCACCTGGGGGGATAATTCCGAGAAGTATCAGCTCCAGTACGTAAGCGAGGACCTCTGGAAACTCGAAATCGGCGACATCGCTACATATTATGGTGTACCCGAGGGTGAGAATGTGACCAAACTCGCCTTCGTGTTCCGCACTGCCGACAGCAAGAAGGAGGGTAAGGATGCAGGCAACACCGACATCATGCTCCCCGTCTTCGCCCCCGGCTTCAATATCACTCTGACCGACAACATGACCGGCGAACTGCTCACAGCCTCCAAGACCACTGTGACCTTCACCATCAGCTCTACCGAACAGGCAGACTTGTCGCTCTCTGTCAATGGCAATGTGGTGGGCTCAGCCTCTATGAACACGTCTCTCGTCACTGAATACACCTTCCCCGCCGAGGGCAACTACGCCATCGAGGCCAAAGGTGTGCTCAACGGTCTGGAACGCACCGTCACCAAGACCGTATGCTACGCCGGCACCTCTACTGAGGCTCCCTATCCCGGCGCAAAGATTCAGCAGGGCACCGTGCGCAACGCCGACGGCTCTGTGACCTTCTGCCTGGCAGCCCCCAAGAAGAAGACTGCCATGCTCATGGGTTCCTGGAATGACTTCGACGCCTCTAACGACCTGGTGATGAACTATGTGGACGAGGGCGACAACCGCTTCTTCTGGATAACCGTGCCCGGTCTCGACGCCGACAAGGTCTACACCTACTACTATCTTGTGGACAACTACTACAAGGTGGGCGACCCCTACGCAAAGCTCGTGCTTGACCCCTACAATGACAAATACATCTCCGAGGATATCTTCCCCGACATGCCTCAGATTCCTGAAAAGGTTGGCAACGTGATGCTGGCCGTCTACCACGAGAACATCAACAAGTATGACTGGCAGGTAAAGGACTTCAAGGGTGTGCCCAAGCAGGACCTCATCATCTACGAGCTTCTGCTGCGCGACTTCACCGGCACCGAGGGTAAAGCTAACGGCAACGGCACCGTGCGCATGGCCATGGAGAAGATTCCCTACCTCAAGGCTATGGGTGTAAACGCCATCGAGCTCCTCCCCATCAACGAATTTGACGGCAACCTCTCCTGGGGCTACAATCCCAACTTCTACTTCGCTCCCGATAAGGCCTACGGCACCCCCGACGACTACAAGGAGTTCATTGACCTCTGCCACCAGAACGGCATAGCCGTAATCCTCGACATGGTGTTCAACCAGAGCGCCGGTCTCCACCCCTGGTATGTGCTCTACGGCAACGCTGCCAACAGCCCCTTCTACAACCGCTCCGCCCCCCACGACTTCTCTGTGCTCAATGACTGGAGCCAGGACCACCCCCTCGTGGAGCAGCAGTGGCTCGACTGCGTGAAATACTGGATGGAGGAATACAAGGTGGACGGCTACCGCTTCGACCTCGTGAAGGGTCTGGGCGACAATGACTCCTACAGCGCAGGCACTCAGGCCTACAACAAGAGCCGCGTAGAGCGCATGACCCGCATCCACGCTGCCATGAGCGAGATTAACCCCGACGCTTACTTCATCAACGAGAACCTGGCCGGCAACCAGGAGGAGAACGAAATGGCTGCCGACGGTCAGCTCAACTGGGCTAACGTGAACAACAACTCCTGCCAGTATGCCATGGGCTACAACAGCAGCTCCATCCTGACCCGTTTCGACGCTTCCAAGGATAGCCGCACCTGGGGCTCAACCGTAAGCTACGCCGAGAGCCACGACGAGGAGCGCATGGGCTACAAGCAGATCACCTGGGGTGTGGCGCAGGTCAAGGCCAGCAACGCTGTGCGCAAGGCCCGCATAGCCTGCGTAGGCGCTCAGATGATTCTCCAGCCCGGCGCACACATGATCTGGCAGTTCTCCGAACTCGGCAACGAGCAGTCAACCAAGGATGCAAACGGCGGCAACAACACCGGCAACAAGACTGTGCTCTGGAATGACCTCAATGACCCCGACACCTACGGTTGCTACCTCTCCTGGTGTGACTTCGGCTACCTGCGCAACGAATATGCCGACCTCTTCGCTCAGGATGCCAACTTCAAGGCTAATGTGACCGGCTGGAACAATGGCCGCACTATCACTGCCTCTAAGGGTGACCGCGAAATCGTGGTGGTGCTCAACCCCAACACCGACCCCAGCACCACTCTGACTGTGGAGAATGTGGGCTTCCTGCTCGACGACACCAGCGCCTACAAGCTCGCTTCAAAGACCTACAACACCGATCCCGTGCTCGACGCCGCCGCTAAGACTGTTACACTCCCCGCGAACTCTTACGCCATCTACGTGCGTTCCAACATGAGCGGTGTCGACGAGATTACCCCCTCAGGCGACGTGAAGGTCTACACTCAGAACGGCGACATCGTAATCACCGGCAGCTACACTCAGGCTGAAGCCTTCACCCTCTCAGGTGCCCGCGCCCCCATGACCGGCCTCAACACCGGTATCTACATGGTGCGTGTGGACGGCAAGCCCTTCAAGGTAATCGTGAAGTAAAAAAACGACTCAATTCCGAAACATTTTCACCTCTCATAGGCCGGCCCTGTCCATCTGCGACAGGGCCGGTTTTCTGCACTCACACCACGGGATTAGGGGCACTTCCCCCTCACTTAAACCTTAACCCGTGCTCCCGAATGTTAAAAAATCAAATAAAACAGACGCTGTTCGCAAAAATTTTTATAACTTTGCAAAACAGACCATTCAACAGACCCACGCCAAAAACACCTTGTGCACATCATTGATGCACTTTAATTTGGTCTGGGGCTTGTGGGTGGGAAGTATGTAACATACTGATAAAGCGTATATCCGCGCTTATTCTTGACGTTTCGGAATTCTCGCAAAATTCATGTCTATGTCAGGGATTTAGCAACGGTAGACGCCCGTGGTTATGTAATTCTACGTAATTCGGCTCATTGTCTCATGACGAGACGGGGAGTCGGAGTGTTAGTTGCATATACTGGCGTGGGCTTCTGCGGTTGCCGTCCAACATAGACAGGGCAATGCGAGAAGCCTCGAAACTAAGGACGGCAGCTGATACAGATTCTCGCGCTTTTCTTTTATTAATACTTATAGCTAAATAATATGCTGCATAGGGGAATCATGTGGCGCCGATTTGAAAATTTTCTAATTAACCCCTATGTACACGATGAAAAAACTATTACTAACCCTGCTCGGTGCGCTGATTGCCCTCCAGGCTACAGCCTTCGACTACACCTACGGTGGCGTGACGCTTACCTACACTGTCACTGATGCCACCAATCGGTATTGCTCCGTGGCGAAAAAAGGCACCTCCTACACGAGTTTACCAATCCCGCTTACCATTGACAACAACGGCACCGTCTACACCGTAACATCAATAGCCAGTGACGGCTTTAAAGGCTGCACCCTCCCTGCTACCGTAGCGTTGCCTCCATCAATCACCAAAATCGGCTCAGGCGCGTTTTCCGGCTGTTCGGCACTCAAAACATTATATATGGGACCGAAAGTGGCCGAAATCGGCTCTCAGGCATTTTCTGGTGTGAGTCTGACTGCTCTTTACATCACAAGCCAAACACCCCCTGCACTCAGCACTGATGCGTTTAATAACAAGGTGACGAAACTATATGTGCAGGGCACCACGGCCAAAAGCCAATATGACGCTGACACGAGTTGGAAAGCTGCGGCCTCAACCATAACTACCACTACCGATCTCACATCTATCTATGTCGGACGCACATCGACACCATCAATTTTGAACAGTAATGGACAGGGAGCCAAGTCGGCGGTAATGGCACTCTCTCTCGGTAAAGAAGTGAAATATCAGACTAAGATTAATGGTATTTCCGACTCCGGCATCGGTGAACTCTACTGGAGTTCCAGCAAACCGAACATAGCCTTTGTGGACAAAGATGGTACCGTTACGCTAAAATCTGCCCCCGATTCCAAGAATCCTCCCGTAATCACGCTGCAGACTCTTTACAATAACGGCATGGTTATCAACTTCACCGTGAAAGCTATTGATTTCTCGGCCAACACTGCCGAGGGCAAAGAACTTAATTACATAATTCTCAATGATACAGAATGCTCGGTGGCATCTCCTGCCGATCTTTCCCTTTCCGGCACTATCTCAATCCCGGCCTCTGCAAAAAACACTGCAACCGGCAAGAGTTACAATGTAATCCAAATTGAGAATAATGCCTTCGAAGGCTGTACATCTGTCTCTGAAGTGAAAATGGCCGATAATGTCACTATTATCCTGCCTTTTGCCTTTTCCGGGTGTAAGGCCATGACCAAAATTACGTACTCAAACAATCTTAAGCAACTTGGCCAACTTTCCTTCTGCGATTGCAAGGCTCTTGAAAGTATAGAAATCCCAAATAGTGTGACAGCAATCGGAAGCAACGTCTTTCAAGGATGTAGCGCTCTGACTAAAGCTATCCTCCCTAATACCCTGACTTCAATTGTGGGGGGCCTCTTCACCTCCTGTACTAATCTTGCTTCGATTGATATCCCCACCACAGTGACCTCAATCGGTTACGGCGCTTTCTCCTCCTGCAAGTCTCTGAAAGAGGTTGTGGTG
>JAAVFJ010000031.1 GCA_014800845.1 Bacteroidales bacterium | reverse complement strand
GCTGTAATACCCATATAGGCATTCTTTACCTGCTCCGCCGTTGCGTAGCCTTGCTGCTGTTCTATGTCATAGAAGTGACGTTTCAGCAACATTTGTATGTCTGTCAGGCGGCTGTTCAGTTCATTGATTGCCGCTGTTCTTCCGATGGCTCGTCCGCTTTTGGCATCCCATATGGTCGGTTTGACAGACAGTTTTGCCGCGAACATTTCTCGGTCTCCATTGACGTTCAGGGATACCATTATAGGACTTTCCCCTGAGCGATTAACTTTGGTCCTCTTGATATAGAAAAGGACACTAAAGACGTTCCGTTTCATTTTTTCTTAATGATTTTAATTCAACACTGGATTTGGTGGTCTGGCATTGAAACGATTAATGATTAAGTTGAGTTGAGACGGATAAAAGACTAATGCAGACAGATATAAGACAATTGTGATAGAAGACATTCTAACGACATTGAGTGTCGCAGAATCTATTTGATACAATGAAAAACGGAGCGATTTATATATGTGTTAATCAGAGATTTATAGGCATATTTGCTACCAAACAGCTAACCAAAAGTGTCTGAAGTAAAAAGGGTAGCAAAAATGTGTCTTTAAAATGTCTCAAATTGACCGACTTATGTCTATTTAACAATTTGATTATTAGTTTATTAATACATTATTTGCTACCCTTTTGCTACCCATTTGCCCTTTTTCAAAAAGGGTAGCGTGTGGGTAGCAAAATATGGTCTGAGATGGGTCTGAGGTTAGCTGATTTATGTCCGGGAAGTGGTTGGAAAGGACATAAAAAAACCTCAGAACTTATTGAAAGTCTGAGGTTTGACTTGATTTGTTCGACTCGCGTCTGACAAGGTTGCGGAAAGACAGGGATTCGAACCCTGGGTGCCCGCGAGGGCACAACGGTTTTCGAGACCGCCCCGATCGACCACTCCGGCATCTTTCCTCGGGTTGTTTTCGGTCTGCAAATTTAGTAAGTTTTTGCGAGCCGTGCAAGTTTTCGGCCCCTCGCAGCGGGAATTTTGCACCGGTCGGGCGCCTCGGCTTTTAGGTTTCGGAAGATTTTTGTAATTTTGTACTCTTATGAATGATTCCTTTAATTCTCCACTGCTTGACGACGCGGTGCGTCAGCTCGGCAGACTCCCCGGCATTGGGCGTAAGACTGCGCTGAGACTCGCTCTCCACATTCTGCGTCAGGAGCCCTCCATGGCCGATGAGCTTGCCGGTGCCATCACGCGTCTGCGCCACGAGATGCAGTATTGCCGACGTTGCCACAATGTGAGCGACTCGGAGCTGTGTCCCATCTGCTCCTCCCCCTCGAGAGATGAGCTCACGGTCTGTGTGGTGGAGAATGTGAAGGATGTGCTCACGGTGGAGTCTACCGGTCAGCACCGCGGTCTGTATCATGTGCTCGGGGGGCTTATCTCCCCTATCGACGGCATAGGGCCCGCCGACCTCGAGATTGACTCGCTCGTGGAGCGTGTGAAGGCTGAAGGGGTGAAGGAGGTGATTCTCGCCCTCTCCCCCACTATGGAGGGTGACACCACTAATTTCTATATCTTCCGCCGCCTCCAGGAGCTCCCGGTGAAGGTCACTATGCTGGCCAGGGGGCTGAGCGTAGGCTCTGACCTGGAGTTTACCGATGAGCTCACGCTTGGGCGCTCCATTCAGCAACGTATTCTTTTCTCTTCAACTTTTGCCAATGCTTGACGACGACATCATACGCCTGCGGGCACTTGAAAAGAGCGATCTGCAGGTGATCTACAGTCTGGAGAATCTCTCTCAGCTGTGGAGGTCTTCGGCCACTCTTGCCCCTTACTCTCTGCGTAATGTGATGGAGTATCTGCAG
This sequence comes from Bacteroidales bacterium, assembly GCA_014800845.1. GTDB lineage: Bacteria > Bacteroidota > Bacteroidia > Bacteroidales > Muribaculaceae > Lepagella. The sequence continues at coordinate 37,333 of JAAVFJ010000031.1, read as the reverse complement.
AGCTACGAGGCCGACCCGTTTCACTCCGGGGAGCTGCGGCTGATGATTGAGGTTAAGGATGGCGAGGTGCCGGCCGGCCTGGTGGATCTCTACGAGGTGGAGGTGAGGCACAGGCGCGCCAATGTGGGCATAATCATCTCTCCCGAGCATCAGCGCCGTCACCTGGCTCTGCGTGCGTTGCGGCTTCTGTGCCGCTACTGCGAGCATCATCTGGGGCTGCATCAGCTGCTGGCTTATGTGCCTGCCGACAATGAGCCGTCGCTCTCGCTCTTTGAGCGCGCAGGCTTCAGCCGGGTTGCTTCGTTGCCTCACTGGCTTGCATCTGACAATGGCTGGACCGACGCTTTTGTGTTGCAAAAATTCTTAAAGGACATTTCTAAATAGACAGATATGCGAGTTATGAAATTCGGAGGCACTTCGGTAGGCACCGTGGCCAGTCTCCGCAATGTGAAAAAGATTGTAGAAGAGGCTGCTACCGAACCTGTCATTGTGGTGGTCTCCGCCCTTGGAGGGGTTACGGACCTGTTGCTGCGCGCGGCCCGCGAGGCGTGTGCCTGCAACCGTGAGTGGCAGCAGACCTACGACCTGATCGTAAGCCGCCACCATGATGTGGTCTTCTCCGAACTTGTGGCTCTCGAGCGGCAGCAGGAGGTGTGGAGCGGCGTGGAGATTCTCCTGAAGCGCCTGAAGGATTATTACACCGGCATTGAGCTGCTCGAGGATTTCTCTGACCGCACCCAGTGTAATGTGGTCAGCATGGGTGAGCGCATGAGCTCTTTCATTATAAGCCACATTATTAAGGATGCACGCCTATTCTATTCTCCGGACTTCATCAAGACCGAAAAGTGGTTTGACAAAAACATAGCTGCCACTCCCCTCACCGACCGTCTCATCTGCGACACTTTCCGCGACTTTGCCGGCCCGGTGGCGATAGCTCCCGGCTTCATCTCCACCGATGCCGCTACGGGCGACATCACTAATCTGGGGCGCGGCGGTTCGGACTACACGGCGGCGCTGCTGGCCGCTTCGCTGGGTGCTCAGGTGCTCGACATCTGGACCGACGTAGATGGCTTCATGACCGCTGACCCCCGCATTATAAAGGATGCCGAGGTGATTCCGCATCTTTCATTCCTGGAGAGCATGGACCTCTGCAATTTCGGCGCCAAGGTGATTTATCCCCCCACTATCTACCCGGTTTTTCACAAGAACATACCCATCCGAATTCTCAATACGTTTAATCCCTCGGCGCCGGGCACCCTCATCACCGATGAGCACCACGACGTGACGGACCACACTTTTCGCGGCGTGACCTCCATAGCCGCCACTTCGCTGATTACGGCTGCTCCCGACTCCCGCTTCCCGCTCCCTGAGCTTCACTCTCGTGTGCTCAATGTGCTCTCCAAGCAGGGCGTAGAGATTCTGCTGACCTCGGCAGCCTCCCCCACCTCGCCGCTGAAGCTGGCTGTGCGTGCCACCGATGCACCGCGTGCGCTCCGCGCGCTGCGCGAGGATTTCGCCCCGGAGCTGAGCGAAGGCACCTCACCCGTGTTTACTGAGCGTGAGGATGTCAGCACCATCTCCGTGGTGGGTGAAAACATTAAGCTCCATCCCGACATCAGCCTCAAGCTGCTGGGCGCCCTCAACGGTGCCGGCATCGATGTGCCCGCCTCTGCCACCGGCGCTTCGGGCTTCACTTTCAGCATGCTCGTAAACGCTGACCGCCACCAGGATGCTCTACGCACCCTCCATGCACTGATTTTCCACTAAGAAAATATTCTCAATGAAAAAACTATCCTTGCTCCTCCTGCTCACTGCGGTCTTCTGCCTCGGCGCAGCAGCCAAGGGACTGAATCTCACGACATTGCGTTTCTCAGTCACTCCTCCCCTCACCACCCAGTCCGCTGCGAAGCTGCAGAAACAGCTGCGTGGCGAGGGTGTGTCGCGCGTAATCGCTTCGCCGGAATTGCAAGTAGTGTCCGTGACTTTCAATCAGGTCAAGACCTCACCGGAAGCACTGCTGAAAATGTTTAAGAACGCCGGCTTCGAAGCCACCCGGCTCACCGATGAACTCCTCAAGCCTGATGCCTCTCAGGCCTCTCAGGCAAGCAATCGCTTCAATTCGCAGCCCGGGACAGCCCCGGTGAAAATAGGCGAAAATAGCGAGGAGTCTTCCTCAGAAGCTACCACGGAAACGGACCCCGACAACCCGCGTGGCTGGCAAAACCGCGGTCAGCAGAGCAAAAACGGCAATGCTGAGGGGCGCTCACGAGAGAAATTGATTACGCTGTCCCCTAACCGCGCTACCAAGTAACCGGCTTGATTTACAGCTGTTTTACTTGTTTAAATTCAAACACTCTCTTATAACCGGCTTTGCAGATATTCGGCCAGGTCCGCCGGAGCTGCGAAGTCGGTTGTGTCTATCAGCTCAATCTGCGGGTCGCGGGCATACCAGGTCAGCTGCTTCTTTGCATAGACACGAGTATTCTTCTGCAGGCGCGCCACCGCGAAATCAAGCTCCCATCGGCCTGCAACCACCTCAAACAATTCCTTGAAGCCCACAGTGTTAAGCGCGTTCAGATGCCGCAGCGGATACATCTGCCGAACCTCATCCATAGCCCCCGCCTCAATCATTCTCAGCACGCGGCTGTTAATCCTGTCAAACAGAACTTCCCGCGGGGCCGTCAGGCAATACTTCTGAATCCGGAAGGGTCGCTCACGCTTGCTCCCCGTGCGCAGCGACGTGTAGGTCTGTCCGCTCTGCAGGCATATCTCCACCGCGTGGCTTATGCGCTTCAGGTTAGCCGGGTCCACCTTCTCTGCATAATCGGGGTCAAGTTCCCGCAGATGTCTCAACATACCCTCGGCCCCCTCTCTCTGGGTCATCTCAGCCACCCGGGCGCGCACTTCGGGGCTGATTGTGGGCAGTTCATCAATGCCGTGGCAGAGCGCATCGACATAAAGCATGGAGCCCCCGCAGACCACCACCACATCGTGCTTCTCAAACAGCTCCTCAAGCACTTCCAGTGCCTGCCGCTCAAACTCGGCTGCGCTGAAATAGGCATCGACGGGGAGCGTGCCTACAAAATGATGCGGCACCCGCGCCAAATCTTCAGGCCCGGGTGCAACAGTTATGATGGGGATTCCGGCATAAACCTGGCGGGAGTCAGCCGAGATTATCTCGGTGCCGAGGCGCGATGCAAGCTCAAGCGCCACAGCCGATTTACCCACACCGGTAGGACCGGTCAATACGATCAGAGTCTTCAACGCTCAGCTACGATGCGTGCTATCTGCACAACTACGTCGCGCGCCTTCTCCATGGAGGGGATGGGCAGGAACTCGTAGCGACCATGGAAATTCAGGCCGCCGGCGAAGATATTGGGGCAGGGCAGCCCCTTGAAGCTGAGTTGGGCGCCGTCAGTACCGCCACGTATGGGCTGCACCTTGGGAGTCACGCCGGCATCCTCGATAGCCTTGATGGCTATGTCGATAATGTGCTTCACGGGCTCTATTTTCTCACGCATGTTGTAATACTGATCCTTGATTTCAGCAGTGCAGCAGTCGGGATACTCATTGTTAATCTTGTTGACCAGATGCATAATCTCGCGCTTGCGACTCTCGAAGCGAGTGCGGTCATGGTCGCGGATTATGTAGGAGAGAGTGGTCTGCTCCACAGTGCCCTCTATGCCTACCAGGTGATAGAAACCCTCGTAGCCCTCAGTGTGCTCGGGAGTCTCCCAGCGGGGGAGCATCTGCATGAGCTGGCCGGCCACGCGGATGGAGTTGATCATCTTGTGCTTGGCATAGCCGGGATGAACATTGCGACCCTTGATGGTGATTTTCACACCGGCGGCATTGAAGTTTTCATACTCCAGTTCGCCTACTTCGCCGCCATCCATGGTGTAAGCCCACTCGCAGCCGAAGCGCTCCACATCAAATTTATGAGCACCGAGGCCTATCTCCTCGTCGGGGTTAAATGCTATGCGAATCTTGCCATGCTTGATTTCAGGATGCTCCTGGAGATACTGCACTGCAGAGATAATCTCAGCCACACCGGCCTTGTCATCGGCGCCGAGCAGCGTGGTGCCGTCGGTCACAATCAGGTCCTGACCCACATAGTGGAGCAGCTCGGGGAATTCATCGGGACTGAGCACAACGCCCTCCTTCTCATTGAGCACAATGGGCTTGCCGTCGTAATCCTTCACGATGCGGGGATTCACGTGGCGGCCGCTCATGTCGGGGCTTGTGTCGAGGTGGGCAATAAAACCTACCACAGGCACATCCTTGTCGATATTGGCAGGCAGGGTAGCCATCAGATAACCGTTGTCATCAAGACTGATATCCTCAAGTCCCATAGCACGCAGCTGCTTTTCGAGATATTGTGCAAAAATCATCTGCCCGGGAGTGGAGGGGGTCAGATTAGTGAGCTCATCGCTCTGTGTGTCAAACTTAACGTAGTCGAGGAAACGTTCAACAATGTTCATGGAATATTAATGTAAGGCTTCGATAGCGCGGGCCACTTCGGGCTTCGCAGCTCTCAGAGTGTGAATAAATGCTGTGTCAAAAGCTTCGGCATGGTCATGCTGCCCGGCAGTCACATACTTGCTCTGAATGGCACGGGCCTCAAGAAGCTTGTCCTGCAGCGCGAGAGTGTCAGAGGGATCTGCATCCAGAAAACTGCGGGCGGCCGTGCGCCCCTGCATGATTGCAGTCTCAATATCAGCACTTTCAGCCTCCCCCTGCTCTATTTGCTTGGTGTCCGGAGAACTGCAAGCACAGAAACCTATGCCCACTGCCGCAGATATGGATAGAAGTAATGTAGAGATTCGCATGTCGAAGCATATATTATTAGCGAGGCAAAGGTAATAAATTTTAATGAAATTCCAACACATTCGGGCTAAAAATTGTTTATCAAATAAAATCCTGTTGATTATGAATATCTTAAGAAATATCGCAATTCTCGCAGTGGGGCTCCTTACCTCAGTGGGCGCTTTAGCCCAGAATTCTCTTCCGGCACCCGGCGGTGTAGCCGGTGGCCACGGCCACGGAGGTCCCGGCGGATGGGGTGGCAACTCAATGCCGGCCCCCGGCGGTGTGGCCGGTGGCAACTGGGGAAGCCCCTGGCAGAGCAGCTGGGGCTACGGCCCTGCCTCTAACTGGAACTGGCAAAATTCCGGCTACGCCAACGTGATGGCCTGCGGCTACGACGCTCAGGGCGTATGGCGAGTGATACCGCTGAAGGTGGCCTACAGCTACAATGGCCTACAATATAACGTGACCGTAGTCAACGCATGGAACCCCTGGAGCGACATGTGGAACTACAACGTGGACCAACCGGCCTACAACACCTCCTACTTCATCAACGGCAACAACTACAACTTCTACACTCCCCTCTCCACCGGCACCTACTACTTCAACTTGTAAGGCCACCGGATTAGCCACAATAATCCCCGGCACAGTGCTCAATACTGCGTCGGGGATTAGATATATTGTTCTGTCACTTTTCCATTACTTGTGCCCTCTGCCGGCTCTTGATATCGCATCCCGAGAGACTGTGATGGTCTGCGTACCAAACAATGTATGGCAAGAAATTTGAGCAGTCTTCTTGTCCATAGATACATGCTTGCTATATCCACGGATAGACCTTTCGTTTGCTCTTCGCAAGCTTTCACTTGAAATTACCTTGCACATGTCTAAGATGTTATTGATTAATAGTATAACTAATGTATTATACCAAATGTTGTGCAAAGATAGTAAAAAATTGAGTTACAACCAAATGTAGCTAAAATAAATCGGCTTACTTCGCGGGGTAGAGGTTGTTCCACCAGTTGGGGTCATCCTGCAGATAGCGGGCGAACCATGCCATGATGGTGTCTTGCCACTGGCGGCGCTTGGCGTAGTCGGCTATGAAGTGGTTCTCGCCATCTACTGTCACGAGCTCCACGGGGCGACCGAGCACCTTCAGTGCGTTATAGAGCTGTATGCTCTCGCCTACCGGCACATTGGTGTCGGCTGTGCCGTGAAGCAGCAGCAGCGGAGTGTTGATTTTATCGGCATTAAACAGGCTTCCCTGCTTGGTGAACAGCTCGGGATTGCTCCACGGATAGGAGTCGGGAGCAGCCACTGCGTTGTAGCCCACACCCCAATAGCCTTCGCCCCAGTAGGAGGTAACGTCGGATATGCCGGCATGGCTCACAGCCGCGGCAAACATCGGTGTGATTGTCTGCAGATACTGTGTCATGAAGCCACCGTAAGAGGCGCCTATGCAGCCCACCTTGTCGGGATTGACAAACGGGTGTGCCTCAAGGAATTTCTGCGTACCCTCAATGATGTCTTCGGCCGTGCGCTTGCCCCATGCGTTGCAGTGGCGGGCAGAGAATTCCTGACCGTAGCCCACGGTGCCGGAGGGGTTAAGCACGTAGACCACATAGTCGCGCGAGGCAAACACCTGCGGGCTGTAAGGTGAGGTCAGAGTGTGCTGTGTGGGGAGCGTGCCACCATAATAATAAACTATGAGGGGATACTTCTTATCAGCATCGAAATCGGGGGGCAGGAAGATGTAGCCGTCAATCTCCGTACCGTCGGAGGCAGTGAATTTCCAGGGCTCACCCTTAGCCATTTCTATCTCTGAGAGGCGGTCTGCCATAGGGTCAGCCAGAGTCACCGTCTTGCCACTCTTCAGGTCATAGGTGTAAGCACCGCCATTAGTCTCGGCACCCTGCGCGGTGTAGGCTATGCGCGGTGAGGCAGCCGGCAGGCTCATAGCCTTAGCAGCGCTTACCCCCTCGGGCATAGGCAGACGGGTGAATTTTCCGGTAGCGGGATTGTATCGGTAGATGGGGTTGTCGAAGCCCTCATCGGCCAGGAAATAAATATTGCCGTCAGTCTTGTTCCAGACCACTCCCCCATCAATCGACGGGTCAAAATCCTTGGATGCGGCAGTGATAGCGCCGGACTTGCGGTCCAGGATGTAGAGCTGTTTATCGTAGTCATTGCCCACGGGGTGGTCGCCGTAATTCTTGCCGAGGCCATTGGCGAAATCGGGAGCGCCAACCAGGGCAATCTTGCTGCCGTCGGGGCTATAGTAGGCATCGTTAAGGAAACCGGTGGGAGCCACAATTGTGTCGAGTTGCAGGGTCTGAGTATTGAGCTCATAAAGGCCTACCTCCTCAAAGGGGCGCTTGGTGGGGGTCTCTGCGGAGCTCATCAGCAACATGCGGATTCCGTCGGGGTGAGTGTCGGCCACACCCAGCATTTGGCGACCAAATGTGAGCGGACGCTCAATGCCGGTTGCGGGGTCAAATTCGTAGAGATTATATTTCGAAGCTGCGCCGGGCACACGCTCGGCAGTGCTGGTCAGCCTCTTCACAGGACCCTTCTGTGCCTCGGGCTCCTCCCTCTTGGTGTAATAAAGGCGGGTCTCCGTAGGGTTCCAGAACATGGATTCATCAGGCACATCGGTAGCCACAACGGTCTCGGTCATAGTCAGGGGATCGAGGGTCTTGAGGTCCTGGCCGTTCACCCCCTTCTCGTTGAAATAGAGCTTGGAGCTGCGGGGCATCCATGCCAGCCCTTTGCGGCCGGTCATGTCAGTCACTTTGCCGCTGCGCAGATCGGTCAGAGTAGTGCGCGAGAGGGTGCGGTCCAGATCGGTCATGTCGGCGTAATAGGTCAGCAGCCAGCGGCCGTCGGGGCTTATGTCCACGCGGCTCACGCGCGATCCGAACATAGTGTCATCAAGCATGAAACGGCGCTTGGCATCAGGATTGGTAACGACAGCCACCTGCTCGAAATCCTTTTCCGGTTCCCAACGCATGGCCACTTCCGGAGCCACCGTGTCCGTACCGTCGGTGAGGATGCGCAGGGTCACTGTGTAAGCCTGCTCGGGCGCGAGCGTGAGGGGTACTTTTGTAGTAGTGGGGGCTGAGGCATCAGTGCGTTTAGCTTTTGATTTGCCATCGACAAACACCTCAAAAAGCAGCGGCGACTCAATCACCAGCTTGCCCTGGGCGAAGCGCTCGGCGCGCAGGCGTGTCATGAGCTGACGCAACTCTATCCCCTCCCCTGCCTGCAGGTTTACAGTGCCGGTGGAGTCAGCGCCATTAATCACCGGCCACGAAGTAGCCGGAGTCAGCAGACGCGAAGAGGCCAGCAGAGCCGATTTGTCGAACTTGGCACCCTTGACATCGGTGGAATCAAGCATCAGGGGCATGCTCACTCTTGTCACTGGCGAGGTGTGCCAGATGGTGAAAGGTGTGGCAGCCATCAGTGGCAAAGCGAGCGACGCCATAGCTGCGAATATCTGTATCTTTTTCATGGTAATGTAAATGTTCTATCATTCAGTATAAAGAAAATGGAGCCGGAAGCAGTCCGCGAAGACCGCCGCCGGCTCCGGGCGTGTTATTCAAGGTGTGTCATGAGCTCAACCCAGTGCCTGCAGAGATGCTTCGAGAGCGGCAATCTTTTCAAGAGCGTCAGACTGCTTCTTGCGTTCGAGAGCTACCACGGCTTCGGGAGCGTTGGCCACGAAGCGCTCGTTGCCGAGCTTCTTCTCCACACTCTTAAGGAAGCCGCGCAGGTGCTCCAGGTCGGCATTTATCTTGGCGCGCTCCTCCTCGACATTCACATTTGCCTGAAGGGGCACGGCATATTCAGTGGCATCCACACGGAAGGTAGCGGCACCCGGCTGCTTCTCGCTGATGGCTGTGATGGCTTCAAGGCCGGCCATCTTCTCAAGCACGGGAGCAAGCGCCTCGGGCCACGCGCCGTTGACCAGCAGCGTGAGGGGCTCGCGGGCAGGTATCTGCTTCTGCTTGCGTATGGTGCGCACACCTGCCACAATCTCCTTCACTGTGTCGATATCGCGGATCAGACCCTCGTTGACCTCACCGGCCTGCGGCATACGCGCGAGCATTATGCTCTCGCCATCCTTGCGGGGAGCGAGGTGCTGCCACAGTTCCTCGGTGATGAAGGGCATGAAGGGGTGAAGCAGACGCAGCTGGGCGTCGAAATAGCGAAGAGCCGCCTCATAGGTCTTGCCGTCGATGGGGGTGCCGTAGGCAGGCTTGATCATCTCCAGGAACCATGATGAGAACTCGTCGCGGAACAGACGATAGATGCTCATAAGAGCCTCTGATATGCGGAATTTCTCCATGGAGTCATCTACCTCGGCTATAGTGCGGTTGAGCTGCGAATCAAACCATTCGCAGGCATGACGCGCGCTCTCGGGCTGAGGCAGAGTCTCATCAATCTGCCAACCCTTAACGAGGCGGAATGCATTCCATATCTTATTATTGAAGTTGCGACCCTGCTCACAGAGGGCGTCATCATAGAGAATATCGTTGCCGGCAGGGGCTGCAAGCATCAGACCCATACGCACGCCGTCGGCGCCGAAACGCTCCATCAGCTCTATGGGGTCGGGGCTGTTGCCCAAGCTCTTGCTCATCTTGCGGCCGAGCTTGTCGCGCACTATGCCGGTGAAGTAAACATTCTTGAAGGGCATCTTGCCCATGTATTCGTAGCCGGCCATAATCATGCGTGCCACCCAGAAGAAGATGATGTCCGGGCCGGTCACGAGTGTAGCCGTGGGGTAGTAATATTCTATCTCCTTGTTGCCCGGCTCGGTGATGCCCTTGAACAGCGAAATCGGCCAGAGCCAAGAGGAGAACCAGGTGTCGAGTGCACCCTCATCGCGGCGAAGCTTCTCCATGGGGAGTTCCGGATTTCCGGTAAGCTCGCGTGCCTTCTGCAGGGCCTCCTCCTCGTTGAGCGCCACTACGAATTTCTCCTCCTCACCCTCTGCGTTCTCTATGAACCACGCAGGGATGCGGTGGCCCCACCACAGCTGACGGGAGATACACCAGTCCTGTATGTTTTCAAGCCACACACGATAGGTGTTCTTATACTTTGCGGGCACAAACTTGATGAGGTCGTCTATCACGGGGGGAAGAGCAATCTTGGCAAAGTGCTTCATGTCAATGAACCACTGCTTGCTCAATCTCGGCTCAATGGGCACACTGGTGCGCTCCGAGCAACCCACCTTATTAGTATAGTCCTCGATTTTCTCAACGAGTCCGGCGGCTTCCAGATCCTTCACTATCTGCTTACGCACATCGAAACGGTCCATGCCTACATACATGCCGGCCTCTTCCGACACAGTGCCATCCTCATTGAATATGTCTATGGTCTCCAGCGAGTGAGTCTGCCCCAGACGATAGTCATTGACATCGTGAGCGGGAGTGACCTTCAGACAGCCGGTGCCGAAATCTATCTCCACATAGCGATCCTCGATTACAGGAATCACGCGTCCCACCAGAGGCACGATTACCTTCTTACCTTTAAGCCAGGTGTTCTTCGGGTCCTTGGGGTTGATGCACATTGCTGTGTCGCCCATGATAGTCTCGGGGCGAGTGGTAGCCACTACAGCGTAGCGGCGACCCTCGGCGTCACGATGCACCACCTCACCCTCGGCAGCCGGGGTGTCGGGAGCATCATCGTCAGCCAGATAGTAACGGAGGTAATAGAGCTTGCTCTGCTCCTCGCGGTAGAACACCTCGTCGTCAGACAGGGCGGTGCGGTTCTTCGGGTCCCAGTTCACCATGCGCAGACCGCGATAGATCAGGCCCTTGTCATAGAGGTCGCAGAACACACGCAGCACGCTCTCCGAACGCTCCTCGTCCATAGTGAACGCCGTGCGATCCCAGTCGCAGGAGGCGCCCAGTCGCTTAAGCTGCTCCAGGATAATGCCACCATGCTTGTGAGTCCACTCCCAGGCATGCGTGAGAAACTCCTCGCGGGTCAGATCAGTCTTCTTGATCCCCTCGTCGGCAAGCTTGGCTATCACCTTAGTTTCGGTAGCGATAGAGGCATGGTCAGTGCCGGGGGCCCATAGCGCGTTTTTGCCCTGCATGCGGGCGCGACGGATGAGGATATCCTGAATAGTATTATTGAGCATGTGGCCCATGTGGAGCACACCTGTCACATTGGGGGGAGGGATGACAATAGTGTAAGCCTCACGCTCGTCAGGCTCGGAATGGAACAGACGGTGCTGCATCCAGTAGTCATACCATTTACCCTCCACCTGCGAAGGGTCATATTGTGGAGCTAATTCATTCATAATGTACAAATCAGTAATAAGTGCACAAAGTTACAAAAACTTAGTCGAATATGCAAACCTCTCACAATCGGTCCTATAAATAAAAAGAGAAAAGAGGAAAATCCTTGCGGAAATTCCTCTTTTGCAAACTCGTGCGCACGAAGGGACTCGAACCCCCACGTCTTTCGACACCAGATCCTAAGTCTGGCGCGGCTACCATTACGCCACGTGCGCATGTCTCAGCGTCTGCTTCTTCACGCAGACGCTGCAAAGTTAAGCATTTTTTCTGTTACTCGCAAATGTTTATTCTGCGGCGTAGCTGAGAATGGTGGGGCTCTTTACGTCTACACCGAATTCGCGGGCCTTCAAAAGGATGGCACGTGCAAGTTTCGGACGCAGGTCCTCGGGACAATAGCGGAAGTAAGCCTCGGCAGCCCGCACATGCGCGGCGTCGGGCATGGGATATTCGCGGCGCTCGGGCAATCCGTAAGCGCTGTCAGGGAGCTCTCTGCGCTCCGCTGTGTCTAATACGTCATTCATAATTCTTTCAGTTTAAGCTATTAATTTTTGATACTTACTAATCCTCCGTAGCGGGATGGAGAGGGTGTTTGGGGAGTGTAAGGTGGAGAATGAGCCAGCCGAGCACGCCTGCGAGCAGGGAGCCTACGAGGATGCCGAGTTTAGCTTCGTTCAGCAGCTCGGAGAGGTAGGGATCGCCGGTGCCGAATGAGAGGTTGGCTATGAACAGACTCACGGTGAAGCCGATGCCGCCAAGCAATGCCACGGATGCCATCATCTTCCAGTTAGCCTCAGCGGGCATGGGTGCCCATTTGAGTTTGACAGCCAACCAGGAGAAGCACAGGATGCCGAGGAATTTGCCCACAACCAGGCCGAGTATGATGGCCAGACTCACACCGCTCACTATGGCCGACGGATCGAGGCCACCCAGATATATGCCGGCATTGGCGAAAGCGAACAGGGGCACAATCAGCCAGTTGACCACGGGGTGAAGGGTGTCTTCCAAATCCTGCAGAGGGGAGATAACCTTGTCGGAGGCTGACTCTATCTCCTTGAGCCAGTTGAGCTGATCGTGGTCCAGGATGGTGCGGCTGTTGAGAGTCTCGTCATCTTCAGCTGCGAAGTGAGAGATGTTCTCGCGGATGGTCTGAATATATTTCTTGGGAGCGAAGATGGGGCGCGCGGGCACGCAGAAAGCTATGAGCACACCGGCTATGGTGGGATGAATACCGGCGTTAAGGAAGAGGAACCAGATTATGGCGCCTATACCTATATAAAACATCTTGCTTTGAATCTGCATCTTTCCACCCAGTGCGAGCACACCGAGCAGTGCGGCAGCCACGAGCAGCATCCAATAGTTGATGTGTGTGGAGTAGAAGATAGCAATCACCAGGATGCCCCCTATGTCGTCAACCACAGCCAGAGTGGTCAGGAAAATCTTAAGCGAGATGGGCACACGCTTGCCCAGCATGGCGAGCACACCGAGCGAGAAGGCTATGTCAGTGGCCATCGGTATGGCAGCGCCGCCGGCGTAGGCAGTGCCGCGCGAGCAGAGATAATAAATCACCACCGGCACAATCATGCCACCTATGGCTGCTACAATCGGGAGCAGGGCCTGACGAAACGAGCGCAACTCCCCTACCAGCACCTCACGCTTGATTTCCAAGCCCACGCTGAAGAAGAAGATGGCCATCAGAGCGTCGTTGATAAAGTCGAGGATACTCATGGGGTGTCCCTCGTGGCTGAACAGATTGAAGGAGCCGACCTGCAGGGCTATCTCATGGGTCCACAGTGAGTTATAAAAGTCGCGCGTCCAGGGCAGATTTACTATCAGTAGCGCCAGGACGGTAGCCACAATGAGCACATTGCCCCCTTGGGCATAGTTTTTCAGTGTCTTGCGGATGGTGTAAAGTACGTTTGACATTTTCTGTAGTATTTTACCGTTTAATTATGCATTATTAACAATACTCGTGCCAAAAAGTTTACCCCCGGCTCCGGAGGCTCTGAAACCCCTTTCTGAGCCATTATCAAAAAAAGTTAACAAATGATTTGGCAGAGAGTGAGAATCTCACTATATTTGCACACCCGTTAGCGACTGCTGACACACCGGCACACTCTACGCCGGTCCGGCGAGCGCGGGCGATAGATTTACTACCGAATAATCTAACTCTTTAATCTAATATAATGAATAGCAAACGACTTTTGCTGGGCGACGAAGCTCTTGCACTCGGCGCCATCAATGCCGGTCTTTCAGGCGTTTACGCCTATCCCGGCACACCCTCTACTGAGATTACTGAATTCATCCAGCTCAACCCTCTGGCTCGCGAGCGGAAGCTCCACTCTCACTGGAGTGCCAACGAGAAAACAGCTATGGAGGAGGCTCTCGGCATGAGCTTCTGCGGCAAGCGTGCTCTGGTCTGCATGAAGCATGTGGGCATGAATGTGGCTGCCGACGGTTTCGTAAACTCTGCCTTCACCGGCGCCAACGGCGGTTTGGTGGTGGTGGCTGCCGACGACCCCTCCATGCACTCTTCACAGAATGAGCAGGACTCACGCTACTACGGCCAATTTGCGTTCATCCCCACTTTCGAGCCCTCAAGCCAGCAGGAGGCTTACGATATGATGGGCTACGCTTTCGACTTCTCGGAGCGTATGGGGCTCCCCGTGCTCATGCGCATGGTGACCCGCATGGCCCACTCCCGCGGCGTTGTGGCCGAAGGTGAGGTTAGAGCTGAAAATCCCCTGAAATATCCCGAAAAGACCCGCCAGTGGGTGCTCATGCCCGGAAACTCTAAGGTGCGCTACAAAGAGCTCCTCAAGGATTGGGACAAGTGTGAACAGGAATCTGAAAACAGCCCATACAACACTCTGAGCGAAGGCACCGACAAGTCTATGGGCATCATAGCCAACGGCATAGCCTACAACTACGTGATGGAGTGCTTCCCTGAGGGTTGCCCCTTCCCCGTGCTCAAGATTTCCCAGTACCCCCTGCCCACCGGCAAAATCAAGAAACTCGTGGATGAGTGCGACTCTATCCTCGTAGTGGAAGAGGGTCAGCCCTTTATCGAAGAGCGCGTTAAGGGTATGCTCGGCACTCCCAAGCCTATCCGCGGCAAGCTCTCGGGTGACCTTCCCCGCACCGGGGAGCTCAACCCCGACTCTGTGCGCGAGGCTCTCGGCCTGCCCGCCCTCCCCAAGCAGGGCGCTTCACAGGTGGTTATGCCCCGTCCGCCGGCTCTCTGCCAGGGCTGCAGCCACCGCGACGTGTATGCCGCTCTCAACGACGTGCTTAAGGAATATGAGAATCCCAAAGTGTTTGGCGACATAGGCTGCTACACCCTGGGCTGGCTCTCACCCTTCAATGCTATCGACACTGTGGTTGACATGGGTGCCTCCATCTCTATGGCCAAGGGCGCTGCCGATGCCGGCCAGCACCCCTCGGTGGCTATCATCGGCGACAGCACTTTCACCCACTCCGGCATGACCCCGCTGCTCGACGCCATCAATGAGAACAACAACATGGTGGCCATCATCTCCGACAACCTCACTACCGGCATGACCGGCGGTCAGGACTCTCAGGGCACCGGCAAGCTCGAAGATATCTGCATAGGTCTCGGCGCCGATCCCAAGCATGTGCGCACCATCGACGCTCTGCCCAAGCTCCACTCTGAGCTCATGGACCTCATGCGCGAGGAGATTGAATACCCCGGCCTCTCAGTCATAATCTGCCGCCGCGAGTGCATACAGACAGCTCGCCGCCATGCTGCAGCCAAAGCCAAAGAAGCAAAAAAGTAAATTCTCAATCCTGAAGACACAATGAAAACCGATATAGTACTCGCCGGTGTAGGCGGCCAGGGCATTCTCTCAATAGCCACCATACTCGGTGCCGCAGCCCTCAACGAAGATCTTTACATCAAGCAGGCCGAGGTGCACGGCATGAGCCAGCGCGGCGGCGACGTGCAGAGCAATCTACGCATCAGCTCCTCCCCCATAGCCTCTGACCTTATTCCCCTCGGCGGCGCCGACCTCATCGTGAGTCTCGAGCCCATGGAAGCTCTCCGCTATGTGGAGTATCTGAAGCCCAACGGCTGGATCGTGACCTCAACCGCCCCCTTCGTAAACATCCCCAACTATCCCGAGATGGAAGTTCTGGAAGCTGAGCTCAATGCTTGGCCCAACACTGTGGCTTTCGACATGGAGGAGATGGCCAAGGAGGTAGCCACCCAGCGTTCAAGCAACATGGTGCTCCTCGGCGCTGCCGCCCCCTTCATTGACCTCGAAACCGAGAAAATCGAGCAGGGCATCCGCACCGTATTCGGCGCCAAGGGTGAGAAAATCGTGGAAAGCAACCTCAAGGCATTCCGCGCCGGACTCGAATTTGCCAAGAGCAAGATGTAATAATTGAAATGTTCTTTCCTCTCTCCTAATTTATTTTATCAGGACCTCAACGTCTGACACCTGACTTTCACCTACGCTCTTAAAGACTCATCGACATGTTTCCTATTACCGACCAAGAACTCCGCGAGCTGATGTCTCGCCACAATATAAATAATATTACTGACGCCACCATCCGCCAGATCGCGTCTCTGGCCGGCACGCTGGAAATGAAGACCGGCGAACAGGTGGTGCACCTCGAAATCGGCAACCCCGGCATACCGGCCAACGCTCTCGGCGTGGAAGCTGAACGCGAAGTGCTCCGCAAAGGTATTGCCAATCAGTATCCTAACATAAGCGGCATCCCCCAGCTCAAGGAGAACGCCTCTCGCTTCATAAAGGCTTATCTCAACATAGAGCTTCCCGGCTCATGTGTTATCCCCACCGTGGGCTCCATGCAGGGTGGCTACGCCGCCATGCTCCTCTGCGCTCATCGAGACCCGAAGAAGGACACCATGCTCTTCATCAACCCCGGATTCCCCGCTCAGCGCTATCAGGCCAAGCTCATCGGCCTCAAAGAGGAATCATTTGACATATATAACTACCGCGGAAAAGCCCTGGAGGCCAAATTAGAGGAGTATTTCTCCAAGGGCAACATCACCGCTATGATCTACAGCACCCCCAACAACCCCGCCTGGATTAATCTCACCGACGAGGAGCTGGAAATCATAGGGCGCATGGCCACCAAGTATGATGTTATCATCATGGAGGACCTGGCCTACTTAGGCATGGACTTCCGCAACAACTTCGGCACTCCCGGAGTGGCCCCCTTCGTGCCGAGCGTGGCTAACTACACTGACAATTACATCCTCTTCCTCTCCGCATCCAAGATTTTCTCTTACGCCGGCCAGCGCATAGCCATCACCTGCTTCTCACCCGCAGTGGCAGAGCGCGTCTGCCCCGAGCTCCAGAACTTCTTCGGCATGCCCACCATGATCGGCGCCTTTGTGTTTGGTGTGCTCTACGCCCTCTCCTCAGGCACCGCTCACTCCGCTCAGCACGCATTTGCCACCATGCTCGGTGCAGCTGCCGACGGACGCCTCAACTTCGTGGAAGACTGCCGCGAGTATGAACGCCGCGGCGGACTCGCTAAAGAAATCTTTACATCCAACGGTTTCCACATCGTCTACGACAAGGATGGCAATAAGGATATCTCCGACGGCTTCTTCTTCACCGCCGGCTACGGCAACATGACCAGCGAACAGCTGCAGGAAGCTCTGCTCCGCTACGGTGTGGCTGCCATCTCCCTGCCCGGCACCGGCAGCGAACAGGATGGACTGCGTGTCTGCGTCTCCATGATTAAGAACGATGCCGAGTTTGAGATTCTGCGCAAGCGTCTGGCAGCCTTCAATGCCGACCATGCTTCTGAATTCAAAAAAGAGTGTCCCGCTAAAGCCTGTGCATTATGAAATATGTAAGTGCAGACGAGGCCGTAAGCCTCATTAAGTCCGGCGATTACGTCTATCTGCAGGGCTCAACTTCCACCCCCGAGGTGCTCGCTGAAGCTCTCGCTCGCCGCGGGCATGAGCTGCGCGATGTGACTATCTACACCGGTTTCGGCGTGACTAAAGGGGAGGCTCCCTTCTGCCGCCCGGAATACAAGGAGGCGTTTAATGTTGACTCATTCTTCGTGAACAACTCCGTGCGCCGCTGGATCAACGAGGGCTATGGCTCCACAACTCCCCGTTTCCTCAGCGATGTGCCCGAACTGTTCCGCAAAGGTATTTGGCCCATAGACGTGGTGCTGCTCAACTGCTCTCTGCCCAATGAGGAGGGCTACATGAGCTTCGGTGTGTCGGGCGACGTGGCCTGCTCCGCTGTGGAGTGTGCAAAGATTCTGATAGCTCAGGTCAATCCCAACATGCCTTTCTCTTACGGTGACCCGGTGGTGCACATGTCGCGCATCAACGCCGCTGTGGAGGTGGACGAGCCTCTGGTGGAGGTGCCCACCCCTGCCCCCAACGAGAAGGAAATCAAGATTGGTGGCTACATAGCCGAGCTTATCCCCGACGGCGCCACTCTGCAGATTGGCGTAGGTGGTATTCCCAACGCTGTGATTGCCGCCCTCTCTAACCATAAGCACCTCGGCCTCCACACAGAAGCCATGACCGATGGTGTGCTCCCGCTGCTGGAGAAGGGTATCATTGACAACTCTCAGAAGGTCATAGAACCCGGCAAGAGTGTAGCCTCGCTGGCTCTCGGTTCCCGCCGCCTCTATGACTATATGAACTACAATAAGGACATAATCTTCCGCGATGTAGCCTGGACCAACGACCCCTTCATTATCGGTCAGAATCCGAAGGTGATGAGCATCAATTCCTGTCTGGAGATAGACCTCACCGGTCAGATTTGCGCCGATTCCATCGGCACACGTATCTTCTCCGGCGTGGGTGGTCAGCATGATTTTGTCTACGGTTCTTCACGCTCGCAGGGGGGCATCTCCTTCCTGGCTATGACGGCTACCTCTAACAAGGGTCACAATAAAATCAAACCTGTGCTCACTGAGGGTGCCGGCGTAGTGACAACCCGCTTCCAGACTAATTACATCGTGACGGAATATGGCGCAGTTAACCTGCTGGGCAAAAATCTGGCAGAGCGAGCCAAGCTCCTTATAAGTGTAGCTGCACCCGAATTCCGCGAAGAGCTCGACCGCGCGGCTGCCGAACGCTTCGGCTACTCTTACTTGAGACTGAAGTAGGCTTCAGTTCTTCGAGAGTCGCGGCACTGAAAATGAACTGTGTCTTTAGCCTCCTGAGGCTCTGAGATATCAGGAAATTTTGAGGATTCATGGCGATAAAAGACGGAAAGGAAATGTTAAAAAATTTGGCAGTGCCAACTTTTATTCCTACCTTTGCGTTGTAATTACAAAGAGCGACTGAAAAGCCCTCTCCGCTCCGGCAAGCGAGCCGGAGACTCCCAATGAATTAACTCATACCACATCAAAGTAGATTGGGAAACTCATCAAATTTTTATGAAATACCGAGACAAGCTTACTTACTTAATGGCGGGCCGCGCCTCCCTCGGGAGGTTGCCTTAACTAAGGCACGGCGGATTACAGAGAGGAGGAGCACTCAAATCCTGTCATTCGGAGTTTCATCGCATCCTTTGGTGTGGCATTTATACGGAGCCGGTTTTCCTCGCGATTACCGGCTCTGATTTTTCTCCCCGGGGCTTTTTTAGCTATTTTAGCTACTTAGCTATTTTAGCCCCCGGCTATCAGACTACAAACAAAAACCCAAAATATGAAAGACGTAAAGACAGCATTGCTTGAGCGCACCTCAGTGCGCCGATATGAGCGCGAAGCCGTGTCAGCTGAAGACCTCGACTTCATCTACCGCGCCGTGCAGAACACCCCCACCAGCTACAATGGTCAGCAGTTCTCTGTGATTGACATCACTGACCAGGCCCTCAAGGAGGAGCTCTATGCCATCACGGGCCAGAAGCAGATTAAGACCTGTAATCACTTCATGGTCTTCCTCTCTGACTACAATAAGATTCAGCTTCTGGCTGAGCGCAAAGGTGTGGACATGCCCCCCTTCACCGACACTATGGATGGAACTATCATAGGCATAATCGATGCATCGTTGGCTATGATGAGTGCCGTAGTGGCTGCGCAGGCTTGTGGCCTCGGCACTAACTGCATAGGCTATCTGCGCACTGTGGACCCCGCAAAAGTGGCTGAGATGCTGAAGCTCCCCAGAGGTGTTTTTGTGGTGTGCGGTCTGGCCATCGGCGTGCCTCGCGAGCAGCCCGACCTCAAGCCGAAAGAGCCACTGTCAGTGGTGTTCCACCAGAATCATTATAATAATGACAAGGAGGAGCTCACTCAGCAGATGGCCGATTACGACACCCTCGTGCAGCACTACAACCGCACCCGCGCCGGCGGCACCACCGACAATGACTGGTGTGCTCACATCATTGACTACTATCGCCACGCCATGGACTACCGCATTCTCGACTATCTGCGCGCCCAGGGCTACGACATCAAGCACTAATCCGCACTGATTTTAAGCATAAAGCCGATTCCTTCGAAGGGGGTCGGCTTTAACTTTGCTTTTTGCAAAATATTTTTGCGAAAAAATTCGGTCATTACGAGATTAATGATTAATTTCGCAACTGAAAGCCGAGGCTGCTGCAAACCACAGCCCGCGGCCACTGAAAGACATTTAATAACCCACATAAAACAACACCTTTAGTACCAAGTCATGAAGAAACACAATTTCTATGCAGGCCCTTCAATTCTGAGCCAGTACACCATCAAGAACACAGCTGATGCAGTGCTCAATTTTGCCGACATGGGTCTCTCTATCCTCGAGATCTCTCACCGCAGCAAACAGTTCCAGGCTGTAGTAGATGAAGCCGTGGCACTCGTAAAAGAGCTGCTCAATGTGCCCGAGGGCTACAGCGTGCTCTTCCTGGGTGGCGGCGCCAGCCTGCAATTCGCCATGGCCCCCATGAACTTCCTCAACACCAAGGCTGCTTATCTCGACACCGGTGTATGGGCTTCAAAAGCCATCAAGGAGGCTAAGCTCTTCGGCGAGGTTGACGTAGTGGCCTCAGGCAAGGACTCTCACTACACCGTAATCCCCAAAGACTACACAGTGCCCACTGACGTGGACTACTTCCACTATACTTCCAACAACACCATCTACGGTACAGAAATCCGCAAGGATCCCGATGTGCCCGTGCGCATGATCTGCGACATGAGTTCCGACATCTTCTCTCGTCCCGTGGACGTGTCTAAGTATGACCTCATCTACGCCGGCGCTCAGAAGAATCTGGCCCCTTCAGGCGTGACTATCTGCATCGTGAAGGATGCCGCTCTCGACAAGGTGAGCCGCGTAATCCCCACCATGCTGAAATATAAGACCCATGTGGACAAGGGTTCTATGTTCAACACTCCTCCAGTGCTCCCCATCTTCGCTGCTCTTCAGACTCTGAAATATTACAAGAGCCTGGGTGGTGTGGCCGAAATCGAGAAGATGGACATAGCCAAGGCCGACAAGCTCTATGCAGCTATCGACGAGAGCAAGATCTTCGTGGCTACTGTGCCCAACAAGGAGGACCGCTCTATCATGAACGTATGCTTCGTGATGAAGCCCGAATATGCTCACCTCGAGAAGGACTTCATCGAGTTTGCTACCGCTCAGGGAATGATGGGCATCAAGGGTCACCGCGACGTAGGCGGCTTCCGCGCTTCGCTCTACAACGCGCTGCCCATGGAGAGCGTTGAGGCTCTGATTGCCTGCATGAAAGAATTTGAAGCTAAGAACGCTTAAATCGCCAGACAGTCATGAAGATATTAGTTTTCACCGAAAAGCCCTTTGCTCCCGCTGCCGTTAAGGCTATTGAAAATGCTGTTAACGCTGCCGGTGCTGACCTGGAGCTCGTGGAACGCGGCACTCGCGAGGACCTGCTCCGCGCTGTGGAAAACGCCGATGGCCTCATCGTGCGCTCTGACAAGATTGACGGCGAAGTTATGGACCACGCCAAGAACCTCCGTGTGATTGTACGCGCCGGCGCAGGCTATGACAACATTGACCTGGCTGCCGCTACCGCCCACGGTATCTGCGTGATGAACACCCCCGGCCAGAACTCTAACGCTGTGGCTGAGCTCGTATTCGGCATGATTATCATGATGATCCGCAACCAGTATAACGGCACCTCCGGCGGTGAGCTCAAGGATAAGACTCTGGGCATATATGCCTTCGGTCAGGTTGGCCGCAACGTAAACCGCATAGCCAAAGGCTTCGGCATGAAGATCTCAGCTCTCGACACTTTCGTGAAAGATGAAGTGATGGAGGCTGAGGGTGTAACTCCGCTCCATACTCCCGCTGAGCTCTTTGAGCAGAACCAGTTCGTGTCTCTCCACATCCCCGCTACGAAGGAGACCCGCGGCTCTATCGGCTATGACCTGGTGATGCGTATGCCCAAAAACGGCGTGCTTATCAACACTGCCCGCAAGGAGGTGATTGACGAGGCTGGCTTGCTGAAAGCTCTGGAAGAGCGCCCCGACCTGCGCTATGTGAGCGATATCAAGCCTGACGCTGCTCAGGAGTTTGAAGAGAAGTTCGCTGCACGTGTGTTCTTCACTCCCAAAAAGATGGGTGCCCAGACTGCTGAAGCTAACTTCAACGCCGGTGTGGCCGCTGCCGAGCAGACTGTGGCTTACCTCAAGGATGGCTGGAACAAATATCAGGTAAACAAATAAGCAATTCCATACTCAAATGAGTCGGGGTCACGCCATAAGGTGCGCCCCGACTATTTTTTTCTGTCTGCGGGCGTTAGCCCCGACTATTTTTTTAAGGTGTACGCATGAAACCTTTTGAACTCGGCCTCATCGGCCAACCGCTTACTCACTCTCGCTCTGCGGAATATTTCAACTCCCGATTCAATCGTCTGTCAATCCCGGGACGCTATATCAATATGCCTCTGCGCGACATCAGTGAGCTGCCCGAGGCGCTGGCCGAGCATCCTCTGCTCATAGGCTTCAATGTGACTGCGCCCTACAAGCAGGCGGTTATCCCCTATCTCGCGCGGCTCTCTCCTGAAGCGGTGGCGGTGGGGGCTGTCAACACGGTAAAAATAGTCCGCACGGACTTCGGCACGGAGCTCTGCGGATTTAATACGGATGTAGCAGGATTTCGTGAAAGCCTCCGCCCTATGCTCAACCCCTCACGGCCTCACCGCGCGCTCATACTCGGCAGCGGAGGCGCCTCGCGGGCCGTTAGCCATGCGCTTAGCGAACTGGGCGTAGAGAGCCTTATAGTGAGTCGCAAGAGCGCTCCGGGGCGAATAACATACGGCGAGCTGGATGAGGGCATCTACCGCGACTACGACATAATCATTAACGCGACGCCGCTCGGCACGTTTCCGGCCACTGATGCGGCGCCAGCTATAGACTACAGCCGGCTGACCCCTGCGCATATTTGCTATGACCTGGTCTATAATCCGCCGCTCACCCGCTTCCTGCAAGAAGCTCTCAAGCAGGGCGCGCTGGTGAGAAACGGCTTGCAGATGCTCCGGCTGCAGGCTGACGCCGCTTATGCGATTTGGGTTTAGAGCTTGGGCTTTCGGAGTCGGAGTGCTCGGAGCTCTCGGAGTACTCGGAGTTCTCCGACCCACTCTAAAACCTAAAACCTAAAACCTATCTTCCCAGCTGCGCTGACTGTTAGCTGCAGGGGGCGGTCGTGGTAGGTTGTGAAGGGGGTTTCGCCGGCGTAGGGGGTGATGGCGTAGCTTTTTATGCTGCCGCTGTCATCGCGGTGTAGCTCCACTACGCTGAGGGTGTGGTGCATGGCCTCCTCACCCTCCTTTTGCTCTATTATCAGCCGGCTTAGGTGCCGCTCCGGCAGGTGCCGGTAGGCGGCGTTGGGAGTGGATGTCATAATACTTAACGTCGTTGAGTGGCAGGCGACGCAGCGCTATGCTGTCAAGCAGTAGCGTGGAGCTCTGGGGAGTGGCTATGTAGCCGTAGATGCTTCGGGGAGTGAGGGTGGAGTCGAGCTGGAGCGAGGTGCCGGTGCGTGCAGCGCCGGTTATGTTGGAGCTGGCAAGCACGGAGCTGCCGTCGGTGTAGTCGGCGGCCACAACAGCTGTCAGGGGGGCCGTGAGTGCAGTAGTATTGAAGGTGAGTTCCAGGCGGTCGCCGGGCTTCAGGCCCTCAGCGGGGATGGTGAAGGTGAGTGTGTCGCGACCGGTATTTCCCCCCATTCTCAGGCTTATGCTCTGATTCCAGAGATTGTCGCCCGAGGGACCGGCAGCTTGGCCTGCCACCCCTTTGCGCTTCTGTATGGCCTGAAGCTGCAGCTCGCAGACCTCTTCGTAGCGGTCGAGGTGGTGGCCATACCAGTCGAGGGTGCGGGCGAAGTCCTGTTCGCTCACTCCGTGCTGAAGCATTACGCTCTGGCGCATGATTTTGTTGAGAGAATCGGAGTCGGCATAACCTGCGCGGGACTGTCCGGGGAGACCTTCGGTCATAATGTAAGCATCGGCCACATTGAGGTCGGCGAGCAGGTTGGCGAGTTTCTCCTCAGAGAGTACACCCTCAGGCTTGCGGTGGCATGCGGCAAGCGTGAGGGCGCAGGAAAGGAGGATGAAGGGGGTATGCTTCATTGCGGGTCGGGGGTCTTTTTGCGGTGGATGAATCCTTCCCATGCGCGGGAGAAGTCTCGCGAGTAGAAGAGTATGAGGGCGAAGACACCCACGCAGATTGCTGAGTCGGCTATGTTGAAGATGTACTGGAAGAATTCCCAGCTGTGGCCGGCTATGTCTACGGTGAAGAGGGGGAAGTAAAGCATGTCGACCACTCGTCCTTCAAACCAGGTGGAGTAGCCGCCGTCGGGGGGGAAGAGTGTGGCGACAGCGGGCGGGAGAGGGTTGTTGAAGATTTCGCCGTAGAAGACGCAGTCGATTATATTGCCCAGGGCACCGGCGGTGATGAGCGCTATGCAGACCATGAAGCCTGTGCGCACTCTCGGCAGACGGCGTACGCGGCTGATGAACCAGATGAGCAGGGCCACGGCGGCGAGGCGCCCCATCGTAAGGATGATTTTGCTGGTGAGCTCCATGCCGAATGCCATGCCGTTGTTTTCGATGAATTTGAGATGAAACCAGGAGGTTATGGGGTAGTCTTCACCGAAATAGAAATGGGTCTTTACCCAGATTTTGAGCGCCTGGTCGGCCACGATGACGGCAAGGATTATGAGCAGGGCCAGCAGGCCTTTGTGGTTAGCGGGTTTCATTTCTTGGCGTCGATTGAGAGTGTGGCGTGGGGCACGAGGCGCAGGCGCTCTTTGGGGATGAGTTTGCCGGTGACGCGGCAGATGCCGTAGGTCTTATTGTCAATGCGCACGAGGGCAGCCTGCAGCTTCTGGATGAAGTCGGCCTGACGGCGCGCCAGGCGCACGGCCTCTTCGCGACCATAGGTCTCGGCTCCCGCTTCGAGAGCGTTGAAGGTGTGGGCAGTGTCGGTGTCGGAGTTGCCGGCATCGTTGACCACGAGCGATTTGAGTGATTCATATTCCTCACGAGCGCGGGAGAGTTTGGCGAGTATTAGCTCGCGAAACTCTTCCAGCTCGGCGTCGGAATATCTGATTACGGGATCTGTCATACGCGGGTAACGGTTACGGGCACTTCCATGCCGTCGATGTCAAGCACGCGGGCATCGGTGAGCTCACCGGCCTCGGCAAGCTGCAGGTCGGCAGCGAGCACCTGTGAGGCTATGTAGCCACCGAAGAGTTCCAGTGCGCTCTCGGTGAGGGGGGTGCGGCCCAGGCGTACGCTTACTTTGTCGGTGATGTCGAAGTCGGAATCCTTGCGGATGTTCTGGATGCGGTTGACCAGTTCGCGGGCGAAGCCTTCTGCTTTAAGCTCGGGAGTGATGGTTACGTCAAGGGCCACGGTGAGGTCGCCGGCGCCACCTACAGCCCATCCGGGGATGTCTTCGGCCAGTATCTCCACGTCGTCGGTGGTGATGACAGGCTCGCCGGGAAGCTCGCGGAAGCAGAAGCTGCCTTCGCGCTCGAGGGTGGCTATGTCGGCCTGATTCATCTCCTTGATGGCTGCGCCGAGCTGCTTCATGATTTTGCCGAAGCGGGGGCCGAGTTTCTTGAAGTCGGCCTTCACGCGCTTCACGAGGTTGCTCTCTTCGGAGTTGACCACTTTGAGCTCCTTGACGTTGATTTCGGTGGCCACGAGCTGCGCCATAGCCTCCACGCGGGCACGCATGGTCTCGCTGCTGACGGGTACGAGCAGGGTCTGCAGGGGCTGACGCACCTTAATGTTGACCTTGCGGCGCAGGGCGAGCACGGCGCTGGTGAGGTCCTGAGCCAAACGCATCTGAGCTTCGAGCTCCTTGTCAATCTCCTCTTCGCAGACTTCGGGGAAGAGGGCGAGGTGTACGGGGGTGTAGTCTTCACCGTTTACGGGGGCCATAAGGTCAGAGTAAAGGGCGTCGGCATAGAAGGGCGCGATGGGTGCCATGAGTTTGGCCACGGTGAGCAGGCAGGTGTAGAGGGTCTGATAGGCCGAGAGCTTCTGCTCGGTCATCTCGCCTGCCCAGAAGCGTTTGCGGTTGAGGCGCACGTACCAGTTGGAGAGGTTGTCGCCCACAAATTCTGAGATGGCACGCGCAGCGCGTGTGGGCTCGTAGTCGGCCAGCGATGTGTCTACCTCCTTGACGAGGCTGTGGAGCAGGGAGAGAATCCAGCGGTCTATCTCGGGGCGCTCGGCGAAGGGCACCTGAGGCTCGCGACCGGTGAAGCCGTCAACGTTGGCGTAGAGAGCGAAGAATTTATAGGTGTTGTGGAGGGTGGAGAAGAGTTTGCGTGACACTTCCACTACCCCCTCTTCATCGAATTTGAGGTTGTCCCAGGGCTGGGAGTTTTCAATCATGTACCAGCGTAGGGGGTCGGAGCCATATTTCTCAATGTTGCCGAAGGGGTCAACGGCGTTGCCGAGGCGCTTGCTCATCTTATTGCCGTTTTTGTCGAGCACGAGGCCGTTAGATATCACGGCTTTGTAGCTCACGGTGTCGAAGATCATGGTGGCTATGGCGTGGAGCGTGAAGAACCAGCCGCGTGTCTGGTCCACACCTTCGGCTATGAAGTCGGCCGGATAAACCTCGCGGGAGTCGAAGGCCTCTTTGTTTTCAAAGGGATAGTGAATCTGTGCGTAGGGCATGGCGCCGGAGTCAAACCACACGTCGATGAGGTCGAGTTCGCGGTGCATGGGTTTGCCTGAGGGGCTGACAAGGATGATGTCGTCCACGTAGGGGCGGTGCAGGTCGATCTGCTCATAGTTTTCGCAGGTCATCTCGCCGGGACGGAAACCTTTCGCTTTAAGGGGGTTCTCGCTCATGAGGCCGGCGGCTACTGAGGCGTCGATGGCGTCGGAGAGTTCCTGATAGGAGCCTATGCATATTTCTTCGCGGCCATCGTCGGTGCGCCAGATGGGGAGCGGGGTACCCCAGTAGCGGGAACGGGAGAGGTTCCAGTCCTGGAGGTTTTCAAGCCACTTGCCGAAACGGCCGGAACCGGTGGCGGCGGGCTTCCATTTTATGGTGTTGTTGAGCTCTATGAGGCGTTCGCGCGAGGCGGTTGTGCGGATGAACCAGGAGTCGAGCGGATAGTAGAGCACGGGCTTGTCGGTGCGCCAGCAGTGAGGATAGTTGTGCACGTGCTTCTCAATCTTGAGCACCTTGCCCTCCTGCTTGAGCTCCATGCAGATCACTACGTCGAGGTTCTCGGTCTTTTCGGCAGCCTTCTCATCGAAGCGGCCATCTACATTGAAGCGGGGGTCGTAGGCATTCTTCACGTAGTCACCGGCGTGGCGCTCGTAGAGGGGTGCGTCGACGCAGCGCTCCACGAAGGTGAGGTCGCAGTCAGGCAGCGTGTAATATTTGCCCTGCAGGTCAACCATGGGGCGTGTCTCACCCTTGTGGTTGATCATGAACAGTGAGGGGATGCCGGCGGCCTTGGCCACCTTGGCATCGTCGGCACCGAAGGTGGGGGCTATATGCACTATGCCGGTACCATCTTCTGTAGTCACGTAGTCGCCGGGGATTACGCGGAAGGCCTCATCGGCGAGCTCTATGAAGCGGTCTGTGCCCACTTCGAAGATTTTCTCGGGCTGACGCTCTGCGGCTTCTTTTACGAAAGCGGGTGAGAGGTCGCTGAGCTTCTCGAGGGGTTTCACCCAGGGGATGAGCTGCGCGTAACGCATGCCTATGAGACGGTCAGCGCTGTAGGTGGCCACACGGCGCCAGGGGAGCAGCTTCGCACCCTTCTCGTAAGCCTCGAGGGGTGTCTCCTCACCTTCTTTCTTGAAGTAAGCGGAGATGCGGTCTTCGGCCATCACTACGGTGATGGGCTCACCGGTGTAGGGGTTATAGGTGCGGATGGCTGCGTATTTGATTTTGGGGCCTATGCAGAGGGCTGTGTTGGAGGGGAGGGTCCAGGGGGTGGTGGTCCATGCTGAGAAGTAGGCCTCACCCCAGCCCTTCATCTCCTCGAGGGGTTCGAGGATGCGGAACAGGGCTGTGCAGGTGGTGTCCTTCACGTCGCGGTAGCAGCCGGGCTGGTTGAGCTCGTGGGTGCTGAGGCCGGTGCCTGCGGCGGGGGAGTAAGGCTGGATGGTGTAGCCCTTATAGAGGTAGCCCTTGTCGTAGAGCTGCTTGAGGAGCCACCAGACGCTCTCGATGTAGCGGTTGTCGTAAGTAATGTAGGGGTCGCGCAGGTCTACCCAGTAGCCCATTTTGTGAGTGAGGTCAGTCCACTCTTTGGTGTATTTCATGACCTCGCGGCGACAGGCTGCGTTGTATTCGTCTACGGAAATTTTCTTGCCTATGTCTTCCTTGGTGATGCCGAGGGCTTTCTCTACGCCGAGCTCCACGGGGAGGCCGTGGGTGTCCCAGCCGGCTTTACGCTTCACGTGGAAGCCCTTCATGGTCTTGTAGCGGCAGAAGATGTCTTTGATGGTGCGCGCCATCACGTGGTGGATGCCGGGCATGCCGTTGGCGCTCGGAGGGCCTTCGTAGAAGACGAATGAGGGGCATCCCTCGCGCTCGCTCATGCTGCGCTCAAAGAGATGGTTGGCATCCCAAAGCTCAAGCATGCGCTTGTTGATATCACTAAGTGACAGCTGGCTGTTATATTCCTTAAACTTCATATTTCGTTAATTTTTATTTTAATATTTGTGGAGGAGTTTGTCGGTATCAGAGCTTGGCTCCTTTCGCTCCTTTGGCACCTTTCACGCCGCCGCCCATCGCGAAGATGTTGGAATCATAGGTGAAGGTTTTGCGCTCTATGGCTCTCTTGCGCTTAAGGGCGAGGGCCACAAGGCGGTCCATGAGTTGGGCAAATGTGATGCCTGTGGCTTCCCAGAGATAGAATGAAAGTGAACCGGGTATGGTATTAATTTCGTTCACATATATCTCACCATCTTTTTCATCTATCATCACGTCGATGCGGCTCACTCCGTGGCAGGAGAGCACGCGGAAGGTCTCGCCGGCTATGAAGCGAATCTTCTCGCTCACCTCTTCGGGGAGCAGTGCGGGGATGCGTTTGTCGCTTGCCTGCATGCCCTTGGCGCTCTTGGAGCCGCCCATGTATTTGTCTTCGTAGGAGAGGAAGTCGCCGGTCTTTATCGGCTCTTCGCAGACGCTGCTCTGATGGTCGTCGGCATCACCGAGCACAGAGCAGTTGATCTCCTTGAGTTGCTCTATCATGTGCTCCACGATGATGCGCTGGGAGAAGCGCTCGGCATTGTCTATCTTTTCTATCAGTTCCTCGCGATTGGCAGCTTTACCTATGCCCACGCTTGAGCCGAGGTTGGCAGGCTTAACTATCACGGGGTAGCCCAGGCGCTCTTCCACTTTCTTGATGATGGCTTCGCGGTCGGCGCTCCACTGGTTGTCGGTAAACCACACGTAGTCTACCACGGGAATCCCTTCGGAGCGGAGTATCATCTTCATGGTGATTTTGTCCATGCCATTGGCGCTGGCCAGTGTGTTGCAGCCGGCAAAGGGTATACCGATAGTCTCAAGCAAGCCTTCGAAGATGCCATCCTCACCGTTGGTGCCGTGGAGCACGGGGAGGGCCACATGCAGCTCGGCCACTACGGGGTTGCGACGGCTGAAGCGTCCTATCTCGGCTTTGTAGAGATTGAAATCGCCATACTCGGGGCGCATGAATACCTCTGTGCATTTCTCTGTCAGGGCCTTCATGTCCTTGTAATTGCGCATGTTAAGGAGTTCGGGACCTGTGAACCAACGGCCCTGTTTGGTGATGTAGATGGGCACGATGTTATATTTTTCGCTGTCGAAGGCGTTGATGGTCTGAAGCGCTGAAATCACTGAAATCTCATGCTCAACTGAGCGACCGCCAAAGAATACGGCTACATTTGTTTTCATTCTATCTATCAGTATATTAGTCTGTTACCATGACGCAAGGGGTAAGACTCCACACTCGGGCAGGTCAAAAGAGCACCAGCTCTCTCCTCGCGCTACGCGCGCACACGCGTTACATTAATAGTGCAAAATTAATAATTTTTTTTTATTAAGCCATAAACTCCTCCTTTCGTTCTCACTATCTTGCCTTTACACTGCGCCCCACCAAGGTTTTCTGTTGCTTAACAGGCGTAGATGCTAAGCGAGAACAGTCGGCTAAAAGATAGGTAGTTGCAAGAAAAATTGGCTATAAATCTGCATGCGCGGCATAGGATATGTGCAACTGCTCCAGTATTCGCGCATAGCATCATGAACAGCAAACTATCCTTAGCAACCATCAGGCGGCCTTGTTATGCTGTTTATATTTTCTCTCTATACATAAACTATCTCAACATAAACTTAAAATTCGATGGGCTAACATATATTTTTTACTCTTCTTAGAGTAATGATTCAGGAGTTTATTAATCGTTAATATAGACGTGGAATATATTCTTTGTTTAAATATATCTACACATATTAATCTTAATAATACACACATATATAAAGCACAAATAGCTTATTATATAAGTCATAATTTTTAATAACAATATTATTCTATAGATGATTTAGCCTAAATAAATAACGTGTGATTTAAGCCTGAATTATATAGTATTATACACCTGCAAGTACGAATATCTGTTATTGTGTCGCATTATATTTTTTAATAGAAAGCTTAATATAATTTGATTCAAATTTACTTGTTTTATTATAACTTAGTTCAACTGTAACGTAATCAAAAAGAAGGTTGTTATATTCTGGCATCTATATTGCGTGGATATAAACTTATCTACTATTTCCATCATATACTCATGTTGTCATTGAGAGCGTGACAGCCAGGGGGAGCATGATAGCCACGGGGAGAGACATGGCAGTTATGACGAGGCATAGCCCCGGAGAGCAGTGACAGTCTTGAACGTCCTGATAACCTGGAAGTGCTGTGGCTGGTTGGTGACTTCATTCGCTAAACTGCCGGACTCAAGGGGAAGAGGGGTGAAAAAACTTATTTTGTAAATTTTATTTACATTTACAAAACCTTATTAACATTCACGCACTCAGTTAATTAGGGCCTAATTCCATCTATTTTGACGCTCTGAGAATAAACTGAAAAGAAAATGTCGGCCCGATGAGCGGATTTTTATCCTTGTCATGCCCTTAAATTCCCCTCCTCGCGCTCTTCTGGACCATATTCTCTCATTATGCGGAGGAGAGAGGGAATGTGAGTGGCTAAGGGCGTGCAACCACTGCCCTGCAATTGGACTTTGGGCAATCATTATTGACAGCTCATCTCAACCGGCATCAGATCTTTGCCTCTGCAGAATTTGCAGTATTCTGTTCTCGGTCTCTCAATTCACAGATATACTACTCCGGAATTTGTTGCACACTGATCCTCGGTATCTCAATTCGCAAATTTGCGACTTCGGGATTGGGAGTGCTCTCTTCTGGGGCTCTCTATTCACAGATTTACTTTTGTGTCGGTAGGGTGTGGGGAAGGATTACAGGCAGAGCACTACTTCGATTTCTCGTTTGATTTCTCCGGAACGAACACTTCATAGCTGTTGTCATCGAAGAAAACGGTTATCGAGGTCACTTTTCGGCATTTTTGAGCCAGAATTTCTATTTTATCTATGGATTGTATCGGCCTATTTACCTCCCTAACAACCTTATTTACAGGGGCATTAGGTGTATTTAAGGACATATTTAACGCGCTGAGATTAGCGTCATCATCAAACGCCTGTGCCTCATCCAGGAATTTCTCACCCTCGGTCAATAGCGACGGATTTATGGGTGCGGGCACCAACATCTCTCCTTCGCCAAACATCAGCCAAAGTACGTTGAGCTCTGGAAACTGCGAATGAATCAGCCCGACCACCACATCACTCAATTTCTTATTTCGACCACTGAGCAGCTGCGAGAGGGTAGGGCGAGGAATGCCACACATATCTGCAAATTGTGTGACCGGAAGTTCCTTGAAATCTATGAAGTGTTTTAGGCGAGTTGCCACTGTGGAGTCCGACATAGTGCGTTTTTTAATGTATGAATTTAACAGTGCAAATATAATCAATATTTTGCAAACACACAATTAAATTTATGAGATTCTAAACAGCAGCCCTCATTTGCATTTTAAAATATAAGCTATTCATATTTACATTATTGCCTCACTTCAATTTAGAGCATAAATAGAGGTAATTCAGGGTAAATATTGATAACCAAACGTTTATCAATAAACCACCTTTAAAAACAGCTATACACCAGCTTAAATGTGCTTTTCCTTATGATTATAGATTAACTATATATCATAACAATCATGTATTCAAGTATTTAAAAGCCATGTTAATAAATACTAATGAGAATTTAAGACATGCGATTTACAGTTGCATAACTAAATTCTCTTATGATAACATGCGATTTTGAAGAGCGAATTTAACGCTCTTGCTTTACGATTACGCACGATATTATGCAAACTACACTGTTTACTTTCCTAATATTTGCGTTACGGAATTATTTTGCACACAGGGCAAATATAGCCGACTCACGAGAATTTCAAATTTCGCAAATAGGACACTCCGAGCCGTTCGCGAGCCATCCCTCCCCTACCAACCAAGATCACCGGCAGAAGGCTCTCAACTGCGCGTAGAGGCGTGCGGAAATATTGACCAATCGCAGAAAATGGAATCTGAAATTTTAGCGTCTGATACGGCTAAAAAATAGCTCAACTCTTCCACGTTTACAAATTCATGGCCCATTTTACGTAAAAATTCCTCTGTCCCATTCTCAGAGGGTTTACAAACACGAAATTTACATATATACTTCTGTATATCAGTCTATTACATCAGTATAATCGTGTTCGTAAATCAGACCGAAATAGAATTTAAACATGCAAATTTACATCAAAACATACCTCTCCCCTCCCCTCAACTATATTCCTTCCCCTAAAATATCCGCTTGCGACCGGAGCGAAACCTGTTCGGAAGTTCTGTTGGCCCCCGATGACCTACGCACAGACGCCATAGGGATAAGTCGCCGCAAGAGGGAATTTCAATATTAAATCAAGAACAAAATATAGAAGTACGTATTTTGTATAATCCTTAACATCAGGACTTTACATTTGCATAATGCCGAAAACAGCCCACTAAGAACGCAGTAAAACCGCTCTTTACAAACCCAACCTTAACTATTTGTAGCTAAAGCGACTTACTTTTAGTTGAATTTACAGAAATCGGATGCTTGCTGCGCGGGCATATTCAAAGCGCGTGCGTACATCCAGCACGAGTATGCTTGCAGCGGGGGGACGGTTTATCCCCCTGGGAATGTCTACGACTCCGGCGGTAATCACATAGCCTGGCCACTTTGTTATCCGCCATGTTTCCCTCCGGGTGGGAGGCACACTATTCAAGCATTAGGGAAATATTCAGAGGGAGGCGCGGAATAGAGATAACATCATCAACCAGCGGATCGGAACCATGACGCCATAGCAGTTCGGACACTCCCCTAACAGACAAAACATATCCATTCAAATCCTCTGCCAATTTCTTCTCCAGAGAAGTCAACTCCTCAGTAGTGAAACTGTCGAGGGGCGTGTAGCTGTATTTTCCATCTTTGCACACGTGCAACCCCCTATTTTCTGCAAAATCATCCTCTTTTACGAGAATCGAATATTCACGTGCGGGACATAAGGCGGTCGCAAATATTAAAACCTCAGAGAGTTTACAGATTCGCGACATTGCAAAGACTTTTTGCGCAGATAAGGGATTGTAGACCTCATCATGTTCTGTAATTACACCTTCAGAAAACTCATCACTAAACTCATTTACGTAAGGTGAATAAATCTGCTTTATGTCATCAGCTGATTCAGACTGTACTATAATCTCCTTAGATTTTAATCCATCTTTATCATGAATATATGACTGAAGTTTTTGAAGCAGTAGGTATTTAATATCCGAACTATCTGCCACTAATTTTTGTACACTAACTTTAGAATCAGAATTAATAGTTGAAAATAATAATCCTATTATATTTTTAGCATTATTTAAAGCTACCAGAACAGTACCACCTGCCATACTATTTTCTTCTAAAATAACTTTAGCATCCTCTTCTGTTCTATAGATATCAAAACTATCAGCGACAGTATTTCTCGTATTTAGATATGTTACAATATCACTTAAAGCAACCCTATTAATAAAACAATCACTACCTAAAAGGATTTCTACATTTATATTTTTGTCTGTTATAAGCTTATTAAAGTCATAATCTTCTATATAGATATTCTCAGATTTAAAACACGATTTAATATAGTTTCTATCTTCGTAATATCTTTGTAAACCAACATTAGCAGGTATCAGAAAAGTAAATGCGTAATTATCATTATAAGCATGCTTATTAATATTTTCAATCAGCTTAGACATTAACCCCATAGATCTATATTCAGGCAGCGTACTTAATCCACACAGATATAACCCCTTAACAGTTTTATCAGAATCTAAAGCATAAAAAGTATAAGGTATAGCCAACATCGCAGCAATCAATTTACCATCACGTTCTTCATATTCCACCAAATTAATATCAAAATAATTATTAAAAATTAGATTGATATAATCATCTGAATCATGGAAGGTATCTTTCCATAACTGCATCATTTGAGTTCTAATTTCTTGAGAAGACAGCATTATATTTTCCATAACTAAAGGGATTACAGACTGAGGGGAAAGCGCATGGAGAGCGACGCGCCTTACCATGTAAACGCTATCAAAATTGAAAAGTTCTAAGGCATCATCCACTTCAGATTTTAGCGACAAAACATAGATTCCGGAACAGCGCCGAGGCCGAAAAACGCCTAATCAGTCAGACCGAAATTAGCGATTAAAAAATTTTAGCACAGTCATTGTCACAAACAGCGCGTATATGGTTTTTACAATTAAATTCGTTAAACTTATAAAGCACTCAAAAAAACCACAACTCTGACCGGCTCCCCTCAGCAGGTATCTTAGACTGGAGATTTTGCTTCCCAACGGCAGACGAGAAGCCCAAGACAGCGTTACGAGGCAACCGACCGCGCTGAGAAGCAACAGAAAGGGCAGCGAGGTAATAGACAGAACTAAGAAGCCCAAGTCTGGGCCGAGAAGCGATCTGTCTCCCCCCCGACACCGGCGAAGCCAAGCCCTTATTCAGTCTGACCCGAGCTCTGCAAAAGCCACTGACAAGGCGAAGCAAGAGGTCACGCTACCGGTCAAAATTTAGGTTCACTCTCTTTCCTCTCCCTCCCCGGCGATGGATGCATTGGAATTTAAGCAACTGATAGTACCTCTATACTCCGGCATGTTAGCTCTTGCCACCCGCATGACGGGGGGCGACACTGACTCTGCAGCCGACATAGTGCAGGAGACGCTGGCCCATCTGTGGGAACGGCGCGAGGCTCTCAATGCTTCAAACGTAAAATCGCTCTGCATGGTGAGCGTGCGAAACCGGTGCCTCAACACTATCCGCTCCGCTCATCCCAACGTAAGAATCGACGAAGCGCCTCCACTGCATGCACCGCCTCACTCCGACAACACCTATATCTATGAGGCCATAGAAAGCCTACCAGAATCATATAGGAAAACCATAACCTTGAGCATGCGCGGTTTCTCAAACCAAGAGATTGCCTCGCTTCTAAATCTTAATCATGACAACGTGCGCCAACTCATATCCCGAGGCAGGCGACAACTAAGAAATATTCTCTCCAAATTATGAAACAGGACTTCACAGAAATAAGACGATTGCTCCCGCTTTGGTACGAGGCGCTGACCACACCCGAGCAAGAGCAGGTGCTGATAGACACCCTCGGCACCCTCCCTGCCGATGCCGTGCCTGCTGACCTGCTTCCCGACTACCGCATCTTCAGCAGCATGGTCACAAACGTATCCGTCACTCCCATAGAGGCAGACAAAGCTATAGCCCTCGCCATAGGCTCCCGCAAGAGATTTCCGCGCCGCCTCCTCTACACCGGCATAGCGGCATCACTGGCTGCGGCCCTGCTGACCGGAGTATTTGTGTTCAATTCCCACAGACTCACATCGCAGTCATGCCTACAACCTATGATAGCCTCCACACTCACCACGCAGCCCGAGGCTCCCGCACCGAATATCTCCCCGGTCCCTCTCGCGTCCCCGACAGCTGAGTGCACAACCCCGGCCACGCCCCGAAAGCGTCACGCCCCTAAACGCAAGAAGACACCCGCGGCCGATTCCGCCAACGATTACATCACCCCAACATCACCCGACGAGGCCAGCGAAATTCTAAACGAGACGCTCCAACTCTTCGCCTCCGTCTTCACCGAAACTCTGGACGACGCCAAGGCCACTACCTCCCAGGCAAGCAACCAGGCCGGCCGCGACCTGCAGGACGCCATAAACAAAAGTCACCGCGGCATGGAACAGATTATAGACATTACAGCTAACACCATTAACTCAATATGAAACGCATCCTAACCCTCATCCTGTCAGCAATAATTCTCAGCGCAACTTCCCTCCACGCCGATGACCGAGTCTTTACAAAACTCCCCTCGGGGCCAAACGTGGAAAAAGTCTACATAGGCAAAACCCTGCTCAAAGCCGCCGGAAGAATAAACAACAACCTCGGCAACCAATTTGGTCTTACCATCAGCGACAACGCCCGGCTCGAAAGCCTCGAAACCGTCAGCGCCGTAGGCAGCAGCGATGTGCAGAGCGCCTACACCATCATGAAATCATTCATCAACGATGAGCACCTTGAAACCCTGCTCACCAAGGAGGAAGGCTACTCCTGGACCGCCATCTACGGCAAGATGAACGAAGACTCCAACAGCGCTAAGATACTGGTAGTCTGCAACTACGATGTCAACGAAATCCAAATCGTCATCATGCGCGGCAACCTCACGGTGTCCAACATTCGCTAACTCCACCCGCACAAGTTTCCCCATACTGATTATATGAATGTACTTCGCAAGAAGGATCTCCCGCCGGCTGCACAGCCTGCGGGATTTTTTGTAATGTACTAAAGCCACTTCGAGCGAAAAACTGACATACACCGCAACGCCTTTCAATCAAATCTTTATACTTAATTGATGCTTGTTTATCATAAGAGTGTAGGCGCAACGTGGCACTCTTGCGAGACAAACCGAAATCAAGATAAAACACAGTTGAGCCGACCCATTACAGCATCCACAAATATACACCCAGAAATGCCCTCTTGTCAGGCAATCCTTGCCACATCCCTCAAATAATCGATAAGCCCGAGAATCGTAAAAATGTTAAAAAGGAGCGTTCAATATTGCCACATTGGAAAAAATATTATAACTTTGCAGCGCAGGCCCTACCAAAGAAGCCCCGGCCGAGGGATTGAGGGAGGGAGTCTGCAAAAGACATATTAATAAAGCGTATATCAGCGCTGATTCTTGATATTCTGAGATTCTCGCAAAATTTCATTCAAAGTCAAGGATAAGCAACGGTAGACGCCCGTGGTTTGTAATCTCACTGCGCAGGGAGTGGTGGCTCGTTGTCCAACGTGCCGCTGCACTCAGACGTAGGATATTGCATATATAGCGTGGGCTTCTTCGTTGCCGTCTTACTTTGAATGGGCAATGCGAGAAGCCTCAGAATATAAGACGGCAATAGATACAGATTCCTACGCTACTTTTTTATACCTAAATAATCTGTTAGCCCGCTGCATAGGGCTCAGTAGAAAATTAGTGGGGATAAATTTTTCATATCCAAAGATTCTTACGAACTTTGAGGTATGGGAAACGACTACTTACAGATGTTGGCGCAGATAGTTCTGCCCTCACAGAT
>JAAVFJ010000030.1 GCA_014800845.1 Bacteroidales bacterium | reverse complement strand
TTTCGAGGCGATTTCGCCGCGGAGCGAAGGAGCATAGCGAGCTATGCGACTGAGCGACAAGGTGAAAGCGACCGAAAAGAACAAGAATTATATGTTCAAGATATAACACTTACTTATGATTTTGATATCGTTTAATTATTGATACTTACTTCACTACTAATTAATTATGACTGACAAAATAAAAAAATCGCTTGACTTCGTGGTCAAGTTCTATCGCCCGGGCGCTTTTAAGCCTGACGGGTGGTTTATAGAGAATCCGCAGCCCTGGTGGCGTCGCCATGCTGTGGCAGCCGCTATAGCCGGCATCGCTCTCGTAGCCGCGGCGGCTGTGGCTACTTACGTAGCTTTCCGCCCCAAGCAGGAGGCTCCGGCCCCTTTGCCGGCGGCTCCCGCGGCTCCCGCTCCTGAAGCTCCGCAGGCTATCCCCACTACGCCGGAGGTGAGAAAAGTGGAGTTTGAAAACGCATCGCTCTCTCAGGTAGTAGCTGCCATCGAGGCTACCTACGGAGTGAAGGTGGCGGGGCTTCCTGCCGAGGAGATGCGTCTGACGCTGAGCTATCAAGGCACTGCCGAGGACCTGGTGCTGACAATCAATGACCTGCTTGGTACTAATTTAGTGATTGAACCGTGAAAAGATTTCTACTTATATTAATGTGCGCACTCCTCTGCGGCGCAGCGGTTATGCAGGCCCAGAGGGTGAGCATGAACGTTCAGAACCGTCCGGCCGAAGCTGTGTTTGCCGAGCTGATGAAGCGCAGCGGCAAGAATTTCATATATGAGGCCGGGGTGCTGAAATCGCTCCGGGTTTCTGTAAACGCCACCAATCAGCCTCTGGCAAAGGTGCTGGAGACGATGCTTGCCGGCACCGGGGTGGGATATAAGATTCGCGGCAACAATGTGCTGCTTTTCCGCCAGACGCCCAAACAGCCAAAGCAACCCAAGGTAACACTCAGCGGCTTCGTGCGCGAGGAGGGCACCGGCGAAGCCATTCCCGGCGTTACTGTCACGGTCTTCCCCTCTGCCACCCGCGCGGCCACCAATGTGCAGGGTTTCTATTCTGTCACCGTGCCTGCCGGCGACATGTCGCTGACCTTCAGCGCCGCCGGCTACGACAGCCACCACACCGAGGAGATGCACCTGACCCAAAACCGGCAGATAGACGTAGCTCTCCCCGAAGACTCCCAGATGCTGGAGGAGGTCACGGTGATAGGCAGCCCCAACCAGACACGCGCCGTGCAGTCGGCCGAAATAGGGTCGCTCAGCGTGAGCCGCTCCAAGATACTCTCCACACCGGTAATCTTCGGCGAAAGCGATGTCATAAAGACCCTGCAGCTGGAGCCGGGAGTCTCGGCTGGTGTAGAGGGTATGGCCGGCATGTATGTGCATGGCGGCGGCAGCGATGAGAACCTTTATATGCTCGACAATATTCCGCTCTATCAGGTCAACCACTTCGGCGGTCTCTTCTCGGCCTTCAACACCGAGGCGCTGCGCAATGTAGAGTTCTACAAGAGCTCTTTCCCGGCCAAATATGACGGACGCCTCTCCTCTTACATCGACGTAAACACTAAGGATGGCAGCATGGAGTCTCACCACGGCAGTGTGAAGATAGGCCTCACCTCGGCGGCCGTAAACGTAGATGGTCCTATCTGGAAAGGGCACACCTCCTACTCGGTGGCCGTCCGCCGCTCCTGGTATGACATTCTGACGCTCCCCGTCTGCGCTATCTTCAACAGTATGAGCACTGATGAAAAGGTGAATTTCGGCTATGCCTTCACCGACATAAACGCCAAAATCAATCACCGCTTCTCTGACCGCAGCCGCGCCTACGCCATGTTCTATTATGGCGAGGACTACCTGAGCGTGACCGACAAGTATGAAGCCACAAGCTCCTATAAAGACTATTCCACCGAGAAATCACACCTGCGCTGGGGCAACATCGTGGCCTCTGCCGGCTGGAATTATGTGATCACTCCCAATCTCTTCGGCGAGCTTACGGGCGCGTTCACCCGCTATGCTTCGCGACTGATGCACTCCTACGATGAAGGTCAAGAGGAGGATGGCGTGAAGGTGCAGCAGACTTTCGACAAGATGGTCTCCAAGAACTATATCCACGACTGGATAGCCAAACTTGATTTCGACTGGCGTCCGCACCCCGCCCACCGCGTGACCTTTGGCGCCGGCTACACCCGCCACTCTTTCCTCCCCTCGCTCACGAAGCGCCTGCTTGTAAACACCGATGTGGTGGCCAGCGCCGAGGAGCAGGCTCACAGCTATGGCGCCAACGAATTTAACATCTATACCGGTGCCGACTGGAGCCCATTTGCTCAGCTGCGCATAAACTACGGGCTCCACTACTCCCTCTTTAACATCGACGGCAAGACCCATCAGGGGCTCTCTCCCCGCGCCTCGTTTCGCTTCAAGCCCGCCGAAAACTGGGCCATCAAGGGTGGCTACTCGCGCACTGTGCAGTATGTGCACCAGCTGATGCAGAGCTCCATCTCGCTCCCTACTGACCAGTGGGTGCCGGTGGTGGGGAGCCAGAAGCCGCAGACTGCCGACAAGATTGCTCTGGGTGGCTACTACACTCTGAATAATGCCTACACGTTCTCGGCCGAGGCCTACTATAAGTGGATGCACAATCTGCTGGAGTATGCCGACGAGTATTATCTGCTCCCCCCTGACGGCGAATGGTCTGACAAGCTCACCCCGGGGCGCGGCACCTCAAAGGGCATTGACTTCAAGGTGAGCAAGGACCACGGCAAGATTACGGGTCATGTGGCCTATTCGCTCCTCTGGGCCGACAGGCAGTATGCCGACAAGAATGGCGGCCTCCCTTTCCCGGCACGCTATGACAACCGCCACAAAATCAATCTCCTGGTCAACTGGAAAATATCTGACAACTGGGAGATTTCAGCCTCCTGGACCGGCATGAGCGGCAACCGCATCACGCTCCCCACTCAGGTGTGGCAAGACCCCTGGCTCGCCCCCTGGAATTACGACATGCTCCTACGCGTGCCCGAGAACAATTACCGCCTCCCCTTCTATCACCGCATGGATGTGAATTTCCGCCGAAACACCAAGCATGGCTATTGGGACTTCTCCCTCTATAACGCTTATTGCAACCTCAACACCATAGCTGTGGTTCGCGATTACGGCGACTATTATCTGGACCCCACTACGGGCGATTACACTCTGCAGCCGGTTTTCAAAAGACTTCACCTCATTCCTATAATCCCCTCAGTATCTTACACATGGCTATTCTAAGACGCATATATACCCTCCTTCTCCTCCTCGCTGTTGCGGCAGGGCTCACCTCTTGCTACACCACCTTTGAGCCCGATCTTCCCTCCACTCCGGTGCTCTGCATGAATTCTCAGATTCGCCCGGGCGAGGAGATTACGCTGATGCTCACCCGCACATGGCTCTGGACGGAGGGGGACGAGAAAAATCTTAACATCTTTGTGACCGATGCCGAGGTGAGGCTGATAGTAAACGGTGAGTTTCGCGAGAATCTTTCACCCTCGGTAACAGGCAACGGCTATGACCCCGATCATTTCCTCTATGAGGAGTATAAGTGCTTCAAGAGCACTTACGTCCCCAAGAGCGGCGACCGCATACGTCTGGAAGCCACATCGCGTGAGTATGGCGAGGCATGGGCCGAGACTAAGGTCCCCTACCCTGTTCCCGTAGTCCGCGTGGTGCCTGACGTGAAGGAGT
Organism: Bacteroidales bacterium; assembly: GCA_014800845.1. GTDB lineage: Bacteria > Bacteroidota > Bacteroidia > Bacteroidales > Muribaculaceae > Lepagella. Next base: position 6,654 of record JAAVFJ010000030.1, on the reverse strand, counting down.
GTGTGGCTGTGGGCAACACGAGTCAGCTGCCGGTGACAACGGAGCCCATCACCTTTGACATGAATTTTGACCTGATGCTCTATTTCACCGACCCCGACGTGCGCGGCAATTACTATGACCTGGTGGTGTCCTACTCCCAATATCAGAATGATGAGGATTGTTACTCATACCTCTCCACACTGTGGGTTGATTTCACCAAGGAGCCCCTCTTTACGGAGCATATCTCGGCGCTCGAATCGGCGCTGACGGATAACAATGGCTACTCCATCTTCTCTGACCGTCAGATAAATGGCAAGACCTATCCGCTGCGCATAAACTTCCCTATCACCACTTTCTATTACTCTAACCCACTGAATCAGCAGTGGCCCAAGGATTACGGTATAGTGCTGACTCTCAGGCATATTGATGAGGATTACTACAAGCATGTGATTTCGGTGTGGCAGGCCAATACCGGCATTGTGGGCGCCTTAGGTGGCGTAGGTCTGGCAAGCCCGGCGTTTGCCTACAGCAATGTGTCGACCGGCGCAGGCATTGTGGCTGCCTATGCTGAAAGCGAAATCACTATACCGTTGATTGATATAGTGGAAGCGGCCAAGCAAAAATAATTTGTTAACTTTGCTCTCGGAAATGACTAATCGCGATTTTCAGAACATATACCGAAAGCTTTACATGCCCCTCTGCATGTATGCCCTGCGCATTGTGGAGGACACTGATGCGGCCAACGATGTGGTGCAGACTACATTTATGCGCGTCTGGGGACTCGTGCGCGAGGCGCATGACATATCCTCTCCGGAGACTTATCTCTACCGCTCTGTGCGCAACGCGGCGCTCGGAATGCTTAAGGAGCAGGGGCGTTTCTCTGCTTTGGCCGATGACCGCGAAGAGGTGAGCGAGGAGGAGATGGACACCGCCGAGCGCGATGCCCGCCTCTGGCAGGCTATCGACGCCATGCCGCCGCGCCGCCGCGAGATTTTCCTGATGAGTAAACGCGACGGCATGACCTACGCCGCCATAGCCGATGAGCTGGCCCTGTCAGTAAAGACTGTGGAAAACCAAATTTCCAAAGCGCTGGCCACCCTGCGCGCCGATTCCCGTAACCTCACTCTGGTGCTGTCGCTTTTCTGACAGCTTAGGTTTTAGAGCAGGGAGGGGAGTTCTCGGAGTTCTCGGAGCTCTCCGCCCCCCTACCCTACGCCGGCGGCAGAGCCGCCATTGTGCGGAGGGTTTCGAGGGCGGTGGCGGCTGTCGGCACTTTTTCTATCACCATAGAGCGCTTGCCCTGCTTGTCGCGCAGCTGGCAGCGGGCTGCATTAGTCTGCATATAGGTGAGCACGCGCCCGAACGCCGAGCTCTGATAGTAGGCCTTGTTCTCGTCGCCGGTGAAGTAGAGATACATACGCCCCTGCTTCATATAGAGTTTCTCTATGCCCAACGAGCGGGCCAAACGGCGCAGAGGCGGGATTCTCAGCAGCTCCTCGCTCACTTCAGGCAGCGGGCCGAAGCGGTCGATCAATCGGTTGCGAAAATCATTCACACCATCGTCGGTAGTGATATTGTCAAGCTCCTGATAGAGAGCTATTCGCTCACCCTCCTGCGGCACATATTCCGGCGGCAGGCGCAGCTCAAGGTCGCTCTCCACGGTGCAGTCAGCCACGTAAGCCTCGTCGGTCAGGTTCTCATCACTCTCGAAGCTGTCGGCAAATTCCTCAGCCTTAAGCTCTGTGATACTCTCCTTGAGAATCTTCTGATAGGTCTCGTAGCCCAAATCAGCTATGAAACCGCTCTGTTCCGCGCCTAGCAGATTGCCTGCACCGCGTATGTCCAGGTCCTGCATGGCTATATGTATGCCCGCGCCCAGGTCAGAAAAACTCTCTATGGCTTGCAGACGCCTGCGCGCTATGTCTGTCAACGGCTTGCCTGGGGGGGTGAACAGATAGCAGAAAGCCTTACGCGAAGAGCGCCCTACGCGTCCGCGCAACTGGTGAAGCTCTGAGAGGCCGAAGTTCTGAGCATTGTCCACTATGATTGTGTTGACGTTAGGCATGTCAATGCCACTTTCCACAATTGTGGTGGAGAGCAACACATCGTAGGCACCGTCAGCGAAATCCACTATGGCGCGCTCCAGGTCGTCGGGGGGCATCTGGCCGTGGGCCGTGACTACCCTAATGCCGGGCACGAGTCGCTGCAGGCGGTTGGCGAGTGTGTTGAGTTGCTCTATGCGGTTGGAGATATAGAACACCTGTCCGCCGCGGCTCACCTCAAAGTTGACAGCTTCGGTCACTATGTCATCGTCGTCCACCGAAACGGTGGTCAGAATTGGGTGACGGTTGGCGGGAGGAGTGTTGAGATTGCTCAGGTCTCTGGCACCCATGAGAGAGAATTGCAGGGTGCGCGGGATGGGTGTGGCGCTCATGGTCAGCGTGTCGACATTCACCTTCAGCGAACGCAGTTTCTCCTTTACGCTCACGCCGAATTTCTGCTCTTCGTCCACAATCAGCAGGCCCAGGTCCTTGAACTTAACCCCTTTGCCTATAATCTTGTGGGTACCTATTAGTATATCTATCTTCCCCTCGGCCAGGTCGGCGAGTATCTGCTTCACCTCCTTGGGCTTTCGGGCGCGAGAGATGAAGTCAACCCTTACGGGCAGGTCGCGCAGGCGGTCGGCAAAGGTGTGGTAATGCTGTCGAGCGAGCACGGTGGTGGGCACAAGCACAGCCGTCTGCTTGCCATCGACAGCAGCCTTGAACGCAGCGCGTATGGCTACCTCGGTTTTGCCGAAACCCACATCGCCGCAAATCAGGCGGTCCATAGGTTTGGACGACTCCATGTCAGCCTTCACGGCGGCCGTAGCCGTAATCTGGTCGGGGGTGTCCTCATAGATAAATGAGGCCTCAAGTTCATGCTGCAAGTAGGTGTCGGGGCTGAAAGCGAAGCCCTTCTCCTGACCGCGGGCGGCGTAGAGCTTGATGAGGTCGCGGGCTATGTCCTTCATCTTGCTCTTCGTGCGCTCCTTTATGCGCTGCCAGGCGCCCGTGCCGAGCTTATTGATTTTGGGAGGTATCCCCTCCTTGCCGCGATATTTCGAGAGCTTGTGAAGCGCGTGGATGGAGCAGAAAATGATGTCGTCGCCGGCATAGATGAGCTTAATCATCTCCTGAGGAGTGCCGGCCACATCGGTTCGCACAAGGCCTCCGAAGCGCCCCACGCCGTGATCTATGTGCACTATGTAGTCTCCCACCTCGATCTGCCCCAACTCTTTGAGCGACAGCGCCACTTTGCCGCCGCGGGCGCGCTCGGAGCGCAGCGTGTACTTATGGAAACGGTCAAAAATCTGGTGGTCGGTGAAGAAGCAACTCTGCGTAGCGGGGTCCGTGAAGCCCTCATGCAGCGTTGGCATGATAGGCGTGAAGGGGATATTATCACCCCTCTCCTGAAAAATTGCTCTCAGGCGCGAGAACTGCGGCGCGGAATCAGAAAGAATGAACAGTGAGTAACCCTGCTTGAGCAAGTCGCTGAACGACTGCGAGATAAGCTCAAAATTCTTGTGGTAAAGCCCCTGAGGCGAACACCCGAAATCTACTGACGGCGCCGATGCATCGTCGCAGAAGGGATTGACGCCGAACAGGCCGAGGCGCATGGCATCCACAGCCTCCACGAAGCTGGGGTAGTCCACGGCATTCTCCATGGCCGACACATCCCCTTCACCGGCATACTGAGCCGAGGCTGAGAGGGTCTGCGAAGCCACATCTTTCACCGTAGCGAGCATAAACGCCTCATCTTCAGCAAAAAGAAGTGTATCAGGGCCCATAAACTCCGGCAGGCTTACCATCGTGGTGTCGCGACCGAAGGAGTCGGCAGCCATAATCTTCACCTCATCAATCTGCTGTTCGCTCAGCTGAGTCTCCACGTTGAAGGTGCGCAGCGAGTCAATCTCATCATCGAAGAAGTCAATGCGGTAAGGCAACTCGTGGCTGAATGAATAGACATCAAGCAGCGACCCGCGCACGGAAAACTGCCCCGGTTCATAGACATAATCTACCCTGACAAACCCCAGCTCCAGCAGCTTGTCCACCGCGGCGGTGAGGAGTATGCGCTCCCCCTTCTTCAGCGTGAGCGACAGCGACGCCAGGCGGTCAGGCGCCGGCACCTTTTCAGCAAGCGCCTCGGGATAGGTCACAATGTAGCGCGTAGACTTGGCGTCGGCAGCCGCCAACGCCTCAGTGCGCAGAATCTGCTTCGGGGGGTCAGGCTGCCCATACTTTAGGCCACGCTTGTAGCCCGACGGGAAAATCTGCACAGCCTCCTCACCCAGCAGAGCGCAGAGGTCAGAATAAAGATAACCGGCACCATCGGCATCGTTGGCCACAACCAACGCAGCCCGTTTCCCCGCAGGGAACGAAGCCAGCGCCATAGCGGCAGCCGAGCCGGGGAGCCCGCGAAGCACAAACCTGCGGGCACCCCCTTTGCCGGCCAGCGCCTTGAGCGCCTTACCGCGAGCCGGCGTGCAAAATCTCTTCAATGAATCAGAAAGCGTTTCCATCACCCTGCAAAGTTACTAATTTCCCCGCAAACTATCGTCAGAAGGTTACGGCCATTTGACACTGCAGGCGGTTGGTGTGGCGCGATGTGCCGGAGGTGCTCATGCGGTGGCCGTAATCGTACTCAAGACCTACGGAGGCAAATTTGTTGATGGCCCAGATTACATTGGCGGCTACGTAGTCGCCGTAGCGGTAGGTGTCGGCTGCCATTCGGGCATCGGAGTCAAACCAATTTGTTACGTGGCTGTAGACAAGGTTTGATGACACTTTATCAGAAAACTGATAGGTCAGCGCGCCGGTAAGCCCCATGGTCTCAGGCATTTTCATCTCTCCGCTGTGCGTGGTGGCCACGGCGTCGAACCCCAGACCGTTGTCATCCTGGATGTATGAGGCTATCCCTTTGCCGTAGACGGCATTAAACTGCGCGGAGAGGTTTCCGACAACGGGTGTCACGCCTGACAGCTGCACGCCCCCTCCGGTGAGCACACGGTTCTTTGCTGCCGTAAGGTCGCGATACATTAGCGGGCGCACCATGCCGGAGAGGCGCACGTGCGAGCCGTCGCCCCAGCCATATTGCAGATACATCGGCACGGTAGGTATGCGCTGGTTGACCTCCTCGGTGGTGGAGGAGCATGTGAACGATACAGTGGGTGCATCTATGCCGATGGCGCCCGTCAGGTTTTTGGTGAAGTGCTGCGTCCATGAGGCGTTAAACATAGTGAGGAAGGGGTAGCCGGCCGCATCCTCGAAGTCGAGGGTGAAGGGCATGGCAGCCCCGTCGGTGAAGAGGCCGGTGTTGTAGCCCACCTGCAAGCCGCGATATTTGGCGTAGAGGTGGTAGACCTTCACGCTGTTATCTTTGCCGAAGAAGTTGAGCTTAAGGAAGACACCTATCTGGTCCTCGGTGTTGGGGAGCGCCACTATGTTCATATAGATATTGGAGCTCTGCCAGCCGAAGCGCAAGTCTGAGCGGTTGCCAGGAGCGGAAGGCTCTATGGAGGAGGGCACCATCAGCACTGCCGACGGCATCTTGTCGCCCCAGTCAAACACGGCTTCCCCCAGGAATTGGGCGCCCAGGCCGAGGTAGAATTTATTATTCTTCCCCACAATGGCAAATCGGGGCATAGCGTTGTCATTAGGGCTTTCCGGGGCATTCTGACGAAAGGCCTTCTCTACCTCATCGGCCGTAGCCTCTGATTCGTTGACCACTACGGAGACCACATGCTCCTCGTTTAAGCGGTTGTCGCGCTGTGCCGAGGCATGAAAAGCTCCGGCAGCCATGGCGATTATTAATAGTGACGACTTATAAACCTTCTTCATTTGATTCAAATTTAGTAGCACATAGGCTATAACAATTTTTTACATATTTTTATTGCGGGAAACATGATTTTTTGCGTCAACCATTGGCAGCGGGCGTATGTTATAATGATATGAAACTGTCTAACCCACACAAACTGCCCATAGTGGAGTCGTTTATCCGCCTCTACGGCAGCGTTTTGCAATCGCCGGAATTTCCGGAGGAGCTCTCTGTAGAATTCCTCCCCCTCTCTGACGATGAGAATGAATATGCCGACATACTCGTGCGCCTCGGCAAACGCATCTATCTCTCTGAGCGGGAGATAGGGAAGCTCGGCCTGAGTTCGCCGGAGATATTTGCAGCTCTGGCGCATGAGTTGGGACACATAGTTTACCGCACGCATCCCTGGCACACCGATTCCGAGTCGCGGGCCGACACGCTTGCCGCGCGCATAGGGCTGCGCGACCAGATGATAGCGGTGATAGAGAAAATCATAGCCAGCCGCCGCTACCGCAACCTAACCTCCCAGCTCGTGCAGCGTATCCACTTCCTGCAGCACCTGGCCTAAAAACCTTTAGCGGCAAACGCAAGCAGCCGAAGGGTGCGCCGTCGTGGTTAACACCGGGTGCCAACCCGGTGAAAGACAGCAGCATACGCGAAGTGTCGTAGACACGATGTCGTGGAGTTATATGTGTGGAGAGCTTCCGCGTCGGGCGAGCGCAGCGAGAACGCCGCCAGTTCAGCGAGTTCCGTACAGCGCCGAGGCACCGCTAATAGTTCCGCGGGAATCCGCTATATCCGCGCCGCACAAGCCCGCAG
>JAAVFJ010000029.1 GCA_014800845.1 Bacteroidales bacterium | reverse complement strand
TCTTTCAACGCTAAAATAAAGCTCTTCCGTGCTAATCTCAGAGGTGTGGCTGACAGGAAGTTCTTCCTTTTCCGTATCGCAAATCTTTTTGCTTATCCCCATTGATTTTCTACTGAGCCCTGCATAGGGGATCGTGCAGTAAAAATTATGCCCATATTTTTTTACTAATTAACACCTATGTACGCAATGAAAAAACTATTATTCACCCTCTTCAGCGCTTTAATTGCTCTTCATGCGGCGGCTCAGACATTCACTTACAAGTATAAGGATGTTGAGCTGAGATATTCCGTTCTTAACAGCAATTCCTGCTCAGTGGCAACCTCGCAATCCACGACCCTGACCTCGGCACCAATACCTGCTACTGTAACATACAACGGAACCTCATATACCGTCACCAGAATTGATGAAAGAGCATTTGAAAATTGCACTAACCTGACAACTGTTGTCATGCCAAATTCAGTGTCCTATGTGGGTGCATACGCATTCTACAAATGTTCGGCCCTGAATTCTGTTACTCTCAGTAATGCAATTTCCGCCATTAATGGTGTGACATTTAACGGCTGCAAAAATCTGACTTCAATTGTTATTCCCCCCTCAGTCACCAAGATTCTCGGAGGTGCTTTCGACCAGTCCGGCTTGAAAAAGCTCTATATGGGTCCGAACATTACATCTATTGGCGAATACGTCTTCCGCGGTGCACCGCTGACTGACATCTATATTACCGCCCAGTCTGCCCCGAACATAAATGCCACAGCATTTTCGGCCTATTCGGCCAATGTACACGTACAGGGAGAGACAGCTAAGGCCAACTTCTCTAAAGCCACCAACTGGAGTAACTTCGCTGACAATGACAAGATTGTAATTATGGACGCCGTGCCTACTAAGCTGGAGACTTATAACGATTTTAACATTGCATCCACCTCTCCACTCAGCGCCAACGCCGGGGAAACCGCTACTTCCAATATGTTCCTGGCTCCCGGAAAGTCCACTACTTTCAGCTCTACAGTGTCACCCACATCCGGCCTCGACTCTCGCAAAGTATTCTGGACATCTGACGCTCCCGACAAAGTCTATGTAGACACCAATGGCGTAGTCACCTGCAACGCTCTGCTTGACAGTGAAGTGACCCTTACAGCCACTACCTTCTATTACAAATCCCCCGTCCTGACCATCAAATGCCTGCCCGGTTACGCTGTCTCTTCCGAAAGCAACTCCAAGATGTATTTCATCATCACAGACGAAGACCATAAGACCTGCCGACTGGCAGCCTGCGAGGAGGCTAATGCCACTACCCTTACAATCCCCTCATCTGTAAACCTGAACGGAACTGCTTACACCGTCACTGAAATAGGTCCGAGTGCATTAGCGCGTCAGACTATACTTACAAATGTGACCATCCCCACTACTATTACAAAAATACAGAACCTCGCATTTGAAAACTCAACAGCCCTAAAATCAATCATTATCCCAAACTCCGTAACTCAGATTGGAGCTTACGCATTCCGCGGTTGCACCTCTTTAAGCTCTGTTACACTCAGTAACTCTATTACAGCTATCTACGGTGTTACCTTCTACGGTTGCACTAATCTGAAATCAATCATAATTCCCCCGGCAGTAAAAATGATTCATGGTGGCGCATTCCATAATTCAGGCCTTGAAAAAGTTTACTTAGGGCCAAACATAACTAACATCAATGAGTATGTTTTTCACAACACACCTCTGACGGATATCTATATTACCACACAAAAAGCACCAACAATAACATCAACTACATTCTCTGCTTACACAGCCAAAGTCCACGTGCAGGGCGAATCGGCAGAAACTAACTACCGGACAACCAACAACTGGAGCCAATTCAACGACAAAATTGCCGCCATGAATGCCACCATCACTCAGATGAGCGTGTACAACGACGCACACTACACTTCTTCGCAAGCACTCACTGCTAAAGCCGGTGAGACTGCAATGGGAGAGTTATTCATGGCGACCGGCCAAACCACAACTTTCACCACCTCTTATTCCCCGACTGCCATTGATGCAAAATACATTTTCTGGACATCATCCGCTCCGGATAAAGTCTTTGTGGACCAAAACGGTAAGGTTACATTCCTGGCTCTCCCTGCCACTGATGTAACACTCACAGGCATCTCTCTTTATTACAACACACCAATAATAAAGATGACTGTCAAAGCAGGTTACGAGTACACTGCTTCAGGCGGTCCGAAAATGTATTACACTATAGTAGACAATACTCTGAAGACCTGCAGAGTGGCAGCTTGCGAAAACTCCGGTACAGTAAATATAAACATACCCTCTACAGCTATTATCAACAATGGTAATTACACCGTGACTCAGATAGGCGCATGCGCGTTCTCCAACCTAACCGCCACAAAGACTGTGGCGATTCCTAACACAGTCACATCAATCGGCACAAGTGCATTTGCCGGCTCAGTGGAATTGGAATCAATCACAGTACCTAATTCAGTAAATACACTCGGTTCATACGCATTCAGAGGTTGCACATCTTTGAGCTCTGTTACACTCAGTAACTCTATCACTGCTATCTATGGTGTTACATTCTACGGCTGCACTAATCTGAAATCAATCGTTATCCCTCCATCAGTAACTGCTATTAATGGCGGCGCGTTCCACAATTCAGGCCTTGAAAAGATTTACATGGGACCCAAAATAGCCTTCATCGGTGAATATGTCTTCAGCAATGCCCCGCTGACTGACATCTATATTACGGCACAATCAGCCCCGACCACAAGAACTGAGCCGTCAACATTCTCAGCCTATACTGCCAAACTGCACCTGCAGGGTGAAAACGCTAAGACTAATTTTTCAATTGCCCCCAACTGGATTAATTTCACTAACATTGATGTCCTAAATAACATTCCTCACAGGATTGTGGTAAGCAAAGGCACCGGCTCTTCTGCTCCGCTACATGCACTGGGCAAAGTCCCTGAGAGTCCGTACAACACCGAAACTCATATCTTCGGACAACCCGGCGACACTTTCCAACGTAGCGCCACACCGCTCCGAGATGACAACAAGCCCGTGGATATTCCTTATATTTTCTGGAAATCATCTGATAGGTCAAAAGTGTATGTAGACAACAACGGCGAAATAACAATAAACACTTATCCCGACATAGGGAAACCTGTCACCGTAACGGCTCAATCACTCTACGCTAACACCCCAACACAAGAAATCTTCGTGGATAACTACACAATGACTAATGTAGAGGATATAGAGATTGAACCCGAAGCTGACTACACTGAGAGTGAAACCAGAATCTACACCATCGGCGGTGTGTATGTCGGCAATTCTCTCAGAGGAATTCTTCCCGGTATATACATAGTTGTACAAGGTAAAAAAACAGTCAAAATAACCGTAAGATAATATTTTTATTTAGCTTTTATTAATCAACGGCGTCCCGCGCGTGAGCGTAGGGCGCCGTGCCTTTTGATTATCGGTAAAATTTTCGTAATTTTGTGACCGTAATAAACACCAAACATTTTTCACACCATGAAAGAAGCAATCAACACACCCGCCGCTCCCGGCGCAATCGGTCCTTACAGCCAGGCCATCAAAGCCGGCGGTTTCATCTACGTTTCCGGCCAGCTCCCCATCAATCCTGCCAACGGCGAAATGCCTGCTGACGTGAAAGCGCAGACTGCCCAGAGCCTGGAAAACGCCAAAGCCATTCTCGAAGCTGCAGGCTCAAGTCTCGACAAAGTAGTGAAGACCATGGTCCTGCTCGCCGACATGAGCCTCTTCGGCCCCATGAATGAAGTCTACGCCGAATACTTCAAGGCACCCTTCCCCACCCGCTGCGCATTTGCCGTGAAGGAGCTCCCCAAGCAGGCACTCGTAGAAATAGAGCTCGTAGCTGAAGCCTAATACATATATTATATATAATGAACGCACTCCAGATAGACCTCCTCACCAAGAGCATAGGCACCCGCATGCTTTTTGCCGACGTAAGCTTCGTGCTTCAGGAGGGTGACAAAGTAGGTATCATAGCCCCCAACGGCACCGGCAAGAGCACCCTGCTCTCCATCATAGCCGGTAGCGGCGAGGCTGACTCCGGCACTGTCACCGTAGCTCCCGGGCTGAGGGTGGGCTATCTGGAGCAAACTCCCCCCTTCCGCCCCGGGCAGAGCGTGACGGAATACATGGAGGAGCTGCCTCACGAGGCCGATGACTGGAACTTCCCCGACCGTCTCCGCTCCCTGCTCACATCGCTCGGCATCACGCGCCATGACCAGCCCATGGGGGAACTCTCCGGCGGACAAGTGAAGCGAGTGGCTCTGGCCCGTGTACTCCTGGGTGAGCCCGACATCTTGCTGCTCGATGAGCCCACCAACCATCTGGACATCGACATGATCGATTGGCTCGAAAACCGCCTCGCCCGCCAGCGTACCACCCTGCTCATGGTCACCCACGACCGCTACTTCCTAGACCGCGTCTGCACCCGCATCATTGAAATCGAAGGAGGCCAGACCCACAGCTACGAGGGGAGCTACGACTACTATCTGGCCAAACGCCAGGAGCGCCACGATGCTCAGGACGCCGAGCTGGCTCGTGTGCGCAACCTGCTCCGCACCGAGCTCGAATGGATGCATCGCCAGCCCCAGGCGCGAGGTTCGAAAGCCAAATACCGCATCGACAACTTCCACGACCTGGAGGCGCGCAGCCGCCGTCAGCACCATGAGGCCGACGTGACTCTGGCCATGAAAGGCTCCTACATAGGCAGCAAAATCTTCGAAGCCCACAATGTGGCTAAAGCCTTTGGCGACAAGGTCATTCTGCGCGACTGGAGCTACAACTTCGCGCGCTACGACAAGGTGGGCATCATCGGCGACAACGGTGCCGGCAAATCCACCTTCATCAAAATGCTCCAAGGGTATCTCGCCCCAGACTTCGGCCACTTCGACGTGGGCACCACCGTGCGCTTCGGCTACTACAGCCAGGAGGGGATAGAGTTTGACGAGAGCAAACGGGTAATCGACGCCGTGCGTGAGATAGCCGAAGCAGTGGTAATCGATGAGAAGACCACCCTCACCGCCTCTCAATTCCTCTGCCGCTTCCTCTTCCCCGTGCCCGACCAGCGCAAATTCATCCACACCCTCAGCGGCGGCGAACGGCGCAGACTCTATCTGGCCACCGTGCTCATGCGCAACCCTAACTTCCTGATTCTCGACGAGCCCACCAACGACCTCGACATACCTACACTGGCTATACTCGAAGACTATCTGGCCAACTTCAAAGGGTGCGTGATCGTAGTGAGCCACGACCGCTACTTCCTGGACCGCGTGGCCTCTCACCTCTTCGTGATGCGCGGCGACGGCGAAATCCGCGACTTCCCCGGCGACTACAGCACCTATCGCCACTGCCTGGAGCAGGAGCGCAAAGTCCTGGCAGCCGAGCAGCGCAAGAACGAGACAGCCACCCCAGCCACACCCCGCTCCGCACAGCGCCCCGCGCGCCTCACCTATAAAGAAAAGAAGGAACAGGAAGCATTGGAACAGGAGCTTCCACTGCTTGAACAGGAAAAATCGGAGCTTGAACAGGCCATGTCAAGCGGCACCATGAGCACCGAAGCCATAGTGGAAGCCGGCGCCCGCATGCAGGAAATCATCGCTCTCATTGATGAAAAAGAGATGCGGCTGCTCGAATTGATGGAGAAAGCAGAGCAGTGAACGGCGCCCTGGCATCATGGCAAATAGTTGGTATTCAGCACTGAAACACCCGTGCCACACCGAGCCGAGCTGGCAAATTGCAATAACATGCCCTTAAAATATGTTGCGAAACATATTTTTCAGTCCTCAAATTCTTGTTGATTTTTTTGTACAAATCAAATAAGCGTTGTAATTTTGGCACGGATTTCAGAGCGAACCTCGCCCCGCAATCCGACTCTACCCCGGAGGCCCCACGAGCCGACACCGCTCACCGCCTCCCTCAAAGAGCCAACCTAAATTTAACAACCATAAATCTAACTGGTACCTATGAACATTAATGAAATCATGGCCAATCTTGAGGCCAAGCATCCCGGTGAAAAAGAATATCTCCAGGCTGTGAAAGAAGTGCTTCTCTCAGTAGAAGAGGTTTACAATCAGCATCCCGAATTCGAGAAAGCACGCCTGATTGAGCGCATGGTAGAACCCGACCGCATCTTCACCTTCCGTGTGACCTGGGTAGATGACAAGGGCGAAGTACAGAACAATATCGGTTACCGCGTACAGTTCAACAACGCCATCGGCCCCTACAAGGGCGGTATCCGTTTCCACGCATCAGTTAACCTCTCAATCCTCAAATTCCTCGGCTTCGAGCAGACCTTCAAGAACGCACTCACCACTCTCCCCATGGGTGGCGGCAAGGGCGGTTCCGACTTCTCTCCCCGCGGCAAGAGCGATGCTGAAATCATGCGTTTCTGCCAGGCATTCATCCTTGAGCTCTGGCGCAACCTCGGTCCCGACCGCGACGTGCCCGCCGGCGACATAGGCGTAGGTGGCCGCGAAGTTGGCTACATGTATGGTATGTACAAGAAGCTCGCCCGCGAGAACACCGGCACCTTCACCGGCAAGGGCCTCAGCTTCGGCGGTTCTCTCATCCGCCCCGAGGCTACCGGCTACGGCGCTCTTTACTATGTGCAGAACCTCCTCACTAAGGACCTCCATACTGACCTCAACGGTAAGACCATCGCAATCTCCGGCTTCGGCAACGTGGCTTGGGGTGCTGCCAAGAAAGCTACTGAGCTCGGCGGCAAGGTGGTAACCATCTCCGGCCCCGACGGCTACATCTACGATCCCGCCGGCCTCGACGCAGAGAAGATTGACTACATGCTCGAACTCCGCGCTTCAGGCAACGATATCGTAGCCCCCTACGCTGACAAGTTCCCCGGCTCTCAGTTCTTCGCAGGCAAAAAGCCCTGGGAGCAGAAGGTTGACATCGCTCTCCCCTGCGCTACTCAGAACGAGCTCGGCGGCGAAGATGCCAAGCAGCTCATCGCCAACGGCGTAATGCTCTGCGCTGAGGTTTCCAACATGGGTTGCACCCCCGAAGCTATAGATGCTTTCATCGCTGCTAAGGTGCCCTACGCTCCCGGTAAGGCTGTTAACGCAGGCGGTGTGGCTGTATCTGGTCTCGAAATGACTCAGGATGCCGAGCACCTCATGTGGACTGCCGAAGAGGTAGACGCTAAGCTCCACCAGATCATGGAGTCTATCCACAGCGAGTGCGTGAAGTATGGCAAGCAGGCTGACGGCTACATCAACTACATGAAGGGCGCTAACATCGCCGGTTTCATGAAGGTGGCCGACGCTATGATGGGCCAGGGCATCATCTGAAAACCAAGGGTTTCATAAGCGTTACAATACACTCAGAGGGAGTGTCACCCCGCAACCACGGGGAGACACTCCCTCACTTTTTCCTTCACGCCCCTGCAGCTCCACGCCGTCCCGAGCCACTTTTTTTGCAGTCCTCACGATAAAAATCGCGGCCCATTTGTTAGATAACTAAATACATATTTATGTTTATGTTTATGCTTATGAGTACACCCGTGATTATCTGGAGCATCATCGCTGTAGCCGTAACTCTCATCCTCATTAAATACTTTGCCGGAAAGCTGAAAAACTTTCGTCTGAACAACCGGCAAAACTCTCACGACCCTTCACGCAAATTCACAGCCACCGGAATATGAACGCCTGCGAAGCCATAATCCTCCGCACCGAAGAGACAGACGCCGCGCCACCCACAGCTCAGACCCTCTGCGCTTTCCTCGCCGAATACGCCTCGGTGCTCTTCAGCAGCGGCGCCACCTGCATACGCATGGAGAGAAATGTGCGGCGCATAGCTGCCGCTTACGGCAAGAGCGCCGAGATAGCCATCTTTCCCCGCCACCTCCACATAACCGTGAGCGAGCCTGACAGCATCGAGGTGGTGACCTCCATCGTGGCCATGCGCGAGGCGCCCATCTCCTTTCAGATCAACACACAGCTTAGCCGGCTGAGCTGGGATGTGGCTGACAGCAACCTGACTTTCGGCCACATGGTGAGAGAATTTCAGCAGATACTCCGCAGCCCCGGCACCCCGCGCTGGCTTGTGCTCCTGCTCGCCTCCCTGGCCAACGCATCGTTCTGCCGACTCTTCGGTGGCGATTTCGTAGCCATGACAGTGGTAGCCATAGCCACTTTCGCCGGACTCTCGCTAAAGCAGATGCTCACAGAGAAGAAAGCAGACTTCCGCCTAACAGTCATGATCTGCGCCTTCGTCTCCAGCATCCTCGCCGCCGCCGACACACTCTTCTCCCTGGGCACCACGCCCGACATAACCATCGGCACCAGCGTACTTTACCTCGTGCCCGGCATCCCGTTTATCAACTCATTTTGCGACATGCTCGACCGCCACTACATCTGCGCCTTCGGCCGCTTGATGAACGCTATAGTCATAACCGCCTGCCTCTCTGCCGGACTCTGCCTGGGCATGTTCGCCATGAATGTAGGTATGTTTTAAAAGCAGAGACCCATGATACTTCAGCTACTCCAAGACGCCATGTTTTCAGCCATAGCAGCCATCGGGTTTGCATCCATCAGCAACCCGCCGGCGCGAGCCTTTGTCTACTGTGCGTTGATAGCCGCCATAGGCCACTCATTTCGATTTCTTGAGATGCAGGCACTGGGCATGCACATAGTGCTGGCAACCCTGCTGGCATCGCTGCTCATAGGCATCCTGGCCGTGCTCTTCTCCGCCCGCTCTCGAGTACCTGCCGAGACCTACCTCTTCCCCTCACTGCTCCCCATGATTCCCGGCATCTACGCCTACAAGGCATTTGCCGGACTGGTCATGTGTGTCTACCGCTCAGGCGAAGACACCTTCGACCACTACTTCTACCTCTTCAGCTCCAACGGCCTCACCTGCTTCTTCATCCTCCTGGTGATGGCTGTAGGCGCCACCGTGCCCCTCTTCATGATGAAGCGCATCTCCTTCACAGCCACCCGCCGCTAACGGCTGAGCTGAAATCTGGAACCGGGCCAGCGGAGCACAACCCGCTCAAACTCCATCTCCGAAAGCTCAGCCGCAACCACGTGCACAGGCAGTCCGCTGAGGCGTGTAAGCTCATCCACAGTCAGCGGCTCCTCATGTCCGCGCAACACACTGACCAGCGCCTGCTGCGCCTCCGTCAGCTCCGGAAACAACGAAGGCTGCGACACACGCCCGCGCGACACCGGCTTCTGAGGCTTCCATCCCAAAGCATCTATAATCGAAGAGGCGCTCACCACCATTTCACCCCTCTGCGTAGCTATCAGGTGATTTGTGCCCGCCGAGGCCTCATCAGTCATGCGTCCCGGCACCGCAAGTACAGGCCTGCCAAGCGCAGCTCCCCTCGCAGCAGTAGAGAGAGCGCCACCCTTCACCGCGCTCTCCACCACGAGCACCGCATCAGAGATAGCCGCTATCACCCCGTTGCGTTCCAGAAACGAACTGCGATAGGGCTTCACATCATGCAGATACTCCGTGACGACAGCGCCCCCGGCAGACACCATGCGCGCGGCCAAATCACGATGAGAGGCCGGATAAATCATCCCCAGCCCGTGAGCCACCACAGCCACCGTGGGTATCTCCTGCTTCAGCGCCGCAGCGTGAGCCGCAGCATCTATGCCATAGGCCAACCCGCTGACCACCGTAGTGTCACCCACCCCCTCCTTGAGGCCGGCGAGCAGCGACTCCGTGGCCGACACACCGTAAGGGGTAGCACGGCGGGTGCCCACCACCGCCAGCATGCGCTCAGCATTGAGGTCAGCCTCGCCGCACACGGTGAGCAAACGCGGAGGCGCGTCCCCCTCCAGCAACCGGCAAGGATAATCCTCCGACAGCGGCGTGAGCGCCCTCAGATTTTTTCTCTCAATGAATTCAGCCTCCACCCGCGCTCTTTCGCGAGCCTGATAGCGCAGCGTGTCAGCCTCATCGGCATTCACACCCATCATCGCGCCAAGCTCCCGCGCAGAGAGAGCCAGCACATCGGCACTCCGCGCGCCCGCGGCACGCAGGGGGGCATAATCCACCCCGCGTAGCAGCGCCAGAGCTACGGCGGCTGTCAGCTCACCGCTCATTTCATGTATCGGTCAAAGACACGCGCCAGCTCATCGCCCCTCGACATCTTGCCATCCTTGAGGCAGACAATCGTGACAACACCCTGAGCGGCATAAGTGCCATCGGGGAAAATAATATCCTGGCGGAACACGAACCGGGCACCCTTGCGCTCCAGATTCAGGCAGGAGATGAACCGGTCACCCACACGAAGCGAGTTCTTATACTCCACCTCTATGCGCCTCACCACCGGGTCGAGGCCCATGCGGTGCATATCGCCAAACGACAATCCGGCCTCGGCACAAAACGTGTGGCGCGTGTGCTCCATGTAGTGCAGATAGTTTGCGTTATTCACAATCTCCTGACTGTCAAGCTCATAGTCACGCACCACCATCTCCAGTGCGAAGCAATACTTTTTGTTTCCTTTAAGTATAGGCATAGCTGTCAACTTTTTATCATGCAAATGTAAGCATTTTTATTTTGATAACAAACCTCGCAAACCAAAAGTAGTTATCAATTGTTAAGAAAACATAACCACCACACAGACCACCTATGAACCTGAAACACACCCGACGCGACATAATCTTCCTGCTTCACATAATAGTCCTGCTGCTCTCACTCTACCTGATCGTGACCATCAGCATCGACACATTCCGCGGCACCGATTTCTACTCTCCCCACTTCCTGATGGTGCAGACCTATATCTGCGTAGCCTTCATGACCATATTCTTTCTGGAGCTGCTTCTCTCCAAACACAAGTGGCGATTCTTCCGCAACAACATAGTCTTCCTCATCTTCTCCATACCCTACCTCTACATCTTCAGCCAGCTGCAACTCCGCTTCCGCCCCGAAGCGGCCTACCTCATTCAGTACATCCCCCTGGTGCGCGGCGGCTACGCACTGGCCATAGTGGTCGGATGGTTCAGCTTCAACAAAGCCACCTCACTCTTCGTCACCTACCTGGTAACTCTCCTGGCCACCGTCTACTTCAGCTCACTCATCTTCTACCTGTTTGAACACGTGGTCAATCCCGGCGTGCACGACTACCTCGACGCCCTCTGGTGGGCACTGATGGACATGACCACCGTGGGCTCCAACATCACCCCCGTCACCCCCTTAGGGCGCGTCGTGGCAGTGCTCGTAGCCGCCCTGGGCATGATGATGCTCCCCCTCTTCACCGTCTACGTCAGCAGCCTCATCAGCCAGAAGCGACAGAATGTGCAGCAGGGCATAGGCACCTTCACCGAAGTGAATCAGCCATTTAAGTCCAACTCCACCCCGCAAGGCGACCGGCAATCAGCTCAGGAGCCCGCCGCATCCGATGAAAAAGAGCAATAAATTTGGGTAATTGGTCCGAATGAATTAATTTTGCAACTGAAACGAGGCGTGCCCACCCCGGCACCCCGCTTCACGAGCAAACATGACCCGGCAGGAGGATTACATACAGGCCGTGAAACGCTTCAACGCGTTTCTCGAAGAGAAGCACCTGCGCAAGACGCCGGAGCGCTTCGCCATACTCAAACAGGTCTGGCAGATGGAAGCCCACTTCGGCATTGACCGCCTCCACGCTGCGCTGGAAGCCGAAGGCTACCACGTGAGCCGCGCCACTGCCTACAACACCATTGACCTGCTGGTGCAGTGTGGTGTGCTCAGGCGCCACAACTTCAGCAGCGGCGAGTCGCAATACGAAGCCGCGCGCGAGGGGCACCTGCACCTCATCTGCACACGCTGCGGAGCCATCACTGAAGTGTCCACCCCTCCCGCCATGTCACGCATGCTCGAATCAGACAGTTTCGAACCATTCCGTCCGGCCTATCTGCTGGCCTACGTCTACGGCCTCTGTGGCGACTGCGCCGCACGAAATCCGCAGAAAGCCGACGAAAATTAATATCAACACTGACTCCTCCGAGAGTCATCATTATTGCAAGTTTCTGACTAATGAAAGTAGATGTGCTTCTGGGTCTCCAGTGGGGAGACGAAGGTAAAGGTAAAGTGGTGGATGTTCTCACACCCCGCTATGATGTCGTAGCCCGCTTTCAGGGGGGGCCAAATGCCGGCCACACCCTCGAATTCGAAGGCCAAAAATACGTACTCCGCTCAATCCCCTCCGGCATCTTCCAGCCCGGAAGCGTTAACATTATAGGCTCCGGCGTGGTGCTTGACCCCGTGCTCTTCGTCCAGGAAGCCCGCGAGCTTGAAAAGAGCGGCGTGCCCATCAAGGAGATTCTCCGCATCTCTCGCAAGGCTCACCTCATCCTGCCCACCCACCGTCTGCTCGACGCCGCCAACGAAAAGGCTAAAGGCGCCGGCAAAATCGGCACCACCGGCAAAGGCATCGGCCCCACTTACACTGACAAAATCTCCCGCAACGGCCTGCGCGTAGGCGACCTCGAAGCCGACTTCGACACCAAGTATGCAGCCGCCCGCTCACGCCACCTCGGCATGCTCGAAGCCATGGGCTGTCCCGCCGACGCCGCAGCTCTCGAAGCCCTCGAAAAGGACTGGATGGAAGCTGCCGCCTACCTCCGGTCATTCCCCCTCATCGACTCCGAATACGAAATCAACCAGGCACTCGCCGACGGCAAGAAAGTGCTCTGCGAAGGCGCTCAGGGCACCATGCTCGACGTGGACTACGGCTCCTACCCCTTCGTGACCTCATCTAACACCGTCACCGCCGGCGCATGCACCGGCCTCGGCGTGGCCCCCCGCAAAATCGGCGACGTCTACGGCATCTTCAAAGCCTACTGCACCCGCGTGGGCAGCGGCCCCTTCCCCACCGAACTCTTCGACGAGACCGGCAAACGAATCCGCGATCTCGGCCACGAATATGGCGCCGTCACCGGACGCGAACGCCGCTGCGGATGGATTGACCTCGTAGCCCTGCGTTACGCTATCATGATCAACGGCGTCACCAAACTCATCATGATGAAGAGCGACGTGCTCGACGACTTCCCCACCGTGAAGGCCTGCACCGCCTATAAGGTCGACGGCAAACTCACCGACCGTCTCCCCTTTGACATCGCTACGGCCAATATCGAACCCGTCTACGAAGAGCTCCCCGGCTGGCAGACACCCATGACAGCCATACGCAGCGAAGAGGAATTCCCCGAGCAGTTCCGCGCCTACATAGATTTTCTGGAGAAGCACCTCGGTGTGCCCATCGCCATCGTGAGCGTAGGCCCCGACCGCACTCAGACCATAGAGCGCCACTGATTCCCCCCGACAACCCCAACACCCCTGCCGGACCCGCTCCGGCAGGGCACAAATAAGTAAGTGTCAAAAATTAATGGACATATCATATAAGGCGCAGTTATTTTCGAGGCGATTTCGCCGCGGAGCGAAGGAGCATAGCAAGCTATGCGACTGCGCGACAAGGTGAAAGCGGTCGAAAAGAACAAGAATTATATGTTCAAGATATAACACTTACTTATGAATTTGGTATCGTTTAATTTTTGATACTTACTACAATACCTTAAATATTAACCGAATAACACAACATTAGCTATGGCTAAAGTAAAACCTTTCCGCGGCCTGCGTCCGCCCAAAGAGATGGTAGAAGAGGTGGTTTCACGCCCCTACGACGTACTCAATTCCGAAGAAGCCCGTGCCGAGGCCGAGGGTAACCCCAAAAGCCTCTACCACATAATCAAGCCCGAAATTGACTTCGAGCCCGGCTTCGATGAACACCACCCCGACGTCTACGACAAAGCTGTGGAAAACTTCAACGCCTTCCAGAAGAACGGATGGCTCGTGCAGGATGACAAAGACAAATACTACATCTACGCACAGACCATGGATGGCCGCACCCAGTATGGCTTCGTTGTAGCCGCTTGGGTAGACGACTACATGGAGGGCCGAATCAAAAAGCATGAGCTCACCCGCCGCGACAAGGAGGAGGACCGCATGAAGCACGTGCGCATCAACAATGCCAATGTGGAACCCGTCTTCTTCGCTTTCCCCGACAACGCCGCTCTGCAGCAGATCATCGACACCGTGACCGCCGGCACCCCCGAATATGACTTCGTAGCTCCCGACGGCTTCGGCCACACCTTCTGGGTGATCGACGACGAGAAGATGATTGAGGAAATCACCCGCCAGTTTGATGCAATCCCCAACCTCTACATAGCCGACGGCCACCACCGCAGCGCCGCCGCCGCACTCGTAGGCGCCGAAAAAGCCCGCAACAATCCCAACCACAAAGGTGATGAGGAGTACAACTACTTCCTGGCAGTGGCCTTCCCCGCTTCTCACCTCAAGATTATCGACTACAACCGCGTGGTGCGCGACCTCAACGGCCTCACCCCCGCCGAATTCCTCGACAAGGTAGCCGAAAACTTCGAAGTCAAGAAGATAGGCAAGGAAATTTATCACCCCACCGGCCTTCACAACTTCTCACTCTACCTCGACGGCGAATGGTACTCACTCACCGCCAAGCCCGGCACCTACAATGACCAGGACCCCATCGGCGTGCTCGACGTGACCGTAAGCTCCGACCTCATTCTGCGCGACATACTCGGTATCACCGACCTGCGCAGCGACAAACGCATAGACTTCGTAGGTGGTATCCGCGGCCTCGAAGAGCTGCAGCGTCGTGTGGACAGCGGCGAGATGAAGATGGCTCTGGCCCTCTATCCCGTCACCATGGACCAGCTCATCAACATAGCCGACACCGGCAACATCATGCCCCCCAAGACCACCTGGTTTGAGCCCAAACTCCGCTCCGGCCTCGTGATCCACAAACTCGACTAATCCCCGTAAACCACTTATAGCAATGAGCGAAATGCCCGCCCCCCGGCGCCCCGGCATTTCGCTCATTCCCTTTAGCGACAAACGCAAGCGTCCGAAGAGTGCGCCATTGTGGTTAACCCCTGACGGAGTCCAATGCAGTTAAATAAGATGGGTACACCACACAACAACCAGACCGAATAACGCAGCGACTTCCACCGCCAAATCCGCAACACATGGAGAGGAGGATTCCATCCTCCGACCACCCCTCCCGACATTCGTCTAATGCAGTTAAAATAAGCCTTCTGTATGTTTTTAACAATAAGAACTAAAGGAATATAGAGGTCGTACATTTGTAC
>JAAVFJ010000028.1 GCA_014800845.1 Bacteroidales bacterium | reverse complement strand
TCTTTCAACGCTAAAATAAAGCTCTTCCGTGCTAATCTCAGAGGTGTGGCTGACAGGAAGTTCTTCCTTTTCCGTATCGCAAATCTTTTTGCTTATCCCCATTGATTTTCTACTGAGCCTTAATTTCTTTATGCTCTTCAAAACCACTGGAGGCCCACACCAATCCCTCCGGGATTGCATGACAACCCAAAGCTTCCGGGGGTGAAATCTCTACGCGATTTCACCCCCGGCTAACCAAAACGAATCGCTCCGCGATTCACACCCGGAGCGCTTGGGATTGACCTACGACCGGGTTAGGGGTTGTAGAGGTCGCGGTGGTAGAAGTCGAGGATGGAGTAGGCTTGCTGGCGAAGCTCGAGGGCCCCGGAGGCGGGGTTCAGTCGAATGGCGGCGTTGTAGTCATTGATTGCTTTGGCTCTCTCGCCGCATTTCCAGTAAGCCATACCACGGGCTATCAGAGCCTGTTCACGGGGCTCCTGTGCGGTGTCAGGGGCGTGTATGAGGCGCGTGGCCTCAGCTATCACCTCTTCGGGGCTGCGATTATCTTCTTGTTTCATAGCATCGGGGGGGGAGTTTAGTCAGGTAAGACGGCTATGACACTAAGTCTGTCAATCGCGAAGAATGAGGGGGTGTTCATGCCCCACTGGCCGCTGTCGCTTGACGACATGGTGAAGTAAAGCTCGTTGATTTCGCCAAGACCGGAGAGGTCAAACGGTGTCCATGAGAATGTCACCTCGGGTTTTTCACCACGATAGTCAGCCAGATAGAAATCAGTGGCAGTTTCTGAGCCGTCAGCTTTCACGCCGTGGGCAGTGAGTTTCAGCCAGTCGCCATCGATGAAGGCGCGTGAGAAAGCATTGCCGTGCAGGATTATGTCGAGCACATAATAGGTAAGCTCCACGTTCACGCTCTGCGGACGGAAGGGGAGCGCCGGCGAAGTTTCCGTCTTGCGATAAGACACGCGACAGGAGCGCACGGCGGCAGGGGTGGTCTCATTCTCCTGCGTATCCCAATAGCCCACGATGTAGGGGGTTCCTATGCCGGACATGCCTCCGAGCGATGGTATCTCAAACTGGTGGGAGGTCCAGTTAGTCACGGTAGAGGCATCGAAATCGGCATTGCCTCGGGCGGGAGTGAAACCTTTCCACGTAAGGCCCCAGGCGGCTATTTCCCCCTCGTGGTTGAAGAGGAGATTGTTCACCATGAAGCTTTGATTGGTTGCCACCTGCGTCCAGACGCCGTCGGCGGAATATGAGAGCTGTGTCTGCCCCATGTTGGCTACGACAGTTACCTCGTCATCCTCCTTTGAGCAGGATGAGAACCCGGCTGCGAGAGCGCAAACGAGCAGAGGGTAATAAAGTATTTTTTTCATTGATATTTATTTAAGATCTATATGTTGGGAGTCTACGTCATGCCCCATAAAGATTGCAGCCAACGGGTCGAATTTCTCGGAGCTCTCAGTGGAATAGAACCTGCAGCTTCCCCCTTTAGAGAGGCGATTGTCCATTTCCGGATGGCGGCGCAGATAATCCGCGAGACTGCGGCTTACGAGGTCACCCTGCGCGAGGATGCGGCATCCGGTCGGGGCATATTTGCGAATCTTGTCGATGAGGAGTGGATAATGGGTGCACCCGAGCACGATGGTGTCTATGGCGGAATCGAGCTTCATCAGCCGGTCCAGATACTTCTTCACGAAATAATCGGCACCTGGGCCGTCGCTTTCTCTGTTCTCCACGAGTGGCACCCACATGGGGGCGGCCACTTCGGTCACCTTCATGGCCGGGGCTATCTTTTCCATCTCCATGAAGTAGGAGTGGGAGGCTACGGTGCCGGGGGTGGCAAGCACGCCGATATGGCCGGAGCGGCTGACTGAGGGCAGCACCTCGACAGTGGGTCTGATCACACCAAGCACCCTGCGTGTGGGGTCATCGCTGAAGGGGAGCTCCAGCTGCTGTATGGAACGCAGAGCCTTGGCCGAGGCGGTGTTGCAGGCGAGAATCACGAGCGGACAGCCGCGGTCAAACAGGGCCTCCACGGCCTGACGCGTGAAGTCGAGCACCACGGGGAAGGAGCGGGTGCCGTAAGGGGCGCGGGCATTGTCGCCTAAGTAGATATAATCATACTCAGGAAGTTGCTTACGCAGCTCCCTGAGTATTGTTAGGCCGCCGTAGCCCGAGTCAAAAACTCCGATTGGCGACATGATTTTCTGTGTTTGCAGCTTAAACGTATTGACTAAGCTCTTATTACTTCACACCGAGGCGAGCCTTGACCTGAGCGGTGATGTCTTCGGCAGGTGCACCGAAATAGAGCACAGCGCCCTTGTCCTGAATGATGGTGTAGCTACCCTCCTTACCGATGCTCTGGATAGCGTTCTGCACTGTCTGATAGATGGGGGCGAGAGCCTCGCTCTGAGCCTTCTGGAGAGTCTGCTGAGCCATCTGCTGGAATTCTGTAAGCTTCTGGTCATAGTTCTGCAGCTCATTGGCGCGGGTCTGCTTCACCATGTCGGGGGTGTCGGCAGGAAGATTTTGGAACTCTTCCATTTTAGTCTGTGCTTCCTTGAGAATCTTCTGATACTCATCGTCTAACTTCTTGCCCTGCGCCTCGATAGAAGTCTGAGCAGTCTTGAAAGCCGGCAGGTCCTGGATTATAGCCTGAGTGTCAACGAGTCCGATCTTCACAGTCTGTGCGCCCGCAAGCAGGGGGAGCACCATGGCGAAAGCCACTAATAATTTCTTGAACATTTCTTTGTATTGTTATAATTGATTATTTGCGGATTTATAGAATGAGGAGAGGAAAAATTCCGGCAGGGGAATTACTTGGAGTAGCCGAGCTTGGCGAGCACCTCGTTGCTCACATCAATGCGGGGGCTGGCGAAGACTATGCTCTGGGAGCTGGCGCGGTCGAAAATGACCTGATAGCCCTTCTCCTCCGACACCTTCTTGATGGCGGCATATACCTCTTCCTGGATGGGTTTCATCAGCGACTGACGACGCTTGAAGAGTTCACCCTCGGGACCGAAATATTTGTACTTCAGGTCGGTCACCTCTTTTTCTTTAGCTACGATTTCCTCCTCGCGGCGCTTTTTCTGGTCGTCGGTGAGGAAGACACGTTCGCTCTGGTAATTCTTATACATAGTCTCAGCCTCTTTGCTGAGCTCGGAAATTTCCTTTTCCCAACGCAGCGAAATCTGCTGCAGCTGCTCGTTGGCCATCTCATAAGCGGGCACATTGCGCAGGATATAATCCATGTCAACAAGCGCAAATTTCTGAGCCTGCGCTGCAGCCACGCCTGCGAGCGCGATGATGAGGGTTAAGAGTATTTTCTTCATAGTGCAATAGTTTTTTAGGTTTTAGTCCGTAAGTTTAGACAATCATTCGGGACACATAGTTTAATCACTGCCGGTCACTCTGCCTGTTTCATCAGAATTCCTGACCGAGAATGAAGTGGAAGTGGCTGCCGCCCTTCTGGCCGTAGACGTAATCGAAACCATAAGCCCAGTCAATGCCGAGGTAGCCCACCATGGGGAGATAGATGCGCAGACCGGCGCCGGCTGAGCGCTTGAGGTCAAAAGGTGCAAACTCCTTGACCGAGGTCCATGCGTTGCCGGCTTCGGCGAAGGCAATGGCGTAGATAGTGGTCGAGGGCTGAAGCATGAGCGGGAAGTGGAGCTCGAAGGTGAAGCGGCCATAGGCGTAGCCCTCCTTACCCCAGGGGGTGAACTGACCATTCTCGTAACCGCGTAAGCCCACAGTCTCCTGAGCATAGGTGTAGCCACCGGTCATGCCGTCGCCACCCACATAGAATGTCTCGAACGGGGTGCGCAGATACTTATTGTAGGAACCGAGCAGGGCGAAGTCGGCACGAGTCATGAGCACCAGAGTCCACTGTCCGTCGGGGTCAGTGAGCGGGGTGTAAGTGCGGGCCTTGAATTTAAGCTTCCAGTACTCAATCCAGCGATACATCTCCTTCTTGGCAGCCGTAGAATTCTGGGTAGTGGCCTCCTCATAGAGCTGGCCCCAGTTTTTGTTGCGGAAGAGGCTCCAGGGGGGAGTGATCTGCAGACCGAGAGTGAAGGTGGAACCGCGGCGGGTGTAGAGGGGATTGTCAATAGATGAGCGGGAGAGAGTTAGGCCGAGAGTCAGGGAGTTAGAGGTACCGTTGTTCATGTAGTAGAGGTAGTCCCAGTTCTTGAGGTAATACCACTGATACATGAGGTCGGCATTGAAGGTGAAGTAGTCGTCAGGCCAGGAGAGACGCTTACCGAAGCCTACGGAGATTGCTGCCATCTGCAGAATCTTGTTGGGGTCGTAGGCGTTCTGATAGGAGTAATTGTATATGTCGGACCCGTAGCCGTAATTCACACCCCACATGGAGTTGGTGAGCGTGTTGGCCCAGTTGTCGTTATAGTAGGAGCCGTTGATGCCGGTCTGACGGGAGTAGTAGGCGCTGACGCTAAGAGCGTTGGGACGCTTGCCGCCGAACCAGGGGTCGAGGAATGACACCGAGTAGCTCTGATAATACTTCGCGTTGGTCTGAGCGGAGATGGTGAATGTCTGGCCCTCACCCTGCGGAATGAGTCCGCGATAGGTCGAGGGGTGGAACAGATTCTTGATGGAGAAGTTGGTGAACTTCAGCGCGAGCTTACCGGTGATACCGGTCTGGCCCCAGCCGGCCGAGAACTCGATCTGGTCATTGGCCTTCGATTCGAGGTCGAAGACTATGTCAACCGTGCCGTCCTCCTCATTGGGGCGGGGCACCGGATTGATACTTTCGGGGTTGAAGTGGCCGCTCTGAGCTATTTCGCGGGCGGAGCGGATGAGGTCGGTCTTATTAAAGAGCTCGCCGGGGCGCACACGCAGCTCGCGGCGGATTACCTTTTCGTAGAGGCGGTCGTTGCCGTTGATGATTACGTTGTTGATACGCGCCTGCGGACCCTCGAGCACACGCATCTGGAGCGCTATGGAGTCGCCGTGAATGTTTTCCTCGATGGGCACGAGCTGGAAGAAGAGGTAGCCGTTGTCCATATAGAGGTTGGCCACAGCGTCGTCATCCTCCTGGGTGCGCTTGATGAGGCGCTTCTGGTTGTAGACTTCGCCGGGGTAGATGCCGAGCAGCTCCTGGAGCACCTCGGTGGGGTAAACGGTATTGCCCACCCAAGAGATGTCGGAGATGTAGTAGCGCTGACCCTCGTCCACTTTAATATGCACATCCACGCGGTCATCGGAGTATTGCACCACGGTGTCCGACACGATGCGGGCGTCGCGATAACCGAGCTCATTATATCGCTGGATGATGCGCTGACGGTCGTCGGCATAATCCTGCTCCACAAATTTCTTCTGCTTGAAGAGATTGAGAATATTGCCGTTCTCATTGGTCTTCTTCATGGCGCGTTTCACAGCAGCGTCAGAAAGCACCTCGTTGCCTTCCACATAGATTTTATGAACTTTCACCTTGTTGGAGCGGTTGACATCGAAAATCAATATCACCTGATTCTCCTTGCTGAGGTCGGGCTGCTGAATCACATTGACCTTGGCATTCTTGAAGCCCTTGGCAGCAAAATACTTCTCTACAATCTGTTTTGCACGAGCTATGCCGTTGGGGGTAAGCTGATAGCCGTCGGGCATGTTCAGGCGCTCCTTCAGGTCCTTGATTTCGCCACCCTTCACTCCGCGGAATTCCAGAGTGGAGAGGCGGGGCTGCTGACGCAGGAAAATCTCGAGCCACACCTTGTCGCCCACAATCTTCTCTGCCTTAATCTGCACGCTGGAGTAGAGGCCCTGGCGATACAGACGCTTCACGGCGTTGGTGATAGCGGTGCCCGGCACCTCCACCTTGTCACCTATGGCGAGGCCGGTGTAACCTATCACGTAGTAGTCATCGGACCCGGAGGGGAGGCCGCTCACCTTGATGCCTGCAATCTCATAGGTCTTAGGCATCAGAGTGTAGACCACATTGGGATTGTGAATCGTGTCCTGTGCCGGATCTATGTCGAGAGCACGACCCGTAAATGCGGTTACGAGCAGAGTGAGTGTGAGGAGTATCTTTAGTGAGAAGTTCATATTTGGAGTTGAGGTCAATTAGTTGAAATCAATAGAGAGAGGAGGATATCAGGATTCGGTGGTGTTTAGCGTTTCTTTTATCTGAGCGCCGGTTTTGCCGAAGCGGCGTTCGCGGCGTTGATAGTCTATTAAGGCGTCGAGATATGCAGCCTTCTCGAAATCGGGCCAGAGCACCGGAGTGAAGTAGAGCTCCGAGTAGGCCGTCTGCCAGAGCAGATAGTTAGAGATACGCTCCTCGCCGCCGGTGCGAATCAGCAGGTCGGGGTCCGGCATGTCGTGGGTAAACAGATGCGCGGCCAGCGTCTGCTCAGTGATGTCGGCGGGGTTGAGCTTGCCGGCAGCCACCTCTTCGGCTATTAACCGGGCGACACGGGTGAGTTCGCGGCGTCCGGAGTAAGAGAGGGCGAGTGTGAGAGTCAGGCCGTCGCAATGAGCCGTGGCGAGCTCGCAGGCATGCAGGCGATCCCAAGCCTCCTTGGGCATACGCTCTATGTCGCCTATGAGGCGCAGATGCACGTTATTCTTCACCAGGTCAGGTGTTTCCTGCTCTATGGCCATGCCTATCAGGTGCATGAGAATATCAACCTCCTTCTGCGGGCGATTCCAGTTTTCGGTGGAAAAGGCGTAGAGCGTGAGATAGTCTATGCCGAGGTCTGAGGAGAGCTCTGTTGCGCGGCGCACACTCTTCACACCCTCGTAATGACCCACGGAGCGATCCAGCCCCTTGGCATTAGCCCAGCGACCGTTGCCATCCATAATCATAGCTACATGGCGGGGCAGCCTGCTCAGGTCAAGCTTGTCGATGCGGTCTTGCAATTCACTCATTCCGGGGGCCTGGAGGTTCATATTCATTCTTTATAGTTGCAGGCGCGGCAGCGCTCTGAAAATTCGTAGCTTATGGTAAACGAGAGGGTTGAAATCCAATCGGTATTCTTCATGAAGGCATGCTTGATGCCGTAGGGGTCGGAGAGCTCCTTGCCGTCAACGCGGTCGGAGAGTGTCTTTTTCATGAGAAACTCCATGCCGAGATTCACGCGGCGGTTGAGCTTAAACTTCACGCCGGCGCCAAGCGGTATGGCCACTGTGGCGCTGCCGCGACCGTCGTTGCTCCACACCAGCAGACTCAGGCCGGCGGTGATGTAGGGGCTCCAGCGCTTCAGCTTGCGGTAAGACTCCCCCATGCCGTACTTAAAGAAGTTGAATTCCACGAGCTCACCTATCTCATAGAAGGTGGTGCGGAATTTATAGGTCTGCATGTCGGGAAACACATTCTCCATATCGGCGGAATTGCCGGAGACGGAGCCCACATACAGGTTGGTCTTAAAGGCGAATCGGTTGTTGGGCAGATAGCGCATCAGGGCCGTTATGTCCCATCCGGGATGCCCCCAGAGATTGGTGGTGTTGGCATCGCCGAGATAGCCGGTCATACCCAGGCCGCCACCCACTTCGAAGCGGAAATCCTCCTGCGCCTGCACGCTCACTGGCAATGCCGCCGCTATTGCGACGACACAGGCTATCAGGATATTTCGCAGTGTCTGCTTCATATAATCGGAGAGAAGGTGAGACGATTGATTACACCGCGCCACACGGTGTCATAGAGCTTGCCATCGGCATCGCGGCCACCGAATAGGTAGATGTAGGGGCACTCCCACTTCACTGTGGTGCCGTCGAGCGTGGTCTGAACTCTGAACCAGGGCTTAAGCTCTGCATCGGGCATCTGGGTCCACCCCTGCGGCAGCACTGACTGCTGCATGCTTACGGAGGAGACTACATTGTCCATGTCCCACATGCCGGGGATAAAGGAGGGGAGCTGCATCAGCTCCGAGCCCTTGGAGAAGCCTACGCCATTATTATAGGAGAGGTAGAGGTCCTTGTTGAGCTTACCCTCGCTGTCCATGCCGCCGGCCAGCAGGAGCGTGGAGTATTCGTTATACATCCACACGCCCGAGGGCTTAAGATACGAATAGTAAGGGATGAGAGTGGCGCCGCGCAGCGCGGGGAGCTGACCGCTTGAGAGCACTACCCAGGAGTTGCCGTCGTAGCCCCACACCTTGTCGCTCACTTTGCCATCCTGCGTAACGCCGCCGGCAAGCACAGCCAGGGGTGACTGCATCCATTTTGACTGATAGCAATAGAGGTTAGTGAAGTCTTCGACAGGGAAGTCAGCCAGCTCCTCTCCTATATAATCAGAGTCCACATATTTCAAAGAGCCATCAGGCTGCACATCAAATCTAACCATGTACAAGCCGGAAGGTGTACCGTAATCTATAACCAACAGAGATGAATCGTAAGCGCCAACTATATTATAGTAACCGCCACTGGTTTTATTCCAGTTCTTACCA
Organism: Bacteroidales bacterium; assembly: GCA_014800845.1. Classification (GTDB taxonomy): domain Bacteria; phylum Bacteroidota; class Bacteroidia; order Bacteroidales; family Muribaculaceae; genus Lepagella. The sequence continues at coordinate 52,830 of JAAVFJ010000028.1, read as the reverse complement.
TTGTCGGCAGATACGTAAAGCCACTCTTCGCCAAGCATATACAGATAACCTGCACAGGCTGTGAGGGTGCGCACACGGGGGGTAAAGGGGAGGCTCACAGCTGTCTTCTGCCACTGATTTGAGGCGGGGTTATCGGTCTCGGCTACAGTGTAGGAACCGTCGGCCTCCTGAAGCATACACACCACCTTGTCGCCATTCTGCACAGTGCGCTGCGCCAGCGGAGCAGCAGAGCGTGAAGGGAGCGCGGAGAGGGCGGTCTTGCCCCAGCTCAGGGAGTCGGGCTCGGTCTGGTGTACATTGAGTTTCAGCTCATAAGCACGCGAGTTGCCGGAAGTAGAGGTCAGCGTTATGGTCACTCGGCCGGAGAAGTCAATGGAGTCGCCGGGCTGCTTTTTGTAGTCCACGCTGCCGGTGCGCACCTTGCCGCCGGTCATTTCAATCACGGCTGAGGAGATGTAGGAAGAATAGCTTATCTTCGGCACGATTTTGGTCACATCCGTACCCTTTGGAAGCGAGTCGGCATTGAAGACCACAGCCTTATCCAGGTCTATGGAGAAATAGACGGAGTCGAGACCCTTGAGCACCTTCGTGTTAGCGTTCAGCGAATAGCCGGTGATGGCCACATCGGTGGGGAGAGTGTAATATGTATCGGCATCCTTATCCTCAGTCTTCTCGTTGCAGGCAGCGAGAGCGAACATGGGGAGTAACATCAACGCTATGTAGCGCAGTGCTTTAAGTGTATTTTTTTGCATTGAGTAGAGTCAAAATTTCAGTGAGCACAGGTAGCTCCGAACGTGTCCGGGGCACTATTCAAATTGCAAAATTAATATTTCTTGGCGAATTAACTGTAATTCCCCCTCAATAAAGTGAGTATAAAGGCTTTTTTATAGCTTTTTAACGCCCTTTAGCACTGAGTCTCACAGTTTGGCTGATTCAGAGAGAGCGGTGTAGACCATATTGCCTCCGGCCCCATTCCCCTGCAGGCCTGCTAACGGCACGGTCGGTGCCGGGATGCCGGCACCGAGTCTTAAGGGGGACACCTCTATGCGCATCTCCTGCCATAAATCATTAGCACTCAGGAAGGAAGCAACGAGCGCGGCTCCCCCTTCCACCATCAGCGAGGTCACGTCGAAATCGGAATAAAGGGTCTCGAGCGTGCTGCTCAGGCTCTCCGGTCGGTCAATCTTTATAGTGTCGGGGTTGCTGAGCACGCAGGCGTCGGCAGGCGTGCGCTCGCTCAGCAGCACCACCGGGCGCAGACGGCGGCCCGGCCAGAGGCGCAGCGTGAGGCTGGGATTGTCAGAGCGCAGAGTGCCGGTGCCCACAAGGATTGCATCCACACCGGCTCGCTCGCGATGCATGAATACACTGCTCGCGGGGGTGGAGAATTTCACGGGGCGTCGGTCAGCAGCAGCCATAAACCCGTCGAGGCTTTGCGCCCACTTGAGCATCACCCAGGGGCGCTTATGGGTGTGGGCGAAGAAAAAGCGGCGGTTGAGCTCCTTACATTCCTGCTCCAGCACACCGCACTCCACCTCTATGCCGGCCTCGCGCAGAATTTCTATGCCGCGGCCGTTCACCTTCGGGAATGGGTCCAGACAGCCTATCACCACGCGGCGGAAACCGGAGTTCTTGAGGAGCAGCGCGCAGGGGGGCGTCTTGCCGTAATGCGCACAGGGCTCGAGAGTTACGTAGATGGTGCAGCGCTTCAGGTCAGCTCCGCGCCGCAAAGCCGAGTCCACAGCATTGACCTCGGCATGAGGTCCGCCCCAGCAGCGATGCCACCCCTCCCCTACTATAAGGCCGGAGTCGTTGACCACCACAGCCCCTACCATAGGATTGGGGGAGGCGAAACCCATGCCGAGACGGGCGAGCTCAAGCGCCCGCCCCATCATCAGCATGTCAAATTCGGGAGTTACATTCATAAGCGTCAGCCGCGGGGAAGGACTTCAACCTGCAGTGCCTCGTAGGCACGCTCAGCCTTTGCGCGGGCCTCATCCACAGTGTCGGCAGTGGCCAGAATCACACCCATGCGGCGGTGACCCTTCACCTCCGGTTTGCCGAAGATGCGCATCTGCGTGCCGGGCTCCGCGAGCACCTTCTCGAGATTGCCCATCACAACCTTGTCGGAGTCACCCTCCACCACGATAGCGCGTGAAGCCGAAGGACCGAAGAAGCGGATTTCAGGCACAGGCAGCCCAAGCAGCGCGCGAGCATGCAAGCCAAATTCGCTCAGGTCCTGGGAAATCATAGTCACCATGCCGGTGTCATGCGGACGGGGAGAGACCTCGCTGAATATCACCTTGTCATCTTTCACAAAGAGCTCCACGCCGAAAATGCCGTAGCCACCGAGAGCGTCGGTGACCTTGCGGGCTATTTCGCGCGCACTCTCTATGGCTTCGGCGCTCATGGGCTGCGGCTGCCAGGAGTAGCGATAGTCGCCATCAACCTGAATGTGGCCTACAGGCTCGCAGAACACTGTGCCGCTCACGGAGCGCACGGTGAGAAGCGTAATCTCGTAATCAAAATCCACGAAGCCTTCCACAATCACGCGGCCTGCGCCGGCACGTCCACCCTCCTGGGCTTCGCGCCATGCGGCGTCTATGTCGTCGACACTCTTTATCACCGACTGGCCGTGGCCCGACGAGCTCATGATGGGCTTCACCACACAAGGGATGCCGATGGTCTCAACAGCCTGGCGGAACTCATCGTAGCTGCCGGCAAAGCGGTAAGGGGAGGTGGGCACACCCAGCTCCTCGGCGGCCAGACGGCGTATGCCCTCGCGGTTCATGGTGAGCAGAGCGGCTGTGGCGGTGGGGGTCACATTGTAGCCCTCCTTCTCGAGCTCCTCCAGCACCGGGGTGGCTATAGCCTCCACTTCGGGGATGATATGGTCCGGCTTCTCAAGCTCTATGACGCGGCGGAGCTCGGCGCCGTCAAGCATATTAAACACATGGTGTCTGTGGGCCACCTGCATAGCGGGTGCATCGGGATAGCGGTCGCAGGCCACAACCTCCACACCCATGCGCTGCAGCTCCAGCGCCACCTCTTTGCCGAGTTCGCCGCTGCCGAGTAACAACGCCTTGCGCCCTACCGGCGACATAACCGAACCAATCTTTGCCATAATCTACTATATTTTATAAGTTTATTTTTGAGGTTACAAAATTACAAAACATTCCCCACCTCGCAAAATCCCCGCCTCATTTGATTGTAAATGCGGAGAATCTTTTGTACTTTTGCGAGCGCAAGTGTTAACTAAATCCTAATTATTTACATGCACCTTTCTAAAAACTCAGCTGCAGCAAGAGCAACCCTCGCAGCAGCGCTAATTTCATCATCCCTGATGGCCTCGGCAGCCCCCGAAGCACCCCTGCAAAAAGCCGATTGCGGCACCGTGGAACGTCACGTGCTCTTCTCCCCCGAGCTGGGCGACAGCGTGCGCCTTGACATCTGGCTTCCGGAACACTACAATCCCGCGAACGCCGACAGGTACCCCGTGATTTATATGCACGACGGTCAGAACCTCTATGACCGCAACTCCACCTGGAACGGCCAGGCGTGGGAGATGGATTCCGTCTGCTGCCGCATGATTGCTGCCGGGGAAATCACAACCCCTGTAATTGTAGGCATACACAGCGACCCCGCCATACGCGCTTCGGAGCTTTTGCCCGTTAAAGCCTTAACCAATGCCGCCCTTGAGCAGTTTTTCGAACGCCCGAAGATGAGAAACGTGCCCGTGCTCGGCGACAAGTATGTGGAATTCGTAGTCAACACCTTAAAGCCCTGGGTAGACACTAATTACTCAACGCTGCCCGACCGCGGGAACACTATGGTGATGGGCTCAAGCATGGGTGGACTGATGTCGCTCTATCTCATCTGCGAGAGGCCCGATGTATTCGGCAGCGCCGGCTGCGTATCGATCCACTGGTCTACCACTCGCGATGAAAACGACGGCTTCGGCAACGGTATGCTCAACTACGTAAGAACCTCGTTGCCCGACCCCGCCACTCACAAAATCTATTTCGACTGCGGCACCGAAACCATTGACACCAACTACGCTCCCTGGCTTGAAAAGGCTGTGAAGATAGCCGAAGAGAAGGGTTACCGCCCCGGCGAAAACCTTGACAGCTACGTAGATGAAGGCGCCGCACACACCGAAACCGCATGGGCAGCCCGCGTAAACCGCCCTCTCCGCTTCATGCTCGGTAAGTAATTTTAACGATTTTTCAACCAAGGCCCGCGATATTAATGCTTTTTTAATGCATTGATTTTGCGGGCTTAAAGATTTTGACTAATTTTGCAGCTGAAATAGCTTTCAACTATTTAGACCCCACGGGTGTTAACATCATTCGCAGGGCAAACATACCTGAGACACTTTACATATTTTTTAACCCCAATATTTAGTTCATTAATTAAAGTAATTCAACCTACACCTTTCTTTCCAGAGCAGCGCGAGGCTGCCGAGGCAGAAAGCCGTTCGTTAGCAATCACATGATTATGGAAGAAGAAAAGAAACCCAAACGTCCGCGCATCGGTGGCGTTACCCCTAATGCAGAAAACTCCGATGGTCATTATGAAAAAGTAGCTTACGGGGAGCACAATTCATACTCTCCCGCACAGCGCCAGCAGCGCCCCTATCAGCCCCGCCCCTACGGTCAGCAGGGCTATCAGCAGCGCCCCTATCAGCAGCGCCCTTATCAGCAGCGTCCCTATCAGCAGCGCCCCGCTGCCGAGGGTGAGAACACCGAGGGTCAGCAGGAGCAGCAGGGTTACCAGCCCCGTCAGCAGCGCCCCTATCAACAGCGCCCCTACGGTCAGCAGGGCTATCAGCAGCGCCCCTACCAGCAGCGTCCTTACCAACAGCGTCCCTATCAGCAGCGCCCTTATCAGCAGCGCCCCGCTGCCGAGGGTGAGAACACCGAGGGTCAGCAGGAACAGCAGGGTTATCAGCCCCGTCAGCAGGATCAGCAGGGATACCAGCCCCGTCAGCAGCGCCCCTATCAGCAGCGCCCTTACGGTCAGCAGCGCCCCTACCAGCCCCGTCCCTACGGTCAGCAGCAGCGCCCTTACGGCCAGCAGCGCCCTTACGGGCAGCCCCGTCCCTACGGTCAGCAGCGCCCCTATGGTCCCAAGCAGAACCAGTATAACAACCGCCCCGGCGGCAAATTCCAGAAGGCTCGCCCCGGCAAGCAGTTCATTCCCCGTCCGAAGCAGATTGACTACATCATCGAGGATGTGGATCCCAACGAACCGATCCGTCTCAACAAATACATGGCCAACGCAGGCGTTTGCTCTCGCCGCGAAGCCGATGAGCACATCACTGCAGGCCTGGTGAAGGTGAACGGCGAGGTTGTAACCGAACTCGGCACCAAAATCACCCGCAACGATGTGGTGGAATACGAGGATAAGGTTGTGACTCCCGAACGCAAGTGCTACGTGCTCCTCAACAAGCCCAAAGACTGCGTGACCACCAGCGACGACCCCAACGGCCGCACCACTGTGCTCGACCTGGTGAAGAACGCCTGCCAGGAGCGCATCTACCCCGTAGGCCGTCTGGACCGCAACACCACCGGTGTGCTCCTGCTCACCAACGATGGCGACCTCGCCTCCAAGCTCACTCACCCCTCTTACGTTAAGAAGAAAATCTACCACGTATGGACCGACAAGGACATAGCCGAAGAGGACATGCAGCGCATAGCCGACGGCATCGAGCTTGAAGATGGCGAAATCCACGCCGACGCTATCAGCTACGTGACCGACACCGACCGCAACCAGGCAGGCATAGAAATCCACTCCGGCCGCAACCGCATCGTGCGCCGTATCTTCGAGCACCTCGGCTACCGTGTGACCAAGCTTGACCGCGTCTACTTCGCCGGTCTCACCAAGAAGAATCTGGCCCGTGGCCGCTGGCGCTATCTCACTCAGGAGGAGGTAGACTACCTGCGCAAGGGCACTTTTGAATGATACTTACTTAACTTGATATGAAAGATATAAGAAGAACCCGCGTCAAAGCGCTCACCGACGGCCTCGTGCCCGCCGAGCAGCAGACTGTAGATGTCAAGGGCTGGGTACGAACCCGCCGTGGCAACAAGAATGTGCAGTTTGTGGCGCTCAACGACGGCTCTACCATCAAGAATATCCAGATCGTCTTCCCCCTCGACCGCTTCAGCGAGGATGAGCTGCGCCCCATCACCACCGGCGCCTCAATCCATGTGCAGGGCGCTCTCGTGCCCTCGCAGGGTAAGGGTCAGAGCGTGGAGATTCTGGCCGATGAACTGGAGGTTTACGGCACTGCCGACCCCGCGGAGTATCCGCTGCAGAAGAAGGGTCACACCCTGGAGTTCCTGCGCGAAAAGGCTCATCTGCGCCCCCGCACCAACACCTTCGGCGCCGTGCTGCGCATACGCCACGCTCTGGCCTATGCCATCCACAAATTCTTCAATGACAAGGGTTTCTATTACTTCCACACCCCGCTCATCACAGCCTCTGACTGCGAGGGCGCCGGTGCTATGTTCCAGGTGACCACGCTCCCCGTCAACGATGTGCCTCGCACTGAGGAGGGAGCCGTGGACTACTCTCAGGACTTCTTCGGCAAGATGGCCGCACTCACCGTGTCCGGTCAGCTCGAAGGTGAGCTCGGCGCTACAGCCCTGGGCAATATCTACACCTTCGGCCCCACCTTCCGCGCTGAAAACTCCAACACTCCCCGTCACCTCAGTGAGTTCTGGATGATTGAGCCCGAGATGGCTTTCTACGACATCCGCGACAATATGGACCTGGCCGAGGAGTTCATCAAATACTGCGTGGGCTACGCTCTTGAACACTGCAAGGACGACATAGAGTTCCTCTCGCAAATGTATGACAAGGACCTCGTGGAGCGCCTCAGGCACGTGTGCGAAGAGGAGTTCGTGCGCCTCACCTACACCGAGGGCATCGAGATTCTTGAGAAGAGCGGCCAGAAGTTTGAGTTCCCTGTGAGCTGGGGCATTGACCTGGCCAGCGAACATGAACGCTACCTCGTGGAGAAGCACTTCAAGAAACCCGTGATTCTCACCGATTACCCCAAGGAAATCAAGGCTTTCTACATGAAGCAGAACGAAGATGGCCGTACCGTGCGCGCCATGGACGTGCTCTTCCCGAAGATTGGTGAAATCATAGGTGGCAGCGAACGCGAAGAGAGCTACGACAAGCTGATGAACGCAATTGAGGAGCGCCACATCCCCATGAAGGACATGTGGTGGTATCTCGACACCCGCCGCTTCGGCACAGTGCCTCACTCCGGCTTCGGTCTGGGCTTCGAGCGCCTGGTGCTGTTCGTGACCGGCATGCAGAACATCCGCGACGTAATCCCCTTCCCCCGCTACCCGGGCAACGCTGAATTCTAAGAAACAGTTTCTTAAAAAATGGAACAGAAGCCCCTGCCCACAACCTACGCCGCAGCCATTGCCGAGCTCGAAGACATCGTGCGCAAAATGCAGCAGGACAACTGCGACATCGACAATCTGGCCGGCTACACCGCCCGCTCCCTCCAGCTCCTGAAATTCTGCAAGGAGCGTCTGCAGGGCACAGACAAAGAGCTGACCAAGCTCCTCGAAGAGCTCCAGTAACCCCGCCGCTGCTGCACCCGTCAGCAGCCCCACGATACAGCAACCCCGCGCCGCCCGGCCTCATCAGCCGTCCGGCGCGGGTTTTTGTCATTGTTAACTTATCCTTAATTTCTTTATGTTCAAAAAACCACTGGAGGCCTACACCAATCCCGCCGGGAGTGTTTGACTACGTAACCCCTACCGGGGGTGAAATCTCTGCGCGATTTCACCCCCGGCTAACAAAAACGAATCGCTCCGCGATTCCCGCCCGCAGCCCGCAGGCGCATGGAGAGGAGGCTTCCTTCCTCCGACATGATTCCCGCCCCAAGCCCCCTAAAATTCGGGTTGTTATGACAGGGCAGTTTGGTCGGAGGTTGGAAACCTCCTCTCCATGCGTGGCTGTTGTTTTACACATAAATGCAGTTGCCGATGCACAGGCGCTCCGCGATTCCCGCCCGCAGCCCGTAGGCGCATGGAGAGGAGGATTCCTTCCTCCGACATGATTCCCGCCCCAAGCCCCCGAAAATTCGGGTTGTTATGACAGGACAGTTTGGTCGGAGGTTGGAAACCTCCTCTCCATGCGTGGCTGTTGTTTTGCCCATAAAGGCAGTTGCCGGGGCGGCAGCGGGGGCCGGGGTTAGACGCAGAAGGCTATATGGTCGGGGTAGTCAGGAGTGGCAAGCGGCATCAGGCTGTCAGTTTCCAGAGTGAGAAGGTCGGCGGCTTCTGTCAGGTTCCGGCTGATGATGGTGCGGAGCAGTTCCCCTCTCAGGGTCTTCAGCTTGCCGGCGTTGGGGGTCTTGCATTCGCCGCCATCTTTCAGCTCCTTGAAATCTACTTTCCACACTTTGAAAAACCGCTTAACAAGTTTCCAGTCAATACATTTGCCTGCATCTGCCGGCAAAAGGTTCAGAATGGCGGTCTCCCCTCCTGATTGCAACTCCTTAACCAATTGAATGGTCACATCCTTGCGCAGATATTCTGCCAACGATTTGCCTCCCGGAGCTAAGCGGGTGGTGAAATCAAAGCGATAGGGCTTAATGACATTCTCGGGCTCAAGCCAGCCGTAAAGTGAGGAAATTATTCTCACGAAGGAGGTACACCTCTTCTTCTCTCCGGGAGTCAACGAGCTGTAATCAAACGACTTGAACACCACTCCCGTAAAAGCCTCGATAGCACGCAGTCCCGACAGCTTATTCGGGAACTCATAAGCCATGCGCAGCACTTTCGCAGCCATTGCGGCACTTACCTTCATGACCTGGGCAATCTCTCCGGCAGACATTCCGGCCACCCGGTTCATTATCTCAGCCGCAGAGCATTCCCCCGCCGGGCGCTGAGCCTCATACTCACTGCGGCTGACAGTCATTTTCCGGTCAGTCATAGTCTTTGATTCTGCTATCAGTACTATCATCGGTCAGAGTTCGTAAGTGTGTGAGTGGCCGCAAGGAGTTGTCTCGAATTCTATGGTGGGATGATTGATGCCGGCATTGTGAGCGCGCTGCTTTATTGACGCGAGAGTGGCATCCTCGTTGTCGCGGCTGTCGATTACCATATGTGCTGTCTCATTATTTTGCCTATCTTCTCAATATTATGGTGGTGATGGTGATGATGTTCTGCTGACATGATTACTCTGATTTTAATAAGTCTTTGACTATGACGGCATTGTTGTGTTCGCGGTCGTGGGAGGAATAAAGTAGCGTCACCGTTGGTTTGTCCTTGAGCATTTGCTTCAAATCATTCATAGCCGGATTGGCCTGTAATTCAGCTTTATACTTCTCGGCAAATTGCGCCCAGAGTCCCTGCGGGTCGGAATGAAACCATTCGCGCAACTCAGCGGATGGAGCTATCTCCTTATCCCACAAATCATAATGAAATGTTTCGTGTGAGAGGCCGCGCGGCCAAAGTCTGTCAATATACACGCGGAAGCCATCGGTCTGCTCCTGCGGGTCGTATGCTCTTTTCAGCTGTATCATAACTTTAATCTTTTTATGGTTATAACATTCAGCAGCCGCTGAGGTTCTATTTCTGACAAACTCCGCCACCCGGTTGCATCCGGCGCTATTTATTTATATATGTGGGTCGGAAGGGGCGGGTGCGATAGGCGTAGAGGGAGCCGGCGAGCGTGTGGCGGATATAGCGGAAGTAGGGCATGGGGCTGCGGTAAGCGTGCAGCAGCATACGCAGGGGCCAGGTCCAGGGGCAAAGCAGCGTGGTGACGGCGCCGTGCGTAAAGACATATTGCGGGTCGGCGGCAAGGCGCTCGCTCGTGGTCTCATGATTGTGCTCCCCCACCACTATCGGCAAGCCGCGTCCTTTCACCTTCCGGCGTTTCAGGTCATGGAGCAACACATCCTCTTCGCCGCAGATAAGCTTCGGGGAGCCTATGCTCAGATTCTCATTGAAACGCACCTCACGCAGCATGCTGCGGCGCAGGGCCATCTCAAAGCTTGTGGGATACCAGCCGAAGGGGGAGTCGCAGATGTCGAATTCCCCTTCGCCGTAGGGCTTCACGTAGCGCCCGAAGCAGGTGTAGCGCAGACAGAGGATTCCTATGTCGGGGCGCTCATCGAAGGCGCGGATTATCTGCACGAGGGCCTCGGCGGAATAGTCCACATCGTCATCGCCTATGAGTATGTAGTCAGAAGTGCCGCCGTGGTCAAGCCCATGATTGCGGTTGCGCGAGACCCCACGGTCGGCGAAGACTATCACCTCGGTGTCCGCGCGCTGCAGCAGTTCCCCGGGCACCGGTTCCGACGAGGCGGGCTGCTGCCAACTGACGAGCCATTTCACACCCTCCACCTGCGGATGGCGCGATGCAAGGTAGCGCTTCATTCCGTCAGGACCGTAGACGGCTACCTGCACCTCGAGTCTCACTTCTTCGCGGCGTTCCATGCGCTGACAAATCTTGCGGCCACTATGCGCGCGGCGTTGTGACGTTCCACAAATTTCCTTCCCTCGCGGCTACGCGCCTTGAGTTCTTCGGCAGGTGAGAGCACGAGCTTCTCGAGGGTGTCCACAATCTGCGCATCGTACGGCACCACATTCACGATAGGATGCAGCTGCTCCTCCCCTATGAAGTCATAATACTCCGGCTCGGCACCGCTCACCACTATCTTGCCCATGGCCATAGCCTGCAGGGCATTAGTGGCCGGAGTGTAGGAATAGAGCTGGTCGAGCGCTACATCGGCCTGGTCGAGCTTACGCAGATACTGATTAAACGGGAGGTCGCGGGCCACAGTCACCACGCAGCGGTCCGGGTGACGGCGCTCCACCTCGCGGGCTGCCGCAAGCAACCGGTCAGTGCCCTTGAAGAGCTCCATCTCGCTCTTGATTCCCACCATCAGATTCAGGCGTCCGTCAGGCGCCGGCTCATATTCCCTGAACTCGAGCGCATCCACATCTACGGGGATGCCGGCATATTTCAGCAGCGTGGCGGGGAGGTAGCGCTCGGAAGCCACATGGTATTCGTAGAGCGCGGAGATGGCGCAATCTATGTTTTCGTAGACGAAGCGGCAGTGGTCGCCCATCTGGCCGTTGAGCCATTTGTAGATTATGCCGGGGGTGGAGCGCACATATTCCGTCGTCTCATTTCCCACCTTGAATTCCGAGTAGCGGAAGAGGCCATCCTCCACACAAGCCTTGACACTGACGGGGTCGGAGCCGGCCAGCGAGAGGCCCAGCAGGCCGTTGTTCTCCTTCAGCTCGCGCAGGAAATAGCGCAGCTTGCCGGGGCGCAGGTGCAGGAAGTTGGGGTTGATGAGCTGCACCACATCGTAGCCACGAAACTGCGGCCAGAGTCTGAATACTTTGCCCAGATAGCCAAAACCGCCGAATAGACCGGGACGGCGCGAGAGGTCTATGTCGCGCTCGGTGTCCATGCAGCGGGAACCGTCGCCCACCACCGTGCAGTGATGGCCGAGCTTGCGCAGTTCGCGCGCAAGGGTGGCGTGGAAGCCGGAATAATCGCCTACGAAAAGAATTTTCATACGCAAAGGTAATAATTTTTCGCCACTCGCCGCCGATTAGTGAAAATATTCATGCTCAGATTTTGTGGCGCCTGCTCATTTTCTTAACTTTGTAGCTGTGAACGTATCCCCGGAAATATCTGTAGTGGTGCCTGTCTACAACCGCGCAAAAGTGGTAAGCCGCACTCTCGATTCGATTGCGGCGCAGACACTGCGTCCTGTCGAGCTGATTCTTGTGGACAATGCCTCTACCGACAATTCCCAGGCCGTGCTTCGCACGTGGGCGGCGCGCAATGAGAGCGAGGGGCTACGCATCAGGATTCTGCATGAGAAGAGGCAGGGGGCGGCGGCCGCCCGCAGCCGGGGACTGAGCGAGGTGACCACCCCTTATGTCTATTTCTTTGATTCGGACGATTACCTTTTTCCCGACACGCTGAGCCGGTTTGTGGAGGCTTTCAGAAGCAATCCTCAGGCGCAGATAGTCTGCGGCGCCGTGGTGCTTGAAAACATGAACGGGCAGGAACACACCTCGGCGCCCCCTCACCGCTCGCTGATTATCAACCACTTCCACCACTCTTTTCTGCGCACCATAGCTTATGCGTCGCGCACCGATTTTCTGCGGGAAATAGGTGGCTGGGACACCAACCTGCGTATCTGGGATGACTGGGAACTCGGGTTGCGCATCCTGCTCGCCACCCCCGAGATTGTCAGGCTGCCGGGTGTAGTGGCCCACAATCTGCGCACTCATGACTCTGTGACGGGTGACCTCTATTCTCACCGCGAACGGTTCTACGAGCCGGTGCTTAAGCGTGTGGAGGCGCTGCTGTGCGCCTCTAATCACCCGGACCGCCGGTTGCTGCTCCGTCTGGTTCAGGGGCGCAGGATGATGCTGGCAGCCCTTTATGCCCGCGAGGGGCGCAAGGATTTGAGCGCGCCGCTGCGTCGCCGGGTGCTGGCGCTCACTAAGCGCGACCGCTGGCTGCGGTTGATTCTGCGCGGAGCCTACCACTACCGCCGCCTCGGGCTGCGCGGCACTGACCGTATCACGACGCTTCTGCTCGGCAAGATATAAAGCTTACCAGCTACCTGACGCACCGCCACCGCCGAAGCTGCCGCCACCCCAGCTGCCTCCGCTCATGCCACCGCCACCGCCGGGCCCACGGCCACTGCCGGCTATGATGATGGGGGGAGTCAGACGCGCTATTCTGTAAGGCACATCGCGACGATAATTGCAATTCTTGCAGCCATAGACCTTCACTCCGTGACCCTCGCGCATGGTGGTGGGCTGCCGCTCCACGCGGTTGTAGAGCTCCGAATAGGCGCGGGCACCGCAGTGCGGACAGGGCTGATAGGGGGATTGCTGCTCAAAGGGGAAGATGTCGGTGGTGCCGCACTTGGGGCAGAGCCACACATCGTAGTCCACCGAATTGAGGTTCTCCTCCAGGTCCTGCGCGGGGGTGAGATACTTGTTATCCTCATCTTCGGGGAGCTTGTGCATCATGGTGCCACACACATCGCATTTCTTCGGGCGGTTGCGATAATGCTTCGCCAGCCACCAGAGAAACAGGGCGCCGGGGATGCCCATGCCCAGCGACAGCACCGCGAAAATCCAATAGGTGGGCAGCGAGGCCGAAAGCAGGCGCGTGCGCTCGAAATCAGTTTTGCCGCGCAAGTGGTAGAGCTTCATCCCCACTGCTATATAGAACCCTATAGCCACTAAAGCGCCAAGCATCAGAATCAGATGCACGAATTCGCTTAAGTCCACTTGGTCATTGGGGCTCGCGGAGCTCACCTCAGCCGCCACATCGGGGTCGGTCAACACGCTGTAAATCTTGTCGGTAGCATCCACCACGGCGTCGTCCAGGTCGCCTGTGCGCATGTGGGGTACAATTACTTCGTCGATAATCCTGTTGCAGGCGGCGTCGGGGAGCGCTCCCTCCAGCCCCTTGCCGGTGTGGATTCGCACTCTGCGCCCACCCATGTCGAAGAGCAGTATCAGGCCGTTGTTCTTATCCTTCTTACCCACAGCCCATTTCGATGCCAGCCGCTGAGTGAAATCAAATATGTCGGCATCGCCGATGCTTGGGAGCACCACTACGGCCACCTCCACACCGGTAGTGTCCATCAGGGCACGCAGCCGCTGATTGACCCGGTCGCGGGCGGCATCGGTGAGGAATGTATCAGGGTCGGAGACAAACCATTCGCGGTTAATCTTGTGCACGTCGGGCACCTGCCCCACGGTGTATTCCTTCTGGGCCAAGGCAGGGAGCGCGGTGAGCACTATGAGTATCAGGGTCAGAACCTTCTTCATTTGTAAAATATCTTTTTATACGGCCGGCAGGCTGTGGCCATTGAGTTTGCGGAAGAGGTCAAGGGCATAGACATCTGTCATGGCCGACACATGGTCGAGCACACTCTGGAGGCGCCCGTAGCGGGTGGGAGCAGCCGTCTGATACTGCTCTGGAATCTTATGCAGCAACAGCCGCGAGGCATACTCCTCGGGGTGAAGCACCGCCTCTATGAGCCTTTCGAGCAGATAGGTGATGATACGGTGACCTGCCAGCTCTATATCAACAACTTCGGGGGCGGAATAGATTTTAGCATAGGCCGTTTCCGTGCATTTCGCGTAGGCGCTGCGCGCCGTGGCCGACTCCATATTCTCTATGAGCGACCCCCTCAGCCGCCCCTCCAGAATCTCCTGTTCATGGGCAAGGAAGGCTCCGGCGCACTGCTCCGTCAGGATTCCTATGGCAGTGGAGCGCAGATAGGCCACACGCTCGTTGGGGTCGCTCACCCTCTCCAGCGTGGCGCGGGCGTGGGGGCGGCGCTCCTCATCCACGAAATTGAGCAGCAGCTCCACCGTGTGTTCATGAGGGAGAATCTTCAGCTTGTGGGCATCCTCTATGTCCATTATCTGATAGCAGATATCGTCGGCGGCCTCCACGATGTAGACGAGCGGATGACGCATGAAGCGGGTGCGCTCCTCGTTGAGCGCCGGGATACCCAGCTCATCGGCCACCTGGCGGTAGATTTCCAGCTCCGATTCAAAGAAGCCGAATTTACCCTTTTCGCCGGCGTGCACCGAGGAGTAGGGGTATTTCACTATGGAAGCCAGCGCGGAGTAGGTCATGGCGAAGCCCCCCGGGCGCCTCCCGGCAAACTGGTGGGTGAGCACACGCAGTGAGTTGGCATTCCCCTCGAAGTGGGTCAGGTCGCTCCACTCCACATCGCTCAGGTCGCCGCGCAGATGCTTCCCCTGCTTCTCCGAGAAGAAGGTGCCTATGGCCTTTTCGCCGGAGTGGCCGAAGGGGGGATTGCCCAAGTCGTGGCAAAGGCAGCCGGTGGCCACTATGTCGCCGAGGTGAGCGAGCTTACTCACCCAGGGGGCACCGGCATAGCGTTCGCGCAGCTCGTCGGCAACCTGATTGGCCATCGAGCGCCCCACGCTTGACACCTCCAGACTGTGGGTCAGACGGTTATGTACAAAAATGGAACCCGGCAGCGGAAAGACCTGAGTCTTATTCTGCAAGCGGCGGAAGGGGGATGAGAAAATCATGCGGTCGAAATCGCGCTGAAAATCTGAGCGCGTGTGCGCCCGCGGGTCGTGATACTGTTCCAGCCCGAGACGCTTGGCTGAAATCAGCCGTTCCCAGTTCATCTGTTTAATCATCTTCATACCGGTGTTAATGATGAGTGAGGCGGAAAGCCGTGGGGGACTGTCCGGTGTGATGCTTGAAATATTTCCCGAAGAAGCTCTGATTCGTGAAGTTGAGGCGCGTGGTGATTTCCTGGATAGTCAGGTCGGTGGTGCGCAGCAGCATCTTGGCCTCCATAATCACGTAAGAATCAATCCATTCGCCGGCAGTGCGCCCCGTGGTTTCGCGCACCACGGTGCTCAGGTGCTTGGGGGTTATGCAGAGCTGCTTGGCGTAATAGGCCACCTGCCTCTCCCGGCGGAAATTCTCTGTGACCGACAGGATGAAGCGCGCCGCTATCTCCTCCTTGCGGGAGTGGGTGATACCCTCGGCGGTATCGCGCGTCAGGCGAATGTCCATCATCTCGTAGAGCGCAGCCTGAAGCATACTCAGCACCTTGTGCTTCTGGAAGTTGGTCTTGGGGCCATCGATTTTCAGCTTGATAAACTGATAGAACGCCTTGATGCCGGCAGCCTCATTGTCAGTGAGATTGGTGACCGGCATGAGCCTGTGCTGCATCAGAGTGGGGAGCATGTCGGTGAGTTTCGGCAAGATGGCCTGCACGGTGTTAACGGAGCAGAGCACCACGTGGGCATGGAAATCATCTGACGACTCCATGGCGCGCACGAAGTTGTTAGGCTGAATTATGAGCAGTGAGTTGGGGCGGAGTTCATACTTAGTCAGGTCGATGGTGATGGATGCCCGCCCCTCGGTACACAATATGATCGCCAGGCCATCGATGCGCACGGGCACCGACTCATCGAGCTGCTGAAACCTCACATTGTCGAAGGCAAGCACCTCGCTGTCAGGCGACGCGTTGAGAAAGCGTGCCACCACGGATATAGACACCGGATTGTCGGGACCTATCATAACAGCGACTCAATAGCTGTGGCGTCGCCGGTGCTCTGCACCAGTTCGCCGGCACTGTTGTAGATGAAGAAAGCGGGCACTGAGCCTACGTTGTAGCGCAGAGCCGCCGGCGACCTGTCACCATCAGGGTCAAACACAACCGTCCAGGGCAGAGGGCGTGCCGCCTGGCGCCAGGCAAATTGGTCAGCATCAAGGCAGACCTCGTAGACATCGGCCTTGCCAGCCTCGTAAAGCTTGCGGAGCTGACGGTTGATGGCGGGAGTGTCTTCGCGTGTCATCACCACAAAAGCCACCACTACCGGCTTACCTTTGCCAAGCAGCGACTCCAGGCTCGCAACATTGCCGTCCAGACCCGGCAGAGAGATGGGAATCATGCTTATGCTGGTGGCAGTCATTCGCTTTCCGGTGCCGGAGTTGCGTTTGCGCTGTGCCACACCCTCGCGGGCGCGGGCGGCCAGTTGCGCAGTGCGCGGGTCATTGGGGCGATAGGTCTCAAAGGCGGTAGCCACGGCTGAATAGAGCGGATCGGTGTAGTCTATGAGCCAACCACCATTCATGGGGCGGGTGAGTATGTGATAGCTCAGCAGATTGCCGCGGGCATCGCGCA
Source organism: Bacteroidales bacterium (assembly GCA_014800845.1). Lineage (GTDB taxonomy): Bacteria > Bacteroidota > Bacteroidia > Bacteroidales > Muribaculaceae > Lepagella. Next base: position 36,107 of record JAAVFJ010000028.1, on the reverse strand, counting down.
GATATTGGTTATAGACACGTTTGCGGAAAGCCGCCGTGGAGTCGGAATTGGCGTAGGCCTCTACCTTCATAGCCTCGCGCTCAAAGGCGGTGAGCTGCTCAGCCTGCGGAGTGCCGCTCAGCTTGAAGTCGCGGTCAAAAGCCTTGGCAGAGGTGGAGAGCGTGAGGTGATCGAGACTGTCTACGGGCATATACACATATTTCCCGCCGAGGCTGAGACGATACATCTCAGGCACCTCTGGAGCGGGCGCCGTGAAGCGGAAAGAGCCGTCACCCTCAATCTTCACAGAGTCCACCAGCAGCCAACCGGCCATGGGGTCCTGACGCTCAAGCGCCATAGTGCGGCCGGCGCCATCCTTAACAGAGCCCTCTACGCGGAATTCCGACTTGGAGCAACCCGCCAGCATCAACGCTGCAAGGGCTCCCGCAAAAATACGATATACTGATTTCATAAAATAGTCAAATTTTTCTGCGAATTTAGCAAAAAAATTTCAAACTGCCCCACACACCTTTCCCTAATTGCTGTGAATGAACAAAGTGGTGCCGCTTACATTAGCTCACGACACCACTTCATTGATATAAGTATGAGGTTTAGGCTTCGGTCAGGTTGGGCACCGGGCCGTATTTGTTTTCTTGGGGCTGGCTTTCCTGGCAGCAGAAGACCAACAGAATGATGGCACCCACGATGGGAAGGAAACACCAACACCAGTTCCAGCCGGAGCGGCCGGTGTCATGCAGGCGGCGGAAAAGCAGACCCCAGGAGGGGAGCAATATTATCAGACCCCAGATATAGGAGATTACGGTGTAGATGTTAAAGGGGGTGGAATAATCACCCTCGGAGAATGATTTGACGGTTGTAGCTATGCTGAATGATGAGATTATAGCTCCGATAATGAAGAGGAAAAGCTGAAACCACCAATACTCTGAACGAGAAGCTCTACCGGTGAAACAGCAATACTTACTGAACGCGCGTCTTACAGCTGCGCCAAATGATACTTGATACTGATACATATTCTCAAAAATTAGTTAAAAGACCCTGCAAAGATAAACATTAATTATAATATTCACAAATTTATTTTAATATTCCCGCCTGACGAAACATTTTCCCGTAGTATTCCGCCTTTTTGGCAAGCGCTAAAGGATAGGCCCGACTTGTGGAGGGCATGCGCCAGATTGTGAGCCCGTCGGCACTCTCCACACACTCCCCCATCTTCGGTGCGGGGGTGGAGGTGAGCTCGGCAATGACTCCGGCAGCCTTCTCGCCGGTGGTGGCGAGTGTGTGGCAGTCGGGCAGCTTCGCGAGCAGTTCGCGCAGGTGCACCGGCTCCACTATTTCAAGAAACTTATCGGAAGCATTACCCTTTAGGCGACGGATTCTGTAGCCGGTGTCATTGAGGGCAATCCCCCTTTCAGTCAAGAGTTGCTTGATGCGGGGCAGGTCAAACTCCTTTGAGTCTGGCATGCAGAGCGCACGCGGGTCGCCATAGAAAATCAGCCCCATCATGTACCAGAAGTCATTGGTGCGGTTGGGGTAATAAAAGTCCATGCTCCACCGATGAGCCCCCGGAGGGAAAGTGCCCATGATGAGAATTTTAGCACCGGGAGGTGCAAATGGCGGCCAAGGATGCGTCTCGATATCTATATCCATAATAATGTAACAATAGTCAATAATGCAACAATAGTCCACCCCAAAATGTTTTAAACCAACCGCAAAAACCCCAATCCCGCCGGGATTGTATGACAACATTACCGGGGGTGAAATCTCTACGCGATTTCACCCCCGGCTAACCAAAACGAATCACTCCGCCATTCCCGCCGCCAACCCGCAACGCGGAGCAGCGGGGTTGCGGTGCTAATTAGTTACGTCAAAAGTCGTAAGTTGCAGGGAAGTTGCCCAACCATGTCTTCATGAAATTGACAATTGCGGTGCGCTGAGATGTGTTAAACGCCTGCTTTTTCACGAGCGTTCCCTTCTGATCATAGATATAAAAAATTCCCTTACCACCGGGAAGGTTATCGCCAGCCAATATACGGCCATTACCTTTTCCGATTATCTCTGTATGAATCGGGGGAACGAGTTGTTTGCCGGTGTTCAGGTCTACCAGACCCACTTTGTTGCCCTTCTGCACGCAGATGCCATCCAAATCGTAGCCCTTGATGCCGGTGTAGCGTCCGGTGGGGATGATGGTTTTACCTGTCTTGGCATTGATGACCCCTACGGTGCCGTCGGCAGCGGTTACGTGGAATGTATATTTGTCCTTGTCAAGTGTATTGCTAAAACCGGTACTTATTTTATTATAAACCGGGGGTATGATTTCGCGAGCGAAGTCTGAGGAGATTACACCCCACTTGTCTCCCTTACCAACCCAGTAAGCATCATACTTATTAACATAGTTACCAAGCTTGGTGTATGTTCCTACGGGCTTAACCATCTTGCCTTGAGCCAGATTATAGATGCCTGCGCCATTGGCTCCGGTCACAAAGACATTGTCACCGGCAGGAGTCAGATTTGTGTACTCACAGGGGAGAATCACTTCACCGGCAGGGGTAGCCAAACCAAATTTGCCATCCTTTTTAATGAAGAGATACTTACCATCTTTCGCAAACTTAATGCTCTCATATTCAGCAGGGAGCACTACCTGGTCGCTCATGGTGGCCAAGCCCACATTTTTGGAATCGGCATTAGGAGCGAAGAGCATATAGCCGTTAGCGAGTTCCACCACATATTTATCAGTGGAGCCTACAATCTTCCGTTCTGCGGCTGAAAAGACATCATATTTGCCATCTTTTCTTTGGAAAAGTACAACGTTATCTTTCGGATACCAACCGGCATAATCAGCGGTGGACAGGGGCGAAAGCTCCTCGTCATACAGACGCGTCGTACCATTACAATCAACAAGATAAGCCGCAGGTTTATCATTAATTCCTACAATCTTTAACGGCATCTCATCGCCATTCTTGTCATACAGCTTGAAATCTTCACCGATACTCACTTTGAAGAAGTCGGGCAATGTAGTGACTTTAGCACGGCTCCCAGGCATGTCCCTTATCAGTAGAAGTCTACCATTCGTCAAACCCAGGATAGCACCTTTAGCAGGTATGATTTTATCATAGCCGGAACCCAACACTTCCTTAGTTTTGCCTTTTCTGTCTATGAGTAAAACGTCATTGCCTTTAACCACAACGCAATAGTTGTTATAGGAGGGATCGCCAAGCGCGTTTCTGGTCAGTTCGGAGGTGAATACGCCCACCTGGTCAAACTCGGGCTTTATTATCTCCTTACCGCTTTGGTCCACAAAGCCCCACTTACCCTTAAACTTCACGGGTATAAGCATTCTGTCAAGATGCTTATCACCTAAGGAGCTGTACATTTCATACTTCTGCGGCGTGCCAATCTCCTCATACTTAGGTTTGATTGTCACCTTTCCATCCGTTTTTATGAAGCCCCAGAGGCCATTTTCCATTACGGGTATACACCCCTCCTTTCGCACAAAAGAATCACCAAATCCATATTTCTCGCCCAAGAGAGCCTCTCCCTTACGATCCCAGCCGAAAGCTGAGGCAGGGGTTAGAATACCGGCAGCTAATATAAGTCCGCCAAATGCGATGCGCGCAATGTCAGTTCTGATTTTCATGTGAATAATTTGATTTATATTTGTCCGCAAAATTAGTAAGGCTCCCTCGGCGCGCCAAGACTTGAGTGTGAAATATTTTTGAACACAAGTGGGACATATTTTTTCACACCTCGGGAGCAGAAATCACCGGGATACGCAGCCGCGGAGGGGCGGGCCAAAAGGCTGTTTGCAGCCGCCGGGGAGCAGGGACACATTTTTTTGTTGAGAGAGCGCGGGGATTTCGCAATTTTTGATTAATTTTGCACACTTAAAGAGGACAGGCATCTACGCTTGCTTCCGGATTAGCGTTTCCATTTTCCGGATTCCCCTTTTATGATAGCATTTTTTAAATCAATATACATATATGAAAAGCCCTGACCGTCAATTAGCCGAGAAACTGCTTCAGATTAGCGCAATCAAGCTCCAACCCAACAACCCCTTCACTTGGGCTTCAGGTTGGAACTCACCCATATACACCGACAACCGCAAGACCCTCTCTTACCCCGACATCCGTTCATTCATCAAGGTAGAGCTCTCTCGCCTCATTCTGGAGAATTATCCTGAGGTGGAAGCCATTGCAGGTGTAGCCACCGGCGCCATCGCCATGGGTGCCCTGGTAGCCGACACTCTGGGCCTCCCCTACGTCTATGTGCGTTCCACTCCCAAGGACCACGGCCTGGAGAACCTCATCGAGGGTAACCTGAAGCCCGGCTCCAAGGTGGTGGTAATCGAGGACCTGATCAGCACCGGCGGCTCATCGCTCAAGGCTGTAGAGGCTATTCGCGCCGCTGCCTGCGAGGTGCTCGGCATGTGCGCCATGTTCAGCTACGAGTTCCCCGTGTCTGTAAAGCGGTTCCGCGACGCCAACGTGCAGCTCATCACCCTCTCCAACTATTCAGCTATGCTGGAAGCTGCCCTGGCCACTAATTATATCCAGGAGGATGAGCTGGAGACTCTGCGCGAATGGCGCAAAGACCCCGCCAACTGGGTGCCCGTTCAATCTCCCAAAGCTTAAGCGATTATGGCATCAGAATTTAAGAGCCGCGCCGTCGAGGCCCACGGTAATGCCGAAGCCATCTATGACCTCCTGAGCAATCCCGAGAACCTGCGTCGCCTCATTGACAACGCCGACGAGAGCCGCGTGCCGGCCGATAAGCTCGAGCAGCTGCGCAAGGTGGAAATCACCCCCGACAGCCTCACGCTCCCCGGCGGCCCCACCGGCGCCGTCACTCTGCGTCTGGCCCGCTGCGAGCGCCCCTCGCTCATAAGCCTCAAGGCTGCCGACCTCCCTATCGACATCACTCTGCAGCTCCATCTGCGCCCCCTCACCGAGAACACCACCGAGGTGCAGTGCGTTATCGACGCCGACGTGCCGATGATGCTCCGCCCCATGGTGAAGGGCCCGCTGCAGCAGGTGGCCGACAAGGTGGCAGAGCTCATGGGTGGCATCCCCTTTGACGCTGCCCAGGCGTAACCGATTGTTTAAACTTTAGCACCTCAGCACATTAGAACCTCAGCACATTGAAAGCAAGAATACTCCATCGTCTGCTCCCGGCACTCCTCACCCTGCTCTGCCTTGCGGGGTGTGACAATGAAATAGATGACACGCGTATTCCGGCCTTCAATGTGCAGATAAATCTGGCGAATACAGGGCTGTGGAACGTCTATGGCGTGCATGGCTATGGTGATTACACCTATTTCATACGCGAGACCAATTCGCCGGCCAACTTCCCTTTCACTCAGACCACCTACACGGGCTTCGGCGGCGTGCTGCTCATAGAGGGCATGAACCCCTTTGAGGCCGGAGTTGTTGAACCTCTGGCTTACGATCTGGCCTGCCCCGTGGAGTGCAATGCTCAGATTCGCGTGCAGATTGACGAGCAGCTCAACGCCAAGTGCCCGGTGTGCGGCTCTGTCTACGATGTCACCATGGCTGCGGGCGCGCCCATCTCCGGCCCCGCGCTCACCGGCTCGGTGAAATATGCCCTGGAGCGCTATCGGGCTATAGCCCAGAACGGTGGCTACATGATTGTGAGATAGCCACCTCACCCCCCGCCGAGGGAGGAACGTAAAAACTGATTAGTGGAACTACTGATTTACACCATATTACGAGCATTAGTCGTGGGCATTGTGATTTCAGCGCCCATGGGCCCCGTAGGCGTACTCTGCATTCAGCGTACACTCAACAGCGGACGCCTCTCCGGATTCTACACCGGGGTGGGAGCGGCTATCTCCGACCTCTTCTACTGCCTCATCACCTGCTTCGGCCTCTCGCTAATCGAGGACTTCATCACTGACAATCAAAGCATTATCCAGCTCATAGGCTCGCTCGTGCTCGTAGGCTTCGGCATCTACCTGTTTCGAAAGAAGCCTATGCCGGGATTCAAAAACAAGGATTCCGCCCCCGCTTCCCCGCGCAACGACATCCTCACAGGCTTCCTTTTCACCGTGAGTAACCCCCTGATAATCTTCCTGATAATAGGCATCTTCGCACGCATGAATTTCCTGGAGGCAGGCATGCTCTGGTATCACTACGTGGGGGGATTCATCTTCATAGCCGTGGGCGCGCTGCTCTGGTGGTACTCCATCACCTGGTGCGTCAACAAGGTGCGCACCCACTTCAACCTGCGCTCCATGTGGCTCATCAACCGCATCACGGGCACCATCATCCTCATCTTCGCCTGCGTAGGTATCATCACATCCATCAAGGCATTAGCTGCATGAAACCCTGTCCTCTCCTCCTCCTCCTTGCCCTCCTGATTCTTTCGATTCAAAGCGCCGGGGCCGACTACGTGTATTTCGACGAGACCACCGGCTTCCCTCCCTCCGAGAGCCCCGTGCTCACCCTCAAGGCCGGCCGCGCCCCCTTCCTCGCACGGTTTCATGCCGAAGAGCCGGAGTTTAACATCATGGCGCTGCTGCAGCTCGGCACCAACCGCGCCGGCGCCGAATTGCTCTTTGTCAACGAAGCTGCCGACACCCTGTGCCTCACCGTGGCCCGCTCCCTCTCAGGCCGCCTCGACGAAGCCGCCCCCGAAAAGCTCATCAGCCGCCTGCATCTCCTCTCCACCTCCGGCGAACGCATTGAGATACCCGCCTCCCTCACCTCTCCCGCGTCAAAATCTCCCCTCCATTCCAGCGCCGCGGGGCAGCTCTGCCTGAGCATAGCCGCCACCGATTCGCTCCCCGTGGTGAAAGTCTTCGAGGGTATCGGCAACCCTCGCATCATTGCCGAATACCCCGTGGACAGCACCATCAACCGCTTCCTCTCCTTTCCGGTCACCGAGGGTGGTGTGAGAGCAGCTACCCAGGGGAGCATACGGGTGCTGAGGCTCGGGCTTACGGGCGCAGAACTCTCTGACGACCCGCTCTTTACGGCCCACACTGCCGATTCCCTCCGCACACGTTTTGACACCACCACCGACCCCCTCGAAGGCTACTGGGGCATCCTGGACTACACGACCGACGACTCCGTGGTGCGCACCGGCGGCGACTACACGCTGGCCATGGTCCGACGCCCCTCGGGGGAATATATCCTCATCTACGTGGATGGCGCCGAGCGCAACGCCCCCGGCTGGTACACCGGGCGCTTAAAAGCCGAGTGCACGCCCACACGCATCCCCGAGGTTTTTCACCTGACATGGTACACCGCTGACAGCGAGCCCGTTAGCGAAGATTGCAGCATCTCGCTTACCTCTCCGCGCGTGCTGACCGCGCAGCTCCCCCACATAGGCGCGACGCTGCGTCTGCATAAAATTCCTGCTCCTCGCTAAAATCAGCTTGCATTTTTCTCAATAATTCACTAACTTTGTCAGTTCCATAACAAGACAAAAATGATAGCAACCGTAAGCATAATCAACCGCAGCTCCAATCCCGCTCCCGCCTACGCCACCCCCGGCAGCGCCGGCATGGACATACGCGCCAACCTCCCCGACACTGAAATAGTGCTCCCTCCCGGGCAGCGCGCCCTCATCCCCACCGGCATCTACATGGCTCTCCCCGAGGGGATGGAGTGTCAGGTGCGCCCCCGCTCCGGGCTGGCGCTCAAGCATGGCATTACGGTGCTCAACGCCCCCGGCACCATCGATTCCGACTATCGCGGCGAGGTGGGCGTAATCCTCATAAATCTTGGCTCGGAGCCCTTCACGGTGCGCCACTCCGAACGCATTGCCCAATTAGTATTTGCTCACCACGCCTGCGTAAGGCTTGAAGAGACCGACACCCTGCCCGACACTCAGCGCGGCGAGGGGGGCTTCGGCCACTCGGGAGTGAATTAACAGCTCTTACTTAATGAAAACCAAGCATTTAACATATCTACTCGCGGCACTCATGCTCCTCACGAGCGTGGTGATGCACGCCGTGTCTGACGTGGAGCAACGCAAAGCCCGCCACTTCGCACTGGCGGCGATGCAGGCCGCCATGGAGGGTGACCCCGCTTCAAGCCATGAGCTCTACAAGCGCGCCCACGCTCTGGACCCCGACAATAAATCCGTGGCCTACTCCCTGGCGCTCGGCAACTTCTCTATGCTCGACGACACCGACTCGGCTGCCGTGGCCGCCAATTTCAACCTCATGCGCGAGTATGTGGATGCCTACCCGGCTGACTACAACGAAGGGGAATATTACGCCTACCTCTGCAGCCTCGTGGGTGACATGCCCGAAGCCATCAGAGTGTCAAAGCGTGTGGCCCGCCTCTACCCCAACCGCACGGAGCTGCTTCCCACCATAGCCGGCTACTTCATGCAGCAGGAGCAGCTTGACTCCGCTCTCTCCTACTATTCGCGTTATGAGGAGTCAGAGGGGACATCGCCGGAGCTTATCATACGCAAATCGCTGGTCTACCTGATGAAGCGCGACACCGTGAGCGCTCTCGACGAGGCCGGCGCTTTCATCAGAAAATACCCTGAGGCCGCCAACGGCTATCTCATAAAAGCCTCCCTGCTCGAGCACCTCGGCTACCGCGACTCCACGCTCCTCTATCTGGAGCGGGCCGCTGCCACCGAGCCCGACAACGGCATGGTGAAGGTGACTCTCGCCCAGCACTATCAGCAGATGGGTGACTCGGCGAAGTATGAACAGAACATCTACGAAGCGCTCCTCTCCGACGACCTCGAGCTGGATCAGAAGCTTGACATACTCGGCGATTTCGTGGCCCCCTTGATTCAGAAAAAGGACACCAAGCGGGGCGACAAACTCTTCGCCACCCTGCGCGACCGCTATCCTCACGAACCTAAGATTCAGGAATTTGCCGCACAGTACTCCTACGCCAAAGGGCTCTATGACGACGCCGCCGAGCAGATAGGGATAGCCATCGACATGGACCCCGAGAATGACCGCTACCGCGTGATGCAGCTCAATTACCTGCTTGTGGCCAATCAAGATAGCAAAGCCGTGGCGGCCTTTGAGAGCACGCCTGAGAACATCGCATCCGATGCTTCATTCATGTATCTGGGAGCAATAGCCTATGCCTCTGACGGGCGTCTTGACGATGCTCTGAAGCTGGCTCACCGCATGATTGCAAAGATGCATGCCGGTGTGGAGCCCGGCGACACTCTGACCGAGGCCAATGTGGCTCCCCTCCCCCCCAAGGACCGGCGTATTCTGAGCGACATTTACTCCCTCATCGGTGACACTTATTATAAGAGAAAGGATATGCCCCGCGCCAGCCTCGCCTATGACAACGCCCTCACCGCGCAGCCCGACAATGCCGAGGCCCTGAATAATTACGCCTACTATCTGGCTGAAAGCAACGGCGACCTGGACCGCGCCGAGAAGATGAGCGCCAAAGCCATTGAGCTTAAGCCCGATTTCCCCACCTATCTTGACACTTACGCCTGGATTCTCTTCCGCAAGGGTGACTACAAGGAGGCGCTAAAGTATCAGGAAAGTGTGATGGAGAAAGTGGAGGAGGGTGAGGAGTCTGCCGAATATTTCGAGCACCTGGGCGACATACTCTTCATGAACGCTCAGCCCGCGCGCGCCGTCGAGATGTGGGAAAAGGCCCTGCCGCTCGACCCCGACAATGCCCTGCTGAAACGCAAAATCAAGCATAAAACCTATTTCTATGAATAAGTTACTGAGCCTCATATTACTTTGTGTGCTCCTCGGCGCATGCCATTCGCAGAAGGCATCGCTCAAAGCTCCCGAGGGGATGTCGCGCGAGCTGAAAGCCGCCGGCCTCAACATTGACCCCCTTTCTGAAAAACAGAGCGACAAGTGGCTCGTCGCCCTCTCAAAGACCTACACCCCCTGGGAGAAGCTGCAACTCTCCGGCTCGCTGAGTGTGAAGCAATTACCCGTGAACCCATCGGTGAAAATCTACATGGAGCGCGGCTCGCTGATACTCCTTTCGCTGCGCGTGCCGGTGCTCGGCGAGGTCGGCCGCATCGAAATCGACTCCGATTCCGCTATGGTAATCAACCGCCGCGACCGCAAATACGCCAAGCTCTCCACCGCTTCGCTGCTCTCGCGCATAGGGGTAAACATCTCTGATTTCCAAGACCTTCTGCTCGGCAGAGTATTTCTGGCCGGCAGCGCTCCCCTCTCGGCCGACAATGCGGAGCTCTTCAGCGTGAGCGAAGCCCCCGGCAACAACTACATTGTCAGCCCCCGCAAGCAGCGCGACGATGCCGAGTATGGTTTCACCCTCTACCCCGACGGCAAAATGCTGCTCGCTGTGGCCTTCACCACCGATGAGAGCTACCTGCTCCAGTCGCAATATGACTACACGAAAAACGGTGGCACCGCAATGGATGTCAGCATCGTAGCCGACGGCAAGACCTACAACGGCGCTTTGAGCTATGATGCCCCTGACTTCTCACCCAAACCCCTGGCACGTATGCAGCTCAACAACAATTGGAAGCGTGTCACTCTCCGTCAACTTATTTCCTCATTCTGATTTACCGCCTATCTCCCAGTAAATGAGCTCTCAACGCCTACCTGCCATACTTCTCACCTCTCTGCTTCTGAGCTGCGGCACCGCCACGGCCACAGCCGCATCGCCCGCCTCCCGCACAGCCACCGCGTCCAAAACGGCCACGACCTCAAGCGGAAAGGGTCAAAAGCAATCCGGCTCAAAGGCTCAGAAAGCAGGCACGCAGAAAGCAAGCACACAGGCCGCAGGCAAAGCTCAGAAAGCCCCCGCCGGCAAAGCTCAGAAGGGGCAGACAGGCACCGCAAAATCAAGCAAAGGGCAGAAGAAGCGCACCTCCGCAGGAAAAGCGGCAAAACGCGAAACATCCGCCACGGTGAAGCGTCAGCAGCAGTCCGTAAACAACGAAATTGCCCGCACCCAGCAGCAAATCGAAGCCAACGATGTGGCGGTGAGCACCAACCTCGCCACGCTGCAGACGCTCCAGCAGGAGGTAGCCGCCCAGCAGACCAAGGTCACCAACCTGCGCAACCGCGAGCAATCCCTGCAGGCCACCATAGCCCAATGCTCCCAAAAGATTGCTGCGAGCGAAGCACGTCTTGCCAAGATGCGCGCACAGTATGTCGCCGCCATCAAAAAGATGCGCGCCGCCCGCAAGCGCAACAACACTCTGGCCTTCATCTTCTCCTCAAAAAACTTCTACCAGGCGCTGCGTCGCCTCCGCTATCTGCACACATTCTCCGACTGGCGTGCGCGCAAAGAGCAGGAAATCAAGGCCGAAGTGGAGCAGCTGGCCAAGCAGCAACAGACCTTGGCGGCCGGTCAGGCTGCCCTGCGCACCACTCTGAGCGAACAGGAGACGGCTCACCGCGTGCTGACTGAAAAGCAGCGGCAACAGTCCGAGACCGTCAGCAAGCTGCGCGCCGACGGCACAGCCCTGCGCAGCCACCTGCAGCGCAAGCAGGCCGAGGCCAACGCCCTCAATTCCCGCGTGGCCGACCTCATAGCGCGTGAGCAAGCCGAAGCGGCTGCCGCCGAACAGCGTCGTCGCGAGGAGGCCGAGCGCCGTGCCGAAGCTCAACGCAGAGCCGAAACCGAACGTGCCGAGGCCCGGCGCCTCGCCGCTGAAAAAGCCGCTGCCGAAAAGGCCGCTGCCAAGAAGGCTGCCGCCGAAAGAGCGCAGGCCACCCCGCCGCAGCAACCCAAACAGCAGCCCGCCAAACCACAGCCTAAGCCCCAGCCCAAAGCACAGCCTCAAAAGTCGCAACCCAAACCTGAGCCTCAAACCAAGCAAAGCGGAAAAGAGGAACCTCGCTATGCCGATGCCCGCCGTCGCCGCCCCCGCAATGAGAAACCGGCCACCCCTCCCGCAAAAGCGCCGGAAACTAAAGCGCCGGAAACTAAGGCACCTGCCAAAGCTCCCGCACCTACTAAAGCCCCTGCACCTGCCAAGAGCACCGCTTCAGCCGGCGGATTTGCTTCGGCCAAGGGTAGTCTGCCGCGCCCTGTGGCCGGCTCGTTCAGCATAGTCAGCAAGTTTGGCCGCCATCCGCTGCCTGACCTGCCCGAAGTGATGTATGACAACCCCGGCATCGACGCCGTGGTCTCAAAAGGGGCCTCAGCCCAGGCCGTATATGCCGGCACCGTCACCGGCGTCTATGCGCTCCCCGGCTACAGCACCGTGGTAATCATCAGCCACGGCGACTACTACACCGTCTACGGCAACATCGGCACCCCCGCCGTGCGCAAGGGTGACACCGTGAAGGCCGGTCAAGCTCTCGGCAAACTCGTGTCCGATGCATCCGAAAGGGGACGCACCACCATTCACTTTGAGGTCTGGAAAAACAGAGAGAAACAGAATCCGGAAGCGTGGATAAGATAAACCCCTGACCATGATTGAGATAGCGCAATACACTCCGGAGTTTGCCCCACGTTGGGACGAGATGGTGCGTGCCTCGCGCAACGGCACCTTTCTGCTGCAACGCGGCTACATGGACTATCACGCCGACCGCTTCCCCGACGCCTCGCTCATAGCTCTCCACAAGGGTAAACCCGTGGCGCTCCTGCCTGCCTGCAAAGGCACGGAAGGGGTCATCACCTCGCATGCCGGCCTAACTTACGGCGGCTGGATTCTGCCGCAAAACCACCTCGACGCCACCCGGCTGCTCGAAGTCTTCGGCAGCGCGGCAGAGTACCTGCACTCTCAGGGCTACCGACAGCTGATTTACAAGCCTGTGCCCTACGTCTACACGCCGCGCCCCTCGCAAGAGGACCTCTATGTGCTCTGGCACATGGGGGGGACCCTCAGCCATCGCCTGATCTCCTCCGCCATTGACCTGCGCACACCCTGGAAATTCGACATGAGCAAACGCCAGCAGGTGCGCAAGGCGCTCGCCGGGGGCTGGATAGTGGGAGAATCGGACCGCCTCGAGGATTTCTACACACTGCTCTGCAGCTGCCTGGCCGAGCGCCACGAAGCCGCTCCCGTCCACACTCTGGCGGAGCTACAGCTGCTCATGAGCCGCTTCCCCGCCAACATACGCCTCTTCACCGCCACAGCCCCCGACGGGGAGCTCCATGCCGGCTGCATAGTCTACGACACCGGCTACGTGGCCCACTCCCAGTATGCCGCCACCTCCGCCGCAGGCCGCAGCAATTACCTGCTCACACTCCTCTACCACCACCTGCTCACCGAGGTGTTCCCCTCCCGCGCATACTTCGATTTCGGCACCAGCAACGAGCAGCAGGGGCGAGTGCTCAACTCCGGGCTTCTGGCTCAGAAATATGCTCTGGGAGCCACCGGAGTGGCCTACGACACCTACACCCTGAACCTCTGATGCCGATGAATAGCACCCGAACCTCCAGAGTGACCTCCGCCGTGCTCAAAGCCATGGGACTCTTCTCCGGCCTGCAGATGGCGAACATACTCTGCTCGGCCGTGAAGATGAAGCTCGTAGCCCTCTGGCTCGGCGCAGGGGGAGTGGGTCTCTTCGGCATCTACCAATCAGTCATAGACACCATCTCCACCCTGACCGAACTCGGCATCCGCCAGAGCGCCGTGCGCGACGTGGCCCGCAGCCACGGCTCCGGCAGCCGTCTGACTCTGATAGTCAGGGTCGTAAGGCGTTGGAGCCTCTTCTCCGGCCTGCTCGGCGCCGTAATCATCTCCGGAGCCTCCCCGGCACTCTCCCTTTGGTTTTTCGACACCACCGGCGCCTGGTGGGCCTTCACGCTGCTCGGCTTAGCCATGATGCTTAACGCCCTGACCGGCGGCGAACAAGCCATACTCCAGGGCACAAAGCACCTGAGCCGCCTGGCCAAAAGCAACCTATGGGGCACTGTGGCCGGACTGGCCATCTCCATCCCCCTCTTCAGATACTGCGGCTACACCTCGGTGATACTCAGCATCTTGGCCTATGCACTAACCGCCTTCATCTGCGTTTGGCTCAGCCGCCTGCGCCTCCCCGCCTCACCCTCGCCGGGGCTCGGCACCATAATCCGCGAAGGGAGCGGTTTTGCCCGCCTGGGGCTCTACATGGCCTGCGCAGCCTTCGTCACCAACACTGCCCACACCATCTTCATAGGCCTCATCAACAGCTATGCGGGCACCGATGAGCTCGGTTTCGTGCAGGCCGGCGACACCATCATAGTCCGCTACCTGGGGCTGATATTCACAGCTATCGGCATGGAGTTCTATCCGCGTCTGGCAGCCGCCGGCCATCACCGCCGCGCCATGCAGACCTTCGTAAACCACGAGTGCCAGCTGCTGCTCACCGTGCTTGCCCCCCTGCTGCTCCTCTTCATAGTGCTGCGCGAGCCGGTGGTGAGAATCCTCTACACCGAGCAGTTCAGCGTAATCATACCATTCATAACCTTAGGGGCCCTCTCATCCATCCCCAAGGCACTGAGCTGGTGCATGGCCTTCACCATCGTGAGCCGTGGCGATGGACGCATCTACATCATAACCGAGAGCCTCGACGCCATCATCAGCGTGCCCCTCTGCTACTTCGCCTACACCCTCTACGGACTCACCGGCCTCGGCGTGGCCTACATCATCTGGTACATAATCTACGCCCTGATAGCCGGCGCCGTCTACTATCGTCGTTACGGGCTGCGACTCTACCGCTCCACACTGCTCCTGACCCTCGTGAGCTCGGGCGTCTGCGCTGCTGCAGTCATAGCCGCCGATGCTCTCCCCGCGCTGATTTCCGCCCCCCTGCTTGTAGCAGTTTCATTAAGTTTCATTTACCCCCTGCGCCGCATGATGCGCCGATAAAAGTTTTTACCACCCATGTCATACGTAGCAGTCATAGTCAATCCCATCTCGGGCAATAAAGATAAAGATGAACTGATAGCGCATCTCAGCACCCTGCCGCGCCACAAAATCCTCCGCACGGAGCACCCCGGGCATGCCACGGAGCTGGCTCGCCGCGCAGCCGCCGAGGGCGCTGTGGCGGTAGTGGCAGCCGGAGGAGACGGCACCGTGCATGAGACGGCCATCGGGCTGATTGGCGGCAACGTCCCTCTGGGCATAATCCCCTTAGGCTCCGGCAACGGGCTGGCACGCCACCTGAAGCTCCCGATGAACCCCTACCGCGCTCACGAGCTGATTCTGCGCGGCCACGTGACCCGCTGCGACCACGCCGAGGTCAACGGTCTCCCCTTCTTCTGCACCATGGGCATAGGCTTCGACGCCGAGGTGAGCCACCGCTTCGCCAGGTCCGGCAAGCGCGGGCCCCTCACCTACGTGAAATCAGTCATCGAGGAGATTCGCAACTACAAGCCCCGGCGCTACACCCTGCAGCTTCCCGACAGCACGCTGGAGCGCAACGCCCTGCTTGTGACCGTGGCCAACGCCGCGCAGTATGGCAACAATGCCCGCATTGCCCCCGGCGCCCTGATGACCGATGCCAAGCTCAATGTGACGCTAATCCGCGCCGGCGACCCCTTTAACACCCTCAGGGCGGCCATAGAGCTCTTCACCGGCACCCTGCGCTGGAACCCGCTGGTCGAGACCTTCGCCACCACCCACCTCACCATCAGCTCCCCGGAGGCCGAGGAGCACCCCCACATACATCTCGACGGGGAGCCGATGGAGCTCACCCTGCCGCTCACGATTGCAGTGCATCCCGGCACACTCCCCATCATCACCCCCGAAGGGGAAGAAGTCTGAGCTCCAGAGGGGGGAAGAAGTCTGAATCAACTTTGAACCTAAAGCCGAGGAAGATGTTGATACTATATAATCAAAAACACTTCCTCTGCTTATGGATTGGATTCTTACTACATTCCGCGAAAACCCCGCGATACCCATCTTTCTCACGCTGGGCCTCGGTTTCTACATAGGCCAGCTGAAATTCAAGGGTTTCTCGCTGGGTAACGTCACAGCCGTACTTCTTGTCGGCGTCCTTGTGGGTCAAATGAACATACCCATTCCCGGCCCCGTCAAGAGTGTATTCTTCCTGCTTTTCCTT
The DNA here is from genome assembly GCA_014800845.1 of Bacteroidales bacterium. Classification (GTDB taxonomy): domain Bacteria; phylum Bacteroidota; class Bacteroidia; order Bacteroidales; family Muribaculaceae; genus Lepagella. The sequence continues at coordinate 20,152 of JAAVFJ010000028.1, read as the reverse complement.
TTTGCCATAGGCTACAGCGTAGGCCCTCAGTTCTTCCGTTCCCTTCGCGGCGCGGGATTGAAGCAGGTGGGCTTCGCCGTGGTGCTATGCTTCGTCTGCCTTCTTGTGACCTGGGGCGCCTGCCGCATCATGGGCTATAATGTAGGCATCACCACCGGCCTGTTTGCCGGCGCCCAGACCAGCTCGGCCGTAATCGGCGCTGCCATCGACTCCATCAACACCCTGTCGGCCTCAGCCGCACAGAAGAAGGAATGGACCGACCTGGTGCCCGTAACCTATGCCGTGACCTACGTGTTCGGTACCATCGGCTCCGCCTGGATTCTCAGCTGGCTCGGCCCGAAGATGCTCGGCGGCATCGACAAGGTGAAAGCCGATACCCGCGCCCTCGAGAAGGAGCTTAATGCAGGCGCTGCCACCGATGACCCCGCATTCATCATGGCAAGCCGCCCGGTGGCCTTCCGCGCCTATAAGGCGGACGACGACTATTTCGCCACACCCCGCACTGTGGCCGAAATCGAAGCGAAACTGCTTGCCGAGGGGAAACGCCTCTTTGTGGAGAGGATTCGACAGAATGGCGAAATCGCAGACCCCTCTGCTGATGTGCGAGTAGCCAAAGGGGATGAGCTGGTGCTCTCCGGGCGCCGCGAATTCATAATCGGCGACGAGGCCTGGATTGGTCCCGAGGTGAACGACGCTCAGCTGCTGGAGTTCCCCGCCGAGCAGGTAGACGTGATGATCACCAAGAAGACTATGGCCGGAAAGACCATCGACTGGCTGCGCAGTCAGAAATTCATGTATGGCATAAGCATCAAGAGCATCTCCCGCGCCGGGGTCAACATCCCCGTCTTCGCCAAGACAGAGCTTGAAGCCGGCGACACGCTGACAATCATAGGCCTCGAACGCGAGGTCAAGGAGGCCGCTCCCAAGCTCGGCTACCTCGATAAGCCCACCAACGCCTCCGACCTGATTCTCGTGGGTCTCGGCATCTTCCTGGGCTGTCTGGTAGGCGTACTGACAATCCATGCCGGCAACATACCCATCAGCCTCTCCACCAGCGGCGGCGCACTCATCTCTGGCCTCGTGTTCGGCTGGCTGCGCTCCAAGCATCCCACCTTCGGTCGCATCCCGAAACCCGCCGTATGGGTGCTCAACAACCTGGGTCTGAATATGTTCATAGCCGTGATAGGCATCACCTCCGGCCCCTCGTTTGTGAGCGGACTGAAAGCCATAGGCATCCCCGTCTTCTTCATCGGCATGCTGGCCACCTCGCTGCCCCTTATAATTATGATCATCGTGGGCGCCAAAGTCTTTAAATTCCGCCCGGCCATCAACTTAGGCTGCTGCGCCGGCGGTCGCACTACCACCGCAGCGCTCGGTGCCGTGCAGGATGCCTTAGGCAGCTCCGTGCCCGCCATGGGCTACACCGTGACCTACGCCATCGGCAACACCCTGCTGATTCTCATGGGCGTGGCTTTGGTTCTTATTTGCGCTTAAAATAATTTATTGAAACTAAATACTATGGATTCACAGAACAATCAACCGACTTCCCGAGAATTTGAAAACAAACTCTCTCAGATGAGCCCCTTTGAAGTGAAGGGCACTCTTATAAGCATGGCCGAAAAGGAGGCACAGCGCAACACCGCCACCTTCCTCAACGCCGGCCGCGGCAATCCTAACTGGATTCTCAGCTATCCGCGCAAGGCTTACTTCCTGCTGGGCGATTTCGCCATGGAGGAGGCTGACCGCAACCAGATTGATTCCGACTGGGGCATCGTGGCCTCACCCTCGCAGGAGGGGATAGCCGGACGCTTCGAAGCCTTCCTGGACCGGCATAAGGATGAAATCGGGGGCAAGGTGCTGCGCCACTTCTACAGCCACGTCACCGGCGACCTCAAGGCCGACCCCGATGAATTTGTGTTTGAGATGGTCGACGGCATCATAGGAGACCATTACCCCACCCCTCCGCGCATACTGAAATACACGGAGATGATCACCTGCGAATATCTTCGTCAGGCCATGGGTGGCGGCAATGACATGACCGCTTATGACCTCTTCGCAACCGAGGGTAGCACTGCCGGCATGTGCTACATGTTTGACTCTCTCAAAGCCAACTACCTGCTGAAGCCGGGTGACAAGATTGCGCTCTTCACCCCCTGCTTCACCCCCTATCTGGAGATTCCCGAGCTCAGAGAATTCGGGCTGGAGGTAGTGAAGATCAGCGCCAACGAGGCCGAGGTAAACGGGCTGCATGACTGGCAGTATCCCGACGAAGAGATTGACAAGCTGCGCGACCCCGCCATAAAGGCCGTGTGCATCACCAACCCCTCCAATCCCCCCTCCGTGGCGCTCTCAAGCCATGTGCTCGACCGCATTGTCGATGTGGTGAAGAAGGACAATCCGCACCTGATGATTATCACCGACGATGTCTACGGCACTTTCGTGAAGGACTTCAAGTCGCTGATGTATGTGCTCCCCTACAACACCATCTGCCTCTACTCCTTCTCCAAATACTTCGGTGGCACCGGCTGGCGTGTGGCCGCTATGGCGCTCCGCCCCGACAATGTGTTTGACTACCGCATCTCGCAGCTCAGCCACCACGAAAAGGAGGCTCTGGACAAGCGCTACAGCTCCCTGACTCTGGAGCCCTCGAAGCTGAAATTCATTGATCGCCTCGTGGCCGACAGCCGCCTCGTGGCCCTTAACCACACTGCCGGTCTCTCCACTCCCCAACAGGTGCAGATGGCTCTGTTTGCCGCCTTCGCATTCCTGCATCGCGACGACATACAGCCCAGGCTTATCAACATGATTCAGCACCGTCTGGAGAACCTCTGGAGCAGCACCGGATTCACGCTTATGCCTGACCCCAACCGCGCCGGCTATTACAGCGAAATCGACATGATGGTATGGGCCCGCAAGTTCTATGGCGACGTCTTCGCGAAGTATCTGCAGGAGAATTACAACCCGCTGGATTTCGTAATCCGCATGGCCAAGGAGACCGGCATCGTGCTGCTCAACGGCGATGGCTTCGATGGCCCGGCATGGTCGGTGCGTGTCTCTCTTGCCAATCTTCAGGATGACGCTTACCTGCGCATAGGCACCGAAATCAGAGCCATTCTGGAGGAATACTACAAGCGCTTCGCCGAGCACATCGGTGTCAAATAAACCTGTCAACGGTGGCCAGGGTGAGGACTCGCAGCCGGAGCCCCGGCACCGCGGCCACGAGGGTTTCGGCCAGCGCCGAGAGCGTGGAGCCGGTGGTGCACACATCGTCCACTAAGAGCAGGCACATGCCGGGGCGCAAACCTTTGGTGCTCCTCAGCCTGAACACCCCGCGCACATTCTCGCGGCGGGCGCTGTGGGCCAGACGGGTCTGCGACGTATGCCGCCCCGCACTGACTACATCGAGCAGCGGCAGCTCCCCCGCGCCACAGATTCCCCGCGCCAGCTCGCGGCTCTGATTGTAGCCGCGCATCATGCGCCGCAGCGGATGAACGGGCACCGGCACTACCCCCTCAACCCCCTCAAGCATACCCACTTGCTTCGCCTCGCGGGCGAGCATCATTCCTAAGAAACGCGCCAGACCCCTGCCGCCACGGTATTTGATTTGCTTCAAGAGCCGTGCGGTGGGGGTCTGCGGTTTGTAGAATATCCACCCGGCTGCCCGCTCCACTTCGCGGATTGCGGCAAAGCGCTGCTCGGTGGGATTCATGACCACGCCGAGCTGACGCGCGTAAGGGAGCTCCGAGAGGCACACTGCACACAGGCGCCCGGAGTCGCCGCGAAGCACACGTCCGCACAGGGGGCAGGTGCGTGGGAAAAGTATCGAAAGCATAGGTCAATCCTCCCCGCTTCGGCGCATGGCCTTTACGATCAGCGCCGGCTCGAAGCCCCGGCCATCGAGGGAGCGCAGAAGCTTGGCGCGGTCCTTGGCATCGCTCAGGTCGAGGTCGCGCGCCTTGGCATTGACCAGCGTTTGCAGAATCTCCATATACTCCTTCTCGTCGAGCGCGCCCAGGGCATCGTCAATGCAGTCGCGCGAGACACGCTTCATGCCGAGCATCATGCGAATCTTTATGCGCCCCCAGCCATTGAAGCGGTGCTTGTCGCTGGCGTAGGCGTGAGCAAATCGGCTCTCATTCAGAAAGTTGTGGTCATAGAGGAAATCTATCACCGCGTCGGCGTCGGCGCCCGGCAACCCCTTCTTGCGCATCTTCTCGCGCAGGTCATGCTCACACTGCTCACACTTGGCGCAGAGCCCCGCCATCTGCTGCAGCATCTGTTCGCGCGTAGGTATCTTTCTTGGTTTCAGCATCAGTTCTCAGGTTTCAGGGTTGCTGTCAGGAAACGTTCCTTGCCGCTCATGTCGCGGTGAAGCTCCACCTGCGAGTAGCCGGCCTCAGCCATGTAGCGGACCAGCGCGTCGGCATGCAGCGGATTGATTTCGAAGTAGATGCGCCCCTCGGGTTTCAGCGTCTCAGCGCCGTAGGCAGCCAGCGCTTTATAGAACAGAAGCGGCTCTCTGTCAGGAACAAACAGCGCGGAGTGGGGCTCATAGTCCAGCACATTGGCATCCATCTGCAGGCGCTCCATCTCCCCTATGTAGGGGGGATTGCTCACAATTATATCCCACGGCGCGCCGGGCAGCGACTCAGCGGTCAGCTTCAGGGCATCGGCGCGGGCAAAGCTGATCTTCACTCGCAGGTCGCGGGCATTCTCTTCGGCAGTCTTAAGCGCTTCGGCGCTCAGGTCAATGGCGGTGATGAGGGGGAAACGCAGATTCCGGGCGAGCGCGAGGGCTATGCAGCCGCTGCCGGTGCAGGCATCGAGCACATGCAGGTCCTCGCGGTCGGCGGCATCATGAATCACCATCTCCACGAGCTCCTCAGTCTCCGGGCGGGGGATGAGCACCGAGGGGTTGACGGCTATCCGAAGGCCGTAGAAGCGCGTGTGCCCCAGTATGTATTGCAGGGGTTCATGCCGGCTCAGCCTGTCAAGAATGGCGTCAATCTTTCCGCGCATGAAGTCGGAGAGGGGTTTGTCCTCATTCAGCACGATGTCTACCGGTCGCCAACCTTTGAGCTCCTCAAAAATCAGCCTAATCATAGCCTCCGCCTCACCGCGCCCGTAAACAGGCACGAGGCGGCTACGCATTTTTGCCAATGTCTCTTTCACCAATGTCTCTTTCATAAGTACACAAAGGTAAGACAATTTTTGCAGATTCTCACAATCCCCGATAGTATTTCGCATCGGCACTGTCACATTCCGCCCCCTCCGAGGGTTTCTTACCTAAAAGCACTCTACTCTATGACAATAATTTTACGCACCTTGGGCCTCTCGGCCGCACTCTCCATAATGTTTGTGTCAGCTTCAGGCGTTAGGCAGCAACCGGCCGAAGCAGGCGCTGCCATGACCGACACAGTGGCTGCTAATGACTCTGCGGACTACAACGTTATGGAGCTTGATGACGTGGTAGTCACCGCCTCCAAACCGCTGATACAGACCGAAGCTGACCGCCTCGTCTACAATATGGACGAGGACCCGGCCTCCGGCACCAATAATGTGCTCGACATGATGCGCAAGGTGCCCATGCTCTCTGTGGATGGCGAAGACAATATAAAGCTCAAAAGTGAGGAAAACTATAAAATCTACCTCAACGGCAAGCCCGACCCTACACTCGCCTCCAACTATAAGGAGGTGCTGCGCGGCATGCCGGCGTCGATGGTGCACAAAATCGAGGTGATAACCGAGCCGGGCGCCAAGTATGACGCCGAGGGGTTGGGGGGAATCATAAACATAGTGACCGTGCAGACCACCCGCCTGGAGGGCTACATACTGAACCTCTCCCTCTACGGCGGCAATAACTCACTGAGCGAAAGTGCCTATGGCACCGCAAAGCTCAACCGAGTGACCCTCAGCCTCAATTATTCACACACCAACCAATTCGCCCCCGCCTCCACCTCCGGCCAGGTCGTGGAGTATACCGACGAATCCTCCCCCTTCGCTCAATATCTGAAGACGGCTCGCGGCAAAAGTCACGGGCAGAACAATTGGGGCTCGCTGCAGATGTCCTGGGAGCCTGACACTCTGAACCTCTACACTGTGGCCGCATCGCTTTACGGATATACCGGCAAGAGTACGGGGGTGACAGATGTCTCGTTCATTACGCGTAACCCGGCCGCTTTTACCTCCGGCTACACGCTGAATCAATCAGGCGTAAACGACTATGTCGGTGCATCAGCCGAAGCCAACTGGCAACATAATTTCACCTCCCCGGAGCATAACATAGTGCTATCCTATAAATATAACTACGGCCATCAGAATGGTGATGCCCACACCATATATTCCGACTTACAGGGATTCGCGGCCACCGATTTCCCCACTCTCTACCGCAATGTGAAATATCCCACCCACGAGCACACTGTGCAGGCTGACTACACTCACCCCTTCGGCAAGCGCCACACGCTGGAGGTGGGCGGCAAATTCATTTTGCGAAACAATTACGGTCGTGTTTCCGAGTACGCACTCATGGATGATGACTGGCTGATGCAGCCTGACAAGGAGTCCGACATGAAGCAGTTTCAGGACGTAGGCTCCCTCTACGCCTCCTACATAGGCAAATTCGGCAAATTCATGACTAAGGCCGGCGTGCGCTATGAATACACCCACATGGGCACCCGTTTCCACACCCCGGGCCACACCGACTTCACCTCAAATTTCTCCGACCCGGTGCCCAGTCTGCTGCTCACTTACAAGCTCACGGATGCCAGCCAGATTCGCGCCTCTTACAAAATGCAGATCTCCCGCCCCTCGGTCTATCAGCTCGACCCCACCGTGGATAACACCAACCCCATAAGCATCAGCTACGGCAATCCGGAGCTATCCTCCTCGCGCACAAATAATTTCGCACTCTCTTACTCCAACTACGCGGGTGTGTTTGGCGGCGAAGCGGGGGTAGGCTATGCCCGCTATTCCGACATGATAGCCAACTACTCGTTTACCGACGAGGAGGGTATCATCAACACTACCTACGGCAACATCGGCAGCGCCGACGCCCTTAACCTCAACCTCTACCTGAACGCCCGCCCCTGCTCAGGCCTGACGCTCAACGCTAACGGGTCGGCTTTCTACCGCATTTACAAGGCCCCCTTCATAGACCTTAATTCTCACGGATGGGGCGGCTACTTCGCCCTCTCTGCCGAATATGATTTGCCAAAGAGCTGGAGCGTAGGCGCATGGGGAGGCATGTCATACTCCGGCGTCTACATGCAGTATAGCGGCGGCCACAGCGGCTGGTATGGTGTGAGTGTTGACAAGAAACTCATAGACGACCGCCTCACCCTCTCCCTCTCGGCCAACGACTTCCTCAAGAGCCATTACAGCTACAACCGCACCTCCGAGGCCCCCGGCTACCGGCTCACAAGCGAAGGGCGCTATCCGCAGTGGAGCGTACGCCTCGGCGTAAGCTACCGTCTGGGCTCCCTCAGCGCCTCCGTGCGCCGCACCGCCAAATCCGTAAGCAACGACGACCTCTCCTCCGGCGGCGCCTCCTCTTCCGGCAAATAACTTGACATTCGGGGGGATTTTGAAATTATTTAAATTTATTCTACAATATTTTGCTGCTTAGAAAATATATTGTAACTTTACGCCGGAACAGCGTTATTTAATAATTGAATTTATGAAAAAAAGATTTAGCCTCTTCATTATCGCGAGTTTATCTATATCGCTCTCGGCGTTAGCACAAACAAATGATTTCAAGGTCGGAGGGTTGTATTATTCCGTTTTATCGGAGGATAATAAGACCGTCTATATGGAAAACGGCGATAAGCAAATGGTACCTGCACTCCCTCAGGCACCCGCTAAAGCTGCGGGGGAAATTGTCATGGGGAACAGCTTTGATGATTACACGGGCGATTATTGCGAAGGTGCTGTCGTAGTGCCCTCAACTATAGAATACGACGGTGTGACTTACACCGTCACGGAGTTAGCCGACGGTGCGTTTTTACGCTGCGCGAGAATGACCTCGATAACTTTGCCCGAAACTATTAAAGTCATCGGCCCCGGGGCGTTTTATGTTTGCACCGGTCTGGAGGAAATTGTCTTCCCTAATTCAGTGGAAAGTATTGACTCCTTTGTCTGTCAATCCTGCACGGGGCTGAAGAAAGTGGTGTGGTCTGACGCTGCAACTACTATTCCGGATCACGCTTTTGGCAGATATGTCTATGACACTACTAAAGCTGATGAGCTCGTGATAGAAAATATCGACAAGGTAACAGCCATAGGTGATTATGCCTTTAATGACGCACCCCTCAAGCATTACCCTGCGTGGGGAAGCCTGAAAAGCATTGGCGAATGTGCTTTCTACGGCTCTGAGCTGGAGGAGGTGAGTATTCCGGCAGGGTGCGTATTTGACGAGCAGGCTTTCAACAACTGCTCCCGTCTCAAGACACTGGTGCTGCCGGAGGATTGCCCGGAGAATGTTTCGGAATATTTTAAAGGCTGCAATGCCATCGAGGCTATAAGCATAGCCGCTGTTACTCCCCCGGCGCTTAATGCCGACTGGGCGCAAGCGGTGGCTCCCGGCTGCGTGCTGGAGGTGCCGGAAGAGTCGGTGGAACTTTATCGCAGTGCCGAATATTGGAAGAATTTTTCTGAGATTATCAGCAGCGGAGTTGAAGTCATATCCGCCGAGGGGCTGACAGTTGAGAGCGGCCGCGGACGCCTGAGTTTCAGCAGCCGACAGGAAGCTAAAGTCTTTGACCTGCAGGGCTCATTGCTCTACTCCGGCACACATGGCGACCTGCAGCTCGCCGCCGGTATCTACATCGTGAAGCGCGGCAACCGCTCGGTGAAGGTTTTGGTTAAGTAAGAGTGCATTTCGCGGGGGCTTGGATTGCTGATTATCAGGCATTTGAACCGGGATTATCTGGCAGACGGGCCCCTGCGGAGACTAAAACTATGCTCAGGAAGCCGCTTCGCGGGTGAAAAAGGAAGAAAAAAAGTGCAGTAAAACACTCAGAAATTTTGCGGATTGCAGATTGTTTTGTAATTTTGCACCGCTAAATGTACACCTACGCCCCGTCGGGACGGTGTAAATTTGGCAACAACATAGCATAAAATATTAAAAATCAACCAATAAGAAATGATCATCGTACAAGTAAAAGAGGGCGAAAACATCGAAAAGGCTCTCAAGAAGTTCAAGCGTAAATACGAACGCACCGGCGTGGTAAAAGAGCTCCGCAGCCGTCAGGCATTCGAGAAACCCTCTGTAGCAAACCGCAAGAAAATGATGAAGGCGGTTTACGTGCAGCACCTGCGCCAGAACGAAGAGTAAGCCACCGGGCTTCACTTTCCACAAGCCTCAATTTCGCCCTGCCGTCCCGACGTCAGGGCTCTTATTGTATCCGTACCTGCGGAGGTTTTAGGTGTTAGGTACATTAGGAGCGGTTTGGCCGTGTCGGTTTTTTTGTTTATCTTCGCGTGTGGTTTCTTTGCCTTGGCGCTATGATTGAACGCTTTCTGACATATCTGCGGTGTGAGCTGAATTATTCGGCCCACACGGTGCGTGCTTATGAGCATGACTTGCTGCTGTTGGCGCGTTTTCTCAATGGCGAGGAGGCTACGGAGTTTGACCCCGCTGCGGTGACTCTTTCTGACCTGCGTGCCTGGATTTCGGAGCAGGCCTCGCGCGGACTCACTGCGCGCACGCTGCGGCGCCGCACGCTGGCCGCTCGCACACTGTTTCACTTCCTGCGGCGCGCCGGGCTGCTTGAGCGTAATCCCGCCGCCGACCTGCCGCTGCCGCGACTGCCGGCGCCCTTGCCGGCTTTTGTCAGGGAGGAGGACATTGAGCGGATTCTCGATGAGCAGACTCTCGACACTGAATGTTTCGAGGAGGTCAGAGACCGTTTCATAATAGAATTCCTATACTCCACGGGGCTGCGCCGTGCCGAGCTTCTGAGCCTGCGCGATGCCGATGTGGACACTTCCAAGGGGGAGGTGAAGGTGACCGGTAAACGCAATAAACAGCGCCTGGTGCCGCTGCCCCCCGAGCTTTGCGAACATGTGGAGCGCTACAGGCGTCTGCGCGACGCGCGTTTCGCCGAGGCCACAGAAGCATTTTTATTGGCAGATTCAGGCCGGGCAATGAACAATGAAGCGCTTTCACGCATTGTAAAGATACAGTTGAGCAGTGCGAACGTTTCCCGCAAGACACCTCACGTGTTGCGCCACACTTTCGCCACAGCTATGGTCCGCCACGAGGCTCGGCTCGATTCCGTCAAGGAGCTGCTCGGACACTCTTCGCTGGCCACAACCCAAATTTACACTCATCTCTCCTTCCGCGAGCTTCAACAAAATTATCAACTGGCTCACCCCCGGGCCGCTAAAAAGTAACCACCATGGAAGTAAAAATCAAAGCCATCCACTTCGACATCAACGACTCTCTTGTAGCGTTTATCAATAAGAAAATCGACAAACTCAGCCGCCGCTTCGAGGCCATCACCGAGGTGGAGGTTTCTCTCAAGGTTGTAAAGCCCGAGACCTCTCACAATAAGGAGGCTGCCGTGAAGATGCTCGTGCCCCCCGCCAACGATCTCTTCGCTTCGAAGATAGCCGACACTTTCGAGGAAGCCATTGACCTCTGTCTCGACGCCCTCGAGAAGCCTCTTGAGAAGGTGAAGGAGACTCGCAAGTGAGCTGCCTGAGATAGTTTCTCAACACCAAGCATTTAAGTGAAAAAACTACTTGACGGGGTACGCATCATTGAGTTTCCGAAAATATGCGACCCGCGTGGCAACCTCTCTTTTGTGGAGAGTGCGCGCCATGTGCCCTTCTCCATCAAAAGGGTATTTTACATATATGACGTTCCCGGAGGCGAGACGCGCGGCGGACATGCTCACAAGGAGTGTGCCATCGTGCTTCTCGCCCTCGCGGGCTCTTTCGATGTCCGCCTCACCGACGGCACCGAGGAGATGACCGTGCGCCTGAACCGCGCCAACAAGGGGGTGCTCATCCCCCCGGGCGTGTGGGACACGATGCACGATTTCACCACCGGCTCCGTAGCCCTCGCCATCGCCTCTCACCCCTATGAGGAGGAGGATTATATCCGTGACTACGATGATTATTTAGAATATGTCCGCACCCTTCAGCAGCAGTAACCCCCTCCCGTTTCTCGACCTGCGGGCCTCTACTTCGCCGCTGCGTGAGGAGCTGATTGAGGCTGTCGCGGGGGTCATTGACTCAGGGCGTTTTCTTCACGGGCCGGCCACGGCCGCTTTCGAAAAGGAACTGGCCGAGAGTTGCGGCGCCCGATATGCTGTGGCGGTGAGCAACGGTCTGGATGCGCTGCGCCTCACGCTGCGCGCGTGGGTGCAGATGGGGCTCATGAAGTGGGGCGACGAGGTGCTCGTGGCCGCCAACACTTACATAGCCTCGGTGCTCGCCATCACTGATGCCGGGCTGACGCCTGTGCTGATCGAGCCCGATGAGCAGAGTTTCAACATAGACCCGGGGCGCATTGAGGGGGCCATCACCCCCCGCACACGCGCCATCATGGAGGTGCATCTCTACGGGTTGCCCTGCCGTCATTCGGAAATCAGGGAGATTGCCCGACGCCACAACCTGCTTATCATAGAGGACAACGCTCAGGCCATCGGCGCCACGGAGCAGGGGGTGCGCACGGGCGCCATGGGTGATGCGGCGGCCTTCAGTTTCTATCCCACCAAAAACATAGGTGCGCTGGGCGATGCCGGCGCCGTCACCACTGACAGCGAGGAACTGGCCGAGACTGTGAAAGCGCTCGCCAATTACGGTTCTGACCGCAGGTATCACAATATCTATCAGGGTTTTAACTGCCGCATGGATGAGTTGCAGGCAGCCATGCTCCGCGTGAAGCTTCGCCATCTGGACGAGGAGACCGCCGCGCGCAATGAGGCCGCGGCAGCCTACACAGCCCACATAGAAAATCCCCTCGTGAAGCTCCCGGAGGTGCCGCAGGGGCGCACGCATGTCTGGCATCAGTATGTGGTGCGCGTAGAGGAGCGCGAGCGTTTCCGTAAGTTCCTGGCCGACAGGGGTGTTCCCACTGACATACACTACGCTGTGCCCCCTCACCTCCAGCCATGCTACGCAGGTGCCTTCCCCGGCCCCTATCCGCTCACTGAGCGCCTGGCAAACGAGGTAGTAAGCCTGCCTATTGCCAACCTCTCCCCCTCTCTCGCTAAAGATATTTCCCTAATAATCAATCAATTTTCCTGACCTATGGACTGGAAAGAAGCTCTGCTGGCGCAAAGCCGCGAAATGGGCATAGACCCCTCTCAGCTTCCCGAGGAGCAGCCGGAGACCGAACCCGCTCCCGCCAATGACTATCTGAAGACCTCCAAGCTCAATCTCGTGATGGAGCGCAAGGGGCGCGCCGGCAAGACCGCCACTATCATCGAAGGCTTTGACTGCGACGGAGAGACGCTGAAGAAAATAGCCACCACTCTGAAGCAGCGCCTCGGCACGGGGGGCTCCACGCGCGGCAGCGAGATTCTGATTCAGGGTGACCGTCGCGCTGAGCTCCGCGACTTGCTTAAGGAGTTAGGCTTCAAGCATATAAGCAAATGATTCTGCAACGCGCTTCAGCCGGTTCCGGTAAAACCTTTAAGTTAGCAAAGACCTACATCCGCCTCTTCCTGGCCCACCGCGAGGAGGAGAGCGGTCGCTACACCCTGCTCCCTGCCGGGGCGCTCCGCGAGAGCCATTCGCGGATTCTGGGTGTGACCTTCACCAACAAGGCCACCAATGAGATGAAGGAGCGTATAGTCTCCAAGCTCGCGGCGCTGGCTGACACTCATCCGGCTCGCGGCTGCGAGCCCTCCGGCTGGAAAGCCCCGGACTATCTGCTCGACTTCACCGGCGAAAGCGACAAGGCCACGGAGGAAGATGACGTAATCTTCAACGCCGACGGCCTACCGGCCACCCGCGCCGACATAACCCGCGCGGCCCGCAACGCCCTGCGTGTGCTGCTCAATGACTACGGGCATTTCAACATCTCCACCATCGACACCTTCTTTCAGAGCGTGCTCCGCACCTTTGCCTACGAGCTTCGCCTCAACGACAATTACCACGTGGAGCTCAACGATGAGTATCTGGCGCAGGTGGGCATTGACCGCACCCTCTCGATGGTGAATAACCCTGAGGATGCCTCCACTGAGCACACTGAGGCGCAGATTAGCCGCTATGTCAGCTCCTGGGCGCGCGAGACAATTGCCGACAGACTCGGGCGCGGCGAGAGCTGGAACATGTTTAACAAGTCCTCCAATTCCGGCGTCTACGCCGACCTGCTCGACCTGACGAAGAAGATGAACAAGGAGTCGTTTAAGCTGCGCGCCCGCCAGCTCGACGATTATTTCGCCGACATCTCCCGCTACGACCGCTTCTACGCCGGCTGCCGCAAGGCCTCAGGCGAGGTTACGGATCTCTACAATGCTGCCGTAAGCACCTTCAAGAGTCTGCTGAAAGCCATAGCCGACACTGGCGGCGGGGACCCGGCGGAGTTTCTGTCGGGGGTGAAGGGATGCTTCGCTCTGATACGCGACGCCAAACCCTTCACGCAGCTCTCTGCTCAGAAGTTGGGCACGAAGCTCAGCATCTATTTCTGCGCCGAGCCTCCGGAGTTTGATTCATCAAAACACTTCATTCTCAAGAAGTTTAAGTGGCGCGACGAGCCGCAAATCACCGGTCTCTTCCGCCAGCTCGGCCACGACCTTTTTGTCTGGCAACGGACGCGCAGCTACTGGACCTCCATCCTCTCGCGGCTACATTACCTCGGCTTGCTCCACTACATCCGCCTCAACTCCGAGGAGTTTCGCAACGACAACAATCTCATACCCCTCTCCGCCACCAACGATATTCTTCATCGCATAATCAACCGCGATGACACCCCCTTCATATACGAGCGCATAGGCACCCGTCTGGACCACTATCTGCTCGATGAGTTTCAGGACACCTCTACCATGCAGTGGACCAATCTCCGGCCCCTTCTGGAGCAGAGCACCGATGCCGGCGAGGAGTGCCTGATAATAGGCGACGCCAAGCAGAGCATCTATCGCTTCCGAAATGCGGAGCCCGACATCATCAATAATCAGGTGGCCGCCGCCATACCCTCCACGCGCGTGCTCCCCTCCCCGGCATCGCCCGCAGTGGAACGTGCCGAAGTGAACGCCAATTACCGCTCATCGCGCGAAGTGGTGCTCGCCAATAATACTATCTTTACGCTGCTGCCGCAGCTCATCGCGGCCAACCCGGAGTATCTTGCCAAGCTCTATGACGGCGCCGTGCAGGAGGTGAAGCGTGAGGACCTGGCCGGCTATGTCGACATCTCTTTTGACCGCCCCCTCGGGGCGCAATTTCTCGAGAACTCCAATGAGGAGGAATCCTCGCGGGTGGACCCCTATGAGCACATCGGGCTGCTGATCGACGACCTGCGCTCGAGGGGTTTCAGCATGTCGGGAATAGCGATTCTCGTGAACAGAAACAAGGAGGGCTCGGCTGTGATCGACTCCATTATGGCCCACAACGCCCTGCAGAAAGGGATTGACAGCTCTTACAAGCCCATAGAGATTCTCAGCGAAGAGTCGTTGATGGTGAGCGACAGCGCCGCCGTGAAGGTAATCCTCGCCGTGCTCGCTGCCATAGCCCGCGGTTTCCGCCAGGAGGACCGGCAGACGGATACCCCGGAATCTGACAAGCCGCTGCAGATAAAGCAGTATGAATTAGCTCAGTTCGTGGCCAATTTCCATTGCTATTTCGCCGCCCACCGCGACGAACCCCTCGACTCCATTCTGAAAAAGGACCTCGACGAATTGCTCCCCGCCGATGCTATTCAGAAAATGCTTCAGGGCTCTCCGGCCACCACGCTCCCCGCGCTCGTGGAGGACATTGCCGCCACTTTCACCTCTACGCTCGGCGGCGAACAGGCCCCCTACATAGCTGCTTTTCAGGATGCTGTGCTTGAATACTGCGAATCCTATCCGGCCGACATAGCCTCCTTCCTGAGCTGGTGGGAGGAGAATGGCAAGAAATGCTCCATAGCAGCGCCGGAGGGCATCGATGCCGTGAGAATCATGACCATTCACAAGAGCAAGGGCCTGGAGTTTGACGCTGTGCTTATCCCCAAGGCGGACTGGCACATCATGCCCTCGGCCTCCGACGCTGCCCGCGAGCTTATCTGGGTGGAGCATCTGCCGGAGCTACCCGAGGTTGACAGCAGCGACATACCGGCCTTCATCCCCATCACTCCCACGCTTGAGATGGCCGACCCTGACTCCCCTTTCCACCGCGAATATAAGGCTTACGAGCTTGAGCACTCAGTGGACCAGCTCAACAAGACCTACGTGGCCTTCACCCGCGCGGTGCGCGAGCTCCACGTCTACGCGCCGGTCCACAAAAAACTCGATGCGCGCACGGTCCGCTACGTCGGCGACTATCTCGCAGACGTAGCAGAGCTGATAAATTCGCTGCCCGACACCCCGCTGCTGCTCAACTCCACCGACTGCACAGCCACCCCCGGCAGCCTCCAAGCCGGCCACCCGCAGCTCCTCCCCGCCGCCGAGCAGCCCCAAGCCGACTCCACCGACGACATAATAATAATAGACACCTACTCCCCCACCCAAGTCCCCAACCTCGGCCCAGCCCGCCTCCACACCCTCCCCGAATAGTTAGAACTAAATCAATCATAATCCATGAAGTTGCTTAAAAACAAATATAATTCTCCTGCTTACTGGACGCAACTCATCCAGCTGGAGATCTACGATCATATACGTAATTATTTGCAGCAGAACAATTTGAGCAAGGAAGATTTTGCTAATCAGCTCGGCGAAAGTTCCGAGTATATCACTCAGATTCTCAATGGCGATTTCGACCAAAAGCTCTCTAAACTAACTGAGCTTGCGCTTCATTGTGGTCTGGTTCCCAAGATAGAATTTGTGCCGCTTTGCGATGCCGCAAGCGTAAAGGCGGAACTTAATGCTTCAGACCGCTGATGAGCTGCCGAAATAAGAAGCAGGCCGTCGAGCTTCGAGCTTGACGGCCTGTTTCGTATCTATTGCTTTGTATGGTTTCGGGGGAATTAGTCGCGGCGGGGACCACGGTTGCCTCCGTCACGACGCGGACCGCGGTCGTCACGGCGGGGACGGTCGTCGCGGCGCGGACCACGATCACCCTCACGGCGCGGACCACGCTCGGGACGCGGACGGCGTTCGGGCTCTACCCAGCCTTCGGGCTTCTCCTGCAGTGCACGCATTGACAGGCGATATTTGCCGGTCTTGGGGTCTACTTCGAGGAGTTTCACTGTCACCTCGTCACCTTCTTTCAGGCCGGAAGCCTCCATGTCAGGCAGACGTTCCCAGCTGATTTCGGAGATGTGAAGCAGGCCATCCTTGCCGGGCATGAATTCTACGAATGCACCGAAATCAAGGATTGAGCGCACCTTGCCGGTATAGGTCTCGCCGGGTTCGGGAAGCGCTACGATAGCTTTCACGCGGGCCAGAGCAGCCTCCAGGCTCTCCTTGTCGGCAGATGCTATCTCCACCATTCCTACGCCGCGCTCCATGTCTTCGTCGATTGAGATTGTGGCGCCGGTGTCCTCCTGAATGCCCTGTATAACCTTGCCGCCGGGGCCGATAACAGCACCGATGAGGTCCTTAGGAATCTCGAAGGAAATGATGCGGGGCACGTGGGGCTTGTAATCCTCGCGGGCTGCGGGCTGCGCCTCGTCGATGAGGTTGAGGATGTGAAGACGTCCCTGACGAGCCTGTTCGAGTGCGTTGGTGAGGATTTCGTAGCTCAGACCGTCACACTTGATATCCATCTGGGTGGCGGTAATACCGTCGCGGGTACCGGTCACCTTGAAGTCCATGTCACCCAGGTGATCCTCGTCGCCGAGAATGTCGGTGAGCACAGCATACTTCTGACCGTCGGAGATAAGACCCATGGCCACACCGGCTACGGGGCGCTTCATCTTCACGCCGGCGTCGAGCAGGGCGAGTGTGCCGCCGCACACGGTGGCCATTGATGATGAACCGTTACTCTCCAAAATGTCTGACACGATGCGGCAGGTGTAGGGGAAGTTCTCGGGGAACATGCGCTTGAGGGCGCGGTGAGCGAGATTACCGTGGCCGATTTCGCGTCGGCCTACACCACGCTGCGGGCGAGCCTCGCCGGTGGAGAAGGGGGGGAAGTTATAGTGAAGCAGGAAGCGCTCCTTGCTGCGGTTGAGCACATCGTCCACAATCTTTTCGTCGAGCGTGGTGCCGAGAGTAGCCGTCACGAGCGCCTGAGTCTCGCCGCGGGTGAACACAGCCGAGCCGTGAGGACCGGGAACATAGTCAGTCTCAATCCAGATGGGGCGCACGGTGGTGGTGTTACGGCCGTCGAGACGGATACCCTCGTCAAGCACACAGCGGCGCATGGCCTCCTTCTCTACATCGTGATAGTAGCGCTTCACCATAGCCTTGCGCTGATCTTCGGTGTAGAGGGCCAGCTGCTCTTCGGTCATTTCGGGGAGCTGCTCCAGGTATTCGTCGCAGATAGCCTTAAATGATTCTGCTCTCCAGTGCTTGTCGGCGTTGCCGGCGCGAGCTATGGCGTAAGCCTTGTCGTAGCACTTTTCGCGCACATCGGCACGCAGAGCCTCGTCATTGATTTCGTGGTTATATTCGCGCTTCTGCTCGTGGCCGCTCTCCTTCATGAGCTCCATCTGAGCCACACAGTGCTTCTTGATTTCCTCGTGAGCCACCTTGAGGGCTTCGAGCAGTTCGGCTTCTGACACCTCGTTCATCTCGCCCTCCACCATCATGATATTATCATAGGTGGCGCCTACCATGAGTTCGATGTCGGCCTTCTCCATCTGCTTGAAGGTGGGGTTTATCACCCACTCGCCATCAACGCGTGCCACGCGCACCTCGGAGATGGGGCCATGGAAAGGTATGTCGGAGCAAGCCAGAGCGGCTGAGGCTGCGATGCCTGCGAGAGCATCGGGGGCATCCTCATTGCTGGCTGAATAGAGAGTGACGTTTACGAAAGTGTCAGCGTGATAATTGTCGGGGAAAAGGGGGCGGAGCACGCGGTCAATCAGGCGGGAAGTGAGGATTTCATAGTCACTGGCGCGCCCTTCGCGCTTAAGGAAACCGCCGGGATAGCGTCCGATAGAGGAGTACTTTTCCTTGTATTCTACGGTGAGAGGCATGAAGTCAACACCTTCACCTGCCTCCTTAGCGGAGCACACGGTAGCCAGGAGCATGGTGTCGCCCATGCGTACTTCTACCGCACCATCAGCCTGCTTAGCGAGCTTGCCGGTCTCAATGGTGATGACGCGGCCATCAGGCAGCTCGATGGATTTCTTTACGGGTCGTAACATAACGATGTCGAGTATTCTTAATTTCTTTATTCCAATTTCCCTGCAAAGGTACAAAAACTTAGCCGAAAAACAAAATCAATAAATGCCTGCCCGGAAAATGCCCAGAAAAAGGCGCAATGCCGCATGCTCACGCACACGACACCGCTGATTGATAAAAGCTAAATAATAAATATTATCTTACGGTTATTTTGACTGTTTTAGAGAGCCAGACGGAAGCCGCTGCTGACGAACTGGTAGCTGCTGGTGTTGCTGTTGCGGCCAAAAACGCTGAAGTACGAAGCAGTAGCTTCGCCCCAGTTACCGCCGCGATTAGGACGACGAGAGCTCTCTACAGTGCCATCATTATACAAATAACACAAGACATCCAAGTTCGGATACTTACCGCTACACCATTCATACACATTGCCGGACATGTCATATAAGCCCAAAGCATTCGGTACTTTACTGCCAACCACGGCTACCGAGGTAACGCTGTTTGGCGACACGCTGTTTACAGCTACTTGCTCAAGCGCCTCAACCGTATTCGCCGTGGTGCCGGCGTAATAGTATTTCAACGTAGCGTAATCCTTTCCTCCGGATGCCGCATATTCCCACTCCCATTCATCCGGAAGGCGAAACTCTCTGTCGCCCAATGCGGCCGCAAGTGTTGCATCCGATGCTTTCAGCTCTTTCAACTTCTCATTAATCTTAGTAAGGAATCCGTCAGTACCACAGATATCGTCCCACGATACGTTTGCTATAGGATAGTTGTTACCGATTGCAGTCTGTTTACTTCCTTTCGGGACTGAGATACCACTAGTGAAGTTCGTAGCGACATTAGACACAGGCAATTTGTCATCTGATGAGATACCCATCACTTCTTTCCAGATTCCTTGTGTCACCAGAAATTCCCCTATCCAATAGTCCTCCATCTGCTTCGTAGTCCCGACAATCTGCCAATTAGATGAGGCTGTGTTTATTCCTGTATTTTGTAGCGTATAGGGCACTCCGCCCTCTACCTTTATCATCTTGAAGCTGACCGTCTCACTCAGAGGTATCTCTATGGAGGTGCCTTCGCCAAATTCAATATGGGACACCGAGGTTGCCGGATAGGTTCCGAGCATCAGGTTATTTTGCCCGAATATCTTGACGATTTCATCGCCTTGTGAGGACACGGGTATAGACAATACTCCTGCTGTAAGCATGAATGCTGCCGCAATTTTCTTGAAATTGATTCTCTCTTTCATTTTTTTACTATTTTTTAATGTTGTGATTATTATGTTAAGTAAGTCTCAAAAATTAATGGACATATAAGGCGCAGTTATTTTCGAGACGATTTCGCCGCGGAGCGAAGGAGCATAGCGAGCTATGCGACTGAGCGACAAGGTGAAAGCGGCCGAAAAGAACAAGAATTATATGTTCAAGATATAACACTTACTTATGAATTTGATATCGTTTAATTTTTGAGACTTACTTATGTGTATGATTCTTTAAGTTTTTTCGGTAACCTGTCGCATCGACGCACGCATGGAGAGGAGGCATTGCTGCCTGCGACCACCCGCGACAAACTCACTGCTTAATGAATTTCAGCACCTGAAGAGCGTCCGCTCCGTTCCTGCGGGCAATTACTACATAGACTCCGGCAGGAAGCGTTCCGACAGAAAGCATTCTGTCGCAGCCGCCGAGGCGCCCGGTCTGCAATATCAGCCCGCTGAGGTCGTAAACGCTCACTTCATGGCTTTCTTCCCAGTTTGCCCGCAGTGTCTGTGTAGC
>JAAVFJ010000027.1 GCA_014800845.1 Bacteroidales bacterium | reverse complement strand
TTCGGCCGCTTTCACCTTGTCGCTCAGTCGCATAGCTCGCTATGCTCCTTCGCTCCGCGGCGAAATCGCCTCGAAAATAACTGCGCCTTATATGTCCATTAATTTTTGACACTTACTTAATATCATCGTTAATACATTGGTTTCTTTTTCTTGCGCACCTGCTTGCGCCCCTTTTCGGGCTGCGGGGCCTCCTTGTATTCGTGGAGCAGATAGGTGGCGGGGTCCAGGTCGATCTTGCCGTGGGAATAGATGGCCAGGTCGCGCAGTATCTTGGCGTCGTCCACACCCTCGGGGTTGTGAATGAGCTGCAGCTTCTTCATCTGGTGAGCGAGCATGTAGATGAGGGCATCCTTATCCTCCCCCTCTTCAAGCTCGGCCACGCGGCTCACCATCTTCTCTATGTTGCGGCCATAGTGGCGCCATTTAATTCTGTTGTCGGAGTAAGGGAGGCGGGCAGGCTCCGGGTGGGCCTCCTCGGCTGTCACCACGGGAAACGGGAAATCGATGTCGAGAGCGAAGCCCGACATGATGTTGAGGTGGTCCCAAAGCTTCTGCTCCTTTTCGGGAGTGTTGGCCTCGCGGGGAGTGAGGCGGCGCATCACACCTATGATTCCGCGGGCGCAGAGGTTGCGGGCCTCGCGGTCTTCGAGCGTCATGCAGAAGTCTATCAGGTCCTGGACATTGCGGCCATACTCGGAGAGCAGCAGCGGGCGGCGTTGAGTGTTATATATCATTTGGGTTCTTGCGGATTTAAACATGCAAATATAGGCAAAAAATTTCTATTTTCCAACATTTCCACCGCGAGCCTCCTCGATTACGCGATTTTTAGGCACCGTGGCCTGAAAATCCTTGAGATAGTCGGGCACACTGTAGGCGGTGTCCAGGAAGCGCCCTTCGCGCAGATACTTCTCCGAGAGGGCCATCATGCCGGCTGCGGTGGGTATGATTTCAGGCATGTAGACCACCTGTCCGGAGGCAGGCAGCAGCTGTTCGTATTTGGCAGCCCCCTCCCCTATGAAGATTAATTTCTTGCCGGCATCAAGATATTTCTTAAACGAATCGGCCTCCAGGATGAGCGGATGGGGCTCTTCGAGGGCTTCGAGGCGGAAATTGTAGACAGCCGTGTAGACCTCCATTCGGCGGGCGTCGAGCATGGGCACGAGCAGTTCGTCGCCCTCCCAGTCGAAGCTTTTGAACATGGCTTTCACGGCCAGAATCTGCAGCGTGGGGATACCTATAAGGGGCACATTCATGCCCATACAGAGCCCCTTGGCCAGGCTCAGGCCTATGCGCAGTCCGGTGTAGCTGCCGGGGCCGATAGAGACAGCCACGGCGTCGAGATGCCCCTCGCGCGAGCGTAGATAGGCCATGCAGTCGTCGGCAAAAGGAGCGAGCAAGCGGGCATGGTTCATCCCCTCGCGCTCTATGCGTTCTTCCAGAATCTGCCCCTCATCGGTCAATGCGGCCGAGCAGCAGGCAGTGGAGCTTTCAAGATTGAGTATCATTGTGTTGTTTTTTTAGAGTTAATATTCTGAGCGAGAGCCTCGGCGGCGCGGATGCCATCGATGGCCGCGCTCACTATGCCGCCGGCGTAGCCCGCCCCCTCCCCCACCGGATAGAGGCCGGGGGTGGAGACATGCGTCATTGTGGCCGGGTCGCGGGGGATACGCACCGGGCTGCTTGTGCGGCTCTCAAGGCCGATGAGGGTGGCCTGCGGAGTGAGGAAGCCGCGGCTCTTGCGCCCCATTTTGCGGAAGCCCTCGCGCAGCCGCCTGCTTATGAATGGCGGGAGCAGGAAGTGCATAGGGAGGCTTTGCAATCCGGGGGCGTAGGAGGTGGGGGGCAGGTCGGCAGACACTTTCCCGTTAACGAAATCGGTCATACGCTGCGCCGGGGCTTTCAGCGTGCGCCCTGCCGCCAGATAGAAATCATTCTCCAGCTTCTCCTGCAGCGCAAGCATCTCGAGCTCACCATGCTCGGCAAACTCGGGGAAGTCGCCGGGGTGCACCTCCACCACCATGCCGGAGTTGGCCCAGCGGGAACCGCGGTTGGAGGGTGACATACCGTTGACCACCAGCTGCTCCGGACCGCTCGCCGCCGGCACTATGATTCCGCCGGGACACATGCAGAAGCTGTAGACACCGCGACCTTCCACCTGCTCCACGAAGCTGTATTCAGCGGCAGGCAGATACCGGCCGCGCCCCTCGGGGTTGTGGTACTGCACGCGGTCTATGAGTTGCTGCGGGTGCTCCAGACGCACACCTATGGCGAGACCTTTGGCCTCCATGCCTATGCCTGAGGCCTTCAGCATGCGGTAGACATCGCGGGCGGAGTGGCCGGTAGCCAGAATCACAGGGCCGCGAAATTCGGTGCCGTCGGCCGTGCGCACACCCTTTACCTCGCCGGCCTCAGTAATGAGCTGCTCCACGCGTGAGTGGAAATGCACCTCGCCGCCGGCATCGATTATCTGCCGGCGTATGGCAGCAATCACCCCGGGCAATCGGTCGGAACCTATGTGCGGGTGGGCATCGATGAGTATCTGCTCAGAGGCGCCATGCTGCACGAGGGCCTGAAGCACCTCCTCCACATTGCCGCGCTTCTTCGAGCGGGTGTAGAGTTTGCCGTCAGAATAGGCGCCGGCACCCCCCTCGCCGAAACAGTAATTGGAGTCGGGGTCCACTATCCCTTCGCGCGAGATGCGCGCCAGAGTCTTGCGGCGTTCATCAACATCGGCTCCACGCTCAAGCACTATAGGCCTGACTCCGAGCGAGATGCACTTCAGGGCGGCAAACAATCCGGCAGGCCCTGCACCTACTATCACTGCCGAGGGGGCCGAGGCGGGGAGCGGCTTATACTCCACCGGCTCAAAACGGAGCGGCAGACGGGAGTCGCCACCCCAGGCCACCTCCACATTGAGATTGACCATGACGCGGCGCTGGCGCGCATCGATGCTGCGGCGGCGTATGCGCCATTCATTGACACGCTTTCCTGAGAGCTTGGGGTCGCGCTTCAGCTCCGCCTCCAGCAGCCGGGGTTCCGCCGCCGTGCGGGGGTCTACGCGCAGTGTTATATCTTCTGTCATAAGTAAGCTTTTAGTATGTATCTGCCGTCGAGGAGCAGGGTCGTGCCCTCGTCGGTGAGCTCCTCGGCAAACGCTATGACCCTGGCTGACTGAGCGCCGTAGAGGGCCTTTATTTCATTAACGTGGATACCGTGCTGATTTTTGCGCAGGTTCTCCATAAAATTTTTCTCAAGCGCGCGCACATCGGCCATGGTAGCCGGGCGGCGGTTTTTCCGGCAGACGTCGCAGGTGCCGCAATCCTCCACATCCTGCTCGCCGAAATACTCCAGAATCATGCGCTGGCGGCACTTGTAGCCATTCTCGGCATAAGCAATCATGCTCTCTATGCGCTGCTCCATGCGCAGGCGACGGTCCTGATAGGCGCTGCGGGGAATCTGCAGATATTTGGGGTCATCCTCGCGCGCCGTGGGCATATATATATAAGGAGTGCGGCGGCGGGGCACATAGCTCACCACCCCCAGCCGCGAGAGGGCCAGCAGGGTGTCGTAGACCTCCTGAGGCGTGCAGCCGGCATCGGTGGCTATGCGCGATTCGGTGAAGTAGACGTAATCGGAGAAGAGACCCGGGCAGTTTCTCAGTAGCGAACGCAGCACACTGTCGGAGAAGCGGCCGGCGGCGGGGATGTCGTAGAGCTCCTCCTTGGTGCAGAGTATCATGGCGCGCGAGGCGTTTTCCGTCTCGTCTACGTACTCCATGTAGCCGGCAGCCCCGAGTATGTCGAGCGCGCCGCTGATCTGGAAGCCGTTGACCTTGAAGATGGAGAGGAATTTCGGCAGGTCAAATTCGTAGAGCTTATCAAAACCGGCGCCCACCTCAATGCCGAGATAGACGCAGATGAGTTCGTAGTTCTTCTCAATGTAATCCCGCTTCGGAAAAGAGTTGGCAAGCTGCATGCGCAGGCGTGTGCAGTCGTAGCCGTCGAGGAGAATGACGGCGTAGGAGGGGAGCCCGTCGCGGCCTGCACGCCCCGCTTCCTGATAGTATTCCTCTATGGAGGGGGG
Source organism: Bacteroidales bacterium (assembly GCA_014800845.1). Lineage (GTDB taxonomy): Bacteria > Bacteroidota > Bacteroidia > Bacteroidales > Muribaculaceae > Lepagella. The sequence continues at coordinate 20,140 of JAAVFJ010000027.1, read as the reverse complement.
CAGATCGTGGTGAATCACGAGCCTCACGTCGGGTTTGTCTATGCCCATGCCGAAAGCGTTGGTAGAGACAATCACCCTTATGGCGCCACTCTTCCAGGCGTTGATGCGCTCCTCCTTCACCTCATAGTCCATGCCGGCATGAAACGGCGCTGCCGACACACCCGCCTCGCTCAGCAGCTTGGCTATCTCAAGAGTGCGGCGGCGCGAGCGGACGTAAACTATGGCTGTTCCCGGCACTCGGTTCAGGATATGCAGGGTCTGCCCTATCTTATCGGTGACGGGGCGCACGACGTAGCTTATATTGGGGCGGGCAAATGAGGTGGCGAATTTGCGGGGATTGCGAAACTCCAGCACCCGCATTATGTCGTCGGCTACTTCGGGTGTGGCCGAGGCGGTCACAGCCATGAAGGGGACAGGGGGGAGAATCTTGCGCAGGCGGGCTATGTTCAGATACGAAGGGCGAAAATCGTAGCCCCACTGCGAGATGCAGTGAGCCTCGTCCACCACCACGAGAGTCACGCGCTTCAGCCCCCTCAGCTCCTGACAGAAGCGCTCGCTCGCCAGCCGCTCGGGGCTGACATAGAGAAAGCGGCAACCGCCGTGAAGCAATGCCTGCCAGACTCGTGAGGTCTCGCCGTAGGGCATGCCGGAGTGCATGAACGCCGCCTTGATTCCCCGCGAACGCAGGTTGTCGACCTGATCCTTCATCAGCGCTATGAGGGGTGTGACCACTATGGTGAGGCCACCCAGCGCCAACCCCGGTACCTGAAAGGTCACCGACTTGCCGCCCCCCGTGGGCATAAGTCCGAGGGTGTCGTGGCCCGACAGCACCGATTCTATGATCTCGCGCTGCATGGGGCGGAAAGAATCATACCCCCAATAGCGCTTGAGGATGCCGCTGATATCTTCCATCGGAAGGGGGTTAAAGAGGCTTTGAGAGGCGAATGTCGCGAATCATGAGCTGCACACTCTCGCCGCGGCCCGGGTGCTTCGTGGTCTCGAGCGTATAGCAGATGTCTATAGGCTTATGGGCGTGGATATGCTCGAAGTATTGCGACATGTTGAAGGCTATGGCGTTAATCACACGCGAGGTGGAGTTGTCTTCAAGCTCCAGCTTGATGTGCTCCATGGCCTTACCCACCAGCTTCGAGGTGCCGAAGTCAAAGACATTGCGCGTCATGAACACCGGCTTCTGATTCCCCGGACCGTGAGGGTTGAACTTGCGCAGCGAGGCCACAAACTCGGGGGTTATCTCCGAGAAGGTAATCTCGGCATCTATCTCCAGATGCGGTTCAAGCTGGTAGGGCAGTATGTGGCGAGCCACATATTCCTCAAACAGTTTGGCAAACTCGGCCACATTCTCCTCCTTGAGCGTGAGGCCCACGGCGTAAGGGTGTCCGCCGAAATTCTCCAGCAGATGGCGCGCCTCGTTCACGGCGGCATAGATGTCGAAACCCTGCACCGAGCGTGCGGAGCCGGTGGCCACCCCGTCAGAGAGGGTCAGCACCACCGCCGGCTTGTAATAGAGCTCCGTGAGGCGCGAGGCCACGATGCCTATGATGCCCTTGTGCCAGTCCTTCTTGCAAATCACGATGGAGCGTTTCCCCTCCACCACATTCACGTTGCGCTCTATCAGCTCGTTGGCCTCATCGGTTATGCGCTTGTCCAGTTCCTTGCGGTCCTTGTTGTATTGGTCTATGTTCATCCCCTTCTCGTAGGCATCATGCAGGTCGCGGGTCACGAGCAGGTCCACAGCCTCTATGCCGCTCTGCATGCGCCCGGAGGCGTTGATGCGCGGACCGATTTTGAAAATCACGTCGGAGATGGTTATGTCCTTGTTGGTGAGCTTGCAGATGCGGATTATGGAGCGCAACCCCAGGTTAGGATTGGAGTTCAGGCGGCGCAGCCCGTGATAGGCCATCACGCGGTTCTCACCCACGATGGGCACAATGTCGGCAGCAATGCTCACGGCCACCAGATCGAGCAGCCCCTCGAGCTCATTGTGATTGCTCAGGCCGTTGCTCATGGCAAATCCCTGCATGAACTTGAAGCCCACGCCGCAACCGCTCAGATGCTTGCAGGGATAAGTGCTCCCCGGCATCTTGGGGTTAAGGATGGCCGCTGCCGGCGGGAGCTCCTCGTCGGGCATGTGGTGGTCGCAGATTATGAAGTCTATCCCCTTGCTCTTGGCGTAAGTTATCTCCTCCTTGGCCTTTATGCCGCAGTCAAGCACAATCACCAGCTTCACGCCGGCGTCGGCGGCATAGTCTATGCTCTTCATGGAGATGCCGTAGCCCTCCTCATAGCGCGTCGGTATGTAATACTCTATGTTGGAATAATAATTCTGCAGATACTTGTAGACAAGCGTCACAGCCGTCACACCATCCACATCGTAATCGCCATAGACCATGATGCGCTCCTTGGAGCCCATAGCGCGGTTCAGCCTCTCCACAGCCTTGTCCATGTCAGGCATAAGAAAGGGGTCATGCAGGTCAGCGATTGAGGGAGAAAAGAACTTCTCGGCATCGTCGGGCGACTGCACGCCGCGACGTATGAGCAGCTCAGCTATGGCGTGGCTGTCAGAGCAGTGGGGGCGCAATTCTGCGGCCATCTGCTGTTGGCGGGCAGTGAGGGGTATGTAATTCCATTTACGAGTCATGGCGATATGAGGGAAAGATAAGGCGATGCGCCAAACTGAAAAACAAGCGCATCCACAGTGAAACCAATACCGAGGCGAAGATGATGCGAAGTTACAAAAAAATCTGCAGACAGCCAAATCCCGCCCCCACTTCTTTTCTCTTTCTTTTCTCCACACCCCCACCGCACCCCGCCACCCTGCCGGCCCGGCCTCCGGCATAACCCGGGATTGACGGCGCTCTCGTCCCCACACTGTGCCTCCTGACGATGAAGTTCGGCAAAATCCGCAAAAGATGAAACTTTAGAAAGATGGCTCCAGCAAACAGATTCATCACAAAAATTAAACCGTTTCTAAAAATTTACAGCCTAAAATTTGCAAACCCGCCCGAGTATTATTACCTTTAGCACGAGAAAATGGAAATGTGTATTCTTTTCAGTTCTCTCCAAGAAAATATAATTAATTTAAATCTCTATTATGAATAAGTTTAAAAAATTTGCATCGCTATTTACCGTTGCATCTGCTACTTGTTTGGGGGCTTGGGCTACTCCGATTGAAGCAGGTTTTATGTTTTGGCGTCTGGATGGCTCAGGCGAAAATCAGGAATGGACTCACTTCCCTTCTAATGCCGATGGCGGCTGGGGCACAATGGTGAACGGTTGCTATTCAATCAATAATTATTTTGACCCCGACTCCGGAAAATGGACGGGATTTGGATACTCTAATAGCACTCAGACAGACTATAATAGCCCTGTGGATATTATGGCGTGTTGTAATTCTGACCTTGACGGTCTTAAGTACGGAGTGGCGCATCTGGATGATTCTCACGGTCCTATTACGATCAAAACTACCGAACCGGGCTACCGTTATACAGGTCCTCGGCAAACAATATTCACTAATACGGCATGCGTAAAGCAGTGTATCCTTGAGGGTGACGGCATTAACGGGCCGTTTGAACGAGGTGATAAATGCGGTGTGCGGGTTTACGGCTATGTTACTGCCTACGATTATGATGCACCAAACTCAGATAAGGTTATCTGTGGGAAATGGCTTGATGAACCGATTGAGTTAGTGCTCGCAGATTTTACAGATGAGGATGCGGCAAAATGGTTTATTGTGCATGATTGGCAGTCGGCATCTATTGACTTTCAGGACATAGAATTTAAGGTGCCTGATAATGAGAAATACGATAAAATAGAATATGGTGTCACAGAATATCGTTTTGAATTTTTCTCAACAAAAACAAAAGATGGCAAGGTCACTACACCTCCATATTTCTGTTTAGGTGGCTTTGAGTTTAATTTTACTGATGACAGCTCCTATTTTGAAACGAAGTTGCCAAAAGCGTATGCCTCAATTATGGGACTTCCTTTGGAGATAAAAAAAACTGTAGCGCAGGACACCGAGCTGAGCTTCAATGAACTTACGGGTCTTAAGCCGGCTGACGGTAAGATTACCTATATAGTTTCTGATGAAAGCGAAAGTGATTCAGATTTCTCTGACGATGGAATGGTAGTGGATTATCTTTACGGAGAAACCTCGTTTGTCAAGGAAGTGTCATTCAGATTAGAGGCTACTCAGAATTACCAGCATTATTATTTCAACTGTCAATTCTCGCCCGCCACTTATGATAAGGACGCAGTAACTTATTATGCAAAAGATGAGGAGGAGATCGATTATGCTTCGCTCACCGGTCTGAATCCCTCAGATGGCCCTGTCCGTTACAGTATAAAGGAGCTGTCAACTCCGGGATGCAACTTCTCAGATGATAAAATGACGGTCAGCTTCCGGTTTAATGATGAGATCATTTTTGATTTGTCAGCTTATCAGAACGGGAATATTTACAACTATCGTTGCACATTGATTAACAAGGATACTAACAGCGTGCTGCAAGTGGGTTATGAAACCATCACAGGTTACACTATTTACACACCTGATGGTTGTATGAAATATCAGGGAATAGAGTTCCCCGCTTTGGATTCCGGCATCTACATCGTAGTTCGCCACACGGCAAACGGTCCCGTATCTTCTCTGGAAATCTTGTAAGACAAACTACCCATGCCGCCGATATTACAAAAATGAGAGGGGGGCCTATTTTCGTGAAAAATAAAAAATGCGAATTAAATTATTAACAGTTAGCGCGTTATCTATTTCAGTGATGTTTCATAGTGAAAAATTCAAATATGGTCTTCACCTCGGCATGGCTGCCGCGTACCTCTCAACGCTCAGGCTCCCCCACCGCGCGGAGGTGGGTGCATACACGCTTTTGCGGGGAGGGTTGGCGGTTTTTGCGGGGAGAATGAGGTGGGGGATTTTGTGGTGTCAGAAATTTTGAGTAATTTTGCAGGCAATAAATACCCAAATAGATTATGTCGTCATTTATTGCTGATAGAGTAAGAATGGAGGGTCTCACGTTTGATGACGTGCTGCTGATCCCCGCTTTCTCCAATGTGCTTCCCCGCGAAGTCAACCTCTCCACTAAGTTTTCACGCCGTATCAATCTGAATGTGCCCATTGTGTCAGCTGCCATGGACACTGTCACCGAGAGCGCTCTGGCCATAGCCATCGCACGCGAGGGTGGCATAGGCGTTATCCACAAAAACATGCCCATCGAGGAGCAGGCGCGTCAGGTGCACGCCGTGAAGCGCGCTGAAAACGGCATGATCTATGACCCCGTAACTATTCTCACCGGCTCTACCGTGAAGCAGGCGCTCGACATGATGCGCGAGTACCACATAGGCGGCATACCTGTGGTGGATGAGGCCGGCATGCTCCGCGGCATCGTGACCAACCGCGACCTCCGCTTTGAGCGCGACCTGAACCGCACTGTCGATGAGGTGATGACTAAGGAGAACCTCGTGACCACTACCCAGAGCACTAATCTGGAGGAGGCTGCCGACATTCTGCAGAGCCACAAAATCGAGAAGCTCCCGGTGGTGGACAATGACGGCAAGCTCGTAGGCCTCGTGACTTATAAGGATATTACTAAAGCTAAAGATAAGCCCAACGCATGTAAGGACCGTCTGGGTCGTCTGCGCGTAGCTGCCGGTATCGGCGTGACCCCCGACGTGATGGTGCGTGCCGAGGCGCTGGTGAAGGCCGGTGTGGACGCGCTGGTGATTGACACTGCCCACGGCCACTCTGCCGGCGTGGTGAAGGTGCTCCGTCAGGTTAAGGAGAAGTTCCCCGAGATTGACGTTGTGGTGGGCAATATCGCCACGGGCGAAGCCGCCAAGTATCTCGTGGAGAATGGCGCGGACGCCGTGAAGGTGGGCATCGGTCCCGGCTCTATCTGCACCACCCGCGTGGTGGCAGGCGTAGGTGTGCCCCAGCTCTCAGCTATCTATGATGTGGCGTCGGCCCTGAAGGGCACCGGCGTGCCCCTGATTGCCGATGGCGGCATCCGCTATTCCGGCGACATCGTGAAAGCGCTGGCTGCCGGCGGCTACTGCGTAATGCTCGGCGGCATGCTCGCAGGTGTGGAGGAGAGCCCCGGCGACACTATCATCTTCAACGGTCGCAAGTTTAAGGCTTACCGCGGCATGGGCTCTCTCGAAGCTATGGAGAAGGGTTCCAAGGACCGTTACTTCCAGGGTGGCGAGGTCGACGCCAAGAAGCTTGTGCCGGAGGGCATAGCAGCGCGCGTACCCTTCAAGGGCACCCTGTTTGAGGTGGTTTACCAGATGCTCGGCGGCCTGCGTGCCGGCATGGGCTACTGCGGCGCAGCCGACATTGAGGCTCTACACCACGCTCAGTTCACCCGCATCACCAACGCCGGTGTGCTCGAAAGCCATCCGCACGATGTAGCCATCACAAGCGAGGCCCCCAACTATTCCCGCTCATAACCCCGCATCACATTAGTTTACAGCATAATACCCCTCGGCCTACGATTTGAAGCCGAGGGGTATTTCCATATTTTATTCAGCGCCACTAAACAAAATCAGTCGTTTTTATTCGGTGCCACTAAACAAAACCCACTATTTTTGTTTTGTACCATTGAATAAAATTATTAATTTTGCGATGTAATTTAATTTCGGCAGACCATGAATATTGAAATTCTTAAGTCTATTATCATTGAGGGGCAGGAGCTGTTGCAGGCAGTTAACCCTCTTCCCAGAGCATTGAATCTTGAAGAAAATGCCCGTTACGTGGTTGTCGGTATTCGTCAGGCAGGGAAATCCTTCATGCTGTATATCCGGGCACTGGAGCTGATCAGGCAGGGGCATGACTTAAGAGAGATGCTGTTTGTAAATTTCGACGATGAGCGACTTACCGGTTTTACTGTCCACGACTTTGATGACATTCTCAAAGCCTACACCTCTATGTTTGAGCATCGGCCCATCCTTTTCCTCGATGAAATTCAGAACATAGAGGGATGGGAACACTTCGCACGCCGTCTGGCCAATCAGCAATACATGGTCTATATCACCGGTAGCAATGCCAAGATGCTGAGCCGTGACATAGCTTCTACCCTTGGCGGAAGATACATTGAAAAATATGTGGCTCCCTATTCTTTCCGCGAGTATCTGCTCTCCAAAGGCGTAACCGTCACACCGCAATGGATGTACGGGAAATCGCGCGGCGAAGTGGAACGCCATCTGTCCGACTACTTTTTCTGGGGCGGATTCCCGGAACTTAATCTTTTCGCCACCAAACGGCAGTGGCTCAACGAGCTGTATGAGAAAATAATTCTCGGCGACATCATCCAGCGAAATTCCATCAAAAACGAGGCGGCCCTGCGACTGACCGTGAAGCGTCTGGCCGAAAACATAAAGACTCCTACCTCTTACAATCGCCTGTCGGGAATGATTAAAGCCACCGGGCTCTCTTCATCCCCCGCTTCGGTAGCTAATTACGTGTCGGTGTGCATAGATGCCTGCATGCTTTTTGCGCTGGAAAACTTCTCGTCAAAATTCGTGGAGCGCAACACAGTGAAGAAGCATTACTTCATAGACAACGGGCTGCTGAATATCTTTCTCACTGACAGCGAGACGGCTCTTCTGGAGAATATCTGTGCCGTGAAGCTCTATCGCAAAAGCATAGAGGATCCGCACCACGAAGTCTGTTTCTACAATAAAGAGGTGGAGATAGACTTCTATCTCCCGCAGCAAAAAAGAGCCATCCAGTGCTGCTACAGCATTAAGGATGAAAGCACATTGGAGCGGGAAGTGAAAGCCCTCGTCACGTTTCATCGCCTTTACGGACTGAGAGCGGCAGAAATCGTAACCTATTCGGAAGAGCGCACCATAGAGACTCCGACGCTCACCGTCAAGGTCACCCCTCTTGCCCAATGGCTCCTCTCCGACTGAGCCGGAAAGGGACCATCAAGCGTAGGAGTGGAGGCCGGGGAGCAGGTAGTTGGCGCCGAAATAGGTAAAAGCTACTGTGAAGACTGCTGCTAACAGATACAGATGGAGCACTTTGTGGCGGCGGAAGCAACTCAGCCGGCGGCAGCCCCAGTGCATCGGCACGGAGTAAACGAGGAGCATGACCAATGCACAAGTCTCTTTAGGGTCCCACCCCCAGTAACGTCCCCATGACTGATTGGCCCACACGGCACCGATGAATATTCCGGCTGCCAACAAGCATACGGCAGGGGTGAGAAGCAGTCGGTTGATGACGCTGATATGCTCTTTGCGGGCCTCGTCACTACTACTCAGCGCTATGCCCGAAAGCAGTGCCATAAGCAAAAAGAGTACGTAGGAGCACATCACTATCATAACATGCACAGACAGCAGCGGGCTTCCTAACACGGGCATCAAGGCCTCCATGCGCGGTGTGCGTCCCGCCATAGCCGCAACACCCAGTGACACTGCCGCCACGGCCAGCAGGCAGCCCTTAATCAGTTCCGAACCTGTAAAACAACAACCTATCAGCGCCGCCAAAGCCATAAACATCATTGTCTCCGGGCCGTTGGTGAGTGGCAGATGGCCACTAATCCACCAAATGGAGGACATGAGCAGTACGACATACAGCAACGTGAGCCACACCATAAATCGAGCCACCGGTATGAACCTCCTGCTGTTCTTACCCGGCCTGAGGGCATGCATTATAAAGAATATGGCCAACAGCAAAGCTGCCATCGCTCCCCACCCCGGGCGAGCAAAGCGATTGAAAACCCTTTCGGCCTCCATTTTAGCGGGAGAGGGCAACACACCGGCTCCGGCGTATTTCTCCTGCCCGGCCATAAGTTCGGTCAGCACATCGTTGGCGGCACGATTGCGCCCCATCATCAACAGCTCCTTGACATGTGGCATAGTGGTCTGCATAAAGGTCCATTGCTCCAGCGACATCTGCGAAGGGCGCCGACCGGTGAGCGACAGCCATTCCAGATTTCCCTGCGCCGATTTATAGGGATAGATGCGGAAAGCCTCGCCGGTGCCGAGCTGCCGGATCAGAGCAAACTGTTCGCTGAGTTTGCGATTCTTGCGCGACGAGGAATCACCCTCGGGGGCCGGATGCTTTTCCATGAAATCGCGCTCCCAGGCATCGAAATAGAAGAGCCAACCGGACAAAACCTGCTCGGGAGTGTAGCCCTCGTAGGATGCGGAGCCATAGAGAGCCGTAGTGACATCATAGGCCATGGTCTGCATAGGGCAGACACGGTCGTTCCAGTACACACAGACCTTGCCGAGATTAGCTGCAAGCGGCCTTTGCATAACCGGCAAATCGGAGGCAACAGCCGAACTGCATCCCCCAATCAGAGCTATAAGCATCACCCCCTTACGCACGTTTCGCAATAGGGCACGCCAGGGGGTGTTGCGCTGAAAGAAGAACCCGACCATCCCGATGCCAAGCAGCAGATATCCCGCATAAGTCAGGCCTATGCCCCAGGGGTCATAACTGACAGAAAGCGTGGAGGAGTCAGGTCCGATACCGGTCTGATAGAATCTCCATCCGGACATACCCCCTACCCTATTCATCGACACACTCACAGGCTCGCCACCTATTCGCAATCGGCTTGCGAAGTCCATCGGTGTGGTGGTGCCGGGGTAATAGGAAATCTCCACGGTGTCAAGCAAGACTGTAAAGGGGAACGAGCCCACTCCGGGCCCTGATAACTTTTCAAACCTGTCAGTGGGACTCCCCTCTGCCAGAGTGACTTTGCCTTGGATGCCGAAGAAATGAGTCACACATGCCCCGGCTACAATTATAACCAGGGCAATGTGTATGAGAAGTGTAAAGGGACGTTTCAACATCAGATTGCGTCGAGGAATTTGATGAGCGCGTCGCGGTCAGCTTTTGGCAAGACGCGGAATTTCTCTACCGAGTAGCGGGCATCGCTGCGAGAGGAATATCCGTGCCACATCACAGCCTCAAGAGTGGTGCGTGCGCGGCAGTCATGCAGGCGGTCGGCCGTAGCACTGCCGGTCACTTTCTGATGCAGACCGCGCCCCCAGAGAGGAGTGGTACGACACCAACCGCCACGAATATCATTGGCCATCAGCAGCTTGTGCTGCACCATATCGGTGTAAGGCCAGATTTTCTGATAAGGGAAACGGGGCAATTCGTGGCCTTTGAAGAATTTCGCGGGGTCTCTAATCTCATCGGCACCCGTAGTCCACGAGGGACGATGGCAGTAGTCACATCCAATCTCGCTAAAGATTTCACGACCACGAGCCACATCGGGATCATCAATATTGCGCACCGCCGGCACAGCAAGCCCACGATGCCACACCATCAGGTCAGTATAATCCTCATCACTCATTTCTACGTCCAGATTCTTATCGGTCAGATATGCCGTAATGCGCTCCTCAAGCGTTCCGGTCCAATAAGAGGGATGTTTCTTTCCCGGGTCAATGCGGCTGATATAGCTTTCGAAACCGGCCTGCACCTCGTGGTCCAGAGCTGAATATTTCGCGTAAGTTCCGGCAGCATCGAGATAATGATATCGGCGGTCGGAACGGGTAACGTTGGTGATATTCCAGATGGCATTGGCGCCGGCAGCATCCTGCAAGGGCCCGCGCGACAATGCGTAGGTAAAGCGGCGCACATAGCCCGTGCCGTCACCCTGCAAAGAGTTGCTGTACATGCCGGTCCAGTTGCCGCCGCTGAAGAAAGCACTATTCAGACCGTTGTTCATAAAGCCGTCCGCCTCCTCCTTGCGATACTGTGCCAGGATATCTTCATCAGTGATTGCGTCAAGCAGGCCGGTGCCATAGATGCCTATCGTAGACTCCAGCTTAACTGCGTAGGCACCCGGAAGCTGGTAGCCCTGATTTACCACATAGATTGCGTCGGAGGGCATTGTCACTTCCGGATATTGCAGCTCGTAAGTCTCACCGTCGGGAAACTTGTTACCCCAGTCATCGACAGCGTTCACCCAATGCACCTTGATTTTGCTCTCATCTATCGGTGCCTTAAAGGGGGCCACGGCGTGGCTCTGAGGCATGCCGGCCAGCCAGGGAACATAGCCCTCGGTAGCAGGGTCGTAGACCACGAGCAGACAGCCATTACCAATATTATTAGTATTGAAGCTCCCCTCCGGCACACGTGTGCCGTGGCCATAATTGGGGTGACAGTGCAGGCATGAGGTGCGTATATACACCGGGCCAAGGCCTGCGCGGACACCTGTCTGATTCGTCATAAATTGTTTTTCAAACAGCGCCTCGCCATTCTTGAATGACTGATAAAGCCCCTGGTTCTCCACCGAAGCGGCAGGCTGCTCGAAAGCGTTGGAGGTGCTCAGCAGAGTAGTGCCGAGTTCGCCGCCGGCATAGAACCACTCGGGGCGCGAAGTCTCATTATCTACAGGCTCGTCGATGATAGTGTCATCCTGACAAGCACTGAAGCCCGCGGCACACGCCGCGAGCATTGCAGGTAAATAGAAATATTTACTATTCATTTCAAAAGTATGAGTTGTTTAAACTTGGTCATCGGCCCGCCACCACACTCATGGCCTCCTCAAGCGCATCTACAAGAGTCTCGCCGGCAGCCTTCATGGCGGCCTCGCTCAGCGCGCCTGTGGCATTCTTGGCAAAGGGCTCGGGAATCATCTCAATGGCAGCGATAGCATCGGTGATAGCTTTACGCACCTTTGCATCGACATCGGGATTGATTGACTTAACATAATAGCTCACTGACGCATCGCCTGAGCGGGAGCCGAGGTAGGCATTGCTTACGGAGCGGATATTGTCGGCAAAGTCCTCGATAGAGTTAAGAGAGTAGGGAGATTCGATATAATTCTTATCCTCCTGCGAAGAGCCGAGATGAGGACGTCCGATTTTCGTGTTACCCACCTCGTCGGCAATGTCAATACAGCCCTGCAGGATTTCTTCAGCAGCCTCCTGATAAGTTTTGAAGCGGGAACCCGGGCTGCCGGCATTAATCATCTCCCAACCGTAGTTTTCGTTGTAATCAAGCTCGGCTTCCTCCAGAATCTGCTGCTTGCGTGCACTCAGATTCTCGGTACCGGCCCAACAGGCTTCAAGGCATACGCACTGCTGACAGAGGTCATCGGCAACAGCCACAAGGTATTCCATCTCCTCAGTAGTGTAATCGGTGGAATGTATGAGTGAAGTGTTCTCATCAGAGCTCAATTGGAAGAGCATGTATTCCACGGCATGGAAACCGATGAGGCCGTAGCCGCCATTGTTTTCCAGACTCCAGGGATTGCCGTTGCGAATCTGAGTGAGGAGATTATCCATAGCAGCCTTATCAAGTGGCCAAGAGTCTATGTGAGGGTCAATATTGTGGTTGGCAGCGGGGCCGAACAGGAAAGCCTCGCTCAGCTCCCAATTCTTGCGGGCGCGCTTCCAGGCTTCGCCGGCAGCCTTGATGTCGGCGGTAGTGAGAGTTCCTGCAGCGTGTTTATCCTGCATGGTGTGGCAGAGGTCACACATCTCTATCGCTGCGTCAGCCATAGCTGCATAAGTGGGCAACACAGTGTGGTTCACATAATCGGAAGTGGCGCTTTGGAGAGCCTTTTCCTTGACTGAGAGAGTGCTTTCGGGCTCGTCGTTGTTGTCGCTACAAGCGGCGGCAAACACGCAGAGCAGTCCGGTCATGAGATAAGTCTGTAGTTTCATTATGATGTTTTTTTTATAAGTGATATCAAGATTCGGATTATTTGAACCAACCTACATAGGCCACGCCAATATTGATTGCCGGCTCGTTGTTATATTTCTTGGCAAGAATACCGTAGGAGTAATCAGCTTTCACCACCACCTGGGGGATAGGAAACCAGTTGATGCCGGCCGTAATTTTCTGACGTCCACACCATTCGAGAGGTGAGGAGCTTTCCATCTTCGCCATAGAGTCATAATAGTCATAACGACCGAAGACATAGAATTTCTGGCCACGAGCCTGCATGCGGGGCATAAGGGCGAAAATGTTATAACCGGCCTCTACACCTGCCGCTACGGCATCTGACGCCACTTCCTGACGCTTGGAGGTGGAGTTTTTGGACATGGAGATATTGAATTTGCTTATGTGGGCGGCATCACTAAGGTGGCCCCAGTCGCCAAAACCACGAATCAGCCAGTTATGATCTTCATATTTAAAGTCTGCAGAAAGTATGCTCACTGTGCCGTGTATGCCGTCGTTCTTAACGCTCTGAGTAGGATAAAGTGTGTTGCGGAAAGAATTTCCTACATATCCGCTCACCCCGATCCGTAAACCTTTCACACTGAAATTCTCAACTCTGGCGGCAAACGCGTAATTATTGGCTATCTTAAATTCGAAAGGGGACGCCGAACCGTCGTGAATCCACGACTGATTGCCGAAGCGCTCGGAGTCAAGTCCGGGAAGAAACATAGCAGTATATCCCCAGTTGCCTGCGCGGCCCGTTACCGATATGGCTATCTCATGCCAGGTGCAGGGCATTATGGTGTTTTCACCCTCCGGCCTATATACTCCGAAGAATTGATTAGGCTCATGATGAGCATTAGTGGCACCTACAGGCACGACCTGCATACCGGCGCGTACTTTCAGCTGAGGGAAGAATTCTTTCTGAATGTAGAACTGCTCAAGAGCGACTTCGCCGCCGCGTTCTATCTCTTTTTCATACTCACCGGCCTCTTCTGTCTCGATTTCTATGGCTGACTCGGTGCCTCCGTGCTCAAATTCAATTTCTGAGGAGAATGACCAGCCTTTGCCAAAATCGTAGCCTAAATATATCACCACATGTGGCAAATCGAAACGCCCGTGGCTACCGCCTTTGTAACGTTCGGGGTCAGTATAACGCAAATAGTTGTCGCTATAGAAGTTACGCGACATGACCACCTCACCGTAACCACCTACGTGCAATCGTTGCCATGCCGAGATTTTAGATTGTGCGCCCACCAGAGCTACACTGTCAGCCTGTGTAAACAGAGCCGGTGCCGATAAAGCCGGAGATGAAGAAAGGGTAGTACTCTGCGGTGAATCGGTAGCCGCAGAAACGCATACGGACAGTCCACCTGCAAACATTACTGTTAAGGCACTTCGCCTAAGCGCTGTTGAAAAGGTCATAATCAGTCAGTTTTTTACACTGCAAAATTACGACCATCCTCAACAGTGGGCAATACTTAAAAAACAGTAATTTTTTCTTTATTTAACACTACCGACTACTCCGAAATAAGTAGCTCCGCCACTGCCTACTTCTTTCTGACGGAGAAACCGAAGTGGCCGAGGGAGTCGGTGAGGCCGTGGTACTGGCCGTGGCTGTAGGCTATCAGCTTTGCCTTGTCCAGGCTGAAACGGTCGGTGGCGGGGTCTATGTAGCGGTCGTCGGCACGCACGCAGAGCACATCGGCTATCATCATATCGTGGCTGCCGAGGTGCATGATTTCTTTCACCCGGCACTCTATGCTCAGCGGCGACTGCTCTATGGCGGGACTGCTCACCATCTCTCCCGACAAGGGCGTGAGGCCCGTCTCCTTCCATTTGTCATACTGCGCGCCGCTGCGCACGCCGGCCCAGTCGGTGGCGCGCACCATCTCCTCGGTGGTGAGGTTGATGGTAAACTCCATGTTGGCCACTATCAGCGGGTAGCTGTGGCGCTCGGGGCGCACGGAGATATAGCACATGGGGGGATTGGTGCAGATGGTTCCCGCCCAGGCCACGGTGAGCATGTTCCACTCCTCGCGGCGCGCGCCGCAGGTCACGAGCAGGGCCGGAAGGGGGTTGATCATCGTCCCCCCTTTCCAGGTCACTTTACCCATTAGCGAAGCACGATTTTGTCGCCGGCATACTCATGTTCGCAATAGCGGCACTTGAGCGTGACGGGCTCGCGGCTCACTACGTTGAAGCGGGTGGCCATCGGTTCGTGGCAGCTCACGCATTTGGGATTGGTGCACTTCACGAGCCCTACCACCTCGTCGGGGAGCTGCACGCGGTTCTTCTCCACCACCTCGTAGTCCTTAATCACGTTTACCACCGCCGTGGGGGCTACTATGGCTATGCGGTTGATCACTTCGGGTGCAAACACCGTGTCGGCCACCTTTATGATACCCTTGGTGCCGAGGTGACGCGAGGGGAGGTTGTTGCCTATGGTCACTGCCGAGGGGCAGGCTTCGAGCCCGAGGAGCTCCACGCATTTGAAGAGGGCTGACGAGGGGATATGATCTATTACGGTGCCGTATTCCAGCGCGGCTACTGCTAATTCCTTGTTCATTTTGAGGCGGCGTCTTTGGGGTTAATACCTAAGCATTTGCAAATCATGGCCTGACGGGCAAACAGACCGTTCTTGGCCTGCTGAAAGTAATAGGCCTTGGGGTTATCGTCCACATCCACATGAATCTCGTTGACGCGGGGGAGCGGGTGGAGTATGCGCAGGTTCTCGCGCGTGCCGGCCAGCATGGCGTTGTTGAGATTGTAGAGGTCCTTCACGCGCTCATACTCGCTCAGGTCGGCGAAGCGCTCGCGCTGCACTCGGGTCATGTAGAGTATGTCGGTATCGCTGATTGTGGCGGGCGAGAATTCGGTGGTCTCCTCGTAGTCTATGCCGTGCTGCTCGCAGAAGGAGATGAACTCACGGGGCATGCGGAGCTCGTCGCAGGCTATGAAGCGGAATTTCACTCGGAAGTGGCTCAGGGCCTGCAGCAGCGAGTGGACGGTGCGCCCATATTTCAGGTCACCCACCATGGTTACGGTGATGTCGTCGAGACGCCCCTGGGTTTTGTAGATGGAGTAGAGGTCAAGCATAGTCTGCGAGGGGTGCTGATGCGCGCCGTCGCCGGCATTGATCACCGGAACCTCGGTCACTTCGGTGGCATACTGCGCGGCGCCCTCGAGATAATGGCGCATGATGATGAGGTCCACGTAGTTGCTCACCATCTTGATGGTGTCCTTAAGCGTCTCCCCTTTGGAGGTGGAGGTGGCTGCCGGGTCGGAGAAACCTATCACGCGGCCGCCGAGGCGATTGACCGCAGTCTCAAAGCTGAGGCGGGTGCGGGTGGAGGGTTCAAAGAAAAGGGTGGCTATAACCTTGCCGTCAAGGATTTTATGATTCGGATGCTGCTCAAACCATTCTGCATCCCGGAGCAGGTCGAGAATCTCCTGCTTCGAGAGATTGTCGATGGAAACTATGCTTTGTGTCTTCATTTCGGTGGTGGGGAAGTGAAACTTGTGGTTGCGAAGTTACAAATTTTTTCGCGTCCACGCAAAGGATTTCACCCATTTCTACCTCAGCCGCCTGTTGACCTCCCTGCGCCGGCGGTCGAAAAGCCAGCCCCACTTGCAAAAATAGCGCACCATATTAATAATGTGGATGCGCAGCATGCGCCCGGAATGATAGGAAGCGCCCCGGTGGTCGTGGATGACTGTCACCGCCGGCACACACTCCACACGCGCCACCTCCCCTATCCGCCGCGACAAATCTATGTCCTCGGGGTACATGAAGAAGCGCTCGTCGAAAAGGCCGCAATGCCTCAGCGCCTCTACCCTCATCAGCATGAAGGAGCCCTGCACATAGCCCGCCTCAAACGGTGCGCTGATGTCGGCATGCTTGAGCAGATATCGGTCGCGCGACTTGGCAAACAGCCCCGCGGGCAGGAAGCGGCGCACGATCAGGTCAAAGGGGGTGGGGATGGCACGCGCCGTGTACTGCCTGCGCCCGTCGGGATAGACCAGCAGAGGGTGAGCCAGGCCGGTGGCCGGGTGAGCGTCCATGTATCTCACCATCTCCTCAAGAGCCTCGTGGGGAAACCTCACGTCGCTGTTAAGCACCAGGTGATAGCGGCTCCCCCGGCTCAATGCCTGCCGGAGCGCCTGATTGTGGCCGGCGCCATATCCGCGGTTTTCAGAGGCTATGTAGCGCAGACGCGCATCCCCACTGTCGGCCACGAAGCGGCGCATGCGCTCCTCCGAGGCATTATCCACCACAGTTATCAGGCTGACAGACTGAGCGTTTAAGGAATCGAGACAGCGCGCAAGCTCCTCCAAATCCGTGTGATATGTCACAATTGAGACGGTCACCATACACAACTAACGCACCCGCAAGCTCCGATATTGCACCCCGAATAATCGACAGAGCAGAAAAAAAGTTTTCAAAAAATTTGGCAGTTTCACAAAATACCCTTAACTTTGCACACGAAAACAGAGGGCAAGCGGCCCGACTGAAACAGACATGGGGCATTAGCTCAGTTGGCTAGAGCGTTTGACTGGCAGTCAAGAGGTCATCGGTTCGATTCCGATATGCTCCACCCCCTACACCGCGAATCAGGACACCACTCCCGATTCGCTTTTTTATTTCCCTCAAAGGGTCGGAGTGTCTTAGTCTGAAAAGGGGGCAGCAATTTTGACACAACATCGCGACCCATAATCTTCGTTGTAACATCCAATTGACGCACCAAAATGAAAGACAACATCCGTGACATATCTAATGACGTATCTGCATCGGTCCAAAGCAAAAAGCCCATCAGTCTGCAACAGATCTCTAAAATCAAGCTCGAGATTGTATCTGAGTCTGAACGTCAAAAAATGCGCATAAAGTCCTATCAATACTTGCTTCCTTAAGCGAAATCCGCGATTTGGGTCTTATTATTGACCTATCAACACACATCACATCATCAGCACTCTGCGCATACTAAGACTGCTATTACGCTATGTAGGCTACGGCAACAGCGCGGAGCGCCGTTAATCTCGATAGCCGGGGGCAACGCCCTCGGTGGCTACCGAGATGGAAAGTGCCCCGGAGGGGTACGACATCCGGGATAGGGCAAGTGCTGAAGTGTCGTACCCCTCCGGGGCACATATTTTGTCGGAACTTCCCGGGGGCGCTGCCCCCGGCTATAGAGATTAATGGCGCTCCGCGCCACGCACGTACGCTATTTTGACACAACCTCTATGTCAGGGTCTGGGTGGTCGGAGGGTGAAAAACCTCCTCTCCAGGGTGTCGCGAGCCGGGCCGGGTTAGCGGATGATTACTTTTGTGCTTGCGCCTCCCTGGCGGTAGATGTAGATGCCGGGGGCGATGGACGGAGTGGCTGTCGGGAGGCATGTGCCTACGTAGCGGCCCGAGAGGTCATAGATGTCGCAGGGGGCGTTGTAGTCTATCCCGGCGTTAATCTCGTCGACTGAACCGGAGTTGCCAAACACGGGTGTGATGGCCACGTTGTCGGCCTCAGGCATCTCTATATCCAGTGTCTTTGAAGCAATCTTCTGTATGGAGATAGAGCCTCCTTCGGTTACGCTCAGGTTCCATCCGGTAACCTCGAGGGACTCATCATCGGGGGTAAAATCCACGTTCAGCTTGCGACCGGGAAAGTATTTGCCATCAAACTCTTCTGACTTGACCGGAATACCATTGATTGTAAGACAACCGTCTTTCTCTTGCCGGGAAATGTTAAGCTCCACAGGTTCTTCCAAATCGAAGAACTCAGCGAGATGCTCATAGAAATATGGCACTCTACCTCTTGCCCATTCTTTTGCGCGTTCAAGCTCTGTGACGTAATCGTAGGACCAGGGGGAAATCTTCTTACGGAAATACAAAAATTCTAAATGCCATGCATCATCGTAGGCATCAATTCGATTAGTTATAGCTTTAGCGCTGAGAAAATCACCCATGTATATGGCACACCGATCAATAAACATTGCCTTAAACTCCGGAATGGCGAGTAACTTTATGAATAAGCGGGTAGCGCGTTCATTATTTTGTGAAGAGGAGTCATACCCCGGTGTGGTAATCCATGTAAGTGTCGGGAAATCACACTCAGTCACAAACAATCCGAGACCATGGTCAGTGTCTTTGGCAATCCAGCGCCAACGACCCCCTTCTGCCTGCGGACGCCACATAATATTGTTATTACCCGGAAAGTCCTTGTTATTGAAGAAAATATTCATAACCATAAGATTGCAGAATTCACCGGTGTCCATCAGGCTGTCAAATTCTTCAATAGTATGACCATCTTTCTTATAAAACGCCTTAAAAGCATCGAAGTTATCTTTTGTACCGGACTTCACTTCATACAGATTTTCTATCATATCAATATCCTCAAGGCCGTCATAGTAAGAGTAGACATGGTCTTCGTTGCTACGCGGACGGATATTAAGGATGCCTTTATACTCACCATTGATATACAACACAGCCGGGCGTGAAGGTTGCCAATCAATATCGCAATTCATGCCCATGGACTTCTGTATTATGGCATCGCGCATATAGATTCGGTCAAAATCATTACCCGAATTACGCATTTCAAACGACTTGAATTCCTCTATATCCGGAGTTTGATCAGGGAAAAATTCGTAATTAAAACGCTTTTCTCCGAATCGTTTGTTGGCATAGACGGCAAGCGATTTGAGCACATAGACTCTGGTTGTATTACCCTTTACGCGGGTCTCGCAGAGCTGATTGATACGACTGGGGGTGTCAGCTGAATCAAAAAATTCAAGATTTATAGGGCGGCGCCAGTCATATTGATAGTTGAACTGATCAGGGTTATAGCTCCCTTTGACATATATACCGACCTTTTCATCATAGAAATAATCACCATTAGTCACCATGGACACGATGGGAATGGTCATGTCCATTGCATGCCAAATGTAGGAATGGGTCGTGGAGCGCGGCGATAGATAGCCTTTGCAGAAGACCTTAGCTCTCACCACGGTTGATTTATCGATGGCAATCGGAGAGGCATACACCGCGCTTGACTCGGTTGGCTCGGTGCCGTCGAGTGTATAACGGATTACTGCTCCCGCGGGTGCTTTCTTGGGGAGCGTAAGCGCGAGGTCGAAGGGCTTGCCATTAACAAAACCGGGGGTGCTGAATCCCGGAGCATCGAGTATGTCGGTGCATATCTCTCCGCAGTTAGCCGCACCGGGGGTGGGCACAGCCTGATAGCCCCACACATCGCTGCCGTCAGTCTCACGGCCCAGCGCAATGTTGGGAGCGGGCTGCTTGGCCCAGTTCTCCACTTTATCCACTACTTCGTCATTCTTGTAGAGATAAACGCCGCCACCTTTGCCGGACTCCAGGCGGAAGTCGGTGTGGAAACCGTGGTCCACCTTATCGCAATGAATTATAATGTACTCTCCGGGCTTCAGATAGCCGGAGGTAAATTTATATGCATTTGAGGGTTTATCTTT
>JAAVFJ010000026.1 GCA_014800845.1 Bacteroidales bacterium | reverse complement strand
ATTAAAAAGTGTTAAAAGATTCAATTGAGATTCATTTAATGAGATTCAAGGAGGTGTAGGGACTATAAAATCAGGAAAATGTAGGGACTAACGTAGGGACTATGCCCATTTTTGAGATTAAAGAAAAACGCTAAGTATCTGATTTATTGATACTTAGCGTTTTGCGAGGTGGTGCCACCAGGAATCGAACCGGGGACACAAGGATTTTCAGTCCTTTGCTCTACCAACTGAGCTATGGCACCTTTTTGCTTGGGATTTTGGAGGCTCTTCTTTTGCTCAAACTTGTTTGCCTTTGGTGGGTTCCTTAGGCTTTGCTACCTTTTGAATTGGCCGGTAGGCCCGCTTCTTTGGGTGGCTTCCGTTTGGCTCGCTTGCCGTTGTTTCCCGTTTGCGAGTGCAAAGTTAGGGAGTTTTTTTAAGTTGTGCAAATTTTTTAGCAAATTTTTTAGCAACTTTTTTTTGCTTTTTTATTCACTTCTCCCCTACTCTGTTGTGAGTCAGGATTTTATGAGGGACTTATTTTTTATCACTTTTATCTGTCGCCAGATGAGTAAGCCGGTCACTATGGTGGCCAGAGAGTCGCTGATGGGGAATGCGCTCCATACGCCAGCGAGGCCGAAGTGTCCGGGGAGGATGAGCAGCAGGGGTATCATGAAGATTACCTGGCGAGTCAGTGAGAGGAAGATTGCTTTGCCTGCCATGCCCAGGCTCTGGAAGAAGTTGGTGCTGACTATCTGGAAGCCTACCATCCAGAAGCTGATGGTAGTAATCTGCAGGCACTGCACGGCTGCGCGTATCTGGGCTTCATCCTGCATGAAGAGTGAGGCTATCTGTCGCGGGCATATGGTGGCTATGATTGTGCCGAGGGTGGTTACGCCAAGGGCGGTGAACACGGCTATCTTGTAGGTGGAGAAGAGGCGGTTGTAGCGTCCGGAGCCGTAGTTGTAGCCCAGGATTGGCTGCATTCCCTGACAGATACCCATCACGACGAATATAAATACTGTGACGTAGCGGTTGAAGGCTACGATGGCGGCTATGGCATTATCACCGCCGTAGGTCTGCAGCGTGCCGTTGATTATTGCATTGATGCCGGCAGAGGCGAGGTTGATGAGGAACGGCGCCATGCCTATCATGATTACTGAGCGGACTATGCGCCACTGCAGCCGGTAGGTGCCGCGGCGGAATGTGAGCGAGTTTTTCTTCTGAAAGAAGTGACTCATGACCCATGTGGCTGTTATCATCATGGAGATGTCGGTGGCGAGTGCGGCGCCCCAGATGCCCCAGCCGAAGCCAAAGAGGAAGAGGGGGGCGAGTATGGCGTTGAGCATGGCGCCCAGGATGTTGGTGTACATGGCCTTTCTGGGGTAGCCGGTGGCGCGCATGACATTGTTATAGGAGAATGTGAGGTTTATGAGCACCATGCCGGGCAGTATCCATTGCATGAATTGGCGGCCGTAGACTATGGTGGCATCTGATGCTCCGAACACTCTCAGGATTGGGTCGAGGAATATGTAGAAGCAGGTGATGTATGTGATGCCAATCAGTATCGTCATCACCACGGAGTTGCCGAGTATCATTTCTGCTCGCGGCTTATCTTTCTGGCCGAGGGCAATTGATATGCGTGTAGCGGCGCCGGCACCTATTAGCATGCCGAGCGCGCCTGATAGGGTCATGACAGGAAAGGTCACGGCTATGCCGGCTATCACGTTGGGGTCGGCTATAGCATGGCCTATTACTATCGAGTCGATGAGGTTGTAGAGGGCGGTGACTACGGTGCCGATTACGGCCGGGAGGGAATATTTCCAGAGGAGGCGTCCTACGGGGGTGGTAGCGAGTTCAGAGAGGCGTGAAGAGGTGCTGTTATTTTGGGTCGTCATATTGAGCGAGTGTATCTTTTAGTTTATTGAGAAGCATGAGGCGCAGAGTGGCGGGCTGAAGGACCTTCACCTCATTTCCGAGAGAGAGGAGGTGTCGCACGAGGTCATCAGTCAGCTTCAGTTCATAATTAAAAATGCTGTAATCGCTGAATTGTTCTTCGCGTTGCGATTCATGCAGCGGGAGGGTGCGCAGATATTTTGCTGTCTGGGGGCGCACCTGGAGCTTTATTTTAGAAGCGGGGGCGCGGCTTTGGGTTATGCCGTAAATCTGAGAGAAGTAAGATTCTGCGGTGAGATCGGGGGGAGGAGTAAATGTTCGGGAGGTCATGCTGAGGTCCGTGATGCGGTCGAGTGCATAGGTGCGAATCTCCTTATCGCTTACCCTTCGCCCCACCATATACCAGCGTTGGCGGAAGAGTTTGAGGAAAAAGGGCTCGAAACTTATGCCGGTATCGGGACGCGGGCGTGTGTAGGAGTGGTGAGTAAACTCAATTGTCTTACCTGTGCGTATGGCCTGCACCACTGTGGCGAGATGCTGACGTGCGGAGGGGATGGGCTCCACATGTATCCGGTCGGCGATATCGCGGTTATCTTCCAGCACACCCCGCATGGCGTAGGAATCGAGCATCCAGTTGCGATAGGCCACATCCTGGAGCATATCCTTATGGTCTATGTAGTATTCATTAGCGCCATTACACTTGATGCTCACCCCAAGCTGCTGCTCTATAGCCCTGCGGTAAGTAAAAAAAGTGCGATGTGGCAGGGGATTTCCGTTGCCCAGATCCGAAGCCTGCCAGAGCTCGGAGAGACGCGCGCGGCTGATGGATCCGTACTGGTTAATGGTGTCGATAATCCAAATGTATTTTGTAAGCCTATCGGGGAGCATAATATCATCGTGGTATGATGCAAAAGTAGGAAATTTCACTGAGATGTACAAAAATATGTCATAATATTTTCAGATATAAAAAAATCTACGTAAATTTGCCGAACTGCTGTTTTATAATCATTTCTCAGCTTTCTATCTAAAATTTATAATATGAAGAAATTTTTACTTTTTTCTGCAGCTGTAGCCGCAGGGTTGAGTTCATTTGCATCTCCCCGGGTATATACAGACCTTGAATTTCGTGCCCTCTCGGCCAATGGCCGCTATGTGGTAAGCGAGATTTTCGATGAAGTCACTCTCGTTGACCTTGAAACTGACACTAAGACCGTTTTCTCCCCCACTGATTTCATTACCTATTCATTGGGCATGGGCAACTGTGTGGCCGATGACGGCTCATTCCTGGGCAACATTTCAAGCGCTTCACCCGCATGTATCTTTAAGAATGGTCAGTATGAAGTGCTTCCTACCCGCAATGCGAGTCTTTCAGGCAGCGCCAACGGAATCACCCCCGACGGTCGTGTCATCTGCGGCACACAGGGTGTGGCCGGTGCCTCCATGATGGGCGATGGCACTCTCTCAGTCCCTTGTGTCTGGGAAAAGGGTGAAGATGGCAATTACAGTCTGCCGGTAATGCTCCCCTACCCTGACAAGGATTTTACGGGGCGTGCTCCTCAGTATGTCACCGCCATGCGCATTTCTGCTGATGGCAATGTTGTGGCCGGTCAAGTGCGCGACTATGGTGGCAACATGACCCAACCCATTGTCTACACCCGCGCCGCCGACGGCACATGGAGCTACATGCTGCCCCACCCCGAGCTGCTCAACCCCACAGATGTGAAGTTCCCCCCCTATCCCGGCGATGGCCCGGCTCAGCCTGACATCAAGAATTACATGACCGCCTCAGAGTTGCATGAGTATGAGCTGGCCGTGGAGGAATGGACACGCAATGCTGAAATCACCGGTGTGGAGGATTGGGACATTTATCCCAACGAAGAGGACTTCATGAGCGACGACAGCCTCAGCAACTACGATGCAGCTATGTCTGTATATAATGAAGCGCTCGCTGACTGGTCTATCGAATTCAACGCCTTCAACAACGCCTATATGGAATGTCTCACCAAAGGTTGCGAATTTGTGTTCAACGACCTGCACCTCACCTCCGACGGCAAACTCCTGGCCACCACTAACCGCAAGACTCAGGGTGATTACGAGAGTGGCACGCAGACCATAGAGGACACCCCTTACATCTTCAATCTTGCAGACAACACCGTGAGCTTCAATCCCGATGAACGCAACAGTAAAATCAGCGCCATAGCCGACAGCGGTATTCTGCTGGTCTATAACAGCAATCACTATATCTTCAACGCCAATGTGCGCTATCCCGACGGCAACATCATCTCGCTCTACGACTACATGCTCACTGCCTCACCCGCTGTGGCCGAATGGATGAAGAAGAACATGTTCCACGATATGGAGGTCTACGATTATAATACTCAAAGCTGGGTTGTTCAGAACGATGTGCCCTGCCTTGGTCTGGCCATCTGCACTCCCGACATGCAGACCATAGCGTCAACAGCCGCCAACGACTGGTTTGAAAACGAAGAAGACTCCGTCTATGGCTACATTCTCGACGTGGCCCGCACCAACGACGTGAAGGTTATCGGCACCGCCCAGGGCGCTACCATGACCGTGAAGGGCTCCACACTCAGCTTCTCTCAGGAGATGGCCTCAGTCAGCGTATGCGACATGCAGGGACGCATCGTCTTCGCTTCCGCCGCTCGCGCCAACGAATATCAGACCAACCACTGCGGCGGTCTCTACATAGTGACAGCCACCGCAACCGACGGCAACACAGCCACCTACAAAGTGCGCTTATAAGAAGTTAAGCGTCCACTGACAACTACACCGGAGACGAGCCACACAGGCTTTTGTCTCCGGCTTTTCTATTTTTTGCAGCCGCTTTTTTGTCGCTAACAATTTTTTTTGTAATTTTACCGCGGAGATAAAAGCGTCTCCCCCACTCTCGATAATTAACCAATAAACCTTGAATAACACAATGCAACGAGACAAAGAGATTTTCAACCTTATCGATCTTGAGCACCTCCGCCAGCGTCGCGGTGTGGAGCTTATTGCTTCAGAAAACTTCGTGAGCGACGAAGTCATGCACGCCATGGGTTCCTGCCTCACCAACAAATATGCCGAGGGCTATCCGGCCAAGCGCTACTACGGCGGCTGCCAGGTTGTAGACCAGGTTGAGAACCTTGCTATAGAGCGCGTAAAGAAGCTTTTCGGCGCCGAATGGGCTAACGTGCAGCCCCACAGCGGTGCGCAGGCTAATATGGCTGTGTTCATGGCCTGTCTGCAGCCCGGCGACACCTTCATGGGCATGGACCTCAGCCACGGCGGCCACCTCAGCCACGGCAGCCCGGTAAACTTCTCAGGCCTCATGTTCAACCCCATCAGCTACACCGTAGATGCCGAGACCGGCCGCGTTAACTACGAGGAGCTCGAAGCCAAAGCACGCGAGCACAAGCCCAAACTGATTGTGGCCGGTGCCAGCGCCTACTCTCGTGACTGGGACTACGCTCGCATCCGCAAAGTGGCCGACGAAATCGGTGCCATCTTCATGGTAGACATGGCTCACCCCGCCGGCCTCATCGCCGCAGGTCTGCTTGACAACCCCGTGAAGTATGCCCACGTTGTGACCTCTACCACCCACAAGACTCTGCGAGGCCCCCGCGGCGGCATCATCCTCATGGGCAAGGACTTCGACAATCCCTGGGGCAAGAAGACTCCCAAGGGGGAAATCAAGAAGATGAGCGCCCTGCTCGACTCAGCCGTATTCCCCGGTGTGCAGGGTGGCCCGCTCGAGCACGTAATAGCAGCCAAGGCCGTAGCTTTCGGCGAAGCTCTCCAGCCCGAATGGCGCGAATACTGCATCCAGATAAAGAAGAACGCAGCAGCTATGGCCGCCGCACTCGTGGAGAAGGGCTACAAAATCATCTCCGACGGCACCGACAACCACTGCATGCTCGTAGACCTGCGCACCAAGTTCCCCGACATGAGCGGCAAGAAGGCCGAGCGTGTACTCGTGGAGGCCGACATCACCACCAATAAAAACATGGTGCCCTACGACACTCGTTCACCCTTCCTAACTTCAGGCCTGCGCTTCGGCACCGCCGCCATCACAACCCGCGGCGCCAAGGAGGACCTCATGGTGAAAATCGTTGACCTCATTGACCACGTGCTCACCCACGCCGACGAGCCCGAAGAAATCGCAAAGGTTCGCGCCGAGGTTAACGAGATGATGAACGAATACCCCATGTTTGCATGGTAATTCCGCAGAGACTGTTTGTGACCGGCATCGGCACCGACGTGGGCAAAAGCTGGGCCACCGGCTGGCTTGCCCGCGAGGCTGCCCGGGCCGGTCGCTCGGTTATCACTCAGAAATTCATTCAGACGGGCAACTGCCGCCGCAGTGAAGACATAGAGGTGCACCGCCGCATTATGGGCATAGACCTGCAGCCGCGCGACCTCGATCTCACCACCGCGCCCCTCATACTCTCCTACCCCGCCAGCCCGCACCTGGCCGCCGAGATTGATAACGTCACAATCGACTGGGAGACTCCGCAGCGCAGCCTCGAGACACTTAGCCGTGAGTATGACTGCGTAATTGTGGAGGGTGCCGGGGGCGCTCTCGTGCCCCTCACAGCCGATTACCTCACGGCTGACTGGGTGGCAGAGCACCGTCTCCCCGCAGCAGTGGTGACCAACGGACAGCTTGGCAGCATCAACCACACGCTCCTCACACTGGAAGCGCTGCGAAACCGCGGCGTGGAGATAGCCCTGGTAATCTACAATCCGCATTTTGACACCGATAAGGTCATCTGTGCCGACACTCGAAATTACCTGCAGCGCTACCTTGCCGCCCATTTTCCCAAGACACAATGGGTGGAAATGCCCCATGAGTTGTAAGAGTGTTTTATTGTCCGGAGCCAAAAAACTTGTAACATCTGCTTTATGAAAAAAATTTACTTCCTGACTCTCGCCTCTTTGCTCAGCCTGAGCGCCTTTGCTCAACGGCAACCCATGGGGCCCTCGTCTGTCGCCAACGCACCTATGCATGCAGACAAGACCATGGCCGACTTTGAAGCTATGGACGAATGGAGCTATTTCAGCCACGTAGCCAATCAGAACCAGGGCATGCAGACGGCTATCACGGTGACTGTAGACGAATCCACCGGCCAAGCTGCCGTCAAAACCTCTAACTTCACTCTTAGCGCCACCTACGATGCTGAAAAGGGAACACTTACCATTCCCACCATGCAGAAAGTGGGAGAAGATGCCGACGGCGACATCATCTTCTATCTCAAGAGTCTCGGCTCAAATTTCAAGATAGATGCTGAACCAAGTGATGCACCGGCTTCAGTAGGCATTGTTGACGGCTCTACTGTCACCTTCCCCACTACAGAAGTATGGGCCCTCGGCTCACCGGAGCAGGAAGACAAAGGTTTCTACCTCCTCTCCAGCTCCAACAAATTCTACAAGAATACCTGGAAGTCAATAGGAATGGGCAAGTATCTTGATAACGTGCTCTACCCCAGCCTGCTTGACCGCACGGAAAACACTGCCTGGGCCGATGTGGAGATTCTCTCTGACGGTCAGGGTTCCTACAAGATTGTAAATCCCTTTCAGAAGCTCTACGCAAAAAAAGGTCTGACTGATGAGAGCCCGGCAATGACTCTGATAGCCACCGATTCCGACAACGTGCTCATACCCTTGTCATACAGCGGCCTTTACAGCACCGAGCAGGGACAATACAATTATTGCAGCCAAAGCTGGTATATCGACACATTCGGCGGTTCCCCACTTGCTGAAGACCTGCGCATAACCAAGACCGTCGAGGGCAATGAGGTAACCATCACCATCCCTTACCACGCCATTTACCTTTGTCCCACTGAGGCCGGCTCACTCTACTTCGGCTCACTTTTCGCAAGCTACGTCAAGTTTACCGACACCTCATTAGCAGTAGAAAACGTCTGGACAGAGAGCAACGCTCCATCACGCTTCTACAACCTGCAGGGCATGGAGATAAACAATCCGGCTCCCGGAACGATTGTGATTCGCGTACAGGGTTCCAAAGTGGTGAAAGAAATTATACATTAATCCGCAAAACGGGTTGACTAATATCCCCAAAAGCTCAACTCGTGATTCTATTTTCATAATTGATTGAAATACCTACTCAATCGTTTTGGTAGTTAAAAAAATTTTTATAATTTTGACACAACAATTAATACCAACCTTATCTATGAAGAAAATTTACACCCTCGCTCTGGCATCTCTTACTATGCTGAGCAGCTATGCTGCAGGTTTTGAGCGCACCACCAATCTGACTCCCCGCGCTAACCGCAGTGTGGTAGGTATGCAGAAATCTATTACCATGCCGGAAGCACAGTCATTCCGTGCACCCGCCAGTATCGGAGATGTCACCATAGATGACATTACAAGCCTCGATACATTTAAATTCTACGGCTACATGGAGGACTTCTATCCCGGCGCGCAGTCAATACCCCTGCAAATGACAGTCACAGATTTGGCTACAGGTAGTCTTACCCTAAAGCTGTATGGTGAGTTCAATGTAAAAGCCACGTTCGATCCCAACACATGCACCGTGTCTATCCCCACCGGGCAACTGCTCGGTGCTGACAGTTTCGGCGAACTATATTTCTATACAAAGGACCTCCCGGCTGATGGTAACTTTTATAATGGCTCTAACGGAGCTGTAGCCGCCGTAGGCACATGGGATGGCAAGAGTATCAAGTTCAACCCCGATGAAGTGTGGGCTATCGGTGACCCTGATAATGAGCAGTTGGGTTGGATGGTGCTCTCCAGCGAAAATGAGTTTACAAAAGACACATCAATAAAGCTCGTAGGCTCATTCAATGAGAATATGCTCTATCCCTCATTCATCTATGATCAAACTACCGATAAAGGCATCGAGAACACAGAATTCGTGACTGTCAACATTACCTCTGACGGTGCCGGCACTTACACCGTACAAAACCCCCTCCAGTCCCTTTACAAGGCTATCGATTACAGTGCCGTAAGCCCCGATATGGTAATTGATGCAACTGACCCCAACAACGTAAAGGTTCCCATGACCCAGACCGGTTTGACTGATAGCGGCAGCTCGTTTATCTACTTCAACGAAGGTTGGTTCTGTTCTGAATATGCCGAAGGCGCTGATACCTGTCCAGAGGAGCTGCGCGCTACAATGACTGTTGACGAGGACCACAATGTGACCATCACCTTCCCCGTCTTCTCAACAACTATCTGGGCTTATCCCACTCAGGATTTCTACACCGCTTCAGAGTATGTGAGCACACTGAAATTCAACGACCCCACCGCCGCTGTAGGCACAATAACTGCTGCTGACAGCAATGCACCAGTGCGCTACTACAATCTGCAGGGCATCGAGGTTAACAACCCTGAAGCCGGCACCATCGTAATTCGCGTGCAGGGTTCAAAGGCCGTTAAGGAGATCGCTAAATAATCTCTATTATAGCACTACACATCAACGAGCAGTTGATGCAAGTAAGGGCATCCTCGCCGGCAGATAGCCGCAGGGGATGCCCTCACTGTTCTCCCACTTTTACTGATGAATTGAACAGCAGCGACTGTGCAACAATTAGTCAAAAAGGCTTACAAATACACTAAATTCAATATGCAGCAGACCAGACGTCGCAGCCTCTCTAATAAACATAATTTACCACTTGCATAAAATTTTACGTTCATTATTATTGTTATTTAAAATATTTTTTCTAATTTTGGGGCGACAACCAAATACTATTAGATTATGAAAAGATTTTACACCCTTGCTCTTGCCTCTCTCACTATGCTGAGCGCGTCGGCCACCGTTTTCAACCGCGCACACATGGCGCCCCGTGCTAACTACACCGCTTTAGCCGCCGAGAAATCTATGTCTGTGACCGGAACCCGTGCTCTTCGTGCTCCCGCCCGCATTGCCACTGACGCCGAGACCGTAGAGGGACTTGACATCTGGAACTGCTATGGCATGCTCAACAATGCTTTCAACGGTCAGCTCTCTCTCGAAGTATCGATTAAGGTGGATGATGCCGCCACCGGCGCGATTACCATAGACCTGGAAGGCTACACCCTTTCCGCCACCTTCGATGCCGAGACCGGGACCCTCTCTATCCCCACCATGCAAAAGCTTGGTACGGATGAGGATGGCGACTACTACTTCTACACCAAATCATTTGCAAACGATGATGAAATGGCTGATGGCTTTAACGGCGCTGCCAACGCAGTAGGCACCTGGAACGGCACAAGCATCTCCTTCGACCCCGATGAAGTCTGGGCTATAGGTGACCCCGATCAGGAAAGTTTAGGCTGGTACATTCTGAGCTGCGAAAATGTATTTACCACCGACAACAGCGTAGCTTTCGAGGGTAAATTCAATGATAACCTCGTGTATCCCGCTTTCAATGAGGGTAAGGAGAACACCGAAATCACCGATGTAACTGTGACCACCAACGGCGGCAGCATCTACACTGTAAAGGATCCCCTGCAGGCTATCTATAAGGTGCTTGAGATTGACGGCGTGAGCCCCGACCTGGAAATCGACGCATCCGACCCCGAAAATGTAGTGGTACCAGCTGCATCTACAGGCCTCGGCAATGGCTCTAACTTGTATCTTTACTTCAACGAGGCATGGTGGTGTGACAACTTCGGCGGCGAGCTGGACGATGCGCTCCGCTGCACCATGACTGTAGACGAGGACCACAATGTGACCATCACATTCCCCTATCACTCCACAACTCTCTGGCTCTACCCCACCAACGACGGCTTCTATTACGGTTCTACCTTTGAAAGCAAGCTGACCTTCCGCGACCCCGACGCCCCCATCACCAACGGCGTGAAAGCTATCTCTGCCGACAGCAATGCTCCCGTGCGCTTCTACAATCTGCAAGGCATGGAGGTAAGCAATCCTCAGGCCGTCAGCTTCGTGATCCGTGTGCAGGGTTCACAGGCCGTTAAGGAAATAGCCAAGTAAACTCAGCAATAAGTAAACCACGACAGAGGGCATCCTCGCCGGCACCGAGCCGCGGAGGATGCCCTTGTTCTTTCTACCTGCCGGGTCAGTGCATGAGTGCGCGCCCACCCCACACGGCGCCGATGCCGAGCACAACGCTGCGTAGTTTTGCATATTAATTACGCTAAAAGGGGGGAAAGTTATTGTGAGGACAACTTCAAATAGCAGTGGCAAAAGACACACGGAGTCGCGGGAATTTATTAATTTTGCACTACAAAGCAGGTGTTCTGACTTGAACCCTCAAATTAAGAACGAGTACGTCTTCACGCTTATGAAGGAAAATATATTCGATGCTTTCGACCGCGAGCATCTCTGGCATCCATACACATCAACCCACAACCCGCTCCCTACCTACAAGGTTGCGGAGGCACGCGGCTGTGAGGTTACTCTGGCCGACGGGCGCAAGCTCATAGACGGCATGTCGTCATGGTGGTGTGTGATTCATGGCTACAATCACCCGGAGCTGAACCGCGCCGCCACCGAGCAGATTGAGAAGATGAGCCACGTGATGTTCGGTGGTTTCACCCATCAGCCGGCCATAGACCTCGGCAAGCTGCTGCTCTCCATACTTCCCCCCTCCATGCACCATATCTTCTATGCCGACAGCGGCAGCGTGGCGGTGGAGGTGGCGCTGAAGATGGCCGTGCAGGCGCAGAATAACCCGCGTCGCACCAATTTCGCTACCATCCGCACCGGCTACCATGGCGACACCTGGAATGCTATGAGTGTATGCGACCCGGTCACGGGCATGCACGGTGTCTTCGGCTCGGCTCTGCCGGTAAGATTTTTCGCCCCCTCGCCACAGTGCCGCTTCGGCGCGGAGTGGAATCCTGAGGACTTCGAGCCTATGCGCCGCCTCATTGAGGAACACCACGAGGAGCTGGCAGGCGTGATTCTCGAGCCGGTGGTGCAGGGCGCCGGGGGCATGCGCTTCTATCATCCGCAGTATCTGAGGGAGCTGCGCAAGGAGTGCGACAAGTATGGCATCCTGCTCATATTCGACGAGATAGCCACCGGCTTCGGACGCACCGGCAAGCTCTTCGCCTGGGAACATGCCGGTGTGGAGCCTGACATAATGACGATAGGCAAGAGCCTCACCGGAGGCTACATGACCTTTGCCGCCGTGGCCACCAACCGCCGCGTGGCCGAGATGATTTCTTCCGGCAGCGCCGGGGTGATGATGCACGGCCCTACGTTTATGGCCAATCCGCTGGCGTGTGCAGTGGGGCTGCGAAGTACTCAGTTGCTGCTTGAGCAGGACTGGCAAGGGAAGGTAGCCCATGTGGAGGAGCTGATGCGCCGCTACCTCGCGCCTGCCTGCGAGCTGCCCGGTGTGGTCGATGTGCGTGTGCTCGGCGGCATAGGCGTGGTGGAGCTTGACCACGACGTGGACCTCGGCCGCTTTCAGCGCGAGTGTGTGGAGCGCGGTGTGTGGATACGCCCCTTCGGCCGCAATGCTTATATCATGCCACCATATCTCGCGGTCACCGATGAGCAGGTGAAGACGCTGGCCGAAACTCTAATCTCACTCATTGCCGATGGCTATGCTTGAAGCTTACACAGAAATACTGCGCGGCCTTGAGAAGGAATCGCGGTTACGCGCCATTCCGCCACATGCCGATGGCAGCCTGATTGATTTCACCGGCAACGATTACCTCGGCATAGCCGCCACCGGCCGCGTGGAGAATGACTTGATAGAGGAGCTGGCTGCCGACCCTTGTCCTCCCCCCTTCACCTCGGTAGCTTCCAGGCTGTTGGCATCTAATCAGGCTGAGTACCAGATGCTTGAGCAGACTCTCGCCGAGGCTTACGGAAAGCAGGCGCTACTGTTCAATTCCGGCTACCATGCCAACACGGGGTGTGTCTCAGCGCTGGCCGTGCCGGGCACGCTTCTCGTGACTGACAAGCTCGTGCACGCAAGCATCATCGACGGTGTGCGCATGAGCGGTGCCCCCTTCCGCCGTTTCCCGCATAACGATGTGGAGCGGCTGCGGCGCCTGCTGAAAAAGGAGGCGGCTGACTATGAGCGCGTGTGGGTAATCGTGGAGAGCATCTACAGTATGGACGGCGACATCGCGCCACTGCGCGAGTTTGTGGCTCTGAAGCGGGAGTTCCCCAACGTGGCGCTCTATGTGGATGAGGCTCACGGACTCGGTGTGCGCGGACGCACCGGCCTGGGGCTCTGCGAGGAATTGGGGTTGATTGATGACGCGGACCTGATTATACTGACCTTCGGCAAGGCGTGCGCCTCAATGGGTGCAGCCGCCCTCTGCTCCCCCACCCTGCGCGACTTCCTGCTGAACTCCGCCCGCAGTTTCATTTTCTCCACCGCCCTGCCCCCCGTCAACGCCGCCTACACGCGCCACAGTTTCAATGCTCTGCGCCTGATGTGCGGCGAGCGTGAGCATCTGGCGGACCTGGCCGAGAAGCTTCGCTCCGGACTTGAGCAGATTACGGGTGATAAGAATCCTTCGCAGTCGCAGATAGTGCCCTGGATGATTGGCGACAATGCCCGCACTGTGGAGTATGCCCGGCGCCTGCGCGAAGCCGGGTTGCTGGCTATGCCGATAAGGCGCCCCACCGTGGCCGCCGGCACCGAACGTATTCGTTTCTCGCTCTCCTCGGCACTCTCTTCCGCTGACATAGACCGGCTTCTCTCGGCCATTAAAGCCATTTCGCAGTCATGACTCTTGACTTTATTTCACAGGGCGGTTCGCGCCGTCTCATTCTGTTTTTCGCCGGCTGGAGTGCCACCCCCGCGCTCTTCTCCAGGCTGAAGCTCGACGGCTGGGACATAGCCGTGGTGAGTGGCGATGACCTTACCCCTCCCGATTGGACACCTCTGCGCGATTACCACACCACATATCTCTACGCATGGTCTATGGGGGTATATTTCGCCGCGCGCCTGCTCCCTGAGGAGTTCTCCCCGGCTGCTTGCTTCGCCATAAATGGAACGGAAACCCCCTGCCATGACCTTACGGGCATACCGGAAGCCATCTTCCGCGGCACTGCCGAGGGGCTCACCCCCCGCTCGCTCGAGAAGTTCCGCATGCGCATGTGCGGCTACACGCAGCGCTACCGGGAGACTGCCGATATGCTGCAAGGTGGTGACACTCAGCGGCTTGCCGATCAACTCAGGGCTGTGGCCGACGACTCCAATCCACCCCGGCGTTTTACCTGGCGCGCGGCTTATGTCAGCGAACGTGACCGCATTTTCCCCGCCGAGAATCAAACACGTGCATGGCGAGAAAAGACTGAGCTGCGCTACCTGAGCGATGACCATCTACCTGATTTTCAGAAGATTCTGCGCCACACGGTGATTGACGTGCAGCGCGTGGGCGACAGGTTCTCGCGCAGCCTCGACACCTACACTCAGCATGCCCACGCTCAGCGCATGATAGCCGAACGTCTCGCCTCGCTCTTTGCTCTGCGCAGCGCCTCGCAGCTTGATGATGTGCTGGAAATAGGCTGCGGCACGGGGCTCTTCACCTTCAGCTGGAGCAAGCTTGTGAGCACTCACCACGCCACATTCATGGACCTCTGCGACATGCCTGATTTCAGCGTGGCCAACGAGGAGAAATACGTCAAAGGGGATGCCGAGGCTCACGTGGCGCGCATGGCGGGCGAAGGGGGCGCACAGTTTGATGCCATACTCTCGGCAAGCGCCATTCAGTGGTTTTCCAACCCCCGCAAATTTCTGGCCGACTGCGTGAAGCTTCTTCGCCCGGGCGGCGTCATAGCCATCTCCACCTTTGCTCCGGGCAATCTGCCTGAGCTGTTGCATCTTCGTCGCGACCCGATGTATTATCCCGCTGCCGAAGCCCTGCGCAGCTATCTGCCCGCTGACTGGGAGGTGGAAATGATTGAGGAGGATGTAGAGATTGATTTCACGACGCCGCTCGATGCGCTGCGCCATCTGCGCCTGACGGGAGTAACCGGTTCCTCAGCGACAGCTACCCCGGCAGACATACGCCGCTTCGCCGCCAACTATCCCGTCAACCCCCGCGGCCGCTACTCCCTGACCTTCAAACCCATCTACCTCCTCGCCCACCCCCGCCGCTAAAACTCTTGTTAGTTTTTAGGTTTTAGAGCATTCGACTATCCATGCGCGGCGGGAGGGAGGGAATCGCGGAGCGATTCGTTTCGGTTATTTTAACTGCATTGGGCGCATGTTTTTTGGGGGTGGTCGGAGGATGGAATCCTCCTCTCCATGCGCTGCGGATGACGAGCGGGAATCGCGGAGAGATTCGTTTCGGTTAGCCGGGGTGAAATCGCGCAGAGATTTCACCCCCGATAGCGTTACGTTGTCATACAATCCCGGCGGGATTGGTGTAGGCATCCGATGGTTTTGCTGAACAAAAAGAAATTATTGCTGTCCGATAAAACTTTTAGATCTACTTCTAACGCGCAGAGTTACAGCTGATTATAGAGCTACTTAAACAACAGGGCTTATACATAAAATATTATCTGATAATCAGTGGTT
>JAAVFJ010000025.1 GCA_014800845.1 Bacteroidales bacterium | reverse complement strand
TTCCTCCAAATTAATAAAATTGTGACAAAGAGCACACAGGAGGGGACGGGAATCAAGGCGCCAGCCTTGATTTTTTATCCTGCCGGTGTAAAAATCTCGCGATTTTTATTTAAATTTGCAGATATGAAGTTTCTGCGTCGCTTTCTAATTTCAGCCTGTATGGCCATGGCCGTACCCTGCCTGCATGCGCAGTTTTATGCCGAACAGGTGCTAAACATAGGGCGCAATGTGCTCTCTATGGAGGACTACGTGCTGGCCATTCAGTATTTCAATCAGGCGGCTCAGGCCAAACCATATCTGTGGGATCCCTATTATTACCGGGCATTGGCCAAACTTATGCTCGATGATTTCCACGGCGCGGAAGCCGATGCTTCGCAAGCCATAGACCGCAACAAATATAAATATGAAGCCTACCGCGTGCGAGGTTTTGCGCGCATGCGTCTGGGGCTCGACTCCGTGGCCATTTCCGACTTTGACAAGGGGCTGGAGTATGTGCCGTTTGACAAATACTTCCTTTATTATAAAGGTGTGGCGCAGGCATCGAAGGGTGATTACGCCGAGGCCGACTCCACTCTCTCGTCGCTCTTAAACCTTTATCCCCGCTTTGAGGATGCTTACATCACGCGAGCTCAGTCTCACCTGATGAACACCGACACCGTAGGCGCCCTGACGGACCTAAACCAAGCTCTTAGCATCAACACCAATCTGACGCAGCCGCGCCTCATTCGCGCCGAGATAGCTCTGGCGCGCAAGCAATGGGCCGAAGGGGCAGCCGAGATTGACACGGTGCTCAACCTTACCCCCGGCGACGCCTCGCTGCATGTGAACCGTGCGTTTGCGCGCTACAACGCCGACGACTGGGCCGGCGCGATGGAGGACTACAACTATGCGCTCGACCTGGAGCCTGACAATTATCCGGCGCTCTACAATCGCGCGCTGCTGCGCTTTCAGGTGCAGGACCTGCAGGGTGCCCGCAAGGACTTCACGCAGGTGCTCAAGCGAGAGCCTGACGATTTTCCGGCCCGCTATAACCGCGGCCTGATCAATCTGGAGCTTGCCGACTATAAGGCTGCCCTGGCCGACTTCCGGCTGATTGCCGGCAAATATCCGCGATTCTATCCTGTCTACTACGCCATGTCACGCGCCTATCAGGGCATGGGCAACAACAAGCTCTCTGCCGACTATTTCTTCAAGGCCAACGACATGGTGACACGCTACGTAGCCGACCCGAAGCATTACAAGCTCGACCGCCCCACAATCCAGCAGGGTGAGCGCCGCGAAAACAGCGCGCAGAAGTCCGATTCCCCGGAGGAGGTGATGGAGCACTTCAATGAATTGGTGACTGTGTCGCAGACGGAGGAGACCACCCCCGTCTACGGCGAGAAGCTTCGCGGGCGTGTGCAGGACATAGACTCGCGCGTGCAGCCCGAGGAGGCCTTCCAGCTCACCCTCATTGACCCCACCGATGAGTTGCATCCACGCACGGGCACCTACGCGGAGCTGACCGACATCAACACTTCCCACTGGATTGACTCGCAGCTGTTTCTGACCAACCGCTCCACCACCCCACAGGAGCCGGAGCTGATTCAGAGCCTGTTTGACACCGTGGAGCAGATGAACCGCAGCGAGAAAACCTCTAAGATGCGCCCCGTGGACTACCTGAAGCGAGCCGTAGCCCTCTCCGCGCTGAAGAATTACACCGCTGCCATAGCCGATCTGGACAAAGCCATAGAACTGAGCCCCACGTTTGCCTCGGCCTATTTGCAGCGCGCACCGCTGCATGTGCCCGCGCTCAATATGGCCGAGGGTGCACCTGAGGGGATGCTGGCCGAAGCTGAGCAACGCGAGGCTCTGGAAAAAGCTCTGGCCGACTATGATGCTGCCCTGCGCATTGACCCGCGGCTGACCTACGCCATGTATGGCCGGGGATGTGTGCTCTACCAGGGGGGAGACTATCAGGGCGCAGCCGAAGCCTTCACTAAAGCCGCCGCCATGCAGCCCGAGCTGGGAGCCGCCTACTTCAACCGAGCGCTATGCCGCCTGCGCCTGGGCGACAAGCGCCAAGCCATGGCTGACCTCTCCCGGGCCGGCGAAGACGGTGTGGTGCAGGCTTATAATCTGCTGAAGAGGCTGTGAGGCAGAACCCGTAAGAAAAACTAAACATAGTGAAGAATTGTTATAGAGATACAGCCCTCAGCAGGCTCGTATCTCTACTTTTTACTCTCTACGCACTATGACACACCACTATGAAACGCAGTCTCTATATATTAATCATAATTTCCGCCCTACTGTCCGTTGCCATTCCGGCCCGGGCGCAGATGCCCATTAAGCTGAGTGTGGCCGACACGGTGCCCCCCGACACTGCCGACTTGGCTTATTACGGCAAAAAGCACTTCTGGCGCGCCTCTGCCGAACTTGTGGGCTTCAATCTCTCACTGTGGGCTTTCGACCGCTATGTCCAGAAGGGTGACTTCTCTTACATCAGCTTCAAGACCATAGCCGAAAACTTCAAGCATGGCTTCAAATGGGACAACGACAAGCTTGGCACCAACATGTTCCTTCACCCCTACACCGGCAATCTATATTACAATACCGGGCGCTCCAACGGTTTCAACTTCTGGCAAAGTTCGCTATATGCCATCGCGGGAAGCGCCATGTGGGAGCTGTTCATGGAGTGTGAATACCCCTCGACCAACGATATAATAGCCACTCCCATAGGCGGCATAGCTATAGGTGAGGTGGCCTACCGCGCCAGCGACGCGGTGCTCGATGACCGCGCCACGGGCTGGTCACGCTTCGGGCGTGAAGCGGGTGCGTTTGTAATAAACCCCATGCGTGGTCTTACCCGCATACTCAACGGCGACGCCTGGCGGCATCGCCCCACCTCCGGCAAGCAATTTGGCACCCCTAACGTGGGGGTGGAGTTTTCCATCGGCCCCAAGGCCATAGAGTTTCGCCACGACGGTGTGAATGACTACAAAATCGGCGGCTGCATTGACTTCAACATGGAGTATGGCGACCGCTTCGAGGTCCACTCCAAGCTCCCCTATGACTACTTCACCGTGCATGCCAACCTCAATGTGATAGCCTCGCAGCCCGTGCTCTCGCAGCTCACCATAACCGGACGCCTGCTCGCCCGCGAACTGCTTGACTCGCGCCAGAAGCAGGACCTGAGCCTCGGCATCTACCAGCACTTCGATTATTTCGACTCCGACACCATCAGCCGCCAGCACCACAAATGCCCCTTCAAGCTCGGTGTGCCGGCATCAATAGGTGTAGGCATGATGTATCGCAACATGGAGCATCCGCGAACCACCTTCGATGCTTATGCTCACTTCAATGCCGTGCTGCTCGGAAGCATCCTCTCCGATTATTATCATCTGGACGAGCGCAACTACAATTGGGCCATGGGCATGTCAGGCAAAGTGGGCATACAGGCTGTGTGGGGCGGTGACAAATACTGCATATCGCTCAGCACCGCCCTCTACCGACTCTACACCTTCAAGGGCTACCCGCAAGGCACAGACATGCGCACAGCCGACAGGCGCCTGCTCAACGCCATGGGCGACCACTCAGAAGCCACCTTCGGCATAACTCAGCTGAGCGCCCAGATGCGCCTCCATGACCATCTCTACCTCGGCCTCGAAGCCGCCCATTACTATCGCGCAACACATTACCGAGACTTTCCGCACGTAAACTCCTCGACTTTCACCCAGAGCCTGAAGCTTATCTACAAGCTCTGAAACAGAAATTGCATTTATCGGAAAATTTTGCTAAATTTGCACCCCGTAACCCACACCCGGCACAGACTCCCCTCGGAAGCCCGTGCCTAACCCGTGATATTAAACTTATTACTCCAATGATAAAGATTACTTTTCCCGACGGCTCAGTGCGCGAATTTGAGCAGGGAGTGACCCCGCTGCAGATAGCCGAGTCAATCTCCCCCCGCTTCGCCGCCGACATACTCGCCTGCCGTGTCAACGGTCAGGACCGAGACCTCACCCGCCCCCTCGACGGCGATGCCTCCATAGAATTCTTCAAATGGGACGACGCCGAGGGCAAACATGCTTTCTGGCACTCATCTGCCCACCTGCTCGCCGAAGCTCTCCAGGAGCTCTACCCCGGTGTGAAATTCGGCATCGGCCCCGCTATTGAGAACGGTTTCTACTACGACATCGACCCCGGTGAGCACAAAATCACCGACGAGGACTTCCCGAAGATAGAAAAGAAAATGCAGGAACTCGCCCAGCGCAAGGAGGCTATCGTGCGCAGCGACATCTCCAAGGCCGACGCTCTCAAGGCCTTCGGCGACCGAGGCGAGACCTACAAGTGCGAGCTCATCTCCGAACTTGAGGATGGCACCATCAGCACCTACACTCAGGGCTCATTCACCGACCTCTGCCGCGGTCCTCACCTCCCCTCCACCGCACCCATCAAAGCCGTGAAAATCCTCTCGCTCGCCGGCGCTTACTGGCGTGGCGACGAAAACCGCGGTCAGCTCGTGCGCGTCTACGGCATCACCTTCCCCAAGAAAAAGATGCTCGATGAGTATCTCGCTATGCTCGAAGAAGCCAAGAAACGCGACCACCGCAAGCTCGGCAAGGAGATGGAACTCTTCGCCTTCTCCCCCACCGTAGGCCAGGGCCTCCCCCTCTGGCTCCCCAAGGGCGCCGCACTGCGCGACCGCCTCGAGCAATTCCTGCGCAAGATTCAGAAGAAATATGGCTACCTCCAGGTAATCACCCCCCACATAGGCAACAAGCTGCTCTACGTAACCTCCGGCCACTGGGCTAAGTATGGCAAGGACTCTTTCCAGCCCATCCACACCCCCGAAGAGGGCGAAGAATACATGCTCAAGCCCATGAACTGCCCCCACCACTGCGAAATCTACAAGGCTTTCCCCCGCTCCTATCGCGACCTGCCCCTGCGTCTGGCAGAATTCGGCACCGTCTACCGCTACGAGCAGAGCGGCGAGCTCCATGGCCTCACCCGCGTGCGCGGTTTTACTCAGGACGATGCCCACATCTTCTGCGCACCCGAGCAGATCAAGGATGAGTTCCTTAAGGTGATGGACATAATCCTCTACATCTTCCGCGCTCTCCACTTCGACAACTTCGAAGCCCAAATCTCCCTGCGCGACCCCAAGAACACCGCCAAATACATAGGCTCCGACGAAAACTGGCACCTGGCCGAAAACGCTATCATCGAAGCCTGTGCCGAAAAGGGCCTCAAAGCCAGCCAGGTTGAAGGTGAAGCCGCGTTCTATGGCCCCAAACTCGACTTCATGGTGAAGGACGCCATCGGCCGCCGCTGGCAGCTCGGCACCATTCAGGTGGATTACAACCTGCCCGAGCGCTTCGAACTCGAATACACCGGCTCCGACAACTCCAAGCACCGCCCCGTGATGATTCACCGTGCCCCCTTCGGCTCAATGGAGCGCTTCGTGGCCGTGCTGCTCGAGCACACCGCCGGACGCCTCCCCCTCTGGCTCATCCCCGAACAGTGCGTAATCCTCCCCATCAGCGAGAAATATAACGATTACGCCTACCGCGTGGCTAAAGAGCTCGAACGCTCCGACGTGCGCGCAATCGTGGACGACCGCAACGAGAAGATAGGCAAAAAGATTCGTGACAACGTCATGAAGAAATACCCCTACCTGCTCATAGTGGGCGAAAAAGAAGCCGAGGCAGGCGAAGTCAGCGTAAGAAAATATGGCGAAGATGCCACAAAGTCAATGAAAATTGCTAACTTTGCAGCGCAAATCGCTGAAGAAGTGGCTGCAATGATTCCCGAAGTAGACGCCTAAGTCTGCTTAACCCGTTGACAATCAAGCATCCAGGCAACTCAACACTCCGGAATCCCGAGGCTGCAGATTCATCCGTATGCCCCGGGATTTCCCGGAAAAAACTTCGGCAAACACCGAGCAAAACCAAGATTTAAGAAAATTTAACATTCCTTAATGGAGAAAAAACCCTTCTTTGGGCCCCGCAAGCCCTCCGGTCCACGCCCCAAGCCCGGCCAGCGCCAACGCCCCGGCCAGCAGTCTAAGGACCAACACGCCACTAACGAAGCAATTCGCGCCCGCGAAGTGCGTCTCGTAGGCGACAACGTGGAACCGGGTATCTACCCCCTGCAGAAAGCCCTGCGCATAGCACGCGACCAGGAGCTTGACCTCGTGGAAATCAGTGCCGTAGCCGATCCTCCCGTATGCCGTGTGCTCGACTACCAGAAGTATCTCTACCAGCAGAAGAAGAAACAGAAGGAACAGAAGCAGAAAGCTACAAAGGTAGTGGTCAAGGAGATACGTTTCGGTCCGCAGACTGATGACCATGACTACAACTTCAAGCTCAAACACGCTCAGAGCTTCCTGAAAGAGGGCAGCAAAGTCAAGGCCTACGTATTCTTCCGAGGCCGCTCAATCCTCTTTAAGGAGCAAGGCGAAGTGCTCCTGCTTCGTTTCGCCAACGATCTTGAAGAACTCGGCAAAGTGGAGCAGATGCCCGTGCTCGAAGGCAAGCGCATGACCATAATGCTCTCACCCCTCAAGCCCAAAGCCCCCAAAAAGGAAGCTCCCAAAGCCGACGCACCCGCCGAGGCCCCCGCTGCCGAAGAAAACGCTTAAAAACAACCTCTCCCCCCGGGGAGAACAACGAAAATAGAGACCGTAGGCACCCGGTGCCGAGGTAGATTAACAACTAATTCATTAAAGTAAAAATGCCAAAGGTAAAGACTAATTCCGGTGCCAAAAAGAGATTCGCTCTTACCGGAACAGGAAAAATCAAGCGCAAACACGCTTACCACAGCCACATCCTCACCAAGAAGTCAAAGAAGCGTAAGCGCGTTCTTGACCACACTGCAATCGTAGAAAGCGCCAACGTACAGGCCGTACGCGAGCTCCTCTGCATCAAGTAAGTGGCCTCTCAACGGTAAAACCACAAAGCACAAGTTTTTCCAATCACCTTTTTATTAACCGGATGCCGGGCTACGCAAGCGCAATAATCCTTATGCCGCCCGCCTCCAAAAAAGAAAACGAAAATGCCAAGATCAGTAAATCACGTAGCTTCCAGAGCTAAACGCAAAAAAATCCTGAAACTCACCCGCGGTTACTACGGCAGCCGTAAGAACGTATGGACCGTAGCCAAAAACACCTGGGAAAAAGGTCTTACCTACGCCTACCGCGACCGTAAGGACAAAAAGCGCAACTTCCGCGCCCTCTGGATTCAGCGTATCAATGCAGCAGCTCGCCTCGAAGACCTCTCTTACAGCAAGCTCATGGGCCTCATTCACAAAGCCGGCATCGAAATCAACCGCAAGGTGCTCGCCGACCTCGCTATGAACAACCCCGAAGCATTCAAGGCCATCGTGGATAAGGTAAAGAACGCCTAACCCACCCCGACCTCTAAAAAAATAAAAATCAGGGACCGCCTCAACGCAGGCAGTCCCTGACTGTTTTTTCTATCACGCACCCACTACCTCCACCACAACCGTATCAGCACCAAGCAATTACCACGACCAAGAAAAATTCTAAAGAAATCTCCGGCAATAAAAAACTGCGGTCCGGACCTTGCAGTCTCAAAAAAAATCCGTAACTTTGCAGTGGAAAAAACCACGGCAGACGGCGACATTCCCCTGCTCCGATGCCGGACAAAAC
Organism: Bacteroidales bacterium; assembly: GCA_014800845.1. Classification (GTDB taxonomy): domain Bacteria; phylum Bacteroidota; class Bacteroidia; order Bacteroidales; family Muribaculaceae; genus Lepagella. Next base: position 47,403 of record JAAVFJ010000025.1, on the reverse strand, counting down.
AAGCCGCAATAGCTCAGTTGGTAGAGCATTTCATTCGTAACGAAAAGGTCACGGGTTCGAGCCCCGTTCGCGGCTCCCGACAGCGCCTCGCAATTGCCCCCCGCAAAAGCGAGGCGCTGCTTTTACTCCCCCGTCCCCCGCACAACAATCACAATACATAATCTGAGCAGCGGCCGGCGCAGACACCCTCCAACCATTCTTGACAATAAGAACAAAAACGTAACTAACCAAATGCACGCTCCCCGCGAGCAGCCCCCGAGCAGCCCCCGAGCAGCCCCCGAGCAGCCCCCGCGAACAGTGTTTTGCGACACACGAGCACCCTAAATTTTTCACAATGAAAAGCCCCAAACACCTCTAACGCATTATCAATCGACACCTTAACTCACATTTTCATTTTTCATCACTGGAGAGGGGCGGATATGTTTCCGTGAAAAATCACTGGTAATGAGCAGTACCTCGTCATCATAGACACGTCTTTTTCATTTTACTGTCGTTGCCGGAATCCTGTTCTTATTGAGCCTTATCCGGATAAACCGATACTGATGAACATCGGGTTTTCCGGGTTGCGTACGTAAATGCCCGTAATCATCCGAAATAATCTCGATACCGTCAACCGACCTTCCTCGCTCTGTACCGGCAGCTCCGGTGACCTCATTGACTCTGGAAAGCTTCAGCCGTCCCACAAAGGAATCCGATTTTTCACGGGTCACCTCATCAATTGCGCGCGGTTTCTGTGTAGACGAGACTCCCCGGTCAAACAAATAGATCTCCTTGTGGTATTTGCTTGAGTTTACTGCATTGAGCACAACTTCGGAGATGGCGATATCCTCGCTGGCGTAACTTCCGGATGTGAAGATGTCGGCTGCCAACACCTCGAAGCCGTCAAAAGCCATGGTATATTTCAATTGTTTCCTATACGGATGGCCCGTGCCGCTCTTTCGCCCCATTGTCATTCCGCCGCGAAGTTTCCCAAGTACATCCTGTACCATTGAACTGTCGACGCGGACAAGATTATGGCGTGCCCGTTCCTCCGGGGTGGTGATTTCTTCTCCTATCTCTGATATCAATGAATAGGACTTTTCAAAAATATTCCACCGGCATTGTGTCCAGTCTATGGGAGATTGAGGAATGGCTCACTCTGCCTTGCTCCAGACTGAGGCCAAACAGTTCCGCGAAACTGAGATTGCCCCAATCCGAGCCTATATAACGCTGACTCAGCCTGGTTGTCTCCAGAAATGCACATGTCATCATACACAGCATACGCATACCTGTAAGTTTCTTGGCCTTATAATCCGTGGGGCTTTCGGTGGCGAATTTCTGAAGTTCTTCCAATGGAAGGAGTCTCAGAAGCTGAATGGAGGTGGGATGATTGGGAATATTCATAACGTTTTTTTATGAATCACGTCCCAATATCTACAATGGTTAATCTTCTGTTTGTCTTTCGACCACTAATAGTTTCCAACCTCCGAGAGATGACCCGCCCCAAACCCCTCCTGCGCAACCGTTCTGCGATATCGGAGTCCTCAATTCTAACAACATTCACTCACCTGCCACCTGCCCCGTATGCACTCAACTGTCGGCTAACTGACAAGCGTTCAATCCCGCATAAAAATTTGAGGCAAAATATAAATAATTGTTAAAATCTTGGCAGCTACAAATCATATTAAAAATTATAACTAACTTTGCAACGCAGACCGTCACACAGAAGCCTCGGTCAGAGGTTTGAGTGGTGGGATGTAAATTATTACATATCAAGCGTATATCTGCGCTGATTCTTGACATCTTGAAATTCTCGCAAAATTTCTAAGTCAAAGTCAAGGGTTAGGCAACGGTAGGCGCCCGTGGATTGTTATATCAAGGCAATTAGCATGTCTGCACGATAGCTGCGCAGACGTGCGAAGGTTGATATACATAATTTGCGTAGGCTTCTGCGTTGCCGTCCGACTTTGACTGGGCAATGCGAGAAGCCTCAAGATGTAGGACGGCAATGATACGGTTCCTACGCTTTTTCTTTTTTATCAAATTCTAATACTCAGCTACATAGGGGAATCATGTAGCCCGCTTAGGTAATTATTCTTAAATTAACCCCTATGTTTCCAATGAAAAAATTATTACTTACCTTATTGGGGATACTTTCTGTACTCCCGATTCTCGCACAGGATTTCACATTCATCTCAGAGAATGGTGTGATACTGACATTTTCCATTACTAATGCTACGGCCAAAACATGCGCAGTAAAGGCTCCTGCCACCACAGACGTCACTACAATTACGCTACCGTCAAAAGCAGCTTACAACGGTGTAAGTTATACCGTCACATCAATCGGGGATTATGCTTTTCAGAATTGCGACAAATTGACAAACATTGAAATTCCGGGTACAATCTCCTCTATCGGGCGCAATGCATTTGATGGTTGCTTAATCCTAAAAAAGATTGATATTCCTTCTTCTGTTACGAATATCAATACCTATTCGTTTCATAACTGCAAGTCTCTTACCTCAGTGACCATTCCAAACAAGATTACAACAATAGGCACATGGGCATTTGCCGGATGCTCTGCTTTGGAGACAGTTATATTGTCACCTTCTGTCACTACCATTGCTTATAGTGCCTTTAAAGAGTGCAAAAGCCTAAAGACAGTATACATCGGCCCAAATGTCAAGAGTATCGGACAGGACGCATTCGGCAATGACCCGATTCAGGATGTATATATCACAGCCCAAACTATACCGACCACCGGCACTGGAGTGTTTAACAAAATAACTGACACCGCTACACTGCATGTGCAGGGTGATGAACAGGTAGTGAATCTTTACAAGAGGGCCGAGCACTGGAGCTCTTTCCCCAACATCGTCCCAATAACTGTCCCCCAGTCGGTGGCCGCATTTAAAACAGTCTCTTATGACCGATATGCGCTCTCCGCCGGAATGAACTCATCCTCGACATATTCCTTAGGCATGAACCTGAACGAACCTATCAGTTTCAATTCATGCATGGTCAATGCAAACTATCAGCCACTGGCCGGTGACATAAACTCTTCCTTCTGGCGCTCTTCTAATCCCGCCGTAGCTTATGTGGACGCTGACGGAATGATTACTCTGCTTGAAAAACCTAATAAGAGCAACCCGCCCGTAATCACACTTGAATCGCTATACGCTGGCTCTCCCAAAATAGAATTTACGATTTATGCCAACGACTTCTCGGCCGAAGCCGATGGCATGACGCTACACTACATAGTGCTAGATGAAGATAAGAAAACCGCCGCGGTTACAGGTGCCTCCCAATCATCAAAAACAGTCCTGTCACTACCTGCTTCCGTCACATCGGGCGGCAAACAATACAGCTTAGCAGCCATCTCCGACATCGCTTTCTTTGAATCCTCACTAACGCAGGTTACCATGCCCGCACCTATTGTAGCTATCGGCAAGGCGGCCTTCAAGGGGTCTCAGGCGTTGGAAGCCATAACTCTGCCCTACTCCCTTTCCTCTTTCGGAGCCGATGCTTTCTACGGATGCCGGGCACTGAAGGCAATACAGATTCCCTGCGGTATCAAATCGCTACCTGAAAACACATTCCATGACTGCAAAGCCTTGACTGATGTAAAACTTGACGATTTCCTGACCTCTGTCGGCTCATGGGCTTTCGCTGGGTGTTCTAATCTGACAAACATAATTCTTCCCCCGTCAGTAACTTCGGTCGGAGCATCATCATTCAATGAGTGCACAAAACTAAATACTGTGTACATGGGGCCAAATATAAAGAATGTATATTCAAATGCTTTTGGTAAAGCTCCCATTCAGGACCTGTATATTACAGCCCAATCTCTACCAAGTATCGGAACCGGCATCACGGTATTCAACAACTTATCTAAAACGGCTACACTGCATGTGCAGGGTGATGAACAGGTGGTGAATCTTTACAAGGGGGCCGAGCACTGGAGCTCTTTCCCCAACATCGTCCCAATAACTGCCCCCCAGTCGGTGGCCGCATTTAAAACAGTCTCTTATGACCGATATGCACTCTCCGCCGGAATAAACTCATCCTCGACCTATTCCTTAGGCATGAACCTGAACGAACCTATCAGTTTCAATTCATGCATGGTCAATGCAACCTATCAGCCACTGGCCGGTGACATAAACTCTTCTTTCTGGCGCTCTTCTAATCCCGCCGTAGCTTATGTGGACGCTGACGGAATGATTACTCTGCTTGAAAAACCCAATAAGAGCAACCCGCCCGTAATCACACTTGAATCGCTATACGCTGGCTCTCCCAAAATAGAATTTACAATTTATGCCAACGACTTCTCGGCCGAAGCCGATGGCATGACGCTAAACTATACGGTGCTCGATGAAGCGGAGAAAACAGTCGCTGTCACAGGCACCTCAACAGCATCAAAAAACGCTCTCGCTGTGCCGGCTTCAGTATCCTTCGGTGGTAGCCAGTACAGCGTGACCGCAATCTCTGAAATAGCTTTCTTCGAATCAGCAATCTCAAGGATTACCCTCCCGGCACCTATAACATCTATCGGCAAAGCCGCTTTCAAAGGGGACAAGACGTTGGAAACTGTCGACCTACCTAATTCTCTCTCCTCCCTGGGAGCCGAGGCCTTCTATGGATGCATTGCATTGAAAGAGGTAGAATTGCCGAATCTGATTGAGAACATTGACCGGTCCACTTTCCATGATTGTAAAGCCATCACTACCATCAAACTACCAACCTCATTAAAAACTGTGGGGTCTTTTGCCTTTGCCGGATCAGGACTTCAGACAGTAGTCTTCTCACCAGGCATTAACACTATTGGATACTCAGCTTTCAAAGAGTGCAAAAGTTTACAAACAGCATACATTGGACCAAATTTGCGAACTATTGACAAGGACGCATTCGGTAATTGCCCCTTATTGACCAATGTCTACCTGACTGCACCCAATCCGCCTGCTCTCGGCTCCGGTGCCCTCAATCAATTTTCCGGAAAACTGTGGCTTCAGGGTGGTGAAGCGACTCGCTTACTGTATGAACATAACGAGGCATGGCAGGCTCTTGCTTCAAGCCCGAGAGTAGATTATGTGGAAGTGCCGACGGAAGTAACCGTCTCAAAAGCGGTTGAAAAGAATGCTCCAGCCAAAATAGAGTCAGAATATAATTCTACTTCCCACATATACGCGACTCCCGGCGATGAGACTCAGCGAATAGCCTCCACAGTACCAGCAGATGTTACTATTCCATACACGTTTTGGAGCTCATCGGACCCCTCAGCCGTATATGTCAGCAGTGACGGTCAAATCATCGTACACCAATATCCACAGATAGGTACGCCGGTAACCCTGACAGCTAAAACACTGTATGACAATGGCCCGTCCCACCTTGTTACAGTGGATAACTTCCTGATGACTGGTATCGATGAAATTGCAACAATGGAACCGGAATTAGAACGGGCAGCGGAGGCGAATACGATGATCTTCACGACAAACGGCATGTATGTGGGCACATCGCTTAATGGGTTATTACCTGGTGTCTACATTGTAAAGCAGAACAGAAAAATAGTCAAAATAAACATTAGATAATTTTCGGACTGCCCCGCAACCTGCGAAGGCCTGTTGCAGTCGGGAGAGGTTGAGTCTGCATGACAGATCGGCCAAACCCAATTGATTAGATTTAGCTTTTATTAATGAGCGGTGCGGTGCGCGCGAGCGTAGGGCACCGCACCTTTTACATGTATATTGGGAGAATGAATTTTGTCGGGTCGGGCTTTTTTTGTAACTTTGCCTCTACAAAATCGCAGAGCGAACGGGCACCGTCCCCGCAGGGACGACTTGCCCTTTTTGTTGTTCGGCTAAGTTTTTGTAACTTTGCCAAAATATTTGCTTTTCATGGACTCACAGCATATTTCTCTTTCCAAATTCCTGCGTCTGCTGTTCGTGCCGCTTATGTGTCTGGCATGCGTGCTCTCAGTGCAGGCTTACACTGTGGTAATCGATGCCGGTCACGGCGGTAAGGACCATGGTGCCATTGATAACAACATCCGCGAGAAGGACGTGAACCTCGGCGTTGCCCTTAAGCTGGAGAAACTGCTTAAGAAACAGAAGGATATAAAGGTGGTGCTCACCCGCGACAAGGATGAGTATCTCACTCTCCAGCGCCGCGCCGACATAGCCAATCAGGCGAAGGGTGACCTCTTCGTGTCCATCCACACCAACTCTGTGGCCGAGACCAATCCCAACCGCACCACTGTGGCCGGCGCATCTACCTACACTCTCGGTCTGAACAAGGATGCCGCAAACATGGATGTGGCCCGCAGGGAGAACAACGTGATGACCTACGAGTCTAACTACGAAACCAAGTACTCCGGCTTCGACCCCAACAGCGATGAGTCTTACATAATCTTCGAAATGGCTCAGCGCTCCAACATGGCTCAGAGCATAAAGTTTGCCAACAAGGTGCAGCAGCAGATGTCGAAAGTGGCGTCGCGTCGCGACCGCGGAGTGCATCAGGCCGGTTTCTGGGTCCTTTGGGCCACCTCTATGCCAGCGGCGCTGATAGAGCTTGACTTCATCTGTAACCCCAACTCCGCCAAATACATAGGCTCTGAAAAGGGTCAGGAGGAGATGGCACAGGCTATCTGCAACGCCATCACGCAATACTTCACCGACCTCTCCAAGCATGAGAAAGAGCGCCTGCGCACCGAGCATAGCAAACCTGCCGACAGCGAAAATGTAGACACCCCCGAAAACGGAGTAGTGCTCGCCGCCGTAGCTCCCATTGAGCAGAAAACAACAGAAGCTCCTGCCGCCAATGTGCCGGCAGAGCGCACTCGCAAACCCGCCGCACGCCGCCGCCGCTCCGAAGCTGCACGCGAGAAAAGCGAACAGCAGGAGTATGAAGTGGCTGTGATTCCAGAGCAGGTGCAATATGTAGCCGCAGTGACAGAAACCCCTGCCGAGCCTGTCGTAAGCACCGAACCGGAGCCCGCAAAAGTCCCTGCCAAGGGCAACGACAAGCAACGCAAGACCAAGAAGGCCAAGCAGCAGAAAGAAACCAATAAGGGCGCTGTGGCGCAGACCAACAGCACACGCCGCACCACCGTAAATGGCCGCACAGTAATAGTTGTCTCCAACGAAAAAGCTGCCGAGCAACCCGCCCCCGAGGTGGCACAAGCCCCCTCTCCGGCCCCCAAACCCGCTGCAAAACCTGCAACCAAGCCTGCTGCTAAAGCCACCACGGAGAAGCCCGCCGCTGAAACGGCTGCTGCTCCCCGCCCCCGCAAGTCTGACCCCAACCGCGCGCAGCTCAACGCCCACGCACGTCTGGCCCGCGTAAACACTGTCTACAAGATTCAGATTTACAGCTGCGACAAGATTCTGAAAGAAAAAGACCCCCTCTTCGGAGGCCTGTCCCCCGTGACTTGCTCCAAGAATGGCGACCTCTATACCTACTACTACGGTGAAAGCGACAACCAAAGTGAAATCTATCGCCTCCTGGCCGATGTGCAGAAGGTGTTTCCCGAAGCTAAAGTAGTCAAAGCCCGCCGTCAATAACCCAACTGAAAGAACACTTAAGTCAAAATTGAGATGAACAAACTCAAATCCAAGGAATTCATAATCGGCCTGTGCGTGATAGTAGCGCTGGCCATACTCTTCTTCGGCATCAACTACCTCAAGGGTATCAACCTCTTCACCCCGGCTAATTTCTACACCGTGAGGTATGACAACGTGGCAGGCCTCGAGACCGCCGCAGCCGTCACCATCGACGGATACAAGGTGGGTCAGGTGCGCGATATAGAATTTGACTACGACAAGCCCGGCAAAATCAAAGTGACCCTCGCGCTCAACAAGAGCCTGCGTGTGCCCGTCGACTCCCGCGCCATCATCACTCCCTCGCTGCTCAGCGGCCCCTCCATAGAGATTGTGCTCGGCAAAAGCAGCAAACTCATAGAGCTCGGAAGTGAGATTCCCGCAGGTGCAGCCACCGACCTGATGAGCGCCGTAAACCAGGAAATCATGCCTAAGGTCTTGCAGATTCTCCCCACTCTCGATTCCTTGATGATTAATCTCAACGCCACTGCCCAGAACATCAACACCCTCTCCAGCCACCCGGCCCTCTACTCCTCAGTGACCCGTCTGGACCAGATTATGGCAAACGTAGCCGACCTCTCCGCCACCCTCAAGGCATCGAGCAATCAGGTTCCCGGCATCCTGGGCAACGCACGCTCCATCACCACCCACCTCGACTCCGTAACTGCCGACCTCACCCTGCTCTCCGCGCAGCTTAAGGCGCTCCCCCTCCGGGGCACTATGGACAATGTGATGGCTACTACCGACAACCTCCGTCAGCTCTCCAACCAGCTCAACAGCCCCAACGGCACCCTCGGACAGCTCATGCATAACCCCGAGCTCTACAACCGCCTCAACCGAGTTACAGCCGACATAGACTCCCTGATACTCGACATCAAGGCCAACCCCAAGCGCTACATCTCCATCAAACTCCTCTGATAACCCGGAGTTCGCAGAAAATAGATTATCCCGCGTAAAACCGCAAGCGGTTTTGCGCGGGATAATAACATCTATCAGAACCCCGGTCAGGCCACCGACAGGAGCTCTATTTCGAAAATCAGGGTCGACCCGCCGGGAATGCCCGGCTGATTCATCTTACCGTAAGCCTGCTCAGCCGGGATATACACCTCCCACTTGTCACCGGGGTGCATCTGCTGCAGCGCAATAATCCAGCCGGGAATCAGGTCGCGCAACCGGAAAGCGGGAGCCACGCCCCCGCGACTGCTGTCAAACGTCTTGCCATTGATGGTCTTACCCGTGTAGTGAGCCGTCACCACACTGCCGCGATTGGGCGACTGAGTACCCGAGCCCTTCTTCAGTACCTTGTAAAAGACACCCTTATCGAGCGCCCTGACGCCCGGCTCCTGCGCCTTAGCCGCCAGCCATTCCCGATTCCTGAGAATATAATCCTGCTTGCTCATATCGTAGTTTTTTTGATTATCAACCCACAAAAATAGCTAAAGTTTTCCATCTCCACAAATCCGCAAAATGAATATTTTTTTGTATCTTTGTGGAATAAAGCTATAAACACTAAGAGAGCATTTAAATTTAAACACTTACGCAGATGAAGAGAATTGATAAGAGGACGGAGCGGAGGCTTTATTGGCTGTTTGTGCCGATGGCTTTGGTGACGGTCTGGCTCATTACTTTTTTGTGGTTTGACGTCAACCTGCTGCAAGCCTGCTTGGGGATGGATGTGGATGTGCTCAGTTGGTATAAGCCGGCCCTTCTGACTTCCCTCGCCATTGTGTGCGGTGGCTTCGGCATCGCCGGCTTTCTACAAAAATGTTGGGGAGAGCTGACCGTAGCCGCTTTCGTGGCCGTTTTCACTCTCCTCAACATGAATGACTTTTTTACCGATTTATTTCTGCGTTGATTCCCGCAGCATGCCCAGCACGCGGTCCGTGTAGATCCGGCGGACGGCGGGGAGCTCGGCCAGGCCCCGTTTCAGCAACTGCGGCTCATAGCCCTGTGCGCGCAGACGGTCGGAATATTCTCCGGCTATGTCCTTAAGCGTGTGGTTGCCGCAGACAAGCAGAAAGGGCACGAGCTTCACTCGCTTTATGCGCTTGGAGTCGCGGCGCAGCTGGCGCGCGGTGGTCTCGGCTGTAGGGTAGCCCTCTATGGTGGAGACATGGCGTCCCGTCAGGCCGCGGTCGGCAAGCATATAGTCGAGCTGCGTGTAGGTGGCCGTAGAGGGGAGTTCATTGCCGTGGCCCACGAAGATTATGGCATCCGCACCATCAACATCCTCAGCTGCAAGTATATCCACAACTTGCTCGAAGTCAGCGGGAGTGAAGCAGAGCGGACGGCCGAGAGCGACCTCGGCGAAGAAGGGGCGTACCCCCTCCACAGCTCGCTCCACCTCCTCCATTTCTCCACCGTCAATTATAAGGCTCGGTTGCACTATGAGGGTGTCCACCCCCTCGGCGCGCAATGCAATCATGGCATCGGTAGGGGACAACGCCTCAAGCCCCTTGCCGGCGAGATTTTTGCGCACCACCGGAGAGATGTAAGCCTCGCGCACCGGGGTGCCCTCCCCTACCGCCTCGGAGATTTCACGGGTAATTTTATTGATAGTCATCTCGCGGGTCTGGTCGTTACTGCTGCCATAGTGGGCCACCACGATGCCTGTGCGGGAAAATGCGGGGACAGCTGCGAGCATCGCGGCAGCCGTCAGGATGAGTAATTTCTTCATACCCTATCAGATATTTACGGTGAGGCTCACCACGTATGAGCGTCCCGGCGAATAGAGTGCGAAATTAGAGTTAAGCGGACGCATGTCGCGACGGTTGAAGATGTTGTCTATACCTATGCCGGGGGTCAGCGTAAAGCCGCGGAAGCAGCTGATGGTGTGGCGGGTGATGAGATTCCACACGCCGTAGCCCGGTGCATCGCCGTCGGCATCGCCCGGATAATAGGTCTTAGACTGCACGCGCCCGTTGAGGTTCACATTCAGGCGGTACCAGTTCCACTGATGAGTGTAGTTGGCAGTCAGGGTGGCCGTGTGCGCCACGCTGCGGTTCAGTCGGCTCCAGCTGCCATCGGCCTCCAGACCGCGTCCGTAAGCGAAAGTATAGTTGGCCGAGAGGGTGAGACCCTGCAGAGGCATGGCGGTGAGATTCACCTCGAAGCCCTTCACATTGGCTCGCGAATAGTTGTAATACTGCTTCACAGAGAGCGTCGAGGTCTTCACATCATTAATCTCCGGGAACTCCGCGCGCAGAGCATCCTGCTCAGCTTCCGAGAGGTCGTTGAATTTAGTGGATGAAGAGGTAATCATGTTGCTCACGCGATTGATGTAGCCGGTCACTGAGGCCGAGAAGCGGTCCGTGCGATACTCCAGGTTGAGGCCGAAATAATTGCTCATTTCACTCTTGAGGTCCGGGTTGCCGAAGGTGATGATGTGGCGCGAGCCCATCGGTTTCATCAGGTGGTAATAGAGCTCGTCGAGGCCCGGAGCGCGGTAGCCCATAGCGTAAGAGGCGCGCACATTGAAGTCTCCTACGTGATACATCAGCGTGGCCTTGGGGGTGAAGCGGCTCCCCACGTCCTGATACGTGTCGAAGCGGGCGCCCACCAGCGCTGTGAAGTAATTCAGGAAGCGCTGCTCATGCTGCGCATAGGCGGAGAAGGAATTCATGTGGCGGTCAAAATCCTCCTCGGGACGCACCAGCTGCTCGTAGCGGTAAGCCAGCCCGAACACTGTGTTGCTTTGCTCCGAGAAATTCATGATCCCCTTGGCCTCCAGGTCATGAAACACCTGACTCTTCGTCTTGCTGTAGTCGCCTGGGTTGAAGTTGCCGGAGGGGAGCATATATTTGTACCACTGGCCGAAACGTCGTCCGGAGTAATCCAGCGAGACGCTACCGAGCGCCCCGAGGCTGTATTTGCCACCCGCACCCCAGGACCAGCTCTCAGACATGGTGTTATACTTCATGCCACCCGTAATCCCCTCGCGCTCCGCCGGACGATCGAGTATGCGGTGATAATATGCACCATCGGCATAAAGCGAAAGGCGGTCGTTGGGGTCATAGGTAAAGCGCTGCGTGAGGTTCTGCGACGTGAAGCCGAGTGAGAGCTGCGCGAGGGTGGGTATCAGCTCGCCGTCATCGTCGGTAAAGGGGGAATTCTGCCAGCCGTCGGAGTGAGAATAATGGAAGCCGGTCAGCGAATTTACCCTCCCGGCAGGCAGATTGAGCGAGAGCGATTGGTCAAACTGACGGTCGCGACGCAGCGAAGAGTTGGAGGTGAACTGCGGCTGCGCCTCCGGAGCCTTCATTATGATATTGATCACACCACCCACGGCGTCGGAGCCATAGAGCGTGGATGCCGCACCGTTTAGCACCTCCACGCGCTCTATCAGATTCACGTCAATCTGCCCGAGGTCCACATTGCCGCTGATGTCGCCCGTCAGCTTCTTGCCGTTGACCAACACGAGCACATGGCGATTGGTCAGGCCGTTCATACGCAGATACGACCCCATGGCCGACGGGGAGAAACTGAGCGAGGGAATCATCATGGTCAGCGCCTCCTGCAGGTCATTGAGCGACGCGGCTCTCAGCTCCGAACCGGTAATCACCTCCACCGGCACGGGGGTAGACTTCAAGCGCTGGTGCATGCCGGTGCCGGTCACGACTACCGGATTGAGGGTATAAGAAAAAGTGTCGGGAACTTCGACAGCACTTTCCGCAGCCACGGCGCCGGCAGCTGTCAGAGAAGCCGCCGCCAAGAGAAACGTTGATTTAGAGAATGTTAACTTCATTGGTAATAACACGGATTTACTTTCAATTTCTATACACAAATTTACCCACACTCCCCCACCCCCCAAATACCCCAAACAGAGTAAATCCACACCCCTCCGCTCCCCACAATCCCAATCCCCACCCCCTGTCCGCCGCCCCCTCCCTGCATCACCCCGGAATAAACAAATTCCCGCCACCATGCACGGAAACATGGTAGCGGGAATAATTCTTACATGCAATTTACATGCAATAGCAACCTAAGCCATTTAATATTCAATATTCTCAGCCTCAAAAATTTTTATGATATCCTTTTTAAGCTGAGGTATATGATTTATTACAAGTGACCATAGGAATTCAGGTTGTACGCTGTCGTATGCATGAATAATCCTATTTCGGGTATTTACTATTTGTCTTGCATGTGGTAGCGGGAAGGAAGGGTCAATTTTTAGAATTCTATTAATCGCCTCGCCCATTATTTCCGTTTTCCTCTCTACTGCACTTCTACGCAATGAGTCATTTACAAACACGTCATATCTCATGGGATAGTCTTTGAAGAAAGATTCCACAGCCACTATCGCCATATATACGTCCATTAAATAGATGGAAATATAGTTATCCATAGATTTTGCGTTTAGATTGGTCCACGGCTTTTCGGAACAACGGATTGGTGATTCCCTTTTCTTCTATTAAGTCAATTTCGCGGCCCAGTAATAACGAGAGGGCATCGCGAAAACTAAAATAATTGTCTACGTAATCCCACTTGTCGGGGGCTGCAGGCTCGAAATCTACCAGAAAATCCACATCGCTCTTATCCGTGAAGCGGTTCGTGAGTATGGAGCCAAACACGGATAATGTTCTGACTCTGTGCGTTTTGCACAGAGTCAGGATCTGATGAATATGACGTGTGATCAAGTTCATTTTTTGTCGGCTGCGGGGGCCCTGCGGTTGAGGTAGTTGTCAAGGCCGGTGCGGAGGAAGTCGAGGTAGCGCTCGGGATTCTTGCCGTTGTTGTAGTCCATGGGGGCCGAGAGGGGGTTGCCCTCATGGTCCAGGATTACGTGGTAAGGCTGAGCCATTATGCCGAATTTCTCACTCTCCAGATAGCCCCAGAGTTCGCCTATGGTCTCTATGATTACCGTCTCGCCGCCGGCACGCTCCTTCACTATGGGTTTGGGGAGCGGGGTGCGTTCATCGACCATGAGGGAGACGAGCACGAAGTCGTCATTAATCATGTCGCGCACGGCATCGTTGGTCCAGACAGCTCCCTCAAGCTCACGGCAGTTGGTGCAGCCATGGCCTGAGAAGTCAAGCAGAATGGGCTTATCCTCCTTAACGGCGAGGGCTATGCCCTCCTCGTAGTCAAGCGAACGGGGATGCACCTCACCCTGATAGAGGGAGAAGTCCTGTGTGCGGCTCGGAGGAGCAAAGGCGCTGATGGCCTTGAGAGGTGCGCCCCACAGACCGGGAATCATATAGACCGTAAACGACAGTGTCACGATAGCCAGCATCAGCCTGCCCACACCGATTTTCTCTACTTTGGAGTCATGAGGCAGACGCAGCTTGCCCAGCAGATACATGCCCAGCAGGCCGAAGATCACTATCCAGAGGCAGAGGAAGACTTCGCGGTCGAGTATGCGCCAGTTGTTGGTGAGGTCAGCTATTGAGAGGAATTTAAGCGCGAGGGCAAGCTCCAGGAAGCCGAGCACCACTTTCACTGAGTTAAGCCAGCCGCCACTCTTGGGCATGGACTTCAGCATGGTGGGGAACATGGCGAAGATGGTGAAGGGGAGCGCCAGAGCGAAGGCGAAGCCAAACATGCCCACGGCGGGGGAAAGGTAGTTGCCGGTGGTGGCTGTCTCCACAAGCAGGGTGCCCACGATGGGACCGGTGCAGGAGAAGGAGACAAGTGCGAGCACGAAGGCCATGAGGAAGATGGAGAGCAGACCGATGGTGGAATCGGCTTTGGCATCCATCTTGTTGACAAACTTCGAGGGCATGGTGATTTCAAACGCGCCCATGAAGCTGATGGCAAACACCACCAGGAGCAGGAAGAAGAAGACGTTGAACCAGGCGTTGGTGCTGAGCTCATTCAAGCCGCCGGCACCGACCAGACCGGTCACTATGAAGCCGATGGCCACATAGATTACTATGATTGAGATGCCGTAGATTATGGCGGAGCGTATGCCGGCAGCCCTGCTCTTGTTCTGCTTCAGGAAAAAGGAAACGGTCATAGGAATCATGGGCCAAATGCAGGGGGTGAACAGGGCAATCAGGCCGCCGAGCATGCCTGCCAGCAGTATGGCCCACAGACTTGTCTCCTCCGACTCATGAGAGAATTCACGGAGCTGAGGCTCTACATTTTTCCAGAGATTGTTATTATCAATGCCGGCACCAAGCATAGCTGCGCTATCGGCAGGGAGGGAGTCTGCGGTAGCCACCATAGGCGCTACGAGCTCTGCCACCTGCTCCTCAGTAGAGGCATCTTCTCCCTGCTTATCAGCAGCGTCAGCTTTCTTGTCGTCAGCCTTAGGGGCCGGAGCGGTTCCTTCCAGCACCTTGCCGGTGTTGATATTGGAGCATGAGCTCTCGTTGCAGGCCTGGCCTGTCACCTTCACCGTCACCTTATAATTGGCAGCGGTGGGTTTCAGCGCCTGAGTAAATGTGATGGAACCGGTGTAATAGCGGGCATCGGCGCCATCTTCGTCAATCTCCGCCTTGGGAGCGCGGGCAGCCTTGGGAGCACCTACGGCCTGCACACCGTCTCCGGACACGGTGATGTGAAGCGGATTCTCCATGCCCTTATGCGTGAAGTCATAAAGATGGTAGCCGCTCTCGATTGTTGCGGTAATCTGCAGCGAGGGGTGGTCAGTGCCGGAGTCCACAAGCTTGTAAGACCACTCCACCGGGGCGCCCTGAAGCATCAGCGGCAGGCTGCAGAGAAGAGTTATGAGTGAAAATAGAAACTTCTTCATTTGCTGTCAGTTTATATTATTGATTCGAGCAGATGGGCCTGCAGCACAGTGCGGTCAGAGGCGCGATACACGAAGCCTACCACCTGAATGTTCTCAGCCTTCCAGCCGGCATCGAGGGTGACGGTGGTGTTGCCAAGCGAGTGAGTAGTGGGCAGATGATTGGCACCGAGACTCTCACCCCAGGTGCCGTTGGCAGCGGTGCGCAGCACATGGTTGTTCACATAATTCTGCAGAGTGCCTGTGGTAGAGGACTGGCGGGAGACTATGCCGTTTTCTATGACATAGAGCTGCATGCAGACCTCCTCGATGATAGGTTCGTCATAGGCCACATCGTAGTTTATAGTCAACTCGCGGGAGGAGTCGTCGAAGTCAGCGTCCAGATTGATGGTCACCGGAGCGGTGCCGGCGAGCATGGCGCTCACCACAGAGCTCCATGAGGCCACAGTGGTCTGCAGCACGGAACCCTGATAGGGGGTGCGGTCAAACATAGCGCTGGGCAGACCCTTCGATGGACCGTCGTAAGCGCTAAAATAGTCGGTGGCCGCCTCCGTTCTGAGGTCGACATTGATGGGAGTGGTCAGACTCACCATCTGCGAGGGGTAGAGACTCACTGCCACCAGGCGCCCCTTGAAAGCATCGCTCTCAAGCATGGCGTGGACAGCCTCCGCGCCATTGGGACAATTCACACAGCGCGCGCCGGTGAACTCCTCAAGCAGCACCACCTTGTCGGAATGTGGACGCTCCACGGGAATCAGTCGGTCCTGCTCATCGATATTGTCGCATGAAGCCGCCAGCAGACTCAGACATACGCCTGCTATATATAATATGTATGGACTACGCATAAATCAGAATGAGTAATTATATGTGAGAGTGAAACCCTTGGAAGCCGGAACCCAGCGGCAGATGCCACCCGAGCAGTTGTAGCCCTCGCGAGTGCGCCCGTAAGCCAGGTAGAAGCGGTTGCGGCGATAGTTGTAGGTCACACCGAATGTGTAGTAATTCTTCTTGACGGGTCCGAGATTCTCATCGGAATTGAAGTTCTGCATGTCGGTAACCGTGATCATCCAGTGGGGCGCGAGCGAAAGCTCGAGCGTAGCAGCCAGCCAGTCGCCCAGGTCCTGCTTGGTGTGGAGATACTGAGCCTCGAAGCGCAGCTGGGTCTTGCGGTTGATTTTCCACTGACCTTCGGCCACAAAGGTGTTGGCAGTCACCATGTCGCCATTCACACCGTGGCCGAGAATCACGGCCTGGTTATATTTCTGGAACAGATAGAACAGCGTCAGCGAGAAACTGCGGGTGAGCTTCTTGTTGATTTCCACGTTCACGTCGGCATAATTCAGCGAACCGGCCTTCCAGAATGGAGCGCCGTAGCCGTCGGTGCCGGGTGTGTAGGAATCCTTAATGTGAGCCACGCCCTCGGGCCAGTCGCGGTCAAGCGCATTGATGAGGCTGCCTGACAGACGCAGCTGAGTGCCATACTTGCCCCCCAGCGGAGTGCCGCGCTTGCACAGATAGCGCACCTCAAGCTGATAGGCCCATTCGCCGTCGGCCTGAGTAGCGTAGGGGTACATGGCCGCCAGCGCATAAGTCTGCGTCATGGTGAAGGGGGGCATATTGTTGATAAACGAGGAGACACCCGTGACATTGCGGTCAGAGCGCCAGCTCATGTTATCGGAACGCTTGGCCTGCAGCAATGCCGAGAATCCGCGCGAAGAGTAGGAGAGCGAAGCCAGGGCAGCCGAGCCGCGGCGATAGGTGTAATTATTGTCAGCCGAGGGCTCGTTATTGCGGGTAGCCCCCTCGAGCAGCAGCGAGAAGTCATGCATCTTCAGGCGCACGCGGGCATCGAAAGCCGCAGTGTTCTCAGGGAAATGCAGGCGGTTCATGAAGTCGGGAGCATCCATATAGGTCTCCTTCTCATGCTTGCCCACATAGCTGAAGCCCACGGTCACACCCCAATTCGGATTGAAAGCCTTGCGGAAACTTTCGGCAAGATTCCACTCCGCATCGGCGCCCCATATCCATGAGGAATTATGCTCCCAGTAATAACGCTGCTTGCCGGCCAGAGCCGTAAACTGCAGCCCGGGAAGGGGATTGAGCTTCAGTCGGCCGCCACGCAGGGCATTGTCAATGCCGAGCGAGCGCTCCTCATAGGTGCGCAGAATCAGTCCGGAGCCGAACTGCTCGTAGTAGTCACCCACAGTGAGCGAGGCCCACTTATAGCGGCCCGTGGCCCAGATGTAAGGCACACCCCAGCCCTCAAAATCCTTCTCATAGCCCGGCAGCGGCCACTTGGCCCACTCGAATCGCGCACCCACCGAGAGATACGGCGCATTAAGATTGAGATCAAAATAGGTATTGTTGAGCACATCGCCGGCGTAGACATCGCGGTCATTGTGCATCTGGCCCAGGCCGTGGTCATCCACCGGTATCAGGAATTCTGTCTGCAGAGCTCCCGACACACGTATCTTCTTAAACCAGTTGTCACTCTTCTGAGTGGAGTCAGAGGGCACGAGCGCTATCTCCGGCTCCGGGCCGGAATTAGGCACCCCCTCGAGCACCTGCGCCGAGAGGGGCATGAAAGCCGCCGCTGCCATCAGCGCAGTCATGAAATACTTGTTAGTCACGGTATAGTTAGTGTAGTCAGAAATTGATTACTTCACGAGCTCGCGGAGCACGTCATACATCTCCTCTTCGCCACCATCCACATAGCCCTTGTGGCTCCAGACGATGTTGCCCTTGCCGTCGATGATGAATGTCTGCGGAGGGTCGGTCACACCCATCTGGCGGGCAAACTCGCGGTTGGTGTCAAGCAGCACGGTGTATTCCCAGCCCTGACCATCCACAAACGGACGCACCTTCTGAGCGTTCTGAGCCTCGTCGATGCTGACGGCTATCACCCTCACACCGGTTTCATCAACCCAGTCGGGATACACTTCATGTATGGCCTTCAGCTCACGCTTGCAGGGCTTGCACCAGGTGGCCCAGAAGGAGATGAGCATCGGTTTGCCATCGTTAGAGAGAGTAGAGGTGTCCACAGTGTTGCCATACATATCAGTCAGCACCACTGCCGGAAGTTCGGCCTTGGCTGAAATCAGGGTCAGCAACATGGCCACAAGCATTAGAGAAAACTTCTTCATATTGGTAGAATGTTGATTATAAGCAAGTTAAAAGCACCGACAGCAAATCTGTCAATCTTTAGACATAAAATAGGCCCTAAAGTTACAGAAAAATCCCGAGTAATCCACTCTTTCCGCCCAAAAACTTTCTCCACCATAGCCTATTCACATCCCTCCTGCCGGAGCCTCAGCAGAAAATTCTTGCTCAGAATCGGGAAATCTGTGCAAAAGCATTGGCGTTAGGGAATTTTTTTGTATCTTTGCCGCGGATTATGTTTTCCCGCGTAATTCCCGTGTAACAACAGATTTTAGGACTAAACCTGAATGGAGCCGACTCCCCTATCCGCCCTCAGCGGAGACCGGGCGCCACGCTTCTTCTTAAAAACAAATATCTCCAACATGAGCTTTAACATTATTGTGCTCGCCAAGCAGGTGCCCGACACCCGCAATGTGGGCAAAGATGCAATGAAGGAAGACGGGACCATCAATCGCTCGGCACTCCCCGCGATTTTCAATCCCGAAGACCTCAATGCCTTGGAGCAGGCTCTCAGCCTCAAAGACAAGTATCCCGGCAGCAAGGTGACTCTGCTCACTATGGGCCCCCCACGTGCGGCAGACATCATCCGCGAAGGTCTGTTCCGCGGTGCCGACGGCGGCGTAGTGCTCTCTGACCGCGCCTTTGCAGGTGCCGACACTTTGGCCACCTCTTACGCCCTGGCCACCGCTGCCCGCAAGATGGGTGACTTCGACATCATCATCGGCGGTCGTCAGGCCATTGACGGCGATACCGCCCAGGTTGGCCCCCAGATTGCCGAAAAACTCGGCATCCCTCAGGTGACTTACGCCGAGGAAATCTCTGAAATCAAGGATGGCAAAGCAATCATAACCCGCCGCATCGAGAGCGGCGTGGAGACTGTGAGCTGCCCCCTCCCCCTCGTGGTTACCGTAAACGGCTCGGCCGCCCCCTGCCGCCCCCGCAACGCCAAGGCTCTGCTCAAATACAAAAACGCTGCATCACTCACCGAAGCTGCCAACGACGAGCAGAAGAAAGCTATGCTCGAAGCCAAGCCCTACCTCAAGGTTGACGAGTGGAACGCAGCCTACGTAGACGCAGACCTGGAACAGTGCGGCCTCTCAGGCTCACCCACCAAGGTTAAAGCCATCGAAAACGTAGTCTTCACCGCCAAGGATGCACGCAATGTGCCCGCCACCGACGAGGAACTCGAAGCACTCATCAAGGAACTTATCGCTAACCATACAATAGGCTAAAAGAAATGTCAGACCAGAATAATCTCATAGTTTACCTCGAATACGAGGACGGACGTGTGGCCGACGTGAGCCTCGAGCTCCTCACCAAAGGTCGCTCGCTGGCCAATCAGCTCGGCTGCAAACTCGAAGCCGTAGTGGCAGGCGATAATCTCAAAGGAATAGAGGAGCAGGTGTTCCCCTACGGCGTGGATCGCCTCTACAAGGTGGAAGACAAGCGTCTCTACCCCTACACCTCCCTGCCCCACTCCTCAATCCTCATCAACCTTTTCCGCGAAATCAAGCCCCAGATTGCCTTCATGGGCGCCACCTCCATAGGCCGTGACCTCGGTCCCCGCGTGAGCTCATGCCTGCACTCCGGCCTCACCGCCGACTGCACCTCACTCGAAATCGGCAACCACACCGACCCCAAGAGCAAGAAGGACTACGAGAACCTGCTGCTGCAGATTCGTCCCGCTTTCGGCGGCAACATCGTGGCTACAATCGTGAACCCCGACTGCCGCCCCCAGATGGCTACCGTGCGCGAGGGCGTGATGAAGAAAGAGGTGTATGACCCCGACTACAAGGGTGAGGTAATAGAACTCGACGCCAACAAATACACCAAGCCCGAGGACTACGTAGTGGAAATCATAGACCGCCACGTGGCCAAGAGCAAAGTGAACCTCAAGGGCTCACCCATCATCGTGGCCGGCGGCTACGGCGTGGGCAGCAAGGAGAACTTCGACCTGCTTCAGCAGCTCGCCGACACTCTCGGTGCCGAGGTAGGCGCAAGCCGTGCGGCTGTGGACGCCGGCTGGGTGGACCATGACCGCCAGATTGGCCAGACAGGTGTGACCGTGCGCCCGAAGCTCTACATAGC
This sequence comes from Bacteroidales bacterium, assembly GCA_014800845.1. Lineage (GTDB taxonomy): Bacteria > Bacteroidota > Bacteroidia > Bacteroidales > Muribaculaceae > Lepagella. The sequence goes on along the minus strand of JAAVFJ010000025.1, from coordinate 26,895 downwards.
CTGCGGCATCTCAGGCCAGATTCAGCACATTGCCGGCATGCAGGACTCATCAATCATCATCTCGGTGAACAATGATCCCAACGCCCCCATCAACACCATAGCCGACTACGTAATAACCGGCAACATCGAGGACGTGCTTCCGCGCCTCATCAAGTATTACAAAAAGAATTCTAAGTAATCATGGCTAATTTTTATACTGACAATCCGGAGCTGAAGCACTACCTCACCCATCCGCTGATGGAGAAAATCGTGGCTCTCAAAGAGCGCGATTATGCTGACGCCGAAAAATATGACTACGCTCCCGTGGACTTCGCCGATGCCATGGACTCTTACGACCGTGTGCTCGAAGTGGTGGGCGAAATCTGTGGCGACATCGTGGCTGAAAACGCCGAGGATGTGGACCACGAAGGCGCTTCTTGCTCTGACGGCCGCGCCCACTACGCCGCCGGCACCAAGGTAAACCTCGACGCTACCCGCAAGGCAGGCCTCATGGGCATGTCTATGCCCCGTCGCCTCGGTGGCCTCAACTTCCCCGTGACCCCCTACATCATGGCTGCCGACATCGTGAGCCGTGCTGACGCAGGTTTCGAAAACCTCTGGGGTCTGCAGGACTGCGCCGAGACAATCTACGAATTTGCCAACGAGGACCAGAAGCAGCGCTTCATCCCCCGCGTGTGCGAGGGTGAAACCATGTCTATGGACCTCACCGAGCCCGACGCCGGCTCGGACCTGCAGAGCGTAATGCTCAAGGCCACTCAGAAGGAGGACGGCTCATGGGTGCTCAACGGCGTTAAGCGCTTCATCACCAACGGCGACGCCGACATTCACCTCGTGCTCGCACGCTCTGAAGAGGGCACTAAGGATGGCCGCGGCCTCTCCATGTTCATCTACGACAAGCGCAACGGTGGTGTGACTGTGCGCCGCATAGAAAACAAGATGGGCATCAAGGGTAGCCCCACCTGCGAGCTCGTCTACAAGGATGCTCCCGCTGAGCTCTGCGGCGACCGCAAGCTTGGTCTTATCAAATATGTGATGGCCCTCATGAACGGCGCGCGCCTCGGCATAGCCGCTCAGAGCGTAGGCATCAGCGAACAGGCTTACCGCGAAGCCCTGGCTTACGCCAAGGACCGCCGCCAGTTCGGCAAAGCCATCATCGAGTTCCCCGCCGTATTCGAGATTCTCGCCATCATGAAGGGTAAGCTTGACGCTTCCCGCTCTCTGCTCTACGAGTGCTCACGCTTCGTGGACATGTATAAGACCTATGAAGACATAGCCAAAGAGCGCAAGCTCACCCCCGAGGAGCGCAAGGAGATGAAGTATTACTCCAAGCTGGCCGACGCCTTCACTCCCCTGGCCAAAGGTCTGTCAAGCGAATTCTGCAACCAGAACGCCTACGACTGCATCCAGATTCATGGCGGCTCAGGCTTCATGAAGGATTACGCCTGCGAACGCATCTACCGCGACGCCCGCATAACCTCTATCTACGAGGGCACCACACAGCTTCAGGTAGTGGCAGCCATCCGCCACGTCACCACCGGCACCTATCTCTCACGCATGCAGGAATACGCTGCCGAGCCCTTCAACGAGGAGGACGCACCCATCCGCGCTATGCTCGAGGAGATGACCAAGCTCTATGCCGACGCAGTGGCTACTGTAGAGGCCGGCAAGGAGCAGGCCGGCTACGTGGACTTCATGGCACGCCGCCTCGTGGAGATGGCCGGCTACACCATCATGGGTTGGCTCCTTCTCGGCGACGCTCAGCGTAACCGCACTTTCGCCAAGAGCCTGCGCGTGTTCACTCGCTGGGCTCAGGCTCAGGTGACTGCTCACGCCGACTTCATAGCCCGCTTCAACCCCGCTGACGTAGACAGCTACAAGGCTTAAGCACCTTGCCCTACAAAATAAATCGGCCTCGGCAATTTGCCGGGGCCGTATTGTTTTTCAGAGGGGGCGGAGTTCTCCGAGTGCTCCGAGTTCTTCTGAGAGCTCGCTCAAATTCTGTCAAGCACGGTTTCGATCAGGCGGCGCACTGCCGGCTTGTAGTCGGTGTTGGCTTTCGTCAGGCGGCGTTCGGCTATGATGCAGCAGGCTGTCAGAGCCTTGTGGCCGAGCAGACGCGCCATGCCCTGCAGGCAGCCGCTCTCCATCTCGAAATTCGTAATGCGGCGGTTATTATACTTAAAGCTCTCCAGCTTCTCCACAAATTCGGGGTGAGCCAGCGGCAGACGTATCATTCGTCCCTGAGGCGCATAGAAGCCCACAGCCGACACCGTGTAGCCATGAATCATATCGTCGCCACCGATGCGCTCTATCAGCTCCTCATCGGCATCAACCACGTAAGGCGCAGCCCAGGAGTCCATCCACTGAGTGTGGCGCATGAGCTTGTCCTGCATCACCAGGTCGCACACATCGTTGCGGCCTGCGTAATAATTCAGTATTCCATCAGTGCCTATACCCTTCGTGGCCATCACGAAGTCACCGGCATGTATGTCCTCCTGCAGCGAACCGGAGGTGCCCACGCGCACCATAGAGAGGGTGCGGTGCTCAGGCTTCACCGTGCGTGTCTTGAAGTCAATATTAGCCAGAGCATCGAGCTCCGTCACCACAATCTCTATATTGTCGGAGCCTATGCCGTGAGAGATACACATGAGCGGCTTACCTTTATAGGTGCCACCTATGGCGTGAAACTCGCGGGAGGTGACATCATAGTCAATCGTGTCGAAATACTCCGCCACCATGTTTACGCGCCCCGGGTCGCCCACCATTATGATTTTATCGCGAAGCTGATCGGGAGTGAGATGTATGTGAAAAGCTGAGCCGTCGGCATTGATTATAAGCTCAGAAGCCGGAATTATACGTGAGTTCATGGATTAAAAATTTTTATAAACAATAGAGGGGACGGCATAAAACCATCCCCTCTAACATAGCAACGTCTGTAGGGTCACAATTGTTCGTCAGGCATCGACATCATTGAGCGGCAGGTCATCGGTGCGAATCAGGCGACGGTATTCGCGCATCATTCGCCGGTAGATAAACGTGCCGGCAACCATGCCTACGATGCCCCCCAGAATCATGCCCTTGACAAAAAATTGATCTCCCCGGGCGTCAATATAAAGAAGTATTAGAAACAGAATTGCAACCGGAATCGCACCCATCATCCACCGGTGGTGAAGACGGCGGCAATGAGTGGCTATGTTGCTCACCTGCATCACGCTCATCTCCCAAATCCTGATGGTGCGCAAGCGCGAGATAATCATGCGGTCATAAACGGCGGCCACAATCAGGAACAAGCTCATATAGAGCTGAAGCCACCAGGACATAACGGCACTGATGCCATGCTCGAAATCCGGCACCGCCAGGGTCAGACTGCCGTTGACCAGATAGAGCACGCCGAGCAACAGACACAGGAAAGACATACGCCTATACTGCCCTATGAGCTTTTCCAGCGCCGAGCGGTGGTGATAATTCAGTTCGTCGCGCGAGCGGCGCTCCTGCTCCGCCACCTTCTTCTCAAGCATGGCGAGGCGTTCATTCACAGATTTCCAGTTAGATTTCAAATCATCGAGTTCCATATAATTGCAAGGGTTTTTATTGGTTAGACATTTTTACGAGCTTCTCTTTAGCGCGGCGAATCCAGGTAGCCACAGTGTTTCGCGAAGCCCCCATCACGGCAGCAATCTCATCGTAAGGCCTCTCGTCGAGCCACATGAGCACCACAGCCTTCTCGCGCGGCGGAAGCTGCCCTATGAGCCGGTGCATCTCCCTGAGCTGCATGGCCGAGGAGTCAGCGTCAGCCACGAGGTCATCAGGCAACTCAGTCGAGAAGCTCAACAGGTTGCGCCGACGGGAGCGCAGATTGGAGACGCACGTATTGAGCGTGACGCGATAAATCCATGTGCCGAGAGCCGAATCACCGCGGAAATTAGCCCAGCCCTTCCACAGGTTCAGCATGGCGTCCTGACGCAGGTCCTCATACTCTGCGCGCGACTGAGAATAATAGAAGCAGATGCGCGAAATCACATCGGCATGCGAGCTGATGGCCTGCTCAAACTCAGCGGTATTACTATGCGGGTTAAAATCATTCATCACCCATTTAGTCGCAGAGGGCGGATGAAAGTTTCACCCGCCCCCTGAAAAATTATGGAAGTATAAATTTATCTTACTACTATCTTCTTAACGGACATTCCGCGGCGAACGATATAAATACCGGGAGCAAGTGCGCTGATTTCTTCAGCCGAGAGATTGCTGCCCACTGTCAGACCATTAAGAGTGTAAACAGTAGCCGCCTGCGCCCCATCGCCCACAATAGAGTCAACAGCGCCGGTCACGGCATGGATGCTGCAGCTCGCCGAATACTCCTTTCCATCGGCCGTAACGACCTTGCAGGTAATCACCGCACTGCCGGCCCTCTTAGCCGTCACCACACCATCAGCCACCGTAGCCACCTCCGGGTCAGAGCTGCTCCATTCCCGGGATTTAATGGCAACATAATCAGGATTCCACATAACGGCATCGATGGTAGCGCTTTCCTCCTCAGAGAGCGTGATTGATTCCGCACCGAACAAAACCGCCATTTCATCCATCTCGCGATAGTCGCTGAAATAAGCCCAACCGTTGGCCACCATATACTTGTAATAACTACCCTTCGGAACATAGACTACAGCATCGGTAGGGGCACCCTCAAAGATAGTGTTGCTATCGCTTACAGGGGCAGGACTGTAATTGACTATCTGCTTAAGATTCACACAATCTTCAAACGCATCATAGCCAAGGGACGACAATGAAGCGGGAAAGGTAACCGAAGTCAAGCTCTGGCATTTTTCAAAAGCCATATTATCTATAGTCGTTACAGAACCCGGAATAATTATTTCATTCAAACCTGCACACTCCATAAACGCAAACCTATTAATAGTTTTCACAGAGGTGGGAATGATAAGTGAAATAAGATTGGAAGAGCCGCGAAATGCACTGATATCTATCGTTGTCACTGTTTGAGGAATAACGAACTCCGATGCCTGATTCCCGGCGGGATATTGATATAGGATTGTCTTTTGCACATCATAGAGCACTCCGTTCTCAGAGCAGAAATTCTTGTTTCCATCTTCAACAATAATGTCCCGAAGATTCTCACAGCTTGCGAATACTCCACCCTCGTAAGCTTTCAATGATTTGGGAATAGTTACTGAAGTCAAACCGGAACAACCGCTAAAAGCCTCCTCGCCAAGAGTAGTTACGGAGTTAGGAATATCAACCGACGCCGGATGAGAGCAACCTGAGAATGCATACTTCTCAATAGTTGTCACGGAGTCAGGAATAGGGAATGATTCCAGCTTAGAACAGTTAGTAAAAGCATACGCTTTAATCTGAACCACAGAATTAGGCATGGTTACTTTTTCCAGATTTGAACAATCCTCGAAAGCATGGTAATCAATAATAGTTACCGAATTAGGAATTGTGACATCTGTCAAATTTTTACAATCCCTAAAGGCAGCCCAACCGATACCGGTCACTAAATATCGATTCCCATTATAGGTAACAAATGCCGGAATTTCAATTTTTCCTGACACCGACTGAGCATCATTTTCACCTACTTCTACAGTATTATCATTCTCGGACACGACCTTATATTTAAGTCCTTCATACTCAAATTTATCATTATTATAAGCTTGAGCTACGAAAACCTGCAAAGCCACAGCAAACAAAAAAATAAGTTTCTTCATTATATTCGATTTTTTTAGTAATTTTTTATTTTAGATCCGATAGCATCCGGAGGCGGCAACCTCTTTCCTTTCGGGGACAAAGTTATACAATTTTTTTAGTTTTCGCTACATTTTAGGGGGGGGGATTTAAAACATTAACATTTATCCTGTTAAGTCTGCTATTTTGGTGGAGGGTTATTAACATTTCATTCTTTTTTGGGGGGGATGTCAATTATAGCGAGGTAATTGGCTGTCAAGATTGGGGGGAAGCCAAAATGAGTGTGCCCCGGATGGGTACTACCGCCAAGCGGAGGCCGTGATAGTGGCTCGCTGTCTCTTGGATGTAGTAACCCTTTCGGGGCACTTTCTTCGGTTTTACGTCCGGGGGGCTTTCCCGGCTATTGTGATTTCAGGCGCCTGCGCCTGAGGCTTTTTCAAGCATAAGCTTTGCGAGGGTTAGTCCGATCGGTCAGATGGATTCCTCTATGTTCCACTGGAAAGCACGGAGGCCGAGGCGGGGCTTGGACTCATCGAGAGCGCGAAGGTCGCGGAGCACGCCTGGGGCACTTTCATCGGGCACAATAGTGATGATGGCCTGAGCCAGCGAGGGCCAGGCGTGGGAGCCGTAGTGGGGTTCACCTTTGTGGGAGCCGCGCCCCTGCACGATGCCGAAGTTGGTAAAACCGCGGCATGCGTGCTTGTCGAGTATTTCTATTATGGCTTCGTGGTGAGCCTGGTCGTAGGATATCAATATACTTTTCATTTCTTCAGAGATTTGGCAGCGGCGAGGCGCTTGTGGTGTTTCTTGCGGTTATTCTTCACGCCGCGGCCGGCGAAGGTGCAGTAGAGCACGGGCACGAAGAGCAGCGTGAGGATGGTGGAGAAGGTGAGACCGCCGATCACGGCTGTACCCATCGGACGCCACATCTCAGCACCCTGACCGGAACCCACAGCCATGGGCACCATGCCGAGAATGGTGGTGAGCGTGGTCATCACTACGGGACGCAGACGGCTCTTACCGCCATCGATTACGGCGCGGCGTATGCCCATGCCGCGTTCGCGGTTGAGGGTGATGTAGTCAATCAGCACGATACCGTTTTTCACTACGATACCGATAAGCATGATGGCGCCGATCATACTCATCACGTTGAGGGTGTGGCCGGTGAGCCAGAGAATCAGGAACACGCCGGAGAAGGCAAAGAGCAGCGAGGTCATGATGATGCCGGGGTATGTGAGGCTCTCAAACTGCGCGGCCATCACGATGTAGACGAGCAGAATGATGAGGATGCCGAGCATCATGAGGTCGCGGAAGGAGTCCTGCTGATCCTCGAATGAGCCGGAGAGGCCTATGTTGATGCCGGCAGGCAGGTGCATTTCGTCAATCTTAACCTGCGCCATCTCCACTACCTGGTTCATAGGCACGCCATCTACCACGGCTGACACGGTGATGAGGCGCTCGCGGTCCTTACGCTCAATGGTGGGGGGAGTGAAGCGCTGCACTACTTGGCCCACATCCTTGATGCGCACGCCCTGACCGGCGGCGTTGTAGACCATTATGTTCTCCAGGTCGGAAATCTCCTGACGGTGGCCGGGGGCGAACATGACCTTGATGTCATATTCCTCGCCATCCTCGCGGAACTGCGAAGAGGTAGCGCCATTCACTCGGTTGCGCAGAGCCATGGCCACGGTCTGCATGTTGAGCCCGTGGAGCGAGAGTTTCTCGCGGTCGAAGTCCACCTGGTATTCCGGCTGATAGTCAGAGCGGGAGATGGTCACGTCGGCCGTGCCGGGGATGCCGCGCAGTATCTCCTGAAGCTGACGGGCCACGGAGTCGGTCTCGGCGAAATCATAGCCATAGATTTCGAAGTCCACGGTGCTCTGGCCACCCATGCTCATGCCGCGGCCGCCACCTACGTTTACGGTAGCTTTCTTGAACTCGGGGAACTGATGCAGGTCCTTACGCATCTCGTCGGCTACCTGAGTGATTGAGCGCTCGCGGTCACCGGGATCGGTCAGCGATATGTTCATGCTGGCTATGTGAGAACCGTTGTCAGAGAGTGAGGCAAAGGTGTTGTCGGAGCTTGCGGGGCCAACGGTGTAGCTGAGCACCTTGATTTCGGGATACTTCTTACGCCACAGAGCGTCGAGGCGCGCCATAGCCTCCTGAGTCACCTCTACGCGGGTGCCGATGGGGGTCTCTATGTCTACACCGATACGGGCATTATCCTGCGTGGGGAAGAACTCGGTGCCCACCTGCTTCATCAGGAAGATGGAGCCTACGAAGATGCCGAGACAGACTATGACTGTTATGGTACGGTGCCCCACCACCCAGGTGAGCAGACGGGCGTAGGCATTGTCAAAGGCATCGAGGCCGCGCTCTATGGGGGTGAAGAAGATGCGATACAGGCGAGAGTGGTTGTTGTTAAGACGCAACCACTGGGAGCAGAGCATGGGGGTGAGGGTCAGCGCACAGGTGGTGGAGATAATCATCATGATGGTCACCATCCAGCCGAGCTGACGGAAGAGCACACCGGTCATACCGGTCACGAGGGTGAGGGGGAAGAACACTGCTATCAGAGTGAGAGTAGATGCTATTACGGAGATTGCCACCTCATTGGTGCCATGCACGGCAGCCTGCTTCGGGTCGCTGCCTCGCTCGATGTGGGTCGTGACGTTTTCAAGCACCACTATGGCATCGTCCACCACCATACCGATTGAAATCGAGAGGGCCGAGAGCGACACGATGTTCAGGGTGTTGCCGGTGACGGCCAGATAGATGAAGGAGGCTATGAGCGACACAGGTATCGTGATGACGATGATGAGCGTGGCGCGCCAGCGACCAAGGAAGAGGAACACCACTATTACCACGAAGAGCAGAGCGTAGAGCACGGTCTCCTCCAGTGAGGCTATGGTGTTGCGGATATTATCGGAGGTGTCAATTATCACTCCCAGCTTCACGTCGGAGGGGAGGTTCTTCTGCAGGCGCGGGAGCATCTTCATGACGGCTTCGGAGATCTGCACGGAGTTGGCACCGCTCTGCTTCTGAATAATTATCGTGGCACCTGACTGGCCACCTATGTAGGTATCCTGCGAGCGCTCCTCGCGGGAGTCATCCACGGTAGCCACATCGTGCAGATAGATTGTGCGCCCCTCGCGGGTGGCCACAGGGATATTGGCAAGCTCCGAGGGTTCCTTGAATTCGCCCTGCACACGCAGCGCGTAGGTGTTGGAGCCGATATCAAACGAGCCGCCCGGAGTGTTGCGGTTCTCGGCGTTGATGAGCGATGAGATCTGCTCCACGCTCAGGCCGTAAGCCTCCAGCTTGTTGGGGTCGCAATAGACGTGAATCTCACGCTTTCTGGCGCCGGTAATCGACACGGTACCAACGCCGTCGATACGCGCCAGAGGATTGGCCACAGCGTCATCCAGAATCTTGTAGAGACCCGCCATACTCTCCTGAGCCTCCACTGAGAGTATCACGATAGGAATCATGTCGGTAGAGAACTTGAAGATGATGGGGTTCTGAGCGTCGTCGGGGAGCTGACTCTCCACCATGTCGAGTTTGTCGCGCACATCGTTGGTGAGCACGTCGATGTCGTAGCCATACTCAAACTCCATGGTAATCACCGAGGTGTTCTCGCGGCTCTTAGAGGTTATGTGCTTGAGGTGCTCCACGGAGTTGAGCGTGTTTTCAAGGGGTTTGGTCACATTCTGCTCTATGTCCTCGGCGCTCGCACCCGGATACATGGTTATGACCATGAGAGTGTTGGTGTCTATATCCGGATAGAGGTCGATGGGCAACTTCGCCAGGGAGAAGAGACCCAGTATGATTACGGCCACGAAGCAGAGCGTGGTCATAATCGGGCGTTTTACCGCCGCTCCATATATACTCATATTTTTAACTTACTTATTTGGGGCTTTATAGTGAGATTGGGGCGCTTGGGGTTACTTTTGCACCTGTACTTTCTTGCCGTTGGCCAGAGCTGCCTGACCGGAGACTACTACCTGGGAGCCTGCGGGCACACCGCTTATGAGCTCGTAGCTGCCGCCGAGGCGCTGACCTAACTCCACTTTGTTGAAGGCCACGGTCTCGGTCTTGGGGTCGTAGACGTAGACATAGTGGTCGCCTGAACCCTGCTGCTTCACTACGGCGCGGTCGGGCACCACGGTGTGGCGGGCTGTGCCGAGCACGAGATTCACCTTGGCAAACATGCCGGGCAGGATGCGGTCGTCGCGGTTGGGGAGCGAAATCTCCACGCCAAATGTGCGGGTGGCGGCGTCTACGGTAGGCATGATTTTGGTGATGGTGCCGGTGAATTCGGCGTCGCCATAGGTGTCAAAGGTCATGGTGGTGGTCATGCCGGTGTGCACCAGTGAGTATTCGCTCTCGCTGACATTGATGATAGCCTTGATGGGCTGCACCTGCGCCACGGTGAGGATGGGCAGATTGCCGGTCATGTCGCCCGGGTCATAGTTGCGTGCTGTCACCACGCCGTTGACGGGGGAGACGAGCACCGAGTTTTCGCGGGCGTTGGCCAGGGCGCGGCGTGCTGAGGCCACAGCGTTGCGGGCATTGGCAAGCTGAAGCTCCATCTGGTCTACGCCCTGGCGGGTTCCGCCACCTATCTTGAGCAGCTCCACGGCGCGGTCGTAGTTAATCTGCACGTTCTTAAGCTGCGCTTCGGCGTTGGCCACCTGCAGCTCGTAGGTGGTGGTGTTCACGTCGTCGAGCACTACCACACGCTGCCCTTTACCTACGCGCTGCCCCTCCTCCACGAGGATGCTTTTGATGCGCAGCGGCATGGATGAGGAGATGTTATTGATTTTGTCGGCCTCCATCGACGCGGTGTAAGTGAAGGTCTGTTCCACCTCCTCTTCCCCCACTGTCTCGAGCTTCACGACGGGGATTGTATCGGCCTCGGCCTTCTTGTTGTCATCGGACTTTTTGGAGCAGGCGCATGCCAGAACGCAGCATGCGGCTATGCTCATGAATTTCAAGATTGACTTGTTCATGGTGCTATAAAAGATTATTGATTGGGGAGGCCGCGACCTAACAGCAGGTCAAGCTCCGAGGTTGATATTAAGTAGTTGTAGATGGCCTGATAATAAGCCAGTTTTGAGGTGGTCTGAGCCAGCTCGCTGTCGCGCAGGTCCAGATAGGTGGCCGCGCCGATTTCAAAGCTGCGCTGCATGATTTCGTAGGCCTTGTCAGCTTGACGCACACCCTCGGCATTCGATGATATCTGACGCACCTCCTTGTTGATGTTGTCCACAGCGAGCTCCACCTGTGCCTTCAGACTGTTCTCCAGGTTTTCGCGCTGAAAGGTCATCTCGGCCAGCTGCACTTCGACCTGCTTCACTCCGTAATAGCGCTTGCCGCCGGAGAAGATGGGCACGGCCAGAGTCAGACCCACGTTGGAATAGGGGGTGAAATCGAAGTTGCGCAGGGCGTTGCCGTTGCTCATGGAGAGCCAGTTGAGATTGAAGGTAGCCGCCAGCGTGGGGATGAACGCACGCTTACGCAGCGACAGAGTCTGCTTCAGCAGCTCGGTGTCTATGTCCATGGTGCGCATCTGGGTGTTGTCGGCCAGCGAGGTGTCCAGACCCATCGTGTAGGCATACATGTCCTGCTGCATCTGCTGCAGAGTCACATCAGGGGTGATTTCTGTGGCCAGGTCCAGGCCCATCAGAATCTTGAGCTGGAGCTTGGCCTGCTTTATGGCAATGTCGGCCTGAAGCAGCTCGGGCTCTATATTTTTCACCTGCACCTGTGAGCGGAGCACGTCATACTCCGAGGCGGTGCCGGCGGCATACTGCTTCTCGTAGAGGTCGGCATTAAACTTGGCATTGTCGTAATTCTGCTCAATCACCTGCTTGGAAGCCTCGGCGAGCAGCAGCGTGTAGTAGGCCTGGTTCACCTGATTCACCATGTCGAGGCGCGAGGCACGCGCACTCTCAACATTGCGCAGAATCTGTGTGTCAGAGATGTTGATGCTTTTCCAAAGCTGGGGCGCAACGAGCGGCATTGTGGCCTGGAAGCCCATGCTCCAGGTGTTGTCTGAACCCATCTTGATGCTCTGCGAGGAGCCCCCCATGTTCATCTTCATGGTCTGGAGCTCTATGGAGCGCTGATAATTGGCAGCAAAGTTAATGTCGGGGAAAAGCTGAGCAAGTGTCTCACGCTTGGAATAATCCATGCGGGTCACCTCCATGTCCGCAACTTTGATAGTAGGATTTTCGCTCAGCGCAATCTGCACGCACTGCTCACGCGAGAGGATGAGCGATTGAGCTTGCTGCAGCGGCTGGATAGTGGCCACAGAGTCTGCGGACTCGCCTGCCCGGGCCTCCACGCAAGGGAGCAGTCCCGACAAAAGCAGTATGCCGCAGCTGGCAGCTAAAACATTCTTTTTCATTGATATAGGCGTAAAACAAGTTTTAGCCACAAAGTTAATGAAAATCCCCGAGTGCGCGAAATATTTAGACCCCCGATGTTACAAATAGACCAATGTTGCCGACAAACAGAATAGTTACACCCCGGGCCTTCGTTTTCACTTTTTGAGCGCTGCGCGGTGTGTGCGCCAGTCGGGCATGTACTGTTCCACGAGGGCCCAGAAGGCGGCGGAGTGGTTGGGATGAACCAGATGTGCCAGCTCATGGACTATCACGTAGTCCGTGCACTGCGGCGGATAGAGCGCAAGCTTGACATTGATGGTGATTTTGCGGGTCATGTAGTTACAGCTTCCCCAGCGCGAGGTTAAATCCTTAAAGGTCACATCGGTGCAATACAGGTTCATCTTCCTTTGCCACTGCAGGAAGCGGGGCTTGAAGTCCTCAATGTATTCCATCATCTTCTCGTGGGTAAGCTCGGCCATTTTCTCCTTACGCTGCTGCTGTTTCTGCAGACAGCTTATTACCCACGCCATGTTTTCACGCACGAAATTGCGACAGTACTCCGCCGATGTGCCGGGAGGCACGGACATAAAGATTCCTTGGGGGCGCACTCTCAGGCGCAACCCCTTCACGCGCTTCACTTCGATAAAAATGTCGAGCGCATCAACCTTCAATAAATATCTTTTCACACTCTCTAAACGCTCCGGCGCTCCGCTAAATTATGCCGCCGGCGGAGAAAAAACAATCGTCCGGTGCAACTGTCTGTGAATTGCACCGGACGTGTCATTATGAGTATTCAGGACTTCTTTATACAAGAGTCAGAACGATGTCTTCGTCATTAGTGGTGATAGCGATTTTGCCTTCGCGGCCAAGCCAGCCGAACGCTGCCATCAGTTCATCTTTCTTCAGCTTGGTTGCTTTTTTAATCTGCTTAAGACCAAGCATGCGGGTTTCGCTTGATTCGAGAGCCTTATAAACTTCGCCGGCCCAGGTTCCGATTGATTCGATGTTCATTTTTACCTAAAATTAATAAAACTTACTATACTTATTTTTCCTAAAACGCTGCAAAAGTAATCAAAAATTTTTTAACCACAATAGAAAATGCTAAAAAATCATGTTTTACAACACATTTTAGTGGTTTTCTATCCTGCTTTTGAGCTTTTACAGCACCGTTAAAGGCTCGCTTCGGGTGAAGACTCAGTGGTTGAGTGCATTACCTTTATGCAAACTTTATAATTTTAACAAATCGCTTTCGGAATTGTTCAGTGTTTTCAGCTTGGAAACTATCAATGCTCGAAGCGCATGCTCTCCGAGGGGGAGATTTTGCTCACGAAGCGGGCCGGAATCAGCAGCACGCCGTAGATGATTACTATGAACGCGGCGTTGATAAGCAGCCACAACACTACATTCAGGCTTACGGGCACGAAATCTATATAGTAAGCTTTGGGGTTCAGGGGCAGGAAGTGCCACAGGCTCTGAGCTACAACTATTGCCAGCGCGGCCAGATTACCTATCAGCATCCCCTTGGCAGCGATGCGGAGCGCCAACAGCACGAACACGCGCCCCATGCGGCCCGATGAGGCCCCGATGGCGCGCATCACCCCGATGAATCTCACCTTCTCCAAGATTATTATCAGCACGCCGGAGATGAGCGTGAAGAGCGCCACCACGGTCATGAGTGTGAGGATTATCCAAACATTCACATCGAGCATGTCGAGCCACGCAAAGTAATTTGCTCCGCGCCCCATCAGGGTGTCTATGGAGTAGTTCTGACGCAAATCCCCCTTGAGGAGCGCGTCGTTGAGGCGGTCAATCAGATTGCTGCTCACCTGCGGTATGTTCTCAATGTCGTCTACCGAGATTTCTATGCCGGAGCCCTGCGCACTGTCAGCCTTCACGAGCCCCTGCGCAAAGGGTAGCGAAGCGTAGACGGTGTAGTCATCGAAATTCTCCAGATGCGAATCATAGATGCCGGCCACACGCATGCGGCGCCCGGTCACAGCATCGGCCACCACAAAGAGATTGAGGGAGTCGCCGGCGTTCACCTTCATGTGTGAGGCCACGCCGCGCGAAATCAGCAGCTCGCGGCTGTCCGGTCGCGGGAGCCTGCCTTCTGTGAGAATGGAGTGAAGAAAAGTGGTATCGGAGCCCGAAGCTATACTCTTCAGATATAGGCCCTTGAAGGTATCAGGAGTCTTGAGCAATACAGGCAGACTGACGCTGAGGTCAGCAGCCGTGACATGAGGCGTGGTGCGAATAGTCTGAGAGAGCTCGGGAGTGAAATCGAGCAACCCCTCCTCGTCACCCGACAGATAAAGAGAGAGGTGAGAGTTGAGCCCCGCCACTTTATTGATTATCTCACGCCGGAAGCCGCCCACAATGCTCACCGCCAGAATCATTATGGTGATAGAGAGCGCAACAGAGGCAATGGCAACCTTGACAGCCGGCGAGGTACGTCCGGAGTCATCGCCTGCAGAGATACGGCGTGCAATAAAAAGATCTACATTCATTAACTGCAAAGTTACGAAAAACTTCGCCGAAAACCAAAAGGGAACATCAACCCGCCAAGCCGGCGCCCCCTCGCGGTTAAGACGGTGCGCAAATTGAATATCGGCAAACGCAAGCGCACGAAGGGCGCGCTTGCGTTTGACGGAATTCATCTAACGCCTACGTTGTGGCCGGGCGTTGGCTTTAAAACCTAAGGCTTAAGACCCGAGGCGGGCATAAGCTTCCAGGGCTTTTTCAAGAACGATAAGAGCTTTTTCAAGCTCCTCCTTACGGAGCACGTAAGCTATTCGCACTTGATTTTTACCGGCGCCGGGTGTGGAATAGAAACCGGCAGCCGGAGCCATAAATACGGTTGCGCCCTCGTAGCTGAATTCGCTCAGACACCAACGGCAAAAATCTTCGGCATCATCCACCGGAAGTGCAGCCACAGTGTAGAACGCCCCTTTAGGCATAGGCGAATAGACCCCCGGAATTCTGTTAAGACCATTGACCAACACATCCCTGCGGGAGATGTATTCCTCATATACGCCCTTAATATATTCCGGCGAAGCATCCATGCTGGCCTCAGCCACTATCTGCCCTAACAACGGAGGAGACAGACGGGCCTGACAATATTTCATGATGGAAGCAAGCAGAGCCCTGTTGCGGCTCACTATGGCACCTATACGTATGCCACATTCATCGTAACGCTTCGATACGGAGTCAACCATCACCACGTTATCATCCATACCCTCAATGCTGAACACGGAAGTGTGCGGAGTATCAGTATAGCAAAATTCTCGATACACTTCATCGGAAATAAGGTAAAGGTCATACTCGCGGACAAGGTCGCGCAGCACCTCTATCTCGTGGCGGGAATAGACGTAGCCGGTGGGGTTGTTGGGGTTACAGAGCAGTATGGCGCGTGTGCGGGGGGTGATGCGCTCCTTGAAGCTTTCTACCGGGGGGAGCGCAAAATCATCTTCAATCTTAGAGAGTATGGGCACTACCTTTACATCGGCCATTTCTGCAAAGCCCAGATAGTTGGCGTAGGCGGGTTCGGGTATTATAATTTCATCGCCCGGATTCAAGCAGGCAAAGAATGAGAATAATAGTGCCTCGGAGCCGCCGGCTGTCACTATAATTTCATCAGCAGAGGTGTGAATGCCCTGCCGCTCGTAATACTCCGTCATCTTCGCGCGCAGCGAAGCGATACCGTCAGAGGGGCTGTACTCAAGCAGTTTGCGATTAAGTTTATGCAGAGCCTCAAAAGCCTGAGGAGGCGAAGGGAGATCGGGCTGCCCGATGTTGAGCGGATAAACTTTGAGTCCTCGCTCTTTAGCGGTTGTGGCCAAGGGAGCGAGTTTGCGGATAGGTGAAGCGGGCATCTCGATAGCCCTTTGTGAAATTTGAGGCATAAGATTGAAGTTTTTAGGAGTATATTGCGAATATGATTAGGTTATCCTCTCTCGTGAATCAAGCCGGAGCGATAGGCTTTCAGCAGGCGGAAGAGCTCGTTGACCTGACGCTGGAGTTCGTGCCCCTTGTCGGTGTCGCGCACCCGCAGGCGCTGAGCGCCCCACTCCTGAAGCACTGTCTCGCCCAGGATATCGCTCCCCTCTTCTATGGCTTTCTGTCGGCTCTCAAAGGGGTTGTTCTGCACGAGCTGCAGGCCGCGCGAGTGGAACACGAGTGTGTAGCCGGCTATGCCGGTCTCGGGCTGATAGGCTTTGGAGAAACCGCCGTCGATTACGAGCAGTTTGCCCCCGGCCTTCACCGGCTTCTCCCCTTTTACTGTCTTCACGGGCACATGACCGTTGATGATATGGCCCCCTTGCGGATTGAGGCCGAATTCCTTGAGAATCATGTCGCAGACCTCCTCGCGGTCGCTGAGCTTGTAGTACCAGCCCTTCTCCTCCTTCTGCGGCTCCTTGTCGGAGAGCAGGTAGCGCTCGAAGGTGGCCATGCGGCTTTTGTCAAACGAGGGGCTGTCGGGGCCGCACCACAGGTACCACATGAAGTCTATGGCATACTGCTGCGCCTCGCTTATCTCGGAGCGGTGGCGGCAGGCCAGCTGCACCAGCGCATCCAGGCGGTCGAGCAGCCGCTTGCCACTGTAAGTCTCTCCCTCTACTTCCACGCTCTTAAGCTCGCCGGCTGCTGTCAGCGGGATGGAGGCGTGAAAGAGCAGGTTGTTGTTTCTGACCAAATAGAAGGAGCCCTTGTGGAGCATGAAGCGCACGTGGCGGCGCAGCTTCTCGCTGCCGGTGAATGAGCCGTGAAGATGGGTCACTATGCCCCCCTCCTCGGCCGTGAGCGCGTAAGGGTTCTGAGGGTCTATGGTGGGGAAGTGGGAGTCCTTCATCTTGTAGCTCACCCCCTCGATGGTCACGGTGCCCTGCTCGCGGTCTATCAGATGCAGCTGCTTGCGGTCGCTCATTCCCCACTCGGGGTGAGCGTCAATGAGCGCCCCTTCGAGCTTCCACATAATCACGCTGATGGCTTTGTGCATCTGCGCTATGATGCGTTTCTCCTTGTCTGTGTAATATTTCCCTATGAACTTCACCTTAGGTTTGAACACCTCCAGCGGGCTGTCGGCATAGGTCTCCATGGCGAAAGTGGCGAGCGGGAGCAGGTTGATGCCATAGCCCTCCTCGAGAGTGTCAAGGTTGGCATAGCGCAGGCAGATGCGCACCACATTGGCTATCGAAGCATTGTTGCCGGCGTAGGCACCCATCCAGAGCAGGTCATGATTGCCCCACTGCACGTCCACGTTGTGATAGTCGCAGAGAGTGTCCATTATGATATGCGCACCGGGGCCGCGGTCATAGATGTCACCCACTATGTGGAGGGAGTCGATGGCCAGACGCTGAATCAGCTGACACAGGGCCTCGATGAAGGCTTCGGCACGCTGGGTGGCTATGATGGTGGAGATGATTTGTCCGAAGTAAGCAGCCTTGTTGGGGTCGGCTTCCGTCTCATGCAGCAGCTCCTGGATTATGTAGCTGAACTCCCGGGGCAGGGCTTTCTGCACCTTGGAGCGCGTGTACTTGGAGCTGACATTCTGGCAGACCTTCACGAGGCGGTTAAGGGTGATCTGATACCATTCGCGCATCTCCTCGGGGGGCACACTTTTACGCAGCAGCTTGAGTTTTTCGTGTGGATAGTAGATGAGCGTGCAGAGCTCCTGCCGCTCATGCTCACGAAGCGATGTGCCGTAGATTTCATCTACCTTGCGGCGGATGGTGCCGGAAGCGTTCTTGAGCACGTGCCTGAATGCCTCATCCTCCCCATGTATGTCGGTGAGGAAATATTCCGTGCCCTTCGGCAGATTCAAGATAGCCTCGAGGTTGATTATCTCTGTGCTGGCGGCTGCCACGGTGGGGAAGCTCTTTGACAGCAGCTGCAGATAGTGCAACTCATCGGCCGTAAAAGCGTGATCAGTCTGGGTGTTGTGCATGGTATAACCTGTGTTAGCTGAATGTTCAGGCAGAAACTACCCTTGTCTCAGTGTGCGCAAAGATAGTCAATCTTTCCAAAATTCACAATATTTAGAGATGGTTTAGTTGTATGTGTCTAAACCAAACGCACTCTCAGATTTTGATTCCGGAGAAGCCCATGAAGGCCATGGCGAGGATGCCGGCGCCCACGAGGGCCAGGGGCACACCTTTCATCTGCTTGGGCACGGCCGTCAGCGCGAGCTGTTCGCGGATGCCTGCGAATATCCACATAGCCAGCGCGAAGCCCACGGAGGTAGCCACGGCGTAGGTGAGGCTTTCGCCGAGCGTGAAGCCTTTCTGCACTACGAGGATAGCCACACCGAGCACCGCGCAGTTGGTGGTGATGAGGGGCAGGAACACACCCAGCGACATGTAGAGAGCCGGGGCTATCTTGCGGATTATGATCTCGAGCATCTGCACCAGCGCGGCTATGACGAGGATGAAGAGTATGGTCTGCAGGAAGCCCAGATCGAGGGGGTCGAGCACATAGGTCTGCAAGCACCAGGTCACCAGAGTGGCCATGGTTATCACAAACGTCACTGCGGCGCCCATGCCCAGCGCGGAATCCGTGCGTTTGGACACACCCAGGAAGGGGCAGATGCCCAGGAACTGGGCCAGCACGATATTGTTGATGAATATCGCTGTTATGATTATGGAGATGTATGTCAGCATAGCGTTAGCGTGTTAAGCGGTTGACCAGTGCAATCATGTAGCCGAGAGCTATGAAAGCGCCCGGGGCAAGGATGAAGAGGAGCATGGCGTAATCCTCGGGATAGATGCGCAGACCGAAGACGCTGCCGGCACCGAGAAACTCACGCACGGTACCCAGAGCGGTGAGCGCAAGCGTAAAGCCTATGCCGCAGCCGAGGCCGTCGAGCGCCGAGTCCGCCACATTGTGGCGGGAGGCGTAAGCCTCAGCACGTCCGAGCAGGATGCAGTTCACTACTATGAGGGGGATGAAGAGGCCCAGACTCTCGTTGAGCGCAGGAGCCCACGCCGAGATGGCGAGCTGCAGCAGGGTCACGAAGGTGGCTATCACGACGATGAAGACGGGGATGCGCACCTTGTCGGGCACCAGGCTCTTAATCATGGAAATCACACTGTTGGAGCAGATGAGCACGAGCATGGTGGAGATGCCCATCATCAGTCCGTTAAGCGCGCTCGAGGTGGTGCCCAGGGTGGCACACATGCCGAGCAGAAGCACAAGCACAGGGTTGGAGGGGAGAATGCCGTCCCACACTATTTTGAGTTTCTTCTTCATAATTTCTCTGATTCTTTATAGTCGGTGTAAGCCTTGAAGGCATCGCGCAGCGAGCCCAGAAATGCTCGTGAGGAGATGGTGGCGGCGGTGATGCCGTCGATTTCTCCATGCTTATCCTTGTCCTTCACTACATAGAAGGAGGTGTTGGCGGGGTTCTTGCCGATTACGCTGCGTGCCCCCTGAGGGTCGCGAAACCACAGCTGCATCTTAGAGCCGAGACCGGGAGTTTCGGCGTGGCTGAGCACCTGATAGTCCTTGACCTCGCCGGTTGCTGTGAAGCCGCACATCACTGTGATTTCTCCGGCAAAGCCCTCCATGGAGCGGGTGGAGACGGCCGCGCCATTGAATTTACCGTTGAGCAGGGCCGGATAGACGGTGCATGTATCGCCGGAAGCTGTCACAAATTTGCGGGCATCGGCCTCCGGGTCATTGTCAAAAGCGGGAGCAACGCGGCGTATGGCCTCCAGGCGGGTGCTCTTCTCGATTTCGGCTATAGGCTCTTTGGTCACCAGATACATACCGCCGAGCAGCGCCGCGGCGATTATGCTCACCAGTCCGAGCGACAGGAGCATGTTAGGGAGAGTGGAGGGGAGTTTCTTCTGCTTCATGCCTTTGCCTCCTTTCTGATTTTACGCATGCCGAAGCGGCGCGGTCTGCAATACTTATTAATGAGCGGGGTCACGCTGTTGCCTAACAGGATGGCAAACGACACACCCTCGGGGTAGGCCCCCCAGCGGCGTATTATGATTGTGAGCACACCGATGAGCACACCGTAGATAATCTGTCCCCAGTGCGTCATAGGGCTGGTGACATAGTCAGTAGCCATAAACACTGCGCCCAGCATCAAGCCACCGGCCAGCAGCTCTATGCCGGGGTTGGCACCCGTAGCCCAGGAAAGCAGAGCGGCGGAACCAAGCACGCTCACGGGGATATGCCAGGTGATTACGCGCGTTATGAGCATCCAGGCCAGACCTAAGAGAATGGCTATGGAGCCGACCTCGCCGAGCGAACCGTTCATGTCGCCCAGGCCGAGTGTAAGCCAGTCTACCGACGAGGAGTCCACCACATGGCCGTGGCTCTTGAGAGTGGCCAGCAGTGTGGCACCCGTGGAGGCATCCACACCCGAAGCGCCGGTGTGGGCCGCCTGGATGAAGCCGGAGTTCACGGCAGAATCCCAGGTGGTCATGGCTGCCGGGAAGGAGAGCAGCAGGAACACACGGCCCACAAGCGCGGGGTTCCAAATGTTGCAGCCCAGACCGCCAAACGACATTTTACCTATGCCGATAGCCACCACGGCACCTATCACAACCATCCACCAAGGGAGTATGTTGGGCAGATTGAAGGCCAGCAGCAGGCCGGTTATGAGCGCCGACCCGTTGGATAGGGTGCAGGGGCGATGAAACAGATAGCGCTCTATGAGCCATTCGGTTGCCATACAGGCACCTACGGCCACGAGCGTAACCCACAGCGCCGAAAGGCCGAACACCCATAGCGCCACACCGAGCGAGGGGAGCAGGGCTATTACCACATTCCACATGCGGCGGTTCACCGTGTCGGTGGTGTGAGCGTGAGGTGAGCCGCTTATGATCAGTTCTTGCATCATTTCAGTTTTCTTACTTGAGTCTTTGAGTAACGTATCCAATCGAGCAGACGGCGATTGGAGGGGCAGGTGTAGGCACATGAGCCACACTCTATGCAATCCATCACGCCGCTCTGAGCCGCATATTCCCAGTCACCATTCTCGGCCTGACGCGCCAGCAGCATCGGCTCGAGCCCCATGGGGCAAGCCGAATAGCAGGCGGCACAGCGTATGCAGGGCTGTATGTCGGGGGTGGAGTCGAGACACATGGTCAGTACGCCCGAGAGCCCTTTGGTCGAGGGGGTGTCGAGATTACTCATGGCTTTACCCATCATGGGACCGCCACCTATCACCTTGTTGACGCGCTCGTCGGCCTGCATAATCATGGTGAGCGGCGTGCCCAGCTCCACATAATAATTGCCGGGGTTCAGAGCCCCCTCGCCGGTCACTGTCAGCACACGCCCCGTCAGCGGCTTGCCGAGCACCACGGCCTGCTGCACGGCATAAGCCGTAGCCACATTGTCCACGATAGCGCCCACAGCCACCGGCAACGCGCCGGAGGGGACCTCGCGCCCCATGATGGCGGCTATCAGCTGCTTCTCGCCACCCTGCGGATACTTTGTGCGCAGCACGCAGACTTTCATGCCCTGATACTTTTCGGCAGCCTGCTTCATGGCGGCTATGGCCTCAGGCTTGTTGGCCTCTATGCCTATGTAGCAGTACCTCACCCCCACAGAGCGCATCAGGCAGTAAGCACCCTCGGCTATCTCGGCAGCATGCTCACGCATAAGGCGGTCATCGCAGGTGAGATAGGGTTCACACTCGGCGCCGTTGAGAATCACACACTCCGGCTTGGTGCCCGGGGGAGGTGTAAGCTTTATAAAGGTGGGGAAGGTGGCGCCACCCAGACCCACTATGCCCGCCTCGCGCACACGCTGCACGAGCTCCTCGGAAGAGGCAGTGGAGGGGTCGAGCGGAGGGAAGCTGAAGCTCTCGGTACCCTCCGGGTCGCGCTCTATGGTGATGGCATCCACGGGATAACCCTGGGGGGTGCGCACCCTCTCGAGCTTCTTCACCGTGCCGCAGCAGGGGGAGTGAATCCAGGAGCTCACAAACCCTCCCGGTTCGGCAACAGGCTGCCCGGCCACTACCTTGTCGCCCGGCTTAACGAGCGGCTTTGAGGGGGCGCCTATGCTCTGAGAGAGCAGCAGGGTGAGCAGCGGAGCCACGGGACCCTGCTGAATGGGGCTGTCGGCCGTAGACTTATGCTGAGGGGGATGTATGCCCCCCATTCGGAATGTATATTTCTTCATTTCTTAGGCTGATATTCTGCAATTTGACTGACCAGGATAGTCTTTCGCGGGCACACCTCCACGCAGGCTCCGCAGCGGGTGCAGCTCTCGGAGTCGATGCGCGCGCAGAAGTTGTCGATGGTTATGGAGTTGCTCTCGCAGGCTTTTTTGCATTTTCCGCAGGCTATGCACGACACCTCGCAGGCCTTCATGGCAGCCGGGCCGCGGTCATGGTTGCTGCAGGCCACTCTCACCATCTTCTTGTAGGACTGAGGAGCCACGTTCAGCTGCATCAGCCCGCGCGGACAAGCCTTCACACACACTCCGCAACCGGTGCAGCGGGCGGAGTCCACCACCGGCAGCCCGGTCTCTTCATCCATGCGCATGGCTCCGTGCGGACAGGCCTTCACGCAGTCTCCGCAACCAAGACAGCCGTAGGGGCAGGCAGTGGTGCCGGCATAGGTGGCAGCCTCGATGGCGCAGCTCCGGGGACCCTCGAACTTGTTGATGGCAGGGCGCAGCGAGCAGGTACCGTTGCAATTAAGCATGGCGAGTTTGCGTATGCCGGCCACCACATTCAGGCCGAGCAGTATGCCTATGGCGTCCATGCCCGCCTTGCCGGCGCCGGGGCAATTCAACCCCTCGAGCGACGAGGCTCCGGCACATGCAGCCGCAAAGTCATGACAACCCTTGAAACCGCAACCGCCGCAGTTGGCACCCGGCAACAGGGCCTCAACCTCGGCTATGCGGGGGTCTTCATATACGTAGAAACGCTTGGCCACGAAGTAGAGCACCAACGCTGCCAGCAGCCCTACTACACCAAGAATAAGAATTGTAAGCCAGAAAATTGTCATATCATAGATTCAGGTAAACAGTTGTCAACATTCATTGCTCAGCCGAAGGCACCAGGGGTCGGAGCCGGAAATTAAGCTCCCGTGCTATGCGAGGCCTGAGCAGCGCGGCTGCCACGTAGCAGAGAATCATCACGCAGAACGCCGCCCCCACGGCTATCCCTTCAGCCACATTTGTGAACGCAAGCAGCAGGGCCAGCGTGCCGGCCAGCGCGCTCCAGGGGATTACGAGCATAGTGAGCACGGCCAGACGGTGGCTGCGGTCGGAGACGAGCAGCTCAACCTCCTCCCCCACATTCAGCTTGTAGCCGTCGGTAGAGACCACTACCTCCTCGCCGCGCCCCGGGGCACAGAGAGATTTGGCCGCGCATGAGGCGCACGACTCCTCGCCGCGCAATAGCCTTACGCGGGCTTTGCTGCCTCGGACAGCAGTAATAATGCCGGTATGAATCAGAGCGGTCTTCATGGAGATTCAGGACTGTGACGGCCGGGTAAGCGTGTTATCAGATTCAGGTAATAGTCGCTAAGATGGAGAGTTCTGTAATTGACTGCAAAGGTAGTAAACAAATCTTAATTCCCCAAAATATTCCCACCCACTTTTTTCTCTATCTTCAGCGGGGGGTTAGAAGCGGAGGCCGGCGGCTACACCACCGGAGAGGATTCCGTTGATGAAGCTGTAGTCCTGGTTTATATACCAATTGGCCTGAACGGAGCCGAAGATGCCGACAAAGAAATTTCGCAGGTTATAGGCCAGACCGGCGCGTCCGCTCAGGTTTAACGCCGGCAGATTCTTGCGACCATCCCCGTTGGCCTCCAGACAATGTCTCAGACCGAAGGCCGGCATGCCGGTGAAGTTAAACACCCAATGTGGATTAAAGACCCAGTTATAGCCGTAGCCAGCGATTAAGCAGTAATCATTGTAGATAAATTTAAATACTCTTTTTTCCGAGGGGGGGAGGTAGATTTTCATGTCGTCAGACAGCGTGCAGAGGTCAAACGATATATCCTGATGTGACACTGCAAATCCGAGTATCCAGGAACCCTGATTGCGCATCTGGATTTTTGAGTAATTGTATGCAGCCCCCTGATAGTATCGGCCATGATTGAAGAAATAGAAACCGGCAAGTCCGTAATTTTCCAGTCGCAATGAGGGAAACTCTACATCTATATATCGACCTTGGTCAAAGGGTTCGAATCGGCGCAAGCGGGTGCCACCTTTATTGCTCGTGTAGTACAAGTCTATCTCAAAGAGCGATGTGCTGAAGCTGAAATCATAGCGCTTCTGCCGGGGCTCGGAATTGAAGAGCAGGCGGTTAAGATTGGCGCCGTAGCCCACCGTCACAGCCATAAAAGACAGATAGGGTCCTGAGGACATATAGGGGCGCGAAAGCATGCGCATGTGCACGTTGCTTGGCATATCAAGTGCGTAGGAGTCAGTCCAGAGGGCACTCTTCCACAGCAATTTCCACTTCTTGCCGGTGGGCATCACATAGTCATGATTATAGGTATTGAATACCCGGTCAGCCCAATTATAGGCCTTAACGCAAAAGCCTGCGAACCTGGGGTAAATCACAGTGGTGTCCTTTATGTCATAGGTGTGGTTCTTAATTCTGTTGAGCCACCAGTTGGGGTTCTGCTTGCGTGGCAGCAGTTGCATGGTATCGGTCATCTCGACCTCTGTCAGCATCCACTCGCCGAGAATCAGGCTGTCAGGCAAGTCGATGGCCACGGGGGGATCAACCGGCTCCGGACACACTTCAGCTCCGACAGGGGTGTCAGCCGCCAGCCGGAGCGCGAAAAGTGATATTAAAAGACAAAGGATTCTAAACTTCATTCTTGGCGGGAGTCGAGCAGACGCTTGGCTTCCTCGTAGCGATCATCGTCTACGAACAGACCTATGCTTGAGGTGCCGGAATCGGGTGCCGGGAATACGCTTGACATAGCGTTTTGTTCTACAAATGCCGGGATGCCGTTATTCTCAAGGAAGCCCTTGTCGATGTATGCGATGGCTTCTGTGTCATAAATGTTAAGGAGTTTCATAGTAGGGGTAAGTTTAGGGTTATACTCTCTTAACATTCATGCAGTTGGGAAAGTTCGCCGGCAGGTTTATTTGATGCCTCGCTGGTCCAGGGCCTGCTGATAGCGGTGAGCGTTGGCCATGTGTGACTCGTAGTCCACAGCGAAGTTATGGCTACCGCTGAAGTCCTCAGCCGCACACATATACAGATAGCCGTGAGGCCGCGAGGTGAGGATGGCATCGATGGTGGCACCTGAGGTTATGCGGATGGGTCCCGGGGGGAGGCCTTCGTGGCGGTAAGTGTTGTAGGGCGAGGGGTTGTTGAGCATGTCGCCGGTGATGCGGCGGATGGAGAAATCACCTATGGCATACTTCACGGTGGGGTCTGCCTGAAGCTTCATCCCCTTCTGTATGCGGTTGATGTAGAGGCGTCCTATGGTGCCCTTCTCGCCGGCCTGGTTGGTCTCCTCATCCACTATGGATGCGAGCACTACCACCTCGCGCGGGAGCATGTGAAGCTGCTCGGCATAGTCGAGACGCTGGGGGGACCAGAAGCGGTTGTAGTGTTCATACATCTTTTTGATGATATCCTCGGGCGTGGCAGTCCAGTAGAACTCGTAAGTATCTGCCAGGAAGTAGCCTATGACATGTTCACGGTCGGTGCGGACTTCGGCGAGCAATTTGTCGTTGTTGAAAGCGGCCATCATTGAGTCCACGGGAATGTCATATTTCGCAGCGATTTTAGTCGCCACCTGGTCGAGGGTGCGCTCGTTGACGAAGGATATGCGTATGCCTGCCTGCGCCCCTTTGCAAATGCGACGGGCTGCCTCCACTGCAGTCATTCCTTGCTCTATCTTCCACGCACCGTGGCGCAACCGGGCGCCTCCGCCGGCTATGGGGATAGCCTTGCGCACACTCAGTGCATAATCCTTGCCGAGATATTTTGTCAGGGTGTCCTGCAGCATCTGGTCGTTGGCATTCTTCGGCACACGAATCAGAGCTGTGTGCGGCGCACGTGCGCTGATCAGAGGCCAGATAACGATGGCTGCAAAAATCAGAAGCAATAGGCCCAGACCGATGTAAAGCCACGGCTTGCCGCGTCTTACGGGTTTGGGGTCTAAGTCGCCGTCAAGTCCGGGAATGGCCGGGGGGCGGTTGCCCGATTTACGGGGTTCGTCGCAATATTTACTGAGATTCATAGTGTGGATTTTATCTCTATCGCCGACCGCACTGATACAGCTCGGAACGGAGGTCTGAAACCAGCTGCAAATTTAGCAAAAAATTTCTAAATACCCCGCAGCCCATCGCGCATTTTTTATCGGTTGGTTTACCCGGGTTTCACCCTCATCAACATTTATCCTTGGACTGCCATGAGTCCCGAATTTCATCAAAATAACCTTAAAACGCAGCAATTCACAACAGCAGTGTATCTCACATGCTGCTATGAATTGCTTAGGCAGGTCCACAAGGCTGATTTTACAAGTCCCGCACAGGGTTATTGTTACTGATTAGGTCCGAGGAAGGTGCCTATATCGAAAATCCAGAAGAAGAGGATTACACAGAGCACTATTACTCCGACCCAAAGCCAGATTTTGTTCCACATGCGTTTCTTATTCTGTTCCTCGCGGTAGCGTTCTTGATTGTGTGACATAGTATGGATTGTTATTGTTTAGGATTAAGAAACTTTTAAATTTATGTGCCAATGATTTTGAGAATATTTTTGGATGATTTTTGCGAGTTGAAGAGGGAGCAATGCGGGCATTGCGACCGATGAGACTCGGCGAAAAGCACCAAAAAGATTATTAAAATCATGGCATAT
>JAAVFJ010000024.1 GCA_014800845.1 Bacteroidales bacterium | reverse complement strand
TTGGGCGCTTTTCCAAAGATTTCATCGGTCGCGATGCCCGCATCGCTCCCTCTTCAACTTTGAAAAATCATCCCAAAATCTCTCTTTGTGCTAAAATCATTTAAATTCAAACACTCTCTGAAACTATCCTCAACCATTTTCCGGAACAGCTTCCTTACGTCAGTGAGCCGATGCTGTTCCGGTATCTTTTCCTCACTCCATTTTCTTTTTTGTTACAACTTATGAAGCGCACATATCTTTACTCTCTGCTGAGCGTGGTCGTTATGGCCCTCATCGCTCTGGTCTATTTCTTCCCGGACGACATTGATGGCCGTGTGCTGGAGCAGCATGACATACGCCAGGGCATAGCCAACGGTCAGGAGGCAAAGCATTTTCAGGAGACCACCGGTGAGACTACCCGCTGGACAAATGCTCTGTGTGGCGGCATGCCCACTTTCCAGATTTCACCCTCCTATGCCTCTGCGCCGCTGCTCAACTGGATCGCCAAGGCCTACAGCCTCTGGCTCCCCTCGCCCGCCAATCTGCTGTTTATCATGATGACGGGTTTCTTCATCATGGCTCTCTGCATGAAGATGAGGTGGTATGTCGCGCTTTTCGGAGCTATCGCCTGGGCATTCAGCTCCTACTTCATCATTATCATAGGCGCCGGCCACATCTGGAAGTTTGTGACCCTGGCCTACATTCCCCCTACACTTGGCGGCATATTCCTCTGCTACAGGGGTAAATACTTGGCCGGCACAGCCTTGGCCGCCCTGTTTGGCGCTCTGCAGCTGATGAGCAACCACATTCAGATGAGCTATTATTTCCTCTTCGTGGTTCTGGCCATCATGATTGCCTGCGGGGTGCGCCTCTACAAATCCAAGAATCTGAAACAGTGGGCCATAGCCACTGCCTGCATCATCGGCGCCGGCGCCATAGCCGTGGCGGCCAACTCCGCAAGTCTCTACAACACAGCGAAATACTCCAAGGAGACTGTGCGCGGACGTGCCACTGACCTGCACACCGAGGGCGAAGCGCCCAAGGAGGGTGCCGATTTCGACTTCATCACCCAGTGGAGCTATGGCGGCGACGAGAGTCTGTCGCTCATAATCCCCAACGTGAAGGGTGGCGCCACCATCAAGCCCGTAGGCGCTGCCTCTCAGCGACTCGGCGTAATGGATACCCCCGAGGGTGAAAAATCCACGCTCAGCCCCGAAGAGGCTCAGTTTGCCAACCAGTTCCCGCAATATTTCGGCAACCAGCCGATGACCAACGGCCCGGTGTATGTAGGCATCGTAATCTTCATGCTCGCGCTGATGGCCATCCCCCTCTGCCGCCGTTCGCCGCTCATGTGGGCGCTCTGGGGCGTTTCGATTTTGGCATGGCTGCTCTCGCTGGGCCACAATTTCGAATGGTTCTCACGCCTGTTCATAGACTACTTCCCCGGCTACAATAAGTTCCGCGCCGTCTCCTCCATCCTGGTAGTAGTGGAGTTTGCCATGCCGCTCCTGGCCATGATGACTCTTCAGAAGATTATCTCCATGATGCAGGACACCGACGACAACGGACGCCTGAAGCACAATCAGGCTTATGTGCAGAAGCTTACGCTCGGCACGGGTGGCGCGCTGGCCTCAATCTGCCTGCTCCTCTGGTGTTTCCCCTCATTAATGGGCAGCGGCCTGACCGTAAACGAGACTCAGCAGCTCGAGGATATTCTTCACGACCCGCTTTACAGCCCCATCCTCACCGAAATCAAGCGTCTGCGTCTGTCGCTGGTGAGTGCCGACGCCGTGCGTTCACTCATCTTCGTAGTGATCGGCGCCGTTATCGTGCGCTTCTACGCCAAGGGGACACTGAAGCAGCCCGCTATCTTTGTAGGCGCCATAGCCTGCCTCTGCCTCATTGACCTCTACACCGTAGACAAACGCTACGTGAACTCCGAAAACTTCACCGCTCCCCTCCCCGCCGAGGAAAGCTTTGAAATGACTGACGCCGACCGTCAGATTCTGCAGGATCCGGACCCCGACTACCGCGTGCTGAACATAGACGACATGGGTGGCGCCCGCTCCTCTTATTTTCACAAGACTATCGGCGGCTACCACGCAGCCAAGCTCACCCGCTATAATGACCTGATGGAGCATCAGATCATGAAGATGAACCCCGGTGTGCTCAACATGCTCAACACCAAATATTTCCTCGGCATGGCCCGCAATGAGCAGAATCAGCCCATAGGTGACCGCGAGGGTAACCCGATGTGGATAGCCGAGCAGAACCCCGATGCGCTCGGCCACGCCTGGTGGGTGCAGAGCATTGACTATGTGGACAACGCCAACGCCGAGATGGCCGCGCTCGACAATCTTGACACACGCCACGCCGCTGTGGCCGATAAGAGTTTCGAAAAGATTCTCGGAAAGGCTTCCGCCGACTCCACCGCCACTGTCACACTCACGAAGTATGCCCCCAACCGCTTGAATTACAAGACTGTCTCCAATACTCCCGGCGTAGTGGTCTTCTCTGAAATCTACTTCCCCTGGGGCTGGACAGCCACCATCGACGGCAAGGAGGCTCCCATAGGACGCGCCAACTACGTGCTCCGCGCTCTGCAGGTACCCGCCGGCACCCACGACATTGAGTTCACATTCAATCCGAAATCGCTTGAGGTTACCAACGACATCTCCGTGGCAGCCGTAATCCTCATCTACATTCTTTGCGCAGCTGCCATAGCAGTGCCCGTGGTGGTCTGCCTGCGCCGCAAAAAGAAATGATAGCTCAGCGGTATAAACGATGGCGACATGGCAGAGGGTTTGGAGTGCACTCCCCCTTTGCCTATCGCTTCGTGACCGATATCCTTCACCCGGCGCGCGGATGCGAGTATTACTCCATGAAGCGGCTCAACTATCTGATTCGCCATTACCCCTCACGCACCCGCCGCTTCTGCCGCCTGCTTTTCCGCATGGCTGCGCGGCTCCCTATCACTACTCTTCTGATTCCCGGCGACCACTCGGCTCTCCCGGCTGAGGTGATGAAGAATGCCAACTCCCGGCTGCACTTCACCCGCCACCTGCCGGCCAACATCGGCAGCGGGCTGCTGATTCTGACCGACGCCGCTGAGGTTTCGCAGAGCTACCTGACAGCGCTGCACACACCCGGCATCTACCTCTTCATCTGCAACCTTAAGTCGCGCCCCGGGATTCTCGACGCAGCTCTCGCCGCCATGCCGGGGGGATGGACATTTGAATCGCCCGACGCGGCCCTGATTGTCAGCGCCGGCAATTCAGTGCTCCACCGCACCACCCTGAACCTGCCATGACCCCACCCGCCGAGCACCCCTATGACGCAGACCGCGTGCTGCGCGACTTCACCGGCTACCTGCGCCTGGAGCGCGCCATGAGCCCCAACACCATCGAGGCCTACGGACGCGATGCCTCCTATCTGCTTAACTGGTGCGCCTCCCGAAGCCTGCTCCCCACGGCGGCTGAGGCGGCTGACATTGAAGCCTTCATGGCCGACATGCATGACCTGGGGCTCACCGGGCGTTCGCAGGCGAGGCTCTTCGCCGGCATACGCCAGCTCTTCCGCTTCCTGCGTCTGGAGGGCTACATGGACACCTATCCCATGGAGCTGATTCAGGCTCCCAAGCGTGGCGAACATCTACCCGATGTGCTCACCGTGGAGGAAATAGACCGCCTCATCGAAGCCATAGACATGAGCAAAGCCGAGGGCACTCGCAACCGCGCCATCATAGAGACCCTCTACGGCAGCGGGCTGCGTGTGAGCGAATTAATCAGCATGCCGCTGGAGCGCGTCTTCCTCGATGAGCAATACATGATTGTGGAGGGGAAAGGAAGCAAGCAGCGCCTCGTGCCATTATCTCCCGTAGCGGCTGAGTGGATAGAAAGCTGGCTTGCCGACAGGGAACGGCTCCCTATAAAGGCTGACAGCGCCAACACACTCTTCCTCAACCGCCGCGGCTCCGGGCTTACGCGCCAGATGATATTCCATATTATAAAGGTGTGCGCCGAGCTGGCCGGCCTGCGCAAAAACGTGTCCCCCCACACCCTGCGCCACAGCTTCGCCACCCACCTGCTTGAGGGGGGAGCCAACCTGCGCGCCATCCAGGAAATGCTGGGCCACGAAAGCCTCGCCACCACCGAGCTCTACGTACACCTGGACCGCACCCGCCTCCGCGCCGAGCTTCTGGCCCACCACCCCCACTTCTCCTAACCCCTCATTCATATAGGTATGTTTAGACCTGAAGACGAATAGGATACAAATATCCCCGTTAACTACAAAGCGCGGTGCCGTATGCTCCCGCACGCGACACCGCTGATTGATAAAAGCTAAATAATAAATATTATCTTACGGTTATTTTGACTGTCTTTTTACCCTGATTCACGATATAAATACCGGGAGCTAAATTATTCAGAGAGTCTCCAGCCGGCTGGCCGGCAGGTGTGAATATTTGCAAACGTCCATCTGCATCATCCATGTCAATATTACCGTCAACTATTTCGTCGACATCCGTCATATGATAATTATCGACTATGATAGTATGCGTAGGGCTATTTGCATAGAGTGAAGTGGCAGTAAGCACAACCGGCTTCGCTATTTCGGGATAGTCACGCACTTCAATCTTACCGTCGTGTTCCACATATACTTTTGAAGGGTCTGAAGAGTTCCAGAATACGTCAGGAACAGTCACACTGCCCTCGGGGAGCACCTTGGCAGTTCTACTCATTGTCTCACCCGGAGTTGCAAAGATGTGCGTGGATGAATTATATTCTGACTCGACACGCATCGGGATACGACTTGCACTTGCGACATCAAGGATTACTATATTCTCAGGCTCTACCATGGGCTTTATCTTCTCATCGACGGCAACCCCTTTCCAGCCTGCATTAGATTGTTGGTATCTCTGCTTCGTTGAGTCTCCTCCTTGAAGCCACAAATATCCGCTAAAGGAACCTAAGGCATTATCTTTAAGCTCAGGAGGCGTCGGGCGTGTAATGTACAAATTTGCCAGCGCTGAGGTGGTATTCGCAAAAGCATCATGCTCTATTGATGACACATTCGGACCAATGTAAACTGATTCAAGTTTCTTACAACCATCAAAGGCATTGAAACCTATGGATTTAATCGCCGGAGGCAACACTACCGACTGCAATTTACTACATCTCAAGAATGTATAATTAGGTAGCGAGGACAATGAATGGCTAAGAATTACGGTCGTAAGGTTCTGGCAATCAGCAAAGACGTATGAGCCACAATATTTCACTGAGTTGGGCAATACAATATTTCTAAGGCCAGTCCCTTGAAATACCGCACCGCTAACCGAGGTAACAGAATTTGGAATCACTATATCCTCCAAACTCTTAGCACCATAGAAGGCTCGATTGCCGATAAAAGTGATAGTGTTAGGCAGACTTACCTCTGAGAGAAGCGCACACTGGAAAAACGCCTGATCGCCTACTCTGACAACAGTGTAATTTTTTCCATTTAATTTTGCAGTCTGAGGAATGATAGCGGTGGAAATATCTGAATCTACAGGAGCTGTAACAGCACACGTACCGCTTGCTTCATCAAGAACAGTATAATATAATGTCTGTCCCTGATAAGTATAAGGAATGCATCCGTTGACGGTAATTTCTATCTCCGGACCGTCTGCATAGATGGATTGCGCGGTAATCACCACCGGCTCGGAAGGAACTGCATTGATGATGAAGTTACCTGAGAAATCCACGTATATCAACTTAGAATTCGAGCTTTTCCAAAATATAGTAGGCACATCAAGTGGTGATTCAGAAGATGATGTATTCAGCTTTGTAGTGTACTTCACCGCATTGCAATTGGCCCTCGGAAGCATATGAGTTGCCGTTTCTCCGAAATTAGCGACAACGGGAGTATGACTGTAAAGATTAATTCCGTTATAAGTACTCATGGATTCCGGTATCGTCATCGTGTCCTTTGCCTGCGTGAAATTCTCCCAATATTCTGCCTTTTTATACACGTCCTGAGTCTGCATTCCTTGCAGGTGCAGCGTAGCGCCATAATTTGAAAATGAATCCTTCTGAAGCGAAGGTGCAGATTGAGCAGTAATGTAGATGTCACCTAATTCCACTTTGTCAAACGCAAGTTCTCCAATATTAGCCACATTCGGACCCATGTATATCTTCTCTAATGAAGTACACCCGAGGAATGCACGAGCTCCAATTGATTTTACCGATGGAGGCAGTATTATGGATTTCAATGAGGTACAATTCTGAAAATTACGAGCTCCAATATCAGGTAATGAATTTCCGAGGGTTACATTTGCCAACGCTGCACAATCGCTAAATATATATGTTCCCCAGTAGCTCACAGAATTAGGTATTTCAACCGATGTCAAGCCTGAATATTGGAACGCCGCGCCGTCAATAGTTCGGACAGATGATGGAATTACTATATTTTTCAGACTTGAGGTGGAGAAAAAGGAACGGTTGCCAAGTGAGGTGACAGTATTGGGAATCTCAACCGATGCAAGTGATCTGCATCGATTGAAAGCCATACTATTGATGGACGTTACCGTATAATCCTTGCCATTCAGATTTACCGTTGCGGGAATAACTACACTTTCAATTGTTTTATCAACCGGTCCGACAACAGTGCATGTGGCAGCAGATTCATTCGTCACACTGTAACAGAGCTCTACACCATTCGATGTATACCAATAACCGCCTTTTACGGATAACTCAATTACCGGACCCGAGGCATATAAGGTTTCAGCTATAATCTTCACCGGCTCGCCCGAATATCGCACCATAGTTACCAAACCGTTATTGTTTACCGTGACCGAAGCGGCATTAGTGGAACGCCAAAAAACCTGGTTTACATCCAGACTTTTATCTGAAGTCAACTTGGAAGTATAAGGGTAGGACACGCCATCTGCTATAATAAATGAACCGGAACCGGTAGCTCCAAATTTAGCACTGATTTCGCCTGTTGCAAAATCAGAGTTGACAATGCTTAATGATTGCGGGGTAGCCATAAGTGTCACTGCCTTAAAATTTTTCCAAATTTCAGCTGTCTGATATAAGCTTTTAGCCTGCTCTCCCTGGAGATGTAGCGTAGCATCAAAGGAAGAGAAAGAATTGGATTTAAGTGTAGGAACAACCTGTCGGGTGATATATATATTTTCAAGCGGAGCATCGGAGAATGCCTCCTCCTCTATCGTATCCACGTTCGGACCCATATATACTGTTGCGAGTGCAGTGCACCCCTTAAATGCAGATGTGCCTATAGACTCTACTGCCGGGGGAAGTATGACTGATGACAACGAAATGCAACCCTCAAACTGGTAAGCGGGAATTCCTGTCAGGGAATTACTGATAGTGACAGTTTCAAGGTTGGCACAGTTTTTAAATACGTATGAGCTCCAATAGATCACAGAATTTGGTATCTCTATGGAAGTTAATCCGCTTGATTGGAATACAGCACCATTAATAGAGCGCAATGAGTTGGGAAGCTTAATCTCCTTCAATCCGGAAGCGTAGTAAAAAGCGCGGTTACCCAAATCTACAATTGTATTTGGCAATACAATCGATTTCAGCGCGCTGCTATGGAATGCAATTTCATTAATAGCAGTTACTGTGTAAACCTTGTCATTGAGAGAAACTGTTGCGGGAATAACTACATTCTCCACATCATTAATACCGGGTCCAACTACAGTACAAGTGGCCTCCTGTTCATCAGTCACACTGTAATATAGTGTGCTGCCCTCGTAAGTGTATGGATAACCGCCACTTACGGAAATCTCTATAACCGGCCCACCGGCATAGATTGATTGACCGATGACCTTTATCGGAGTCCCGGAGTATGCTTTCATTGTAATATTGCCATTATTGGCAACCGCTACCTTCGTAGGATCCTCGGAGTGCCAAAATACTTTTTGAGATGGCAGAGTCTCTGATGCTTCATAACTTGTAGAAAAACGCACTGATTTTCCATCGGCAAGAATGATTTTTAAGGTACTGGTTTTGCCGAAAGCCACAGTGGTCCCCGTTGCTTTCGATGCATTTGTAACCTTCATAGAGGTGGGAGTAGGCATAAGATCAGAAGTGTAATTCTTCCAACTGCTATTGTTAGAAAACGCTGTCCGGGCCGATGCACCCTGAAGGTATAGTTTACCTGTAAAATTGTTCAGTGCATTGGAGCCAAGTGAAGGCGCCTTCTGTGCAGTAATGTAAAGAGCTGTAAGCGGCGCATTGTAAAAGGCTTTGCTGCCTATTGACGTAATATTGGGACCTAAGTAAGCACTTGCAAGTTTCGTACAACCGCTAAAGGCCGATGCTCCGATAGCAGAGATTGAAGGGGGCAGCGCAATAGATGTAAGATTTGTGCAGTCGGCAAAGGCAGACTCACTGATTTCAGTTACGGTATAGACCGTTGTGCCACTGACAACTGTTTGTGGTATCTCAACGCTTGAAATGGTCTTAGCCGAGGGCGCTTTCACAGAGCAAGTCTTTGATGCCGAGCTGAGCACGGAGTAGGTTAGCGTCGAATTACCGTAAGTGTAAGTAAAGTCCTGAGCGAGAATTGGTAGTGCGACAAGGATACCAAGCAGGGAAAGTAATAGTTTTTTCATCGCGTTCATAGGGGTTAATTAGACTTTATTGAACATAGTTTTGCTACATGATTCCCCTATGTAGCCCTAAAATAGCTTTTATAAAAATAAAAAGCGCGAGAATCTGTATCTGTCACCGTCCTACAAACAGAGGCTTCTCGCATTGCCCATCGATAGTCGGACGGCAACGTCAGAAGCCCACGCAATATATGCAATATCCTGCGCCCGATGGCGACCCGTTTCGACACGAGCCACCACGCCGAGCGTAGTGAAATTACAAACCACGGGCGTCTACCGTTGCTCTATCCTTGACTATCGACTGAAATTTTGCGAGAATTTCTGTTTGTCAAGAATCAGCGCGGATATACGCTTTAAATATTATGTCGTTTGCAGACTCCCTCCCACGCCCCCAGGCCGAGGCTTCTGAAAGAGGCCTGCACTGCAAAATTAGAATAAATTTCTTAAATCACCATGCTCAATCTTGGTTTTTAACATTTCATGCTTAAAAATTTGACTGATAATTGCTCTGCAATAAATGCCTAAGTCTTAAAAAAGTGTATATAGGTTACGATGCAAGAGATGGTAAGTTAGGATTTTTTTGTACTTTTGCATGCGCTTATCCGACCCTTTTGCGGGGACGGCGCGTTATACTTGTAAGCTTCATGCTCTTTTTGTTATGGACAACCGCAAAATTCTTGATGACGCCACCTCCGGCGACTATAAATATGGCTTCACTACCGACATTGACACTGAGGTAGTGCCCCCGGGCCTTAGCGAGGACGTAATCCGCCTTATCTCCAAGAAGAAAGGTGAGCCCGACTGGCTGCTCGATTTCCGCCTTAACGCCTATCGCTACTGGCTCACGCTCACTCCCCCGAAGTGGGCGCACCTGAATGTGCCTGAGATTGATTTCCAGGCCATAAGCTATTATGCCGCCCCTAAGAAGAAGGAGCTTAAGAACAGCATGGACGAGGTGGACCCGGAGCTCGTGAAAACTTTCAACAAGCTCGGAATCAGCCTTGAGGAACAGAAGCATCTGGCAGGTGTGGCCGTCGACGCCGTGATGGACTCGGTGAGCGTGAAGACCACCCACCGCGAAAAGCTCGCCGAGCTGGGCGTGATTTTCTGCTCATTCTCCGAAGCGGTTAAGGACTACCCCGATCTGGTGCGCAAGTACCTGGGCAAGGTTGTGGGCTATCGCGACAACTTCTACGCCGCGCTTAACTCCGCCGTCTTCTCCGACGGGTCCTTTGTCTACATCCCCAAGGGGGTGCGTTGCCCGATGGAGCTGAGCACCTATTTCCGCATCAACGCCGCCGGCACCGGCCAGTTTGAACGCACACTGATTGTGGCCGACGACGATGCTTACGTGAGCTATCTCGAGGGGTGCACCGCCCCCATGCGCGACGAGAACCAGCTGCACGCCGCCATCGTGGAGATTATCTGCGAGGAGCGCGCCGAGGTGAAGTATTCCACT
The DNA here is from genome assembly GCA_014800845.1 of Bacteroidales bacterium. Classification (GTDB taxonomy): domain Bacteria; phylum Bacteroidota; class Bacteroidia; order Bacteroidales; family Muribaculaceae; genus Lepagella. Next base: position 5,139 of record JAAVFJ010000024.1, on the reverse strand, counting down.
GTGCAGAACTGGTATGCGGGCGACAAAGAGGGTCGCGGCGGCATCTACAATTTCGTGACCAAGCGCGCTCTCTGCCGCGGCTACCGCAGCAAGGTGAGCTGGACACAGGTGGAGACCGGCTCGGCCATCACCTGGAAATACCCCTCCTGCATCCTGAAGGGTGACGAGAGCGTGGGTGAGTTCTACTCCGTGGCGGTGACCAACAATTATCAGCAGGCCGACACGGGCACGAAGATGATTCACCTGGGGCGCAACTCCCGCTCCACCATAGTGAGCAAGGGCATAAGCGCCGGCCACAGCCAGAATGCTTACCGCGGCGAGGTTAAGATGGTGAAGAACGCCGTGGGGTGCAGAAACTACACTCAGTGTGACTCCCTGCTGATGGGTGCCGACTGCGGCGCTCACACATTCCCTTATATAGATGTGCAGAATGACTCCTCGACCGTGGAGCATGAAGCCACCACAAGCAAGATTAACGAAGAACAGATTTTTTACTGCAATCAGCGCGGCATTCCGACCGAACAGGCTGTGGGCCTGATCGTCAACGGCTACGCTAAGGAGGTGATGAACAAGCTCCCGATGGAGTTTGCCGTTGAAGCCCAGAAGCTGCTTCAGGTCACCCTTGAGGGCTCCGTAGGCTGACGCTCCCTGCAGGTTACTTTTATATGAACGAACGAATTGTAATAATAGACCAGATTGACCCGCAGACTTTCTACGGGGTCAATAACAGCAACATATCGCTCATACGCAACCTCTTCCCGAAACTGCGCATGGCCGCCCGCGGCAATGTCATAAAGGTGATAGGCGAAGAGAGTGAGACTGCCGACTTCGAGAAAAAGGTGAAGCAGATCGAGGCTTACGCCGTGAAGTACAGCAAGCTCACCGAAGACGTAATCATCGATATAGTGAAGGGGGAAGCTCCCAAGGAAAAGAATATCGACGGCGTCATTATTTTCGGACAAAACGGCAAACCCATAGCTCCGCGCAACGCCAATCAGGCGCGCATGGTGCGCTCGTTTAATGAGAATGACCTGACCTTTGCACTCGGCCCCGCGGGCACCGGTAAGACTTATATAGCCATAGCGCTGGCCGTGGCTGCCCTGAAGAATCGCGAAGCACGCCGCATCATCCTGTCGCGCCCCGCGGTGGAGGCGGGCGAAAAGCTCGGCTTCCTCCCCGGCGACATGAAGGACAAAATAGACCCGTATCTGCAGCCCCTCTACGATGCGCTCGAGGATATGCTCCCCGCCGTGAAGCTCAAGGAATACATGGAGAGCGGCACCATTCAGATTGCCCCGCTGGCTTTCATGCGCGGCCGCACGCTCAACGATGCTATCATCATCCTGGATGAGGCGCAGAACACCACCACCCATCAGATGAAGATGTTCCTAACCCGCCTGGGCATGAACGGCAAGATGATTATCACCGGCGACGTCACGCAGATTGACCTCCCGCGCCACACCCGCTCCGGCCTGCTCCAGGCACTCAATGTACTCAAAGGGGTGAAGGGTATAGGCCGCATCGAATATGAGAAGAAAGACATAGTGCGTCACCCGCTCGTGCAGCGAATCGTAGATGCCTACGAGGAGCGCGAAGAGGCCGACAATGCCGCGCATGACGCACCCGAAAAGAAAGATTGAATTATGCAGATAGGAGATACCGTGCGCTACCTCAACTCCGTAGGTGGCGGCAAAATTACCCGCATCGAGGGGCAGCTCGCCTACGTGGATGAGGATGGCTTCGAGACACCTATGCTCATGAAGGAGCTCGTGGTGGTGCTCCCCGCCGGCCATGAAACGCCGAAGAACAATGCCAAGCTGATGTTTGACCAAAAGGCTGTGGACGCTGTCAAGGCCCGCGACCTCCAGGAGCGTCGCGCCGGCGAACTCACCAAAGAAATCAAGCCGGAACCGGAGCCCGAAATCCCTGTGGAGGAAACCGCCCACGGCGATAAGATAAACCTCGTGCTCGCCTTTGAGCCGGCCGACGTGAAGCGCCTGAGCCAGACATCGTTTGCGGCCGTGCTGGTGAATGATTCCAACTATTTCCTGGCCCTCACCTTCCTCACCCGCGCCGCAGGCACCGGGGGCTGGAACCTGACGTACCAGGGCACTCTGGAACCCAACATGGTGCTCGACCTGGCCAACTACACTCATGAGCAGGTGCCGGCACTTGAGCGCATAGCCCTCCAGTGTGTAGCCTTCAAGAAAGACAAGGAGTTTGAGCTGAAAGCTCCGGTGAGCGTGCAGCGACGTCTGGACCTGACCAAGTTCTATAAGCTCCACTGCTTCCGCCCCGGCAAGTACTTCGACAACCCGGTGCTGGAATACACGCTCGTGACCGACGACAAGCCTTTCCGCACCACGGAAATAGACGCGGCTGCCATAGAGGAATCCATGCTGATGCCCGAAGCGGCCAAAGACACCCGCGGTCGCCGCAGAAAGGTGAAGCAACCGGAGGAAAACCCCAACAAACTTCTGCCGCTGCAGGAGGTGGACCTCCACATAGGTGAACTGCTCGACACCACCGCCGGCCTCGACAATAAGGCTATGCTCGACGTGCAGCTGCAGGCCGTGCGCAAGGAGATGTCGCGCCACGCACGCCGCACGGGCCAAAAGATTGTGTTCATCCACGGCAAAGGCGACGGAATGCTCCGCAACGCAGTGCGCTCACTGCTCAAAAAAGAATATCCCAAAGCCGAGATTCAGGACGCCTCATTCCGCGAGTATGGCTTCGGCGCAACTCTGGTAACTATACATTAATATGGTAACTTTACATTAATATGGCACAGGAAATCTGGTGGACAGCTCCTGCCGAAGCCCCCGACGGCGAAGTGGTGATGGTGACCGGCCGCGACAATATCGACAAATTCCGCGACAGCGGCAAGTACAATGACCGCATAGAGGTGACCTGGCCCTACGAGGGTGGTGGCATGCCCGACGAGGAGGTGGCCTCCCTCATGGAGCAGGCCGACGATGCTCTGCGCGCCGAGCTGAAAAAGGAGAAAGCCGTGATACTCACCGGCATCTACACCGGAGCGGGGCAACGCAACTGGGTGTTCTACGTGAAGAATCCGCGTATCTTCCAGTCGCTACTCAACCGCGCATGGGCTGAACTGCCCCTGCTCCCCGTGAGCATCTCCGCCGAAAGAGACCCCGAGTGGCAGGAATATGCCGAAATGCGCGAAAACACCTACATAGCCCCGGGCGACGATGATTGACCGCCCATGCTTCATTAGCTTAATTTAACATTTCAGACTCTGACATATCTGATTTTAAGAGATATTTATCATATCAGTATACTATTAACTATTTTTCACACAACTATTACAAAAATATTTCTTAAAATCCTTTGTTAATTGCAAAATTCAGCGTAATTTTACGCCGTAATTTGTGCACTGCACTGATTACCAAGCCGTCCGCCTCGCTTTCGCGGCGAGTTTATCGGCGAGTAATACCTTGATTATCAACCAACTACTTATAAAAAAGTATTTAGCATTATGGCAGAAAAAGTTGCTGCAAAGCCCAACGGCAAGCTGGGCGTGCTCGTAGTGGGTAACGGCGCTGTAGCCACCACTTTCATGACCGGTGTTCTCATGACCCGCAAAGGTCTGGCTAAACCGGTAGGTTCAATGACTCAGTATGACAAAATCCGCGTTGGCCGCGGCGAAAACAAAAAATATCTCCACTATAAAGATATCGTGCCTCTGGCTGAACTCGACGACATCGTGTTCGGTTGCTGGGACGTGTACCCCGCTAACGCTTACGAAGCAGCCATCAACGCTGAGGTACTTAAGGAGAAAGACATAGAGCCCGTTAAGGAGGAGCTCATCGCCATCAAGCCCATGAAGGCCGCTTTCGACAAGAACTACGCAAAGCGCCTCACCGGTGACAACACCATGGGCGACATCACCCGCTGGGAGATGGTTGAGCGTCTGCGCGAAGACATCCGCAACTTCAAGAAGGAGACCGGCGTAGAGCGCGTCGTTGTGCTCTGGGCTGCTTCTACCGAAGTATATGTACCCGTTAATGAAAAGGTGCACTACACTCTCGCCGACCTCGAAAAGGCCATGAAGGAAGACGACCGCGAAAACATCGCTCCCTCTATGTGCTACGCTTACGCTGCTCTTGAGGAGGGTTGCCCCTTCATCATGGGTGCTCCCAACACCACTGTCGACATCCCCGCTATGTGGGAGCTCGCCGAGAAGACCAAGATGCCCATCGCAGGTAAGGACTTCAAGACCGGCCAAACTCTTGTGAAGTCAGGCTTCGCCCCCATCATCGGCACCCGCTGCCTCGGTCTCAACGGATGGTTCTCTACCAACATCCTCGGCAACCGCGACGGCCTCGTACTCGACGAGCCCGCTAACTTCCGCACCAAAGAGGTCAGCAAGCTCTCTACCCTCGAGTCTATCCTCGTGCCCGAAAATCAGCCCGACCTCTATGGCCACGGCAACGATGAGGACACTCAGTACTACCACAAGGTACGCATCAACTACTATCCCCCCCGCAACGACAACAAAGAGGGCTGGGATAACATCGACATCTTCGGCTGGATGGGCTACCCCATGCAGATCAAGATCAACTTCCTCTGCCGCGACTCAATCCTCGCTGCTCCCCTCTGTCTCGACCTCGTGCTGCTCAGCGACCTCGCTGCTCGCGCAGGCCGCTACGGCACTCAGCGCTTCCTCAGCTTCTTCCTCAAGAGCCCCCAGCATGACTACACTCAGGATGAGGTACCCGTAAACCACCTCTTCCAGCAGTACGTAATGCTCAAAAACGCTATCCGCGAAATGGGCGGCTACGAAGCTGACGAAGAAATCGATTAATACCCCTCTGAACACTCAGAGATTAGCATAAGCTAATACAACCTGATACAACATTTACCTGCCGGCTACGGACGTGACCTCCGAAGCCGGCAGCCCTTTTTCTCCCCACCACAATTGGCATACACAGTCCGCTAATTACTTATGATAAGCGCGCATACCCCACACTGCGTGTAATGCCGTTAAAATAAGCCGTCTGTATGTTTTTAACAATAAGAACTAAAGGATTATAGAGGTCGTACATTTGTACGGTTAAAATTTTTTGAATATATTTAGCTTCAAATATCAGGATATTCAAGCATGGATTAAGGCAG
>JAAVFJ010000023.1 GCA_014800845.1 Bacteroidales bacterium | reverse complement strand
CCCCCCCCCCCCCCCCCCCCCCAATTTTCATATTGTCATGCATTAAGAATATATGTTTACTTTTGTATATTCAGTTTGGGAATGAGTTATGCTTTTGTTTTAGATAGTTTCATATAATGCCTTAAGGCGTAGTTTCATCTCATCCCAGCTGAATAGGTTATAGACAGATTGCATCCGTTCCGAAATTTCCGGCCATTGATTTCTACGTTCTGCTATATTCAACATTCCTTGCTCAAAACCTTCCATGCTATATTCTATGGTTTCACCTAAGTCGTACTGCTCTATGATTGCTGACATTCCGGTGCCCTTTACCATAATCAACGGTTTGCCTATCATCAAGCCTTCATAGAATTTATTCGGAGCGGCGAATATATGATTCTCCAGCGCGGGATCGTAGATGGCGAGCATAACGTCGCATTCGCTCTCCAGTTTCAGAGTGTCCTGATACTGGAGCGAGCCGTAGAAAATAATATTGGAATGTTTCTCGGATAACTCTTTATATAGGGCTTCATATTTCCCAAAACCTCCGATATGAAATTCAAATTCAGGGTGTGAAATAAAGAACTCGGGAATTTCTTTAAGCAGTCGGTAGTCTTGCAATATTCCTACATAGCAGACTTTTACAGGCTTTATACTTTCCTTGAGAGCTGTGTTTGCGACCTCAATGCGGGGAGGAGAATTATGCACTACTACTGTTTTCTTGGGGTTCGAACGACTAATCTGTTTCTTGCGGTCTTCGGTACAAATAATGGTGGCATCAGCTCTATTAATTATCCAATTTTGAAGTCCGCATAAGATTTTTTGTGTTCGTGTCTTTCTTTCACCTCCTATGTAATCAAAGATATCAAAGATAAATTTCTTTTTTAAGAATAAGTTGGCGACGGTAGCTGTAAAAGCTGTGTCGAAGTCACAGGCATGTATGACATCGTATCGCTTCCTATTCTTAATCAGATGTTTAAATATATCTTTCTGGAATAAAAGATACGACTTAAGGCTTTTTAGTCCGTCGCCAAAATTTGCCTTATGTCCACAGCGCACAATGGGCACTGTCTGCCCGAAGACTACGATTGATTCTTCTGAGGGTCTGTGATTATCGCGTCGGTCCCAGGCTAAGATTTTAACGTCATTGGAATATTCCTTCAGCGCTGCAGCTTCTTTCTCAACTCTTGAATCTGGACTTATTTGATTAGATCGAATTATAAGAGTGCGTTTTCCCATATTTATTTGGTCTTATGGCGAATGAAGAAATTAAGCGCTATGCCAAAAGGAATGGCAAGAAAGCACGTGAATGGTCTGGGGGTGGTTTTTAATCCATTCCACTGGCGTGAGAATAGACAACTGGAAACATAATGAATGGCATTTCTGAAATGAGTTTTCCAGTTATAGTATGGCATAGACATATACAATCTGCGCAGCTGCGCAAAGCTTTGAGGCGAATTGCGATATTGGCGCAAAATGTTAGCAGACATGCCATTAGGCTGATAATCTACGTAGCAAAGATTCTCGTTGATGAGGTGATATTTGTAATCTTTGTCTATCTGCACATAGTAGTAGATAGGATTGAAGTTCTTTTCCCCTTTAAATTCCGGCATTGGAACAAAAGGCTTTAACACATCAGTGCGTGTAACTATTTTTGTATCACCATGATGGAAATTGCACATTTCGTAAATGTGGAAATCACCGGTTTGACTAAAATAACCACCGATTGGGGTATCATCGAGTTTGAAGTCAAGACCTATGATACCTGCTAACTTGTCTTTATTGGATAATTTAGACCAATGAAATTTTATTTTTTCAATGGCATCGTCCGGCAGGTAGTCATCGGAATCGACACAGATATTGAGCTCGGTTTCAATATTAGCAAATGCCACATTATAGCCGGTATGTAGGCCTCCATTTTCTTTCTTAATATATCGGATAGGCACTGCTCCCTCAGCTATCCAATCCTTTACGACCAGTTCTGTGTTATCCGTAGATCCGTCGTCTACAATCAACCATTCGAAATCTTTGTCAGTTTGGCGGCAAAGGCTCTCGTAGGTTCTTATCAATGTATCCGCACGGTTATAAGTGGGGGTGAAGACTGTAATAAGCGGCATTCTAAATATCTAAAATGAAACGATATATGAAAACGAAGCAAGTGGTCAACAAATAGACAATTCTTGACCTTTGCCTACAAATTGTTTATATAATCCACGATTCTCTTGCAAGCTTGGCCGTCACCATAGGGATTAACTGCATGGCTCATCTTGGCATAGGCCTCTTCGTCGGATAATAGTTCCGATACTTCTTTCACTATTTTATCATAATCCGTACCAACAAGCTTAACTGTACCAGATTTAAGAGCTTCCGGTCTTTCGGTTGTGTCACGCATCACCAAAACCGGTTTTCCAAGACCGGGGGCTTCTTCCTGAATACCTCCGCTGTCAGTGAGTACGATAGTAGATTTTTCCATAAGATAAACAAAGCTAAGATATTCCAGCGGTTCGATAAAGAACATGTTTTCTAAGCCTTGCAATTTCTCACCAAAGACTTCGCGAATTGGTTTGCGCACATTAGGATTAAGGTGCATGGGATATACAAAATCCACATCAGGGAATTTAGTAGTTAAATCCTTGATGGCTCTGCACATAGACAGGAATCCATCCCCGAAGTTTTCGCGACGATGACCCGTAATTAATACAAGTTTTTTACCATCTTGAAGACGCGATGTGTCATAACCGGCCGTTTTGAGTTCAGCTTTAAGCTCATGGTCGAGCGTGGAGGAGTTCTTAATTTTATTCACCACCCAGTATAGAGCGTCAATCACAGTGTTGCCGGTAACTATAATTTTGTCCTCATCAACTGATTCTGTCATGAGGTTTTCACGACTAAGCGGTGTGGGTGCAAAATTATATTCTGCAATTCTTCCCGTAATCTGTCGGTTCATCTCTTCGGGCCACGGCGAATAGATATTGCGTGTGCGTAAGCCAGCTTCTACGTGCCCCACCGGAATCTGCTGATAGAAAGCAGCCAAAGCGGCAGCCATAGAAGTAGTTGTGTCACCGTGCACGAGAACTATATCCGGCAGGCTATCTTTTAATATATCACGCAAGCCGGTCAGCACTCGGGCCGTGATATCGTAGAGATCTTGTCCTTGCTTCATGATGTTTAGATCATAGTCGGGCTGAATATCAAATAAATCAAGCACTTGATCCAGCATCTGCCGATGTTGACCGGTCACACAAACTATTGTTTCGTATTGCTCCGGATATTTCTGGAATTCTTTGACAAGAGGAGCCATTTTGATGGCTTCAGGACGTGTGCCAAAGACGAGAAGAATTTTCTTTTTTGTCATAGAATACGAGGGCTATCCCTTTTTGATAATTCGACTTAATCCCATAACCATTTTTGCCCCAAAAATCTTAATCAGCTGATTTTTCAGTAGATGCAAACGAAAGGAGAAGGACTTGCGATCCATCCAGGTGCAGGAATAATGATGAATAGAGCGGCTGTCATCAGTGAGATAAAGCAGACCGGTAGTTGAGTCCATAGGACAAAAAACGTCATCAGGGTAGACCGTAATATTCCCCACTTTCTGCAATCTGTTAGTGCCATCAAATCCGTGCAAATGGAAAATATCAGTGGTATGTTTTACCACTGTGCCGCCGTTGATGTCAAAATCCATTGACGCATATTTGGCCAAAATCTCGCGATAGATTTCATCTCCTTTCACAGCTCCGATACCCAGCCCGGGATTTATACCGACCCAGCCGCCGGAGTTAGGTTTCTGTGTGGCCAATGATTTTTCGATGCCTATAAATGGGCCTGCTGCGATTATATCATCCATCGGTTTTATCACCTCCACGTCGGTGTCGAAATATACGCCTCCGTGGTGATAAAGAATCCAGAAACGAGCATAGTCGCTCACAAAGGCATATTTCTTTGCAGTGTAAGCCTGAGCAGTATACGGGATGGAATTTACATCGAAATTTGATTCGTTCCATTCCACGATTTCATAGTCCGGCAGGTACTTACGCCATGAGGCGATGCATTTTTGAGCATCCTCCGGCAATGGGTTGCCACCAAACCAACAATAATGTATCTTTTTGGGTATCATTATTTTTTATCTCCGGAATATTTTTTGAATTGCGTTCTGCGTCTCGCTGCCAGCATCCATGATATGGGGGATACGAGCGCCGTCAGGAATGGCGTGTGGCTTTTAAAAACCATGGATGGTTTTTTAGCTAATATACAGCAAGAACCATACTGAAGAGCATTCCGGAGCCTTCCTTTTAAATAGTTTTCGATAAGCAGCCGCTGATTAAACATCATGGCGTAGCCCATAGGATTGTCGCGAAGAAGTCTCCATGTAGAATCTGACAAGCCCCCCTGCTGATATTCGCAGAGGTAAATTACCTTGTTAAACCACCGGAGTTTATAACCATCCAGAGCCATTTGATTCCATACTACCTCTTCCGGGGTAAATTTTTCTCCCTCCCACACCTTGAATTCATATCGCCGGAGTTTTTCGGTGAAGAAAACTTCAGCCATGTCTCTCTGCAGATTATATTGAGAGCGTTCGAGATTTGAGCAATCAATGTATCCCTCCTCGGTATATTCTTTTTTGCTTACTCCCAAAGGCATGCCATTAAGGTCACCTTTCCTTCCGGAGGTCCCAATAAACGAGTCATTAGCAGCCACATCTGCCATATTCTGACAAATGAAGTCAACCGCGTCGTCCGTCAGCAAATCATCTGAGTCAAGAATCATGAAATACTCACCGCAAGCTTTCTGTATTCCCAGATTCAACGCTCTGTTCTTACCGCCATTATTAACTTCGTAATATTTTATTGTGAAGCCGACATCTTCGTTCAGCCACCCGGCAAACAGCTCGGAAGTGTTGTCGGTGGAACCATCGTTAATTACCAGCCATTCAAAATCCTTACATGTCTGACGCTTTAAGGAGGCGAAGAGACGGTGCAGAGTGTTGGCCCGGTTATAGGTAGGCGTAAAAATAGTGAGTGCAGGAGTTTTCATAACCTATTGAGTAGCTTCTGCGTGAGCAGAAAATGAGGTCGGTACAGACCGCGTTTGATCAAGTGATGTAGTATCTTACTTATGGGCGTAGCGGGGACATAAATTTTCCATGAACTTCTTGCCAAATCGTTGTCGGAGAGTTTGGATAAGAAAGCATACATTTCACGCTTTGTCATTTTATGCCATTTACGGGCTTTATATGCCTTATAGACCAGAAGTTCGTAGGAGTAGAACGCTATCAGATCCGCTATCTTGGTATCTGAAAAGAATTCTCTGGTGAGCAGGTGGGAATCATTGTAAATCTCTATCAGATTGTCGGGTATGGATTCTACTCCGCTTTCCATGCCCGGTTCGCGTGTCCAGGTATAATTTACGGCAGATACCGATGCTACGCTGACAGCATGTTTCAGATACTGCATAACAAAGATATAATCTTCATTTACAGGGATATTCTTAAATCTTATCCTCTCTCTGTCTATGATGGACTTTTTGAAAAGCTTGTTCCAGCAAAAGTGCATAAAGCCCTGTTTGAATTGCTGCGCCATACTCTCCTGTGGGTCAGCTTTATGCCATACCATAGCTCCAGGAGTTTTTTCAATCCTGCTGATTACATGAAAGGAGGAATCATAATTTTCCACGATGTAACCACACATCACCAGTTCATACTGTTTGTACTCCAGCAGCGAAGCTAAGAAATTAGGACTTACATAGTCGTCACTGTCTATGAAAGAAATAAACTCGCCACGGGCATTATTTAGGCCCATGTTTCTCGCTGCGGAGACACCACGTCTGTTTTCTTGAAGAGCTTTGATGCGAGAATCTCGCGTGGCATAAGTTGACATAATCTCATAGCTGCCATCATGCGAACCATTATCTACAAGCAGCAGTTCCCAATCCCTAAAACTTTGGTCAAGCACGGACTGAATGCAACGCTCTAATTTGGCTGCGGAGTTGTAGATGGGTATAATTACGGTAACTAAAGGAGATGCCATTTTTATAGAATTTCTTCTATAGTTTGCAGAATCTGCTTCGTGTTGAAATCTTTAGAACGCGCCTGAGATTTTTTGCGCAATTCAGCTCTCAGACTGGTGTCCATTGAGATTTTGACAAGCGCATCCGCGAGTTCTTCATAATTATTGCAAAGCACGCCATACTTGCCATGTCCAAGCAGTTCGCACGGGCCCGCGCATTTCATGCTTGCAATGGGCAGTCCCAAGGTCATAGCCTCTGCTATGACAAGGCTAAACCCTTCTGCCACAGATGAGCAGACAAACAAATTCATATTCTTCATCACAGAATAAGGATTGTCAAGAAAACCGCTAAGGATTACGTTTTCTTGTAGCCCGAGGTCTTTTATCTGCTGTTCCAGATTCGGACGTTCCTCACCGTCACCTATAATGTAAAGCTTTATCCCCGGATTCTGCTTCAATATCCCGGGCATTTCAGCTATTAGTTTGTCGTAACCTTTTTGCCGAGTAAGCCTGCCTACGCTGACAATATTAAAGGATTGCTTATCTATCTTATAATTGTTAGCTTGTTTTGCCAGGTGCTTAATGCGCTCCTCATCAATGGGATTATAGATTGTTTTAACAGTTTGGAGGGCGTAAGAATTTCGGAGTACGTCGGAAACATCATTGGAAACACCGACTGCTAAATCAAATTTGCTATACGCCCTCTTCTCCTCCTGTGTATTTTTATAGATACCCTTTTCTATTGGCCAGGGAAAATTCTTAAGGTCTATATGCACCCAGGCTATTTTGCGCTTCTTGGGAGTAAGATATGACAGCATTTTAGTGCAATAGCCCTCTATAAACGCAATATATGTGTCGGCTCTCAGACCCTTCAGCAGCCATTTTAAAGCCATCTTGGGAGGAAGGTAGTTATAAACTAATTTATATTTTACCTTATCAAAAAGCGGCCATTTTCCATTGAGGACTTTGACGATCTTTATTCCTAGACTGTTAAAAGCCTCTTGGTAAACGCCTTTATCATTAATTACCAGGACGGTAACATGAAATTTCGACAGGTCGATGTTTCGCAGAATGGTGAGAAGAACCCTCTCCGCGCCTCCTCCTGAAAATGATTCTATAAAAAATAATAACCGTTTACGAATCATGCTCTAAATAATGGTTTAAAACGTCGCAGGCGCGTGTCAAATATATTCTCTTTACCGACCAGGAAAGGTGCCTTTTTATTGAAGAAATATATCACCGGCACAAGGCAACACATAGTCAGAAGCCAGTTGGCAATGCCCAAGGGAATGTTTAATGCTCCATAGTGATGCTCCATCCAAACGCGAATTGAGGTGAGAATCATCTCATTCATACCCAGTACAATATATGAGTTGGCACCGAAATATTTCAGCGGCTTCATTATCCACAGATGTTGGCAGAGACGGAACAAATAAATCAAAAGGATTACAAGCGCTGTAATTTGAAAGTAGACCAGCGATGTGCTGACGGGAGTAGGCATTGCAACTGTCTGCAATGCGAATTTGGAGAGAAAAACTACGGCACACGCACAAAACAGCCACAATGACTTTCTGCCTCCATTCTCAATTATTTTAATGATGTCCTTGCCATAAAGATATCCGAAAGCATAATAGAAAATGTAGCGCATAGCTCGTCCAAATTGGAAAAAGGTTGGAACTTCAGTAAGCCAGACTATTGAAACTATGGAGATTACAAAGGAAAGAAGCAGTAAGACTGTGCGACTCTTAATGAGTTTTACCAGAATATACAGCGTAAATTGTAAATCCATCAAGGCCATTATGAACCACAAAGGCGGATTCACCGTAGGACCGCCATTGCGGACATAAGGCTTGAAGACATCCAATATGCACGAATAGTCAAAATGAGAAAAAGAGTCGTTGCTCATTCTCGAACTAACTATCATGAATAGATAGTAAAGCAAATAGAAGACTACATAGGGAATAAAAATCTGATAAATCTTCTTTTCTGCAAACTCCTTTATCGGATAAGGCTTGAAAAATATTGCTGATGCAAGGAAAAACAGAGGCATTCGAAACCCGTAATTTACGAAATCCGGATGCACTGTATGAAACCAAACTACCCACGTGATGGATAGGCCTTTCATCAAGTCAATATACAGGATACGTTTCTTTCCCATTCAAATAAATTTCAAATAGAAATACAAAACAGGGAGAGAATTACACTTATATATAGCTTTTGTCAGAGCATTGCATGTTACAAGATTCATGTTCCTTCGCAACTGACTGAATTTCTTGCCATTAACTACTTCCCTAAGCTGAGAAAGCGATGGAGTAGATATGCCTGGAGTCTTAAAAGCTTGGATTAATCGGTCATTATAGAAATTGAAGAGGCGCCCGTACAGATAGGTTCTGACAGCTACATCATCGCAGTGCTTCTTCGCAAAATATTCACTTAATTTTGACCAATACTCTAAATCATGCTTTAATAATCCGAGATAATCACGGCGCACACTCAAGCTGTCAGTCAGCCCTTTTCGGTAATAATAACCTGCGTAATCAATAGCCGATGCCGTTCTGCAAAAGCCGATATACTGAAGATTGAAATCCCGGTCCTCGCCATAGGATAACTTCTCACTGAAGGCAACATTATGTTTCGTAATGATAGCTCGCCTATAAAGCTTTGAGACCGGAGAAGTGATTAGCGGTAAGGTTGCCAGCGTAAAGCAATCCTCGGGATTGTCGGTTGCCAACTTAGAGATAATCGGCAGGCGCTCCTCATTTATTTTTAATCCGGAACTATCATCAAAAAATATGAGTCCGGACATCACAAAATCGACATCTTCACCAGCCGCAGTCACTAAAGAATGGAGAAAATCCTTATTAATCAAATCATCGCTATCAATAAAAGTTATCCATTCTCCGGAGGCTTGCTTAATACCGCAGTTTCGGGCGGAACTTACTCCGCCGTTTGGCTTATCAATCACCTTTATCCGGCAATCACGCGCAGCAAATTCATTGCAAATATCCAACGACCGATCCTGACTCCCATCATTAACCAGAATTACCTCAAAGTCTCGATAACTCTGAGCAATAATTGAGTCAAGACATTCGGTTAAATACTTTTCCGCATTATATACCGGTATGATTATGGAAATATAAGGGCTGTATTGACTATTACGCATATTCAATTTTACGTAGTCGGCAAAATTTATATACTCCAATACCAATTAAACAAGGAATAGATTATTCGAGCTTTTCCCTTGTGTTGAGGCATTTTATAATACCTAAATAATAATTTCATAAACAACGGTGTTGATGGACTTTGCAGCAAAGTATTTACACATTCTACTTGTCTGTTTAGAGCAGTCAACCGAAATAGTTCGTAATCAGGCGAATACCGAAAGCTTTCAACTGAATTAAGAATCCACTTAGCCCAAGGTTTGTCCCAAGCCGTTTTTTTAGCAAACATCTCTAAGTAAATTTTCGTGAGATTTTCAAGTTTTCGGCTTGCAACATTTGGATTTGCTGTAATAGAACCCTTCCTGATTCTATATAAATAGGTTATTTTATTTACAAAGCCAATTTTATTGACACAGTGATAGGCATTAGCATGCCAATGATTGTCTTCATGCAACACTCCCTCTTTGAAATACAGTCTATTATCTGTGATGAAACTCTTCAAAATAAGTTTATTGCACGCTATAATAGGAAATGTAGTTAGAAAAATAGAACGAATCCAGGCAATATCATCGGAGTACTCAGGGAAATTCTTGCCTTGCAGTGAAATCAGTTTGTGAACATCCGGTTCTGGAAAAGTTTGAAAATCGCCGGTAACTATCTGCACCCCCGGATGTTCGCAAGCTCTCTTGAATAGTACCTCTATACAATCAGGAGTAAGCAGATCATCTGAATCAAGGAAATAAATGTATTTACCCTTTGCCGCTCTAATTCCGCTGTTCCTTGCAGCGGAAAGCCCACCGTTTTGTTCGCGCTTAATTATTCTAAACGAAATAGGCCCGGAGTAGGATGCTATCACCTCGCGTACGATATCCATGCTCCTGTCTGAACCGCAATCATCAATTACCAGACATTCCATTGAGCACGTTGCTTTCTGCTTTATTACAGAAATAAGACACTCGGCCATATATTCTTCTACATTGTAGACAGGAATTATGATACTTACTTCAGGCATGTTTCTTTTTGCGTATAAAGCGATTGAGTATATATTCGCGATCTGATTTTTGGAGAGAAATATAAAAATTGAATGGCAGACCTATCACAATTGTAAATATGGCTCCGATGCATAGTGTCCCCCAAGAATAATGCGATATGCACATGGTCTTAAAGCCATATGAGATGGCGGTGATTATTAATGTTGAGACAACCATTTTGAATAATGGCTTGTATAGCAGTGTTTTTGCAAATCCGAGAACCTTTGCACCATATATCGGCAAAAAAGTTGTAAATCGAATAATCATCAAGCCTCCTTGAATTATGACTATGGCATAGAGCTTTTGTCTGTCATCAGTTAAGATATGCATAGCAGTAATTATTAACAACAGATTAGCAATGCCAAAAGCTATGAGATTAAGAGAAGAAATCTTCACTTTGTTAGTCATGGTAAATACATACCAAATGCTTTGTGTCGGAAAAGTAAAAAGCAAAGCGAACATAGTCAGAGATGATATATTGTAAATCTCTTGATAGTCCTGTCCTACGAGCCATTGCGAATAGAATATATCTCCATATGCCAACAAACCCGCACAAGGAATCGAGGTAAATAATCCCATTATGCGAATACTCTTTGTGAGAGAATTTTTCAATAAGTCCATGCGCTTCTCAGCGAAAAATTTCATAAATTCGGGATGGATGGTATTCGCCACACTTGTACAAATTGAAAGTATTATAAATGGCAAGTTTTTTCCAAGCGACATTATGCCCATATAATAGGCGGATACAAAAATATTGGCTAACAGAAGGTCTACACCCTGATTTAGCATTGAGCTCATAGATGAAAGTATATTCCACATGCCGGCAGTTGCCATTTCCCAAACATATTTTAACCGGAAATTAATGCGCTTTACTACTAATTCAGGAGTTAGCGCCTTTTGATATAAATAATTTGTCGTTATTAAATAAGCTGTACAAATTATTGAGATTAATCCGATATACCACAATGCCACCGGGAATATAGTATAAGCAATTACAGTAAGTACAACGCGTATTAAGTCTGAGATAAGGGATCTTATGGTACCCAACTCCAACCTGTTTTTTATAAACAGACAGACGCCATACACATTAAAGGACAAGCTTATGGCCATATTCACAAAAGTGAGTACAAATAAGGCTCTTACGTCCGGAAGCAAATCAGGTGGAACCTGAAAAATCTTGTCTAAAAAGAGTGCAATAAAACCAAGGATAAGTGTGATGACCAGTGCTGT
The DNA here is from genome assembly GCA_014800845.1 of Bacteroidales bacterium. Taxonomy (GTDB): domain Bacteria; phylum Bacteroidota; class Bacteroidia; order Bacteroidales; family Muribaculaceae; genus Lepagella. The sequence goes on along the minus strand of JAAVFJ010000023.1, from coordinate 3,287 downwards.
AACTATGTTTGCATAATAGGTGGCGGCAAGATATTTATTCGCTTCTGCATAATTTTTCTCATGATACTTCAAGGCAATGAAGCGTCCCGACATAGAATTGATAGCGACAGTAAGTAGAGAAGTATAGCCGATTATATTACCGGACAGACCGATAAAGCCATAAGCCGTGGCTCCCAAACGGTCTACAATAAATGGAGTCAGAAAAAATGAGATGCCAAAGCTTGATAAGTAGCCTATAAACGTAGCAGCCATATTTATGGCCCATTGTTTATTAGAACTACGGGCTTGGGGGATTCTTATACTCAGTTTCATTTATAAGCTTGGGAAAACTTGTTAATCAATAGGCGAGACTATATCGCAATCCTTTAACCACGTTTCGTAATAGGAGCTAATCTTTCCGTAAGAATTATCTATGAATTTCACGGGCCGGCCAAGCATAACGGCTAGAATCATAGCATGCAGGCGTGTGGTATAAATCCTTTTATAGTTAGCCAACTGCGCAGTGCCGGTATCCGTCATGTGTTTACGATAAAGCTTGCGATAGAGATAATGCTCCAGCTTTTTTTGCCAATTTTTACTGATTTTTCCTATTCGCCATGCATATCCCATACAGCGATTGAAGTGCAATTCTCCGGGGAGCAATTTCTCCATAGGGAGCCAATCATGGGTGTCATAATTCTTCTCAGGAATATTAAAAGTTTTAGTTGACTTCTCCTTGTCTTTGCGTGCGAAAAACAGGGCTTCCTTTTGAGGAGAGCGAGAAGACATTTGTCTGAGGTAATCCTCATTCATGCAGAAAGCCATATCCGGCACAAGAATTACCTTATTCTTAAAATAGCAGTTGGCATAATCCAATGATGCTCTATCCCGTACAAGAATGGTCAAGTCCGGAAACTGTGCCAAATAAACGGAGTCCTGTTCTCGGATAGCCGCATCTTCATAAAAAATAGAGCAGGGCATAATTATTATGCGATGGTTTTTATTGGGCTTTAATCCATCCAACACCTCCTGCCATGCTCTTCTCCATAAATCTCCAAAATATCCACCTCCGGTGACAAGAATCATTATGTCGTCAGGTAAGGAGTTTTTAGGATATTTATCCCATGCGCAAACACCGCGACACTTGTGCGGGGCCTTTTTAAGGAGCTCTATCTCTCCATTCCAGATTAGGGTGTCTCCCACATTATTGTAATATGGCAACCCGTATAGCACATAGTCACGATCAATCAGAGGAAGTACCTCTTTGTAGAGTATAGCCTCCAGCTCTCTTTTCTTTTCAAGACCTGTCATTATTTTGAACCAGATAGTTTTTTCAACCGATATTTAATCCCGGCTGCATTCCCGCGAACACGGTCTGTAACCAGTGATATTTTGTGGCCGACCATTTCAAATGGAGTAAGTGTTGGATTGCTCTCTTCAAGCTTGGTATTAAAGAATGCTTTCAGCTTAGGATTCAACCATGTATTTCGATTCCTAAATACGTTTCCAGTTACTTGCCTATCTCTAATATTTCCATAATAGACATTGTTGAGTTTTGGTATCAAGCCCAGAGATAACAGTGCATGTCCATTATAACAATGTGCTATAGGGCATTTTCCAATGGCAGTCTCCGGAAACGGTTCGTCAGGATTAGAAAAAACATTCTTTAGGTTACCACCACTATAACATTTAGTGGCATCGCCAGTGCACAAATCAATGTATATACTCCATTTGCCCGCATAACAAAACCCATTCTGATACTTCCCAAATATTGTCTTTTTAAAACTCCAAAAATCAGAATTGAAGCCACCCCACACTTTATCATATTCATCTATGGGTAATTTCGTGAGATATGCAATATCGGAAGTTCTATCATCACGCGCAATTGTAAGATGCGGGAGAGCCCCAAAATGCTTCATCGAAAAGGCCTTTACCTCATCAATATAAGGAATTAATTCATCTGAGGGGGTTATTTCTACATTTGCAGATGATCCGCTTTCTATGATTTTTCGGACATTCTCCGCAAACAAAGCTAATTTATTCTTAGCTTTCAGTTCCAAATAATGGAATGAACACTTAAACTCCACACGCTCCAACAAATCTTTTGGCCATGCCAAGAACTTATCAAGCACGGAGAACACAGTCAAATTAGTTACCACTTCAGCGTAGTGCCCCTGCTCAACGACAGCACGCACATATTTATCAATATCCTTAACAAGGAGCGTCTCCCCATCGGCGCAGAAATTTGCATAAGTAGTACCCCCAATCCTCTCTCGGCGCAAGGCATAACCTACCTGTTCCGGAGTATACTTCATCTCCGGCTGTATCCCTTCAAAACTACTGTCGCGTTGGCCAAGATAGCAATAATGACAACGTAAATTACAAATCGACATTGGAATGCGGAATAGTAGTATCTTTTTAATTTTGTCCATCTTTTGCAATTAATTAGAATAAATACACGTGCATAAGTCAGGCTAAGAATCTATTTTTTCGAGCAGGTCCGGGTGGAGGTACGGCAGCATAACAAGGCAGATACCCTCGATGCGCACTACTACGTGCTTGTTTTTGCGTACACGAACTACGTGCCCCGTGTAACCTGCGTACAAACCGCCGGTGATGCGTACCTGCTCATTGCTCTTGAAATCCGTATTATGGTAGATCTCACAGCCGTTTGTGTCTTCGGTGGTCAGAAGGCGTAACAAGGCGATTTCGCGGTCGCTGATTTCCTGAACTCTATTCTCCCGCGGATAGCGATAGAGCCAGAAACTTACACCCGACTCCGGATGGCGACGCCCCTTTGACTCAAGCTCCAGAAGCCGGCTAAGGCGGCTGCGAACAAACAATACATGCGGGATCACTGCTCGCTCGCGGCTCAGCTTGCTCGGCGATTGAACTTTGCGAGTCGGGAAAAACACCTCCTCGCACTCCTCGCGAAGGTATTCCGCAGCCCGGAAATCTTGACGAGTCTTTATCGCCACCCATACTATTGGTTCCTGGTCTTTCAACTTGCTTACTTTAAATTTTGAGTATACTGATTTTCGTGGTGACAGACACAGATGTCCGTCATCACGCCTCGTAACACAACCGTCCGCTTGATTGGGAATCTCGGATCTCAAGGACGAGCCTATACAGGTGCTTTCCCGGTGGTTGTCTGAAAGTTAGGTATCTACCGAATGCCTGAATTTACTCATGCACTCTTAGTAAGAGATACATAATTTTCGGTACAAAATTACGAATTTTTTCTGTAACAGAGGGTATAGACCCTCAAATTTTGTCTTCGGCGGGGTCCTCGAAACAATATTTAACAT
>JAAVFJ010000022.1 GCA_014800845.1 Bacteroidales bacterium | reverse complement strand
TAAATAAAGTACAATATCTAATTAATGAAAGGCCGCGAAAAAAACTAAATTTTTCCACCCCTAAAATTGAGTTCTATCGAAGAATCAGTTAATTTTGCACTTGCCTGTTGACTCTACAGGGGTGAATGTGGGGTGGGGAAATTTGCGGGGTTTGGGAATTCTTTGTAATTTTGCAGAATAAGCTTTAAGTTAAATGGATAACAGTATAGTTCTCAATGGGATGCGCTTCTTCCCGTATCTGCGTAAGGAGCAGATTGACAGGGAGGTGGAGCGTGTGGCCCGTGAAATTCGCCTCGATGTGGAGGGTAAGAATCCTCTTTTTATAGTGGTGCTTACCGGCGCCTTTATGTTTGCTGCCGACCTGCTGCGTCAGGTGGGCATCAATGAGAGCCAGATTGAGTTTGTGCGCTACTCAAGCTATGAGGGTGGCACATCGACCACCGGCAAAGTGAAGCAACTGATGGGGCTGCGCGAGGATGTGAAAGGTCGCGACCTCGTAATCATTGAAGACATCGTGGACACCGGCCTCACTGCCGAGAAGATGGTGGCCGACCTCAAGAGCAAGGAGCCCGCGTCGGTGAAGTTCGCCACTCTCCTCTACAAGCCCGAGAGCTCTCGCACCGGCTTCAGGCCCGACTATGCAGCCTTCGTAATCCCGCCGAAGTTTATCCTCGGCTATGGTCTTGACCTGGATGGCAAGGGGCGTAATCTGGCTGACATCTATGCCTGTGAGGACTAATGCAAATATAAAACCAGTATATATAGAAAATGCTTAATTTAGTGATTTTCGGTGCCCCCGGTAGCGGCAAGGGCACTCAGAGCGCTAAGCTCATTGATGCTTACGGTCTGCACCATATCTCAACAGGAGAAGTGCTGCGCAAGGAAATAGCTGCCGGCACCGAGCTGGGTAAGCTTGCCGACAGCTTTATCTCAAAGGGGCAGCTGATTCCCGATGACCTCATGATTCGTATCCTCGACGACATGCTCCCCACTCTGCTGGCCGACGGCCAAGGGGTAGTGTTCGACGGTTTTCCCCGCACCATTCCTCAGGCCGAGGCTCTGGAGAAGCTGCTTCTCAAGCATGGCACCGAGCTGCACGGTGTGATAGGTCTGGAGGTGGAGGAGCCGGAGTTGGTGACCCGCATGCTGAAGCGCGGCGCCGAGACCGGACGTGCCGACGACAATGAGGAGACCATCAAGAATCGCCTGAAAGTGTATCACGCTCAGACCGAGCCCCTGCAGAAATATTACTGCGAAAAGGGTACTTATCTGCCCGTAGAGGGGAGCGGTGTGGTCGATGAGATTTTCGGACGCATAGCCGGCGGCATCGAGCGCCACACAGGTGTAAAGCCTCGCAAATAATTTCAAACTGACGCAAGTCAATCCCTACACCCACCTCTGATGAAAGACTTCTTTCTGCTTCTGGCGCGCTTCATAAAGCCGTATAAACGCAATGTGGTGCTGAACGTGGTGTTCAACATCCTCGGAGCGTTTCTCACCCTGTTCTCCTTTGCGTTTATAATCCCGATTCTGCAGATGCTCTTCGGTCTCGACACGACTGACTACGAGTATATGGCGCTCGGGCAGGGAAGTCTTAAAGATGTGGTGGTCAATGACTTCTACTATTACACCGGCGAGATAATCAAGCGCTACGGCGAGTCCACGGCCCTGGCTCTGCTGGCCCTGCTGCTTGTGGTCATGACGGCGCTGAAGACGGCTGCCATCTACCTGTCGGCCTACTTCATCGTGCCCATGCGCAACGGCGTGGTGCGCGACCTGCGCCGCATGATGTATGCCAAGATTCTGGCGCTCCCCATAGGCTTCTTCACCGGTGAGCGCAAGGGGGACATAATGGCGCGTATCTCGGGCGATGTCAGCGAGATAGAGGCCTCGGTGATGTCGAGCCTGGACATGTTCTTCAAGAACCCCATCATGATTATAGTCTGTCTGTTCACCATGATTGTGGTGAGCTGGCAGCTAACGCTGTTTACCCTCGTGCTGCTCCCCGTGGCCGGCTACATCATGGGCAAGGTGGGTAAGGCCCTGAAGCGCACCTCGCTCACGGCTCAGCAGCAGTTTGGGCGCATCCTCTCCACCGTGGAGGAGACCCTCTCCGGGCTGCGTGTGATCAAGGCCTTTAACGCTGAGAAGAAGATGGATGCCCGTTTCGGCGAGGAAACACAGGAGTTTTACAGACTGTCAAATTCCATACAGCGCCGTTACTTCATGGCTCACCCCATGAGTGAATTGCTCGGCACTACTGCCATAGCCATAGTGCTCTGGTTTGGCGGCACACTTATCCTGTCGGGACATTCAGGCATAGATGCTGCCGGGTTTATCTACTACATGGTGATTTTCTACTCCATAATCAACCCGGCCAAGGATCTGTCGAAGGCCACTTACTCCATACAGAAGGGCATGGCCTCCATGCAGCGCATTGACAAGATTCTGGGTGCTACCAATCCCATCACGAGCCCCGAGAAGCCGCGAAGCCTGGAGGAGATGAGGGACACCGGCATAGAGTTTGACGGCCTCAGCTTCGCCTACAACCCTGAGCACCTGGTGCTGGATGACATTAATCTCAGCGTGCCGGCCGGAAAGACCGTGGCTCTTGTGGGTCAGAGCGGCTCGGGCAAGAGCACGATGGTGGACCTCATTCCCCGCTTCTGGGACCCCGCGAAGGGGAGCGTGAAGATAGGCGGGGTGGATGTGCGCGATTTCACCGTGAAGGATTTGCGCTCGCTCATGGGCAATGTGAATCAGGAGGCAATTCTCTTTAACGACTCGATACGCAACAATATAGCCTTCGGCGTGGAGAACGCTACCGACGAGCAGATAGAGCGCGCGGCGCGTATAGCCAACGCTCATGATTTCATCATGGAGACGGAGCATGGTTACGACACCAATATAGGTGATCGCGGCGGCAAGCTCTCCGGCGGCCAGAGGCAGCGACTGAGCATAGCTCGCGCAGTGCTGAAGAATCCCCCGGTGCTTATCCTTGATGAAGCAACCTCGGCACTCGACACCGAGAGCGAACGCCTCGTGCAGGAGGCACTGGAGCGCCTTATGAAGGGGCGTACCACCCTGGTGATAGCTCACAGACTGAGCACTATCCGCAACGCCGACCTCATCTGCGTGATGCACGAGGGGCGCATAGTGGAGCGCGGCACCCATGATGAGCTTATGGCTAAAAACGGTTATTATGCCCGGCTGGTGCGCCTGCAGCAGGTCTCCTGAACCAATGCGGAGGAGTAAGAGGGGAATTGTTAAAATTCAGATTTATTTGAACTTATCTCCGGGAGGCAGTGTTATAGTTTCGAACCCCGATTAATAGGGGGGCGCGAGTAAGCGCGTTATTAAAATCTTCATTAATTTAAACTATTAAAAACACACAACTATGAACACAGCTCCTCTTCAAGGAATCAAAGTAATCGACTTCACTGAGGTTCAGTCAGGCCCTTCATGCACACAGATGCTCGCCTGGCTCGGCGCCGATGTAATCAAAATCGAACGTCCGGGTGTGGGCGATGCTACTCGTAAAGAGCTTCAGTGGAATCCCAACCTTCCTTCATATTATTATCTCCAGCTTAACTCCGACAAGAAGTCTCTGACACTTGATGCCAAGACCCCCGACGGCAAGGCCATCCTGACAAAACTGCTCGAGACAGCCGACATGTTTGTGGAAAACCTGCACCCCGGTGCAATGGATAAGCTGGGCTTCTCTTGGGAAGAGGTACACAAAATCAACCCTAAGTGTATCTATGGCACAATCAAGGGCTTCCCTCTCTCATCAAAGTATGCCAACCTTAAGGCTTACGAGCCTGTGGCACAGGTGACCGCTGCCGCCGCTTCAACTACCGGCTGGTATGAAGGTGAATACAATATTCCGACTCAGAGCGGCGCCGCGCTCGGCGACTCCAACACAGGTATGCACCTGCTCATCGGCCTGCTTGCAGCTCTGCAGCAGCGCAACAAGACCGGCGAGGGAAGCTACGTCTACCAGAGCATGCACAACGCCTGCCTTAACCTCTGCCGAATCAAGACTCGCGACCAGCTCACACTCGACAAGATCGGTTACCTCACCCAGTTCCCCCAGTATCCCGACCAGAAGTTCGGCGATTGTGTGCCCCGCGCAGGCAACATCGAGGGTGGCGGCGTACTCGGCTGGACTTACAAGTGCAAGCCTGCAGGAGGCTACGACAGCGAAATCGATGCCAACAATTATGTATATGTAATTCTGCAGCGCGGTGCCAAGGACTTCGAGCTCTTCTGCCAGGCCACCGGCTTCACCGACTGGTTGACTAACCCCGACTTCAACACTGCCGATGCCCGCGACCGCAACAAGCAGGCCATCTACAAGCGTATCGGCGAGTGGACTGCCGACAAGACCAAGTTTGAGGTGACTGAGATTCTCGGTAAGGCAGGTGTGCCGGTAGGCCCCGTGCTCTCAACCAAGGAAATCATGACCGACGAAAGCCTTTATGACGGCAACACCCTCGTGCGCATCAATCAGGGTGGCGAAATCGGTGAATTCGTGACCGTAGGTTGTCCCTTCACCATGAGCAACTATCAGCCTACTTACGGCCCCGCTCCCGCGCTCGGCGAGAACACTGAAGAGGTGCTCAAGGCTTACGGCTACACCGATGCTCAGATTGCAGAGTTCGCTGCCAACGGCACCACCACCCAGAACCCGGCTGCAGCTCAAGAGAAACCTGCTGCCAAGTAATTATTGACAACAACCCGTTAAAAGAAAACACTCATGAGGGTTTGCTTACACACCCGCATTGGACTGTGAGGCAAACCCTTAACCTATAATATTTCATAACCCATTATTCTTAAAAACATTTTTACTATGAACAGCACTTCCACTCCCGCAACCGCAGCTCCTAAATTCCCGGAGCAGGTGACCGGTATGTATATCCTGGCTGAATCACTGCGCCGCATGGGCATAGACACTGTCTATGGTCTTGTTGGTATCCCGGTGACAGAGAGCGCTTACGCCATGCAGAAGCTCGGCATGAAGTTCGTGTCATTCCGCTTCGAGCAGCAGGCCGGCCACGCAGCAGCCACCCACGGTTATCTGACAAAGAAGCCGGGTGTGTTCCTCACCGTGAGCTCTCTGGGCTTCCTCAACGGCCTCGGCGCCACTGCCAACGCCACCGTGAACTGCTATCCTGTGATTCAGATTTCCGGTGCTTCCGACCCCACTATGGTCGACATGAACATGGGCACCTACGAGCAGCTTGACCAGTTCAACACAGCAAAACCCCTTGTGAAAGCAGCCTTCCGTTGCTCTCACGCCAAGGATATCCCCTCAGCCGTGGCCCGCGCTTACCGCGCCGCCATCAGCGGTCGCCCCGGCGGTGTCTACATTGATATGACCACCCCCGCCCTGGGCGAAATCATGAACGCCGCCGATGTGGAGAAGCTCTTCTACACCCCCGTGGACCTCTACTCCGAAGTAGCTCCCAATCAGGCATCGGTGGACCGCGCTGTAGAGATTCTCACCAAAGCCAAGAAGCCTGCCATCCTGCTCGGTAAGGGTGCCGCTTACGCTCAGGTAGATGACAAAATCAAGGAACTTATAGAAACTTACAAGATACCTTATCTCCCCATGTCAATGGCTAAGGGCCTGATGCCCGATGCCGGCGAGCTTTCAGCTCTCTCTTGCCGCTCAATGATTATGGAGCAGGCCGACGTGGTAATGGTCATCGGCGCCCGCCTCAACTGGATGAACTCATTCGGCCGCGGCAAGTGGAACGAGAATATTCAGTTCATTCAGCTCGACGTGGACCCCGAAGAGATAGATGTTAACCGTCCTATCGCTGCGCCTGTAGTGGGCGACATGGGTCTGGCTCTTGACGCTATCCTCGCCGCCATGAAGGGGAAGCAGATGAGCACCGACCCCGCATGGCTGCAGGCTCTGGCTGCCCACACAGCCGAGGCCAACACTAAGTTTGCCAACCGCCTGAAGGAGGCCGCCGCCGCTTCACCCATGACTCACTGGAGCGCTCTGGGTGCCATCAAGCCTATTCTGGCTGCCAACCCCGACGTAATCCTCGTGAACGAGGGCGCAAATACGCTCGACGATACCCGCGATGCCATAGACATGAGCCTTCCCCGTCACCGTGTGGACTGCGCTACATGGGCCATCATGGGCATGGGCATGGGCTCCGCAGTGGGCGCTGCCGTGGCTACCGGCAAGAGCGTAGTAGCCATCGAGGGTGACTCTGCCTTCGGATTCTCAGGCATGGATTTCTCCACCATCTGCCGCTTCAACCTCCCTGTGACTGTTGTAATCTTTAATAACGGCGGTATCTACAACCACATTGGCGTGAACCCCTCTACCAATCCCGCCAACGATAAGGACCCCGCTCCCACCACTCTCGACCTGGCAGCCCGCTACGACAAGCTCGGCGCTACCTGGGGCGCACAGACCTACTACGTGCAGACTCAGGAGGAGCTCTCAAAAGCCCTCACCGAGGCCATAGCTTCAAAGAAGCCTGCTCTGATTGACGTGCAGCTCGCCGGCGATTCCGGCAAGGAGAGCGGACACATAGGCTACCTGAACCCCGCACCACTTATTGATTATACCGTTTAATCCCATCGGGACTCTTTTATCGCTTTGCTGGGGAGGGTAAACGAACTCCCTCCCCGCAAGGCACAGTATTAATTATCAAAATCCTTAATTATGGAACACATTATTCTCTACGCAATAGTCCCGATTATCGTAGTGATGCTCGCGGGCTACATCTCCGGGAAGAAGGGAGCCTTCAACGGGGATGACGCCAAGAAATTCAATAAGGTAGTGCTTGACTACGCCCTTCCTGCCGCGCTGTTCGTAAGCATCGTGCAGTCCACACGCGAAGACCTTGCGAAGGACATCAAGCTCACTCTCGTGTCGCTCATAGGCATCATGGCCTGCTTCATGATAGTATATTTCGTATTCAAATACTGCTTTAAGAAGAACACCGGTGCCGATGCCGCAGTGTCAGCCCTGATCAGCGGTAGCCCCACAATCGGCTTCCTCGGATTTGCGGTGCTGGAGCCTATCTTCGACTCTACAGCCGGCCTGCCCGCAGTGGCACTCGTAGTAGCTATCGTAGGCATCGTGGTCAACGCCGTAGGTATCCCCGTAGGCCTCTCGCTCATGAACTCATCATTGGCCGAGCAGAACCCCAACCACAAGAAAGAATCCGCCTGGAAGCCTGTGCTCCACGCACTTGCGCAGCCTGTGGCCTGGGCGCCTATCCTCGCCGTCGTATGGGTACTCGTCGGAATACCCTGGCCCAAGGAGCTGAGCCCCTCATTTGACCTTATCGCCAAGGCCAACGCGTCAATGGCCGTCTTCTCAGCCGGTATTACCCTGAGTGCCATCAAGTTCCAGCTCAACTGGCAGGCTATTCTCGGTTCAATCATGAAGATGATTATGATGCCTCTTGTAGTACTGATTCTCGGTATGCTCTGGGGCATGGAGCCCACCAACCTCAAGATGCTCGTAGTAGCAGCAGCTCTTCCCCCGGCATTCTCAGGCATCATCATTGCCGACGAATATGACACCTACGTGGCAACCGGTACCTCCTCGCTGACCCTTTCAGTAATCCTCTTCATCGGTTTCTGCCCGCTCTGGATATGGCTTACCGACGTAGCCCTGAACATGTTCCCCGCTGCATAATGAGTTAGTGATATTATAGATCCCCCTGATACCCGATTCCCGATATTTTCGAGAATCGGGTATTGTGTGTATTGCCTAAAATAGTTACCTTTGCGGTCACAATCGTAAATTGAAATGAAAAGATTCTCGGTATATACTCCTCTTCTCGCCGGCCTCCTGATGCTGGCCTCGCAAAGCGTCTGTGCACAATCACTTTACACTGCGCAACTGCGTGAGATAGAAAAGAATAACCCCGTGCTGAGAGCTGCCATGGCCGGCGCCGAGGCCCAGCGTGCCGATGCACTCACCGGCCTTACGCTCGCCGACCCCGAGGTGAGCGTCACCCACCTGTTTGGCGTGCCATCCGAAGTGCCCGACGAGACAGACATCGAGGTAGACCAGTCGTTTGATTTCGCCACCCTCTCCGGCGCAAAACGCAAAGTGGCCGAGGCACAGGGGCGCGTAGCCCTTGCCGGCACCGCCTCCTCACGCGCCGAGCTCATGCTGCAGGCCGAGAAAGCCCTGATAGAATACACCTTTCGCGTTCAGATGCTCAAGGAGGTGCAGCGCCGGCATGACCGTCTCCACTCCATGCACCAGGCAGCCGAAAAGGCCCTGGCAAGCGGCACGATAACTCAGCTGGAATATAACAGCATAGAGCTTGAGGCCCTGGCTGCCGACAATGAAGTGGCCCTGGCGGAAATTGAGGTGCAGAACGCGCTCATGGAGCTGCAGGTGCTCAACGGGGGGCAGCCGCTCAGCGTAGCAGGCGAATGGCCCGAGGTCACGATGCCCGCCGACTTCGATTCATGGCTCGCGCAGGTGTCGCTGCAAAGCCCCGAGATGATGGTGCTCGAAGCCCAGGTGGCACAGAGTGCCGCCGAGGTGAACCTGCGCAGAAAAGAGGGGTTGCCCGGCTTCTCAGTGGGTTACCGTTCGCAACTCGTGAAGGGGGACAACTACCACGGCTTCGCAGTGGGAGTGACCCTGCCGCTGTGGTCCAACCGCGGCCGAGTGAAAGCGGCCCGCGCCCTGCAGACAGCCGGCGAGCTGGAGCTCGAAAGCGTAGCGTCGCAGCTGCGACTCACCAAACAGATGCAGTATAACCGCGCCCGCAGCCTGGAGAAAGCCAGCATAGACCTGCAGAAACTCTACGCCCGCATAGGCGAAAAGAACCAGGCCTACCTCCAAAACGCGCTCGAAAAAGGGGTAATAACCACACTCGACTACCTCCAGCAGCAAGAAGACTTCTCAGGCCACTACGTAAAATACCTCGAAGCCCGCCGCGACTACCTCCTCGCCCGCGCCGACCTCTACGCCGAAACCCTCTAACCCTCCGCCCATAACCCTCTCCGATACCTCCACACCTGCGCCGCCCCACCGGCCAAGTGTGGAGGTACTCCGTTTATCCCCAACCCTAAAAAAACGCGTAACAGAATTGCAGGAACAGAATTAATTTTTATTGCTGTCCGATAAAACTTTTAGATCTACTTCTAACGCGCAGAGTTACAGCTGCTTATAGAGCTACTTAAACAACAGGGCTTATACATAAAATATTATCTGATAATCAGTGGTTTAGAAGTGTTTGTCGGACATCAATAATTAATTTTATAATTTTGCAGCGCATATCGTTTGCAGAGGTCCGATATGGGACAGCGGGCGGGTGCGTTTTATTAACATAAAGAGCGTCTTCTTTGCGCTTATTCTTGACAGCTTGAAATCTGGCAGTTTCATTGGTACAGTCAAGGATGATGCAACAAGTAGATGCCTATGTGGTTTGTACAAACTTCCTGAAGCGACACATGTCGCAGATGGGGAGCGGGTCACCGTATGTAATATATAGTGAGTCGCTGGTATATACTGCGTGAGGCTTCTGCACTGTTGCTCGTTCCACTGTACCGGGCAATGCCAGAGCCTCAAGCTGGGAATGAGTAGCAATAACAGACTCCCCACGCTTTTCTATTTACTAAAGATTGATTATTTAAGGTGCACAGGGGGGTATGCACACCAAATCTTAGTGTGTATGCAACAGAATAATTACATGCGTCTGGCGTGGATTGCAGGCTTCTTAGCCTTTGCCGGAATCAGTTGTTGGGCCACTGCCGAATCTCTTCACATGCTATTATCGTCATGGCCTTTATTTATGTGTTGGATTGTAACAGTGGGTTTCTTCATCATAGCCTCATTAGGTACTAAGATGATAGTAGATTCGCTGAATACAAATGTCTATGTCGAGAAGCGACCTGCGCATTTGTGGGGCGGCATACTTATAGTGTTGATTTTTTGGTTATGTTTTAGTTTCCCTACTAACACTCACACATTCTTTTATCGCTCCGCCATTAGCGACAAAGTTCTCACGGACATATCTGTGACCAGAGGTTACCTCACTCAGATTATGGATAATACTGATAAGAAAGCTCAGGCCAAACTCAAGGTAGAGCAGATGGATTCGCGTGTAACTCAGTTGCTTAACGATCTTACCGGTGAAATCTGGAATTACAATAATCCCGGTTTCGGCACCGAATCAAAGCGAATACTCGGAAATCTCGCGACTGAATTAGGTGTGCCGGAAATAACTCCGTTGAGTATAAAGGGTACCTCAAAACAGGATCTGCAGAGACTCTGCGATGCTTACAGAAGTAAAATTACTCGACTCAAGGATGATCGCGCTAAAGCTATCATGGCTGATATTCAGCGACCTAATAAGCAGAATATTCAGGAGGCAAAAGTTATGAATAAAAATCTCGCTGAGATGCAACAATCGATAGCTGAGGGCAAAATAGATCTTACGAATTCCGAAGATATGACCGGCCCTAATGGAGTCTGCAATATGCTGAATGAAGCGTATAACATCATAAAGAAGAATAGAAATTTTATAAATTTCTCAAATCAAAATGATGAAAATGATTACACTGCTCCCGAACCGGTTACAAAGGTGCGCCGAATGATTAGTGTGATTGATGTTTGGTCTGATTATCTGCAAGGAAAGTATGAGGGCTATGGCTTTATCACCTGGATTCTCCTCTCTGTCCTTGCCGACGTAGCAGCCTTTATTTTCTTCGACCTTGCATTTAAAAAAGAACAATAAATACTGATTTATAATTATGGCTACTTTCAATACTACACCCTCAGAAGAGACTTACGAAATAAAGGATTATGAAGAAGTTGCAAACGACACTGCAACTGAAGATCCCATTCCTCTGACAGATGCTACTGAAGGAATGACAATGAAAGAAATTAACGATGCTAATAAAATAAAGGTAACCATAGCTGATAAGACAACTCCTATTGTTGTGCTGTTTGGTCCTCCGAGTTGTGGTAAAACCATGACTCTGATAAGGCTTGCGCGTTTCCTTAAAAGTTTAGGTTACACTATAGAGCCTGACGCATCTTTCCGGCCTGCCTATGATGCTAATTATAAGCGGCTGTGCGAAGGCTTCAATGATATGCTGAATAGTGATAATGCAGCCTATAATACTGCAAATATAAACTTCATGTTGGTAAAAGTCCTGAAGGATGGACGCCCCATATGCCAGATTCTTGAAGGTCCGGGTGAGCTATACTTTAATCCTGGCGTTCCAACTGCAGAATTTCCTCGCTATGTAAAAGCGATAAAAAATTCTAATAACAAGAAAATATGGGTGGTAATGGTAGAACCGAATGATACAAATCCTGTGATGGACGGAGAAAGACGTCGCCATTATGCCGATAAAGTGTCAGAGCTGAAGAGTAACCTCGATACTAAGGACAAAGTTATATTCCTCTTTAATAAAATTGATAAAACACACTTTGTTCATTCTCCCGGCAATATCAAGTATGGGTTGGCTATGCAGTATATAGCCCAGCATTATGAGAATCTATTTCAGAAGTATATTAACGAAAACCCGATAACAAAAATCTGGCGTAAATATAATTTCGATTTTATAGGTTTTCAAACAGGAGATTATTCCACAGCAAGCGATGGTGTGAAAACTTTTGAAGAGGGTAACGATGTGTATCCTCGCAATCTTTGGAATATAATTCTTAAGCGCACGCGCGGCTAAAACCAGTTGTACGATGGATTTAAAAATATATTTTCACGGAATATTGACCGGTCAAAGTAGTTGGAATGTAGAGAAGGAGGATGAGCAATTGATTGCCACCTACTATACAACTCGTGAAGAAGACGTAACATTCCAAATAAGAGTGATTAGAAGAGGCAATAAGGTTTTCTGTTATTATGATTACTTGGTAAACAACAAGGTAGTAATCTGTTATGATGGCAGAGCCAATGGCTATTTCGGAATTACTCTGCGCATGGATGTATATTGCAAGCGTCCCCTTGATATCTTCCGAATTTTGGATACCGTGTTTCATCTCTACATTTTGGGCAAAGGTCACATTTATGAGCCTATTGGCGAGAGATATAAACCTAATGTTGCAACATTTGAGGTAGCTAAAGATAAGTTAAACATGGCAAAGGGTGCAATTGAGAGAATGCTCGCGGACGGGCCCGGCGATGATGAATTTGCCTCGGCTGCCAACCTTAAAGTCTTTTCAGATACTCCCGAAAGATATAATATTGCAGACTGCAATGACGCTAAGATCAACAAAGCGTTAGCGCAAACCGGCTATGTTCAAGTTTCTCCGCAGTACCCCTCTGTCGCTTATGCAAAGCTAAAGAAAGAATGTGCGGAGCAAGTGAAAGCAGAGGCGAGGAAATGTGAGGCGTTGCAAGTACAAAAGCGTGGCGTGGAAATGCGCTTGAGCGAAGTTGAGGCATCTAATCGCTCTAAAGATTCGGAAATTTCCGAACTCAGCAAAAAACTTAAAGAAGCCGGAGAGAACAAGCGAATGGCAAAATTGATAGAGCAGATAAGGACTCCGCTCTCCGAACTTGCCGAAGTTTGCAAGCGAGTTAGCCCTCAAGGTAGCTCCTCTCGATCTTCAGATGAATACAAAAGAAAAAAATCTCCCCGATTCGCGGCGTTCATTCTCCCATTGATTAATTTCTGTCTTCTTGTGGTGCTTGTGCTTTTTGTTTTATTCTCCGGCAAAGGTGAGTCGTCAGAAGCGTCTGTGGCAGATGCTGAGGCAGTGGCAGCCACTACTATGGAGATACAGCAGGCATCAGCAGCCGATGCAGACCAAACCAAAGATGCTTCCCTAACCGATGCTCCCGCTGTTGCCTACTCAATTGATGTGGAGGGCTATTCGGGCAGTGGCAAATTGGATAATAGTAAATATTACTATCCGAATGCAAAAGCTGATGGCGAAGTCATTGCAGATAATTCTCGCGTAGAGTGGGTTTATGAAAACGCCATTAAAATAGAGCGCGACGAGGACCGTCCGGGATTTCAGCCTACAGGTTCCCCTGTAACAATTATTCTGAAAGTTGACGGCAAAGAAGTTAATCGTCGACAAATTCCCGCTGATGCCGATTAACCATGTGTAGAAGCATTTACAAAGTCTTAATCTTTCTTATGCCGATTGCAGGGTGTATGCTTTCCTGCGATCGGCAAAGAAGTAGACCTATCTATAACTCTGTCGTTATAGATGATTCCTCAGTAGCAAATGATGATGAAGCTGAGTTTTCTGAAGAGGTGCACATCCCCTTTAAAATTCAGGGCGGTGTTAAAACCATTCCCGTAAAAGTGAATGGCATAGGTTTTGAAATGATATTTGATACCGGATGCTCGGCTGCATTGATTTCTGTCGCGGAAGCTCAGTACCTATACTCCAAGGGATTGCTGACCGATGATGATTTTATTGATACCGAATTGAACATGATAGCCGATGGCAGCATCGTGGAAAATATGGTGGTAAATCTGCGCGAAGTGGTCATTGGCGACAAGCTTACTGCTACCGATGTTAAGGCCACCGTCTCTTCTAATATTAACGCACCGTTATTAATAGGTAATTCTGTGCTTGATCGCGTAGGCGCACTAACCATTGACAATGCAAATCAAGAGCTAATCTTCCATCTGTCCGATTAATTGAAATTATAATGAAGAATAACGTTTATATTTTTACTAAAACTCCTGATACATTCTGGAGTTATCCAAGCGATTATACAAAAACATTCTTGGCTGATAGTTGTAATTACGCACTCAACCGGAATCAATTATTAATTCGCCGAGAAGGAAATTTAGTATATTACATTTATCTTGAGCGCATTTTAAATAAACAGGATGTCTTAGGTCTTTGTTTTGTATTGAATAGTTCAATAATTAATAGACCTGAAATACTTTTCCCTGAATTCAGGTATGTGGTAATGCGTATGCTCTACGATAATCTGTTATTGGCAACTAATGATATAAACCGGATATCTATCAAACCGGAGTATCTTACCAATACGACTGTAGAGTCAACAGGCAAGTGCAAAATTAACTGATTCTTCGATAGAACTCAATTTTAGGGGTGGAAAAATTTAGTTTTTTTCGCGGCCTTTCATTAATTAGATATTGTACTTTATTT
>JAAVFJ010000021.1 GCA_014800845.1 Bacteroidales bacterium | reverse complement strand
CTGAAGCGAGGGTACCGTTTCCTTTATGGCCGGGGTGCCCGGGTTGATCTTTATCTTGCTGTAGATTGAGCGGGGGAACATGTCTCCCCCAACTTGCAGAGAGGGTATCTCTACTGTGTATCCCGAAACAGAGGGCGGGAGGAGTAGAGCGCCAAGTAGGGTTAGTAATAGTTTTTTCTTAGCATACATAGGGGTTGATTTAAGATAATTGAGTGCTACATGATTCCCCTATGTAGCTGATATGTAGGTTTTCACAAAAAAGAAGCGTAGGAACCGTATCATTGCCGTTCCTCGACTAAAGGCTCTAGCATGCCTACTCCAAGAGGAACGGCAACGTGTAGAGCCTACGCATTATGCTATATATGCAAAACGCAAATGACACAGTATTCCTTTCTCAAGGATATACCGGTCCTAACGTGATACGTATATACCGCGGGCATCTACCGTTACCTGCTCATGCCTTGGAGTTAGAATTTGCTAGATTCATAGTCGGCAAGAACAAGCGTCGATAAACGCTGATCATTATGTAAGTGCGCCTCCCTCTGTCCCGTCTATCCGGGCTCTAACGGATTCGCACTGCAAAATTATAATCTATTTTTCAAATTGCAAAATTTTTAAGTAATTTTATCGGGTCGTGCGTTTCGGATTCATCGAGAATGAGATTGCTCGGGGGTGCCTGTGTCAAATATCTTCCCGGCAGCGTAGAGGCTTCACTTCTTAACGTCGGGAGTGGTGATTGATGAGGCTACCAGGTCGGGGGCCATACGGCCACTTATCAATGACACGATGAAGACTATCACGGCAAGTACTACAAAGGTTATAGCCGTGGAGTGCAGTAAGTTACCGAGACCTACGAGCGGGCTGGCCGTCATGCCGAACACGTAGCCGCTGAGGCCCAGCACTGCCGAGGCGGCGCCGGCGTCGCTACGCCCCTCGTTCATCGCCAGTGTGTTGCCGGCGGTAAAAATTATTCCCATGGCGAAGAGTGCCGGCACTATCCAGGCTTCGTAGACCCAGAAGCTATCTACGAACCACAGACTCACGGCTTCCCCAACAATCATAATGAGCAGCAGGTAGCCTCCGAATCGGGCCGCATTCTTCAGGTACTTGAATTTCAGTGCCACCATGCTTCCTATTGCCATAAGCACGGCATTGAGGCCCATTATCACGCCGAATGCGCTCTGTGACCACCCGTAGTGGTCCTGCATGATGAATGGTGCGGACGACACGTAGGCAAACAGCAGCCCGAGTGCCGAGCCTTTAAGGATGACGTGAATCATGAATTTGCGGTTGCGAAACAGCAGTCCGTAGCCGCGGAAGGCTTCCCACAGCGAGCCGGTCTCCCTTTTCGCCACCGGGAGGGTCTCTTTAAGTTTGGGTGAGAAGCAAAGCAGCACGATGCCTATGACCACGAGCAGCACGAAGGTGCCCCGCCAGCCGGCGGCGTCGGCCATGAAGCCACCTATCACGGGGGCCGAGGCGGGCGCTATACCATTGATAGCACCGATTATGGCCATCATTTTGGCGAGCACGCGGCCACCTACTATGTCGGCCGGCATGGTGCGCGCCAGGAAGTAGCCGCCGCTACCACCTACCCCCTGGAAGAATCGGCAGACCAGGAAGAAGCCTATGGTGGGGGAGAAGATGCTGACCACGCAGGCTATGGTGAAGAGGATTATGGAGCCTATCAGTACCGGTTTGCGCCCCACGCGGTCGCTGACGGGGCCGAGTATCATCTGCCCCAATCCCAGGCCGAGCATGCCGAACGACAGGCCCAGCTGCACGGTGGAGGTGGAGGCATGGAAATGGCGGCACATCTCAGGCAGCGACGGCACATACATGTCATTGATGAAGGAGCCGAAGGCGCTGAGCGCGGCCATATATATTATGAAGAACCAGTAGTAGTTATTGGGCAGCCCCGAGGGGTGCGAGGACGCGGGCGCGGCGCCCTGCGAAGTAGAGTTTGTCTGCATAATCAGTGGAAAGGTCCTTGTGGGGACATCTGAATGTTCAACACCACCCCGTGCGAATAAGTTTAGACTGAATCCAAATTAAAGCTGTTTTCAGCGGAAAGGCTTGGAGGGATGTGGGAAATAGCCTAACTTTGCCGCGTAAATTTATTTTAACTTTAAAACGAATACAACAATGGCTTACGTAATTGGTGACAACTGTGTGGCTTGCGGCACTTGCCAGCCCGTGTGCCCCGTAGAGGCAATCTCTGAAGGTGAAATCTATCACATCGATCCGGACACTTGCATTTCATGCGGCAGCTGCGCTGAGGTTTGCCCCTCTGACGCTATCAGCGAGGGATAAATCAAATGCCTCACACAACCTTAAAACGGCTCTCGGCTTTCAAGCCCTGAGCCGCTTTTTTTGCGTTTAACATTCCTTACGTTTCCATCACATTTTTTCATGAAGTCCCTCATTATCACTCTTCTTGCTCTGCTGCCGCCCCTGTTCGCGCAGGGGGGCACCACCGTAGTAGTAGATTCTCTCACCAACGAACCGATTGCGGGCGCCACTCTCTTCAGCAGCTCCGGGCGCGTGGCGGCCACTACTGATTTCGAGGGGCGCATGCCGCGAGTCGCCGCGGCGCTCTATCCGCTCACGGTGAAGTGTCTGGGGTTCTCGGACAAGGTGATAGCCGCTCCCGGTGACTCCATCATCAGGCTCTCCGACCGCTCGGTGGAGCTGCCGGAAGTGGTGGTGAATTCTCAGAAGAACAATGTGCTCCACATCCTGGCGCTCGTGCGCGAGCACTCCACGCTGGCCACTTACACCGACACGGTGACTATGTTTCGCGAGAAGTGGGTGGATTTCATGGTGCCGGGGCGCAAGGCGTCGGGCTTCAAGGGGTGGATGACTCCGCGCATTCTCTCCTCGCGCTCTTATTACCGCTTTACGAACGACTCGGGGCTCGACAGCGTGAGCGACCGCTTTAACCAGCATTTCTCCTGGACCGACTGGGTGGGCGTGATCGACCGCATCCCTATACCTGAGAGCATGGCCGGGCCGGATGCCCCCACGCTCACTCTCTACGGCAAGTATTCACCGACCGAGGTGTGGAACAGGCGCGGCGACGATATCACGCTCAGTGTCGATGCGCTCGCCGACACGGCAAGCCGCCGATGGCTCCCCAACATGTCTGATTTCTTTCGCCACAATCTTGACTTCGAGCGCCTGCGCATCAATTATTCTTTCTGCGATGTGGCTGTCGACACGCTCTATGCCCGCGACCTGGCCGGCATCTCTTTCAACATTGAATCTCGCGGGCGCGGACGCTCCATGTTCCGTTTCAACAAGCCCGACGAGCCGTTCTTCGTGACTACCTATGCCGAGATTTTCATGGTTGACAAGGAGTATATCAAGCCGTCAGAGGCCCGCAAATGGGAGAATTTGGCCTTCCCCCGCGCGCTGCTTGATAGTATGCCGATGCCTGAGGAGGTGCCGGAACGCCTGCCGGCGGTGCTCGCACTTATGGAGCGTGTGGATGCCATAGACCACTATGAGCGCCGCAGTCGGCTGCAGCCCGATTGGCGCATGGGTAACCTTAGTCTGCAGCCGCTCACGTTCTCGCAGCGTCTGCTGAAATTCATGAAGGGGATGGTGGGGATGTAGCCTCTGCCCGGCAAGCTCCCGCCTAAGGGCTACTGCTCCTCTTCGGGCTGAATGAGCTGCCAGCGTATGCCGGTGCGTGAGCCGGCTATGTAGGTGGAATCAGCCTGACCCTCGCGGCTTACGCGGCTGAAATAGAGCGGCGCACGCTGCATGAAGATGGCACACTCCACTCTGTCGCCCACTCTGAGCTTGGAATTATGCGACTCAAGTACTCGGAATATGCTGTCACGCTCATACTCCAACACACACCGGCGCCCCGGCAACCACTGAAGCTCCACCCGCTCTCCGCAGGTGAAGTCTGTGGCCGGCATACTATCGCCCGAATAGCGTGCCGACTGCACTTCGCCATCATTGTAGGCTAACACAAAATCCTCGTAGTCGCGATAGCCCACCAACTCGGCAAGCGCGCTGGCGGTGTAGCGACCGGGCTTGTAGTCCTCGTTGTCTCTGACATAACCCCACACACGCTTCAAAGTGGTGGCACTCACCGACTTATGAACACGCTCACTGATGATTAGGGAAAGATAGTCATAATCAGTAGGGGTCACTATTCGGCGGTCGAGATATGTCTCGACATGCTGGCGAAGCGCCTGGATTCCCTCCCGTGAAATCTTATGTGACAATTTATGTGACCTCATTTTGTACATTTTTTGGAGAATATGCTCGCTGGAAAAGCATGTAAAATTACATAATCTTTACCAACTGCAAAATTCCATTTTATTCCACTTTTCGACGCGCTTCCCGAGTGCTCTAAGGCTCGAGGTCTAATCCCTGCTCAAGTTCGGTAATATAATAATCGTATAATCTCTTCAAATAACCTGTGGTTGCTTCCTGCGCCACTCCCATTGTGTACAGCTCGGCACTCAGATTTACCTGTATCTTTCCGTAGGCCTCGCCAATCTCCCCGGTCACTGTCTGGAGTTTCTTATAAAATTCCTCTCTGGATTGAGGATTGTTCTTTTCTATACGTAGTTCTCCCAAACGCTCGTCATACGCTTTGAAGAGCTGCTTCACCTCTTTCAGAGCCTTGTCATACGCCTTCTCGGCAGTGTATCCGGGTGGTATGACTATCTTTTGTCCTGTCACAGCCTCCCACTCTGAAATTGCCCGCTGCTTCTTCTGCCCCTCTTCACTCATTTTTGGCTCGGGGGTGGTCTCCGGCAGTTTTGCCTTAGCCTGCGGTAATTCTACCGCTGCATCAGCATCAGTGGCGTCCACCGGGGTAACATAGACCTTAGCATCTGCGCCGGATGTCGGCACTTCTCTGCTCTGCTCGGCGGCGGAGTTATCCGGCAAATTCCGCCACAGTGCCCACGCTGCAATAGCCGCTGATAAGGCCACAATGAGGATAACGACAGGATATCGGCGAAGTCGGACGCATCGGTTGAAGCGTGCCCTCACATCACCGGCCTTAGGGCGCAACGACGGGTTATCGCGCAGACACGATTTGATGAGCGGGCGATAAGTCCGGGACAACCTGAGAAATTCAAGTATCCTGCCGAGGGCATAGACATCAGCCGCTAAACCGGACTGCCGATGCTCATGCTGCTCCGGGGCGCCGAAGGTAGCGGTACCCGCTGCGAGTTTATGGGTAATGAAATCCTCGCTGTCGCCATGCCCGAAGTCTATGAGGCAGGGGCTCTCGTCCACACTGCGCACCATGATGTTGTCAGGCTTCAGGTCCCTGTGAGCCACACCTTTGCGAGCCATATAGCTCACTATGTCGATTATCTCACCCGCCATCTTCATCCGCTTCTTCACTGTCGGCTCCCCGCGCATCCATTCGCTCAGCTTAATGCCGTCGATCCACTCCATAAGGATGCACTCTCCCGCACCCGGAACCATCTCCAGCGACAGAAAACGCACTATGCCGCTGTGATCCATCCGCATGCCTAAATCATACTCCTTGTGAAGAAGCGAACGGGCCATGCTCACATCGGCAAATCGACTGTTAATCCCCTTCAGGAAGAACTTCCGGCCGTGGCGCGTAAGCTGGCGGAAGACATTCATCTCCCGCTCCTCAAGCAGACGCATACCTTCCACAGCCACAGAGCTGTCAAGAGGTTCCATCACCGAATTTTCATCAACTGAATCCATATCTGCTGAGGTCTTTAAATTGATAAATAAGTAAGTGTCAAAAATTAATGGACATATCACACTTACTTTAGAATTACTGCAAAATTAATCAAACCCGCCAGCCTATACAAATCCACTGTAGAGTCAACAGGCAAGTGCAAAATTAACTGATTCTTCGATAGAACTCAATTTTAGGGGTGGAAAAATTTAGTTTTTTTCGCGGCCTTTCATTAATTAGATATTGTACTTTATTT
>JAAVFJ010000020.1 GCA_014800845.1 Bacteroidales bacterium | reverse complement strand
TCGTACAATCGAATTCCCATTTGAATTAGGCAATTCGGATTTTTCCGGAGTGCATTATATGATGACAGTGATCGGCGGTGTATCGTCCCCAGCAAGCGAGGTGAACACGAATGGCATTACAGACTGATGCAATTATAGCAGACTTAAATGGAAACAATCAATCAGCAGAATTATCTGGAAAGATAAATGAACTTGTCGAAAATGGAGAATTGCAATTTGGTGAATTGATCGATTCAGCAAGTGTATATGCAACATTCAACCCTGTTAAGAATCCGAATTTACTATTAGGATGCCAATATTCCAGATATCAAATTACAATGGATAATTCAGATCCTGATTCAAATAATATCAATATTACATCTGTAAATTTTCAGAATTATGATGCAGAGCCTGTCAATATTCGCTATGTAGCACCAGAAACGGGAAGAGGTAATATTGACGGTTCTTTGATTATGAACTGGCAAATGAACGATAGTGAAAAAGAATTATATTTACAATGCTCTCAGCTTACAACAGGTTCCTTATCTTTTAAAGCACCATTTACAGGAAATACTAATTTTATTGGAAATAGCCAGTATCAATATAACACATTAAATTATAGATATTATCTGGATATGGACAGATCTTCTTTGATGTATAAATTTTTCTGCAACTTCTTTTATATTGATGCTGCTAATAATATAGTTACACTTACAATACCAGAGGCAGATGTGATTGCACATTTAAAATCAGATGATGAGACTTTTATTTATAACGGAAATGAAGTATACCCATATTATCTGAATATTAATTCTGTATCTCAAACTGCACGTTATTTATGGAAAGATAATACAAGAAGTGCCATATATACAAGAAATCAACCCTATTTTATGATTGAAAGATATTTCGGTGATAAATTAGCACATATCTATACCGGTATTTCCACTTCCCTAAACGCAAATCAATATCTTGGGTTTGTACATAACGGTTTTACTGTTAATTGGCAGAGTAAAAATACATATCAAAATGCTATTTATAACGGGCAGTTAACCAATAATAGCAGTTATGGATATACGGCATTGCCAGACGGAAATTCTGAAACTACTTATTTACAGGGATTCACACCGTATCCGTTAGATACTACAGATATACAATTTGATGATGATTTATATCAGAATTATGAGCCTCCTACTAATACGAATAATAGGATTATTTACAAAAGAGGTAATTATTTCTATATACTGCAAAATGTATCACGATCTACACTTCAAAGAGGTAAAACCCTAACAATTTCACCTGTTATCACCTTAAAAGACGTTTGTCGTCAATTTGCATTAACATTAATTCCTTTCTGCTATTCTGAGAATATCAATACATTTCCTAATACTTCTAATTATGTTCTGATAGGGATTCGTGATTCAGAAAATGCTGTATCTGGTGAATATGTGGAATATGATTGGGATAATCCACAAACGGAAACTTCATTCAGACCAGAAGATTTTGTCCCATTAGTTCCTAAACCTATCACACCAGAAGAGTCTGACAAGGGCACAACTATCACTGGTGATAGTCAATCTTTGAGAGCTCCTACCAATCTCACCGGATGCAGTGGCTTTTTGACACATTACGTATTGACAGCAACGCAACTAGCCAATTTCGGATCTGCATTGTGGGCAAATTTTAATGACTCGAAATTCTGGCAGGCACTAGGAGCTGTGCTGACTGATAGCTTATCCATCAACCCTGCTGATATATTGAATTATATTGTTTCTTTACGTTGCTATCCTGTTGATCTGATTTCAAGCGGAATATCTACCACAGACAAATTATATATCGGGCGTGGTACAGTTGGAATAGATTTAGGCGGATCTGTTGCGTATAACACGGATATGACATTGTTCAAATCCTGTGGCAGTGTTACTGTTCCGCAATTGTACCGGAATTATTTAGACTATGCTCCATACACAACAATATCCTTATATCTGCCCTTCTGTGGAGAATTTGAATTGAATGCAACAGAAGTATCAGGAGCAACACTTACTGTGCATTACGCAATTGATTTTACAACCGGTATATGTACTGCTTATGTCATAAATGCATTTGACGGTGTGGAGTATATTATACTCACTGCTTCTGGGCAGATAGGACAGGAGTTGCAACTTACAGCCGGAAATTTTGCCCCAGTTGCTTATTCCCTTGCACGAGCTGCTATTGGTGGTCTTTCAGCAGAATTGACAGGGGGTCTTGCCGCTGAATCGGTTGCAGGCACTGTTGCAGGCACTGTTGGAGGATTTGCTAAGGGGGTTGCTTCTAATATTGCAAGTGGTTTATACCCTGCCAGAATGAATGCTGGTGCATCATTTAACGCATTCTATGCACCAATGACTCCATATTTGAAAATCAGATCCAGCAGGCAGTCTAAGTCATCAAACTGGAATAGCACATCCGGAAATATAACGACAAGAGCAAGATATATCAGTGAGTTATCAGGATTGATATTTTGCATCAATCCAGATTGTACAGGTATTCCAGCAACGACAGAAGAGATCAATCAGATTAAAACATTATTAGAAAACGGTATACACGTTTAGGCGGTTGATTAGCAACCGCCTTTTTATTATGATGTTTCTTTAATGAATTTAGAAAACAGATCACCTGTCTGGTTGTCTGAAAAGACAATCCGTAAATTGGCTATCATTTCTTTTATCCTGCAAGCCAATCTGTCATTGAAAAAATAGATCTCATTATCCGCACAAGGTTGACGCATAACATATACCAGAGTGCCACGTTTTGCCCGAAACGGGTTTGCAGGGTGAACAGCAAAAAATAATCCCCCGTCTGCTTGCATAAATTCCCCCTCTAGAAATTGGTCATCCATGAAATTAAAGTAGACACCTCTGCAAATTGTTTCTCTGTTTTGCAATTCGCATATTTGCGGATATTCTTTAATTGACCAATCACCCAGACCAGTGATTGCATTCAGCTCTGAATTATCAAATCCATAATGATTTTTATTGAAACGTTTCCTTTTTTCACCTGATCTTGGAGTAAGAAAATTCACATAGATTGGCATATGCATGTTTGTATATAGTATTTTATTATCACCCATTTTCACCTTACGAATATCATTTGCGATTGTCAATTGCCGAAACCAGATATTATTCGCATCATAGTTATTACCCAGTATGAAAATTTTGTCACTCATTCTATCACGTACAATAGTTTTATGCAAATTGATAAAATGAATAAATTCTTCTGGTGTATTCTCATCGGTGAAACATTCGTCTAATATGATCAGATCCCCTCTGGGTGCATCATATTTTGAACAGAGGTTATAGCAGTCGTCGGATGACAAAGCAACTGCAATTTTCTCTTCTGATTTCACAGTCTTTCCGTCTTTGTAATTTGCTAGATAGAAATTCCGCTGAAAATACTTGATTGTGTTATATTGATCCCCGAATAGTCTTTTCATATACTGCCCGTCATTGAATGTGCAGATTACCTGATATAACCTGTCATAAAATCCAGCATTTGCATTCCTGTGTCGTACTATCTGTGTCTGTGTTCCGTATAATTTGTACATAATAAGACCTATCAATAATAAAACTGTCGTTTTTCCAACAGATTTAGTTGATAGCAAAATGTGCCATTTTAGATTGGAATCAAATGGGATCACGTCGGAATAATCAAATTCAGACGGTACTCCTAATTTTTTATATTCTTTCAAAATCAATTTCCAATCATAGTCAATCCCCTGAGACTCATCATTTTCAATAAATTTAATTTTCATTTCTTTTACCTCTCTTTTTTCCCCTCTTCTTTTCTACATGGTCAATCGGCATTCCTGCCTTATAAAAACGAATCCCCCGTTTTTCCATAATTTCCAATATTCTACTATTCTTAGCCAATGCGTCCAATGATGCATATTCATTCGCCAATTGCAAATGTAATTTATGCATTTTCATTGAAAAGGCAACAGGCTTTAATATGACACATGATTTTATGATAATATGCTCTTTGTTTCCGTCTCTGTCAATGTAATCCGTTTCTATTTCGTCATCTATATATGAAGATGCTAGTTTCCCTGATAATGTTTCATCAATTGTCAATGCATTTTCAAATCTTTCAAATATCTGATCATTTAATTCAGAATCCGTCAATTGTAATCCCTTTTTCAGATATTCAGATTTGATCATCTCTTGAATTGTTCCCTTTCTGCATCCGCATACCACTATTTTCATTTTATGCTTATTAGTTTCATAAATATATCGCTTAGCACCTAATGCTTTAAATCGCAATGAGGGAGGGTCTATTGACCAACATCCAAGATCACGCATTGCAAGATCGGAATACATTTTTTCGTTTATTTTTTCAATTTCTGTATTGTATTTTTTCAAATATTCCGTAACTTCCATGCTATACTCTAATCTGTAGTATACACTGTCTGTATCATACTGCACAATTGCATCTGGAAATTTTGTAATAACATCTATTAAAATATTCCTTGCATAGGAGGTAACCCAGAAAGCCCAGAATGGTGATAAAAATAATTTCTCTGTTACATCCTTGAAGGATTTCTTTGAGGGTGAAGGCTCTACAATACAATCAGGGGTATCTTTCAAAATTTTTTCATATGGGAATAATGCAGTTGCAAACATTCCGAAAATCCCGTTCACAAATGCCTTTGCATCCATGTATTCTTGTGTTTCCTCTGCCGGTGTGCCTTTTAACTTTTTCTTTTTCAGATATTCCTCTAATATCACCTCTTTTACATAATCCGGCAAATAACCATATTCGTCAAACTGCCAGCATTTCACAATCTCAAAATCATCATCATATGAGTATGCTTTATTAAAGCCATCCATTTCTATATCTGTCAGAACAAATTCAGCCTTTTGTGCATAGCAGATCCTTCCATTATCCAGAATGCAGTTTTTTTCGTCTAATTCTTTCACGTTCACGCATTTCGATGACGAATACAAAGCATGAGAAGTGTTTTGCTTTAAATTGTGAAATATAATTTGTGCTATATACGGTCTGTCTTCACTCATAAATTTAGAAGGATCACAACGCATACAGAAACCCATAGGGAACTTTTCATGTAGCATCTGTGCAGGATAATCAGAGGTAAGATCAGCACATGTGATCCCCTCTAAAACCTGGCCGATATATGCTATATTCGTTCCGCATATTCCACCCTTAAAGCCCCATTTACGTAAAAAATAAAAATCCTCTTCATCAGGTAAATGCATTTGCGTCATATGCCTGATTGCTTTTAATCTTCTGCCTATTCTATTCTTTATTTTATTACGAATAAATCCTGTTGATGTTAATGGAAGACAACTATTTTTTCCATAGTAATTTTTGAATACCCATTCACCCATTTCAGCCAATATTTTCACGTCTACAATACAGTAATTAATTTCCTTATCTGTCATAACAGTTTTGGATAAAATGGATGAATCATAATCAAGATCACCGATTGCTTTTTCAGATTGGGTATATTTCTTTGCAATATCTTTCAGAGAATGCCCTAATAAACCGATACATTCCCTAAATTCAATACAACCGCCTAATGTAAATTTAAGAGGGTTGCGAATTTCTTTACAGAAAAATTGTGTTATTCCCAGATCATAAAAGTATTTCTTACAAAATTGCCACTCATATCCTAGATTAGCATCCCATACAAGAAGTCTGATATCATTTCCCATTCCCCTTATTTTTTCAATCAAAGCTCTGAAAAAATATTGAATCTGGAATAAATATCTGCCTACAATATAATTTCCACCACAGGAAAATTGCCAATGATAACAATAAGATCCGATAATTGTTTCAATCGAATTCCCTTTGTTATCATAGGAAATGTTCATAATTTTTGACGTTTCAATATCAAATCCGCATCCTATTTTAATATACCTTATTTTTTCTTTCCTATTGGAAATCATTTTACAACCTGATAAAATGTTTTCTGCAATTATTTCATTTTTAAACATTTCAACAGGGTAAATCATGATTTTTTTCTCCTTTTCATTCTTTCAGCTAATTCAGACTTAGTCATTGTATAAGGCTTTACATTTCCGCCTGCTTTTTTATTCAAACTACTTTCATAATCCGAAACAATTCTTTCTATGATCTCATCATATTTCAATATAGCGTCAATTCCTTTTAATCCTTTTCTGTCATGAAAATAGGAAGTAACATTTAATTCATTAGCTAATTCATAGAAAAAATTATCGGATGCTTTTGTTTTTTCAAAATTCCTTAGTGCCATACGTCTTATATCTTTTATGCTTGCTCCTGGAAACTCATCATGATACTTCTGTGCCTGGTCTACAGCAGATCCCTCACGAGCCTGTAATCTTTCAACAGTTTCTATTTTGTCTATTATCCTTTCAAGGCCTTCTAATGCTAATTTACCTCTTTTAATTCTCACTTTTCCATCTTCTGAAATATGAACAAAATTACTAGGCAATACTTGTGTAATAATTGCTTTTTGATTCATATACTCAACAGAACGCATTCCAAACTCGTATGCGATTCTATCTATTCTCCTGTTGATTGTTCTTAATCTATCATCTAATTTAGTAGCTGGCATAATATCACACCTTTACAATAGGCCGCCTGTTTTTTTCAGGCGGCATTTTTTAAAAATTTTTTTCATTTAATAATTAAAAAGGGGTTTTTTCATCCTGCACGAAATCGATAAATTCCAGTGCGTAACCTTTCCCACTCATGACAATACGGCATCTTGCACCCCCCTGCCACATATCTGGCATTCCGAAAACACTCACAAAATCAGCAAGTGAACGGAACAGAATGTTTGATTTTGCATAGTAACTTGTGCCGTCAGACAAGAGCAGAATTGTCTTAATAAAATCTGTAACAACTCCCTGCTCGTCTGTGTATGTCTGTTTAGAGCAATGAAAATTGACAATGTCAACCACATGCCCCACAATATCCTGCACCTTTCCTGTCTGCTTAGAAATCGCATTATATGCGATTTTCTTATCTTCAATTGTTTCTGATCTAAACCCAGTTACAACCGGGTGTTCGTCTGTAATAGCCAAACTGTACATATTATTTACTCCTTTATTCTATTATTTTTTTCAGGTGTGAATTATGGCACATAATTCTGTAGGTGAACGGATCCTCTTCATTTTTTTCATACCTCCATTTCCGCAATATAGCAATAGCCAAAGCCGGAATTGCCATCAAAAAAATCATATTCTAAAATATAGTTATACTCTTTACTGTAAAAGAATTGAATTTGATAAGGCAATGTTTTACAAACCTCATATTGGGGTATTTCTAAATCATCCCTTAAACCTCTAATATTACATTCATCGATAGGTTCACACCACTCATCGAAACAACCGAAATAATCTTCAACAGAACAACCAAATTTCTTTTTCAATTGTCTATCAACATAATTCCAGAATGCCTTAGGCGTTTTAAATTGTCTGTTGCATTCAAATTCCTTTTTTATTTTAGCTTTCTTGATATCAAACCATGCTTGCTTAAGAGCGATAGAGAAATACTCTCTCACTTTACCTCCAAACTTCTTTGTACCCTCTCTTGCAATTTCCCATGCTCTTTGCAT
>JAAVFJ010000019.1 GCA_014800845.1 Bacteroidales bacterium | reverse complement strand
GAATGAGTTTCAGCGTGCGGCATTATTTGATGTGATCCGCGCAGATATGGGTCGTCGTGGTCTTAGAGATCGCATTGATGTAGAGTATTACGGTAAGACTTTTTATGATTCCAAAAACGGAGCGGAGGAGGGTGCCGAGTATAGGTCGGCACAGGTGATTACAGATCCGGAGCATCTTTTCAGTCCTTTTGCGAAATCGGAGCGGGATGTGATTGATGAGTATGCGAATACAGAGGGCAGAAACACAACTGCATCAGATTCGCAGGCAGAGGATGCATCACCGCAGGCAGAGGATGTACTTACGGAAGATGCGGAAAGGGATATTGTGGAGCGCATGCGTGAAGCGGAAGAGATATTTGAAGATGCCTTCGGGGCTGAGGCAGAGTATAACCGCTTTCGTCTCAATGATAATCCGAGGGAACTTCTCAATGATCCTGAACTCACGGAGGATCAGCGTGATGCTGTTCGCCATTATATTCAGGTGAATGAAGAACTTAAGAGGGCGTTGAATGATTCTAATAGTTCTGAGACTTTGCAGAGTGATGAAAAAGATCTAACTTTGCAGCATGGAAACGGATCTGCGCAAGAGCACGATGCATCATCCGCCGGAGATGGCAACGGCAGAATGACTGCCGACTCCGAACCCGAAGCACCTCAACAGTCTATAGCAGACACCGAAGCCTACAACCAAGGCTATGAGCAGGGCATTGCATCTACCGACTACACTGATGAAGAATTGTCAAATGCGATTGAGGCAAGCCGCTCATATTTGAATGAGGGCAACCTTGATGATTTTGGACGTGGCAGACTGGAGGGATTGGAATATGAGCAGCAGCGCAGGGCAATGGAAGCACAGGGCGTTCCCAATAATGCAGAAAGCGTTCCCAATCCCACGGAAAATGCCGTTTCAGAGGGCGAAAATGAACCTGAAGCGGTCTCAAACGAAGAAACTGCACTCTCTCGTATTCCCGTTGATGAGGAAACGCAGGAGCCACGCTTCACCGCCGTTGACCCGGAAACAGCATGGGATGGACTCGTTGAAGCCACCGATGGCGAGGCTAACGCCTTGCCCATCGCACAGCAGATGATTGAGGATGCCAACAAGAGATTGGAGGCACTCAATAAGAAGCCGCCTACACCAGCCAAGCCTAAACTCTCAGGCAAGGGCAGTCCGCTGGCTATGCGTGCCGAGCAGAAGCGCGTAGAGGATGCCAACGCCAAGGCGCAGGCTGACTATCAGCAGGCACTCGCTGACGCTCAGGCGGAGGCGCAGGCGTGGAGCGACATCCTCCGGGTCTATACCGACCGCAACGCTGAATTACGCCGTCAGCAGGAAGCCGAGGCGCGTAGTGAGGCAGAGGCGCAGGCTGAGCGTGAGCGTATGGAAAGGGAGCGCCGCGACGCGGAGGCAAGAGCAGAGGCTGAGCGACTTCGTCTCGAAAGGGAGGAGCAAGAAGGGATCCCGGATGCAAGCCATGATACTCCTGAGGCTGCCCGTCAACGAGGGACGCGACGCGTCGGTGCAACGATATATCACCGACAGGAGCCTATCTCGGATAAGATCGAGGGTAAGGAAGTGATTGTAGATTTTAATGAGAAGAGAGCGGGACACCGTCCGAAGGGACGACTCGTTGTGATCGAGGCATCGCAGGCACAGCCGAGCCACATGGAGGGGAAGCGTAATGGACTTTTCTTTATAGATGAGGCACAGCCTAAGGATCGCACGGACACCGAGAGCGTACTTATCGAGCAGAAGCATGCACGGGAGATGAATCCGGCGCTGATTACAGACTCACGCGACATGGTGGATCCGTTCCGCGGGGCGCCTACCGTAAATCTGAGAGGGGAGGCTATTCAGGGCAACCACCGATTGGGGGCGTTGCGTTATATGTATGCGAACGAGCCGGAGGCGCAGAAGCGCTATCGTGAGTATCTATACGAGCATGCGGCGGATTTCGGCTTTACACCGGAGCAGGCACAGGCTATCGCTTTCATGGAGGAGCCTATCCTTGTGAACATGATTGATGTAGAAGATAAGATGGCGATAGAGTTGGGTCAGGATACGGGCAATGCGCGTGAGACAGGCGGAAAGGATCGCATAGATGCTGACAGGTTGGCTTCGATTATAGGGGATAAAATGGGTCGCTTTATGGATACTCTCCTTACGGATGACAGTGAGGATGGAGAATCTTTGCGGAGTCTGATACGCCGTAACGGGCTTGGCGCCTTGAAATTTCTCCAGGATATGGGTAAGATAGATGATCGGCAGTATGGGACTGCGATTAATAAGGATGGGAGTCTGAGCGATGAGGGAGTAGAGGATATAGAGAAATTTATCAAGCGCACTTTCTTTTCCGGGGAGAGCCGGGAGTTTGAGGAGATGTTTAATGCTCTTCCTGCGAAGGGACAGAGCGCGATATTGTCGCAGATATGGCGTGACACGAAGACTTCAGAGGCTGATAAATTGACACCTCATGTTAAGGAGGGAGTGAAGGCTTTTTATGCGATGCTGAGTATTCCGCAATTTAAGGATGCGCGCACGTTTAAGGATGCGTTGAGAGCAGCTGATATGTGGCGAGCGCAGATGGAGATGGATGAAAGAGGGGAGATTGTCAGCAATCTGCATCGCCATTCTAATTTTGCTATCCGCTTTGCGGCAATGCTTAAGGGATCAACGATGAAGGAGACTCGCTCGATTTTGAAGCAGATGCTTGATTGGATTCAGGATACTTGGAAGCAGGGAGGAATCATCGACATGTTGGAGACTGAATCGGAGACGGAAGAGGATCGTACGTTTGAGGGAGCAGTAAGGAGAGTGCTTGATATGGAATATGAGGCGGGGGAGGCTTCGCCTGTTATTCCGGGAATGATAACAAAAAGCGGGGGAGAAGCGTTAGATAAGGGTGAGTCGGGATCGTCTCGACAAGAAAGGAATGATGATAACTTAATAGGAAAAGAATATGGAAAAAATGGAGGCACTGATGTGGCTGGCCACGATGAAGCGGGCACGTCAGGGGAGCGCGGAAGCGCAGGAGATGCTGGCGGCGGAGAACGAGTTGAGGCAGGAGCAGAACCGACCGAGCGTGGAGCAGGAGCTGCAGATGATAGCCGAAGAGGAGGAAATGACTCGGAACGCAAGGACAATCTATCAAAGGCAGTAGAAGTATCAAGCGCAGAACGAACTGAAATGGCTTCTCGCATTGTCGATTGGCTTTCAGATGATAACCTTTCGAGGGCTTTTGGAAAAACAAGAGATGAGATTTTTGAGGAGTTTGGCAATGAGCTAATGCCCATCGCATACATTCCATCGCAGTTTATTTCGTTGGTTAGACCTACGCTAAAAGATACAAGGATTTACTGCGGAAAGGGATACTTCATTGACCATGCACTGCGCAACCATGGAGCCGCAGGGACTCAAGTGTCAGTTGGTGATGTTGATGTAAGCAAATATCTTAACATTCAAACTGTACTTGATAATCCCGACACCGTAAAGGAAACGACCGTGGACGGCAAGCGCACTGTCGTATTCATAAAAAAAATTGGCAGATACTTTGCAGAATTGACTCAAGTAGAGGAGGACGGCAGGATAATTCTGCATAAATCACTTTTCAATCAAAAGAAAGAGCCGTATGCCAAACTTAATGACATACGGCAAAAAAGTGCATCGTCGGAGGGCGGCGATTCCTCCATCAGTCATGCAGATAATTCTGCACCCGCAATAAGCCTTGAATCTCGTGACGATGCTATGAATTCTGAGCGCAAAGTTACAAACTCTGCATCAGAAAAACAAGAAGGTGAAGCGGAAAGTTCTCGTGGGGAACGGATTGCGAGCGGCAAAAGTAAGAGCGGGAAGTCATACGAGGTAGTAGTCGCGAGTGACGAGAGACGTGATGGCGTGCGAAAGGTGAAATTTGAAACTCGTGGAGATAACGGGAAAAGGGTTGGTGTAAATGGTAGTCTTTTGCTTCCTGTCTCATTTATCGAGTCGGAGAACAGAGCGTTTGAAGTTGCTCAGGGGAGTACGAACATCAATATTGCAGGTGTGATTGTTGATGCTTCAGGAGCCGTGCAGGTGGAGATGAAAGATGGCAGTATGATTGCAGTCAATGATTTGCCGGCTGAGATTTCGGAAAAACTCGGAATAAAGGTTAGTGGGAAACATCGCGAAGAACGACTGTCGGATGCCGAAGTGGTAGGATATGAAGCCCATGTAGGCGGATTGCTTGAGGAATATGTGAATAATGGTTGGCGCAAGAAGGATATTATCAAACATCTGCGTAGCGAAACTGAAAGTCTCAAGCAGGTGTATCTTGCAGCGGGATATTCTGCTGAGGAAGCAGAATCCAAGGCGGAACAGCTTATAGAAGGGGTCATAGAGAAGTTGACTCCGAAACAGGTTGGGGAATTCACTGTGTATGTAGAGAATGAGAGAGGCAGCCTTCGCAGTGGAGTCGACGAGGAGGGCAATGTCTGGGAGACGGAGATGCGCAATGACTATGGATTTATTCCCGGCGTAAAGAGTACGGATGGGGATAATATCGACGTTTTCCTTTCTTCGGATACGGACGAGTGGAACGGACGCAAGGTGTATGTTGTAGATCAATTCAATCCGGACGGTACATTCGACGAGCATAAGGTGATGCTCGGTTTTAATGATAAGGATGAGGCGTTTGATGCCTATCTTTCCAATTATGAGACCGGATGGGAGAATGGGCGTCGGCTTGAAATTACCGGGAGCAATGTAGAGGATTTCGAGAAGTGGACGGGATCGGCAAAGCGCAAGATAAAGCCATTCTCGGAGTATAGGAGCGTCCGCAACGAAGATTCTCATGAGAGAGGCAAGGATGAGCTTCACGATGAGGTTAGGCAGTGGCTCGGCAAGAAAGGATTAGAGCCGGATGAATCATCACGGAATGCAGTCATGCGCTATTTCAAGATCGGCTACAATCGAGCAGGCGAAATTCTAAACGCTATAGCGGAGGAGAATGCCTCGAGCCGAGAGAATGCGACAACCCCGGCACATAAAGAAGCATATAGCATCACTCCGACCAAATACACCAACAAATCAGGTAAGACGACCACTCCGATGTATAGCATCCAGTTCTCAACGCCTCCTACCTATGAACAGCGTAAAGCATTAGCCGCTTTTGCTCGTGAAAAGGCAGAAGGCAGGAAATCTCGCGGTTGGTGTTCGGACAAAGACACATATTCAGAGTGGCTGTTCCGTTCGGAGGAAGATGCACGCAGGGCAGGCGAGATGATCGGCAACGAGGAAGCCGTAGCCGATGCACAGCCGTTGAGCCGTGAGGAGATCAAGCAGGCTGCCAAGCCTACGGAGAAGCCTGAACGCAAGCCTGCGAATAGCGCCTCGATTGATGACATCACGGAGAAGCAGGAAGAGAAGCCTGCTCCGAAGGGTCAGTTCAAGGTGACTGACGAAATGAAGGCGCAGGAGGATGAGCTACGCAAGCTCCTCGGCATTGACGATGAGGAGGGGAGCACCGACTCCTATTTCCGTGATCCGGACGAACTGACGCCTGCGCAGAAGCGCAAGGTGTTCTCTCTCGGAGTGGACTATGCGTTCAACTTCCTTGACAACGGAGTGACTTCGTTCCCCGATTTTGCAAAGGGCGTTGTGGGTCGACTCGGATCAAAGGTAAAGCCGTTCATCAAGTCATGGTATGAGGGCGCGAAGCGTGTACC
This sequence comes from Bacteroidales bacterium, assembly GCA_014800845.1. Classification (GTDB taxonomy): domain Bacteria; phylum Bacteroidota; class Bacteroidia; order Bacteroidales; family Muribaculaceae; genus Lepagella. Next base: position 6,665 of record JAAVFJ010000019.1, on the reverse strand, counting down.
GGGCTATGGCGGCGAGGGATATACGGACACAGCGGATGTTGACCGCTTTGACATTGAGAACTTTGACAAGCCATCTCCGGATGCTATCCGCGATGCTGAGATGCGAGTTGCTGAGCGCAAGGCAAAGATTGCGGCAGAACAGGCGGAAAAAGAATTGATTGAAGAACGTAATAAAAATCGAAGGAAAGATGACAAAAAAAGAGAAGCAGATACAGAGGCTATTGCAGGCGAAGCAGAGGCTATTGCAGGCGAAGCGGAAAAGCATGCAAGCCTTGCAGGCGTCAGAAAACCCGAGCGGAAGAGGATACTCCGCGACCTCAAACGGATAGACGATGCTCTTGATGAGGTCAACTCGCAGCTGGCTCTACTGGGATATTATGAGGCTGATCTTGACGCGCCTGAACACGAGGTGTATGGACTTCGCAGGAGTGCGGAGAAGAAGGCTGTGAAGGACGCTGTGAAACTTGCAAAGCAGTTGGTCGATGACCTCGGCATTGAATTGGATAAGGTAACGGGCAAGACTACGGAGCAGCTGCAGAAGAGCCGCGGCAAGAATGACACGGCGGTGAGAGCGAACATCGCGTCAGTCGGAGGAGACATCTCTGTGGACCTGCCTTATCCTGATGGGCACAATCTTCATATCAATATCGGACTTTCCCCGACTCACGAGCGTGGAGTTGAGCCGAACCGAGGAGGAGGCGCATGGGAGGGAGATAACTACGAGGTGGATCGGATCATGTTCCGCTTCGGGGAGGGACACAACCATTTCCTTCCTACGGATGTGACCTACGACAAGATGCTGGATGAGATTAAGAGGGCAAGCCGATGGGGACAGCCGACGAAGGAAGCACCGAAGAATGAGCAGTCGTTCCCGGACGCAAAGGACGCGGAGGCAGTCAGCAAGTGGCTTGATGATAACTCGGAAGCCATTTGGAAAGGTGTTGATGCTATTATGGCAGATGCACGCCAAGATGAAACTCTTCTGAACACCTATCGCGCTGATAATCCGGCTGACGTAAGAGAACGGATGATCGGAGAGTACATTGATAAGTGGATAGCAGAGCGTGAAGTAGAAATGATGGGCGAACATCCTGCTACCGTAAAGGCGTGGTTTGACTACGGACAACGCGATCTTATCGCAGACGTGGTGGATGAGCGTATGGCGAAAGTTGTAGCCGAGGAAGCTGCCAAAGCCAAAGCCGAGGAGAGCCACAACGGATACAAGCGTGGCGATGAAGTGATGTGGGACCGTAACGGCACCGGCAAGTGGGAGAGAGTGAAGATTGAAGATTTCGACTCAGATGGCAGTCCTATCTTTGAATCGGTTAAAGGGGTAATGAGCGAGAAGGGGGACTGGAGCCGGGTGAAGCCTGCGGACGGAGTGTTCGGAGAGGCGAAGCGCGTAGCGACCAAGGCGCAGGCTGACCGCAAGAAATCGGAAACATCTGATCCCTCTACTCCCGAACATACTACGGAGAAAATCGTTGAGATAATGACAGGAGGCAAGAAGCCTGCGAAGAAGAAAGTAATTAAACCCGAACAGCAGGTCGGTGATCTTTTCGGCGGCCTGTTTGATGAACCCGAAAATTCAGATAACAATGTTAAACGAGAGAGTGATACGAAAGGTCAAGGAGTGGCTAAAGGTGAACGCGCACACACCCTGGGCAATGATGCGCCTCGAATTAATGGAGGAGTACAACCCCGCGGAACTGAGCCGACTGATAAAAGCCGGACAGATGATGCAGAGCGTTCAGACATGGAACGAGGAACTGACGGAACGGCACATGGAACTGATGAGAAGCGGGGACTTCAACAGTCCGCAGGAAATCGGGGACGTGATGAGGTCGGAACTTCTGGACGAGGTGCAGGGGTTGCAGATGAGCGTGGAGGAACTTCTGAACCGCGCCCTGTTTCAGAACGAGAAACTGACAACGGAGGAAAAGGAGTATCTGAGAGAGAACCTGCCTCCGGGACTCGCGAGGGAGGTAGACCTGCTTCCGTAAAGGAAAAGACTAAAAAGCCGGAGCGCAAGTACACCCGCAACTTCCGATATGAAGAAGGGGAGAACGAGGCTGACTCCTATACACCGAAAGAGCGGTTGGAGGCCAACATAAAGGCTATTGAAACCCTTGCAGAGGTGCTGTTTGGTGGCAAGCCTGCCACTGATGAGCAGAAAGCCATAATCTCACGTTTCAGAGGATGGGGACAGGTAGACCTCGGCAACTACTATGACGTTGACCATATTCTGCGCAGCACATATCAGAGTGCGCCGATAAATCGCCTTGCGAAAGCTATTCAGAAACTTGATCCACAAGGAGAGAAGAAACTATTCGGGGCAATCAGGCAGGCTTCGCTGTCGTCCTATTATACCCCCACAAAGATAGCCAAGGCCATTAACTCGTTCCTGACGCTTGCAGGCTTCCGAGGAGGCAAGTTCCTTGACCCCTCAATGGGTAACGGCATGTTTGAGGGTACACTTCCCAAGACATTGCAGGAGCGCACCGAGATAACAGGCGTGGAGCTTGATTGGCTGAGCGGTCAGCTCTCACGTATCCTCTATCCGGATGCCAACGTCATAATCGGAGGATTTGAGAAATCTGGACTCGCGCCCGGCTCATACGATGTGGTATCGAGCAACGTGCCTTTCGGTAGCATAGAAGTCACAGACCCCACATGGAAAAGCGACTCCACACCTGTGAAGCGAGCTGCGCAGAACCGCATACACAACTATTATGCGGTGAAGATGCTTGAGGCGTTACGCCCCGGAGGTCTGCTTCCCATGATGACGACAACGGCTGTCATGGACACAAAGAGCAATCAGATAATCCGAGAGCATATCGCCATGGAGGGTGAGATACTCGGAGCAGTACGCCTGCCCGACAACACATTCCAAGGCACAGGCGTGAATACTGATGTAATCTTCGTGCGGAAATGGCGCGATGAGGAGGATCGTTTGACACGGCGAACTGACCCCGAATATCAGAAATTGGAGCAGGCTTTCCTTTCGTCGGCTACAACGACTGCCAAAGGAAAGAATGACGGCAAAGATCACAAGGTTGAATACAATGGCTATTATGCCCTTCACCCTGAGAACATGATAGGCGAAGTGCAGGCAGGCAACCAATATAAGGAGGATGCCTTCGGACTGACGAGTCGTATGTCGGTCGATGAGATAGCATCCGCTATGGAAAAGGCCATCAAGCGCATTGTAGGCAACCGGCGTGGCAAACTATTTGATGTGACGCGCACAGTCCGCGAGTCACAGCAAGCCGTGCGTGCCGCCTACAAAGGAAACGGCGATTGGGTGAGCAACGGCAATCTCGTCATCCAAGACGGCAAAGTAGGCGTGCTTAATGCCAAGAGCAACGAGTACGGCGAAGAGACACGCGAGTTTGAGGGGACACTGAAGCATGACAAGATGCTACCGCGCATCAAAGCCATGATTGACGTGCGAACTGCAATGAAACGTCTAATCGCGGGGCAAATTGAGGGCGAGAATGACAAGACCCTCGGCAACATGCGTAGTGAGTTACAGAAAGCTTATGATGCCTTTGTAGAAAAGTATGGTCGTCTGCATGACTCCGATAATGCTTTTATCCTTGACGATATAGACGGCTACACCATGCAGGCTCTTGAAAAATGGAAGAGTGGCAAGTTTGAGGGACTATCGGACATCTTCACCAAGAACACCATCAAGTCGGCTATGCGTTTTGATGAGGTCAAGACACCGCAGGATGCAATCAGCGCATCACTGGCGGAATATGGCTATGTTCGCCCTGACTTCATGAGCAACGTGCTCGGCGGGAAATGGGCAGACCAGTGTGCAGACTTCGTATTCCTTAACCCGAATACGGAGGATGACTATGTGACACGCGATGAATATCTGAGCGGCGATGTAGTCACGAAACTTGCAGATGCACGCGAGGCCGCCAAGAGCGATAACCGCTTTGAGCGGAATGTGAAAGCACTTGAAGAAGTACAACCCACTCGCATACCCTTTGATGATATTTCTGTCGGACTTGGTGCGCGATGGATACCGGATGACATCATTAATGACTTTGTGAAGGAGATCTTCGGTCTGCACGCCAACTATAGCAGTCGCAACCGCACATATGACCCCGAACTCGGCAGATATGTAAACGAGATGAAGAGTGGCGTTCGCTATATCCCCGAAATAGACTCCTATGAAATCAACATAGACAGCAAGGAACTCGGAGGGGCCGCCGATGAATGGGAAACTCCACGCAAATCTGCAAAAGAAATCCTAAAAGCCGCGCTTGAAGATAAGAAACTCGTCATCAAAAAGAGAGGTGACGATGATGGTATTGACGAGGAGCAGACCGAACTCGCAAACCAAAAGATTGAGGAGATGCGAGAAAGGTTTGAGCAGTGGCTTCCGTCTGACCCCGACCGCGTGGAGAGATTGGAGCAGGAGTATAACGACCGCTTCAACCGCATCGTCAAGCGCAAGTTCAACGGACAGCACCTAGTGATACCCGGACTGATGGGGATGGAGCTGCGCCCACACCAAAAGGATGCAGTGTGGATGCTTATCAACAATCGCGGAGGTATAGTTGACCACATTGTGGGTGCAGGCAAGACTTTGGTAATGCAGGCTGCCATCATGGAAATGCGTAGAATGGGTATCGCCAAGAAGCCTATGATCGTGGCATTGAAGTCAACTGTGTCGCAGATTGCGCGAGAGTTTAAGGAGGGGTTCCCCTCCGCTCGCGTACTTGCCCCTAATGACAGCGACTTCCAGAAGGAGAACCGCAAGAAGTTCATTGCCAATATCTCGTTGAATGATTATGATTGTGTAATTCTCAGTCATGAGCAGTATGGTATGCTTCCTCACACTGAGGAGGCAGAGCAAGGAGTCATCAGCGAGCAGCTGCAAATGCTTGACAATATGATTGACTATTTGTACGGCACAGACCAATCTCAACTTACCAAGCGACAAATCAAGGCACTTGAAGTAAGGCGTAAAAACCTTATCGCCAAGATGGAGAAACGCATGGATAGGAAGGTAGACCGCGAGTTCTGCTTTGAGAACCTGGGTGTGGACTATCTCTTTGTTGACGAGAGTCACCAATTCAAATCATTGCCATACGTTACAAGTTATCAGCAGATAGCAGGACTTGCGGACGCCAAGGGAAGTAACCGCGCTGTGGCATTGCTTACGGGGATACGACACTTGCAAAAGATGCACCAAGGGGATAAAGGGGTGGTATTCCTTTCGGGTACTACCATCACTAACTCGCTTGTGGAGATTTATAACCTCCTCAATTGCTTGCGACCGCGAGAGATGCAAAGACTCGGGATGACAACCTTTGACGCATGGGCGAGCATATTCGCCGATCACACGTCGGAATTGGAGGCCGGCACTACAGGAGAGTTCAAAATGAAAGACCGCTTCCGCAGTTTCAAGAATGTGCCGGAACTCTCACAACTCTATGCCGAGATTGCCGATGTGCGCAATGACTCAAATCTCAAACTCCCCAAACCTGCATTGCAGAGCAATACAGTGATAGTGCCTGCGAGCGATGCGATATCGGAAATCAACCGCGAGATTATCCACATGCTCAACACAAGGGATGGCAGTTATTTCGGCATACACCCGGATAACCCCGACAAATATCCTTGGGGACTTGTTGCCTCTTCCCTATCGTCAAAAGCCGCAGTTTCGCCTCGCCTCATATTCCCCGATATGGATGACGAGGGAGGCAAGGTTGGGGCTGTCTGCGCAAACGTCAAGAAATACTATGATGAGATGACCGACCAAAAAGGCGTGCAACTCATATTCTGCGAACTTGGCGTGCCGGGCAAAGAGAAGTCATACGATGTTTATACTGACATCATTGAACGTCTTACTAATAGCGGAATACCTAAGTCAGAGATTGCCTACATCCAGCAGGCAACGACCGAGGAGAAGCGCAAAGACCTTTTCCAGCGAGTGAGGGACGGCAAGGTTCGTATTCTCATCGGAGGTACGAAGAATATGGGTACAGGTGTGAATGTGCAGACCCGCATCACGGATATGCACATGGTGACTGTGCCTTGGACTCCATCCGCTCTTGAACAATGTTTAGGGCGTGGGGGCCGACAGGGCAATATCATCGCGCGTGACTTCATGGGAAACAAGGTGAGAGTACATTATTACGCCACCGAGGGGAGCCTTGACCTCTACAAGTATCAGTTGCTTGATGCCAAGGGGAAGATGTTTACCCAATTCAAGATGGGCACCGTCAACGGAGAGAGAACCTTTGACGAGGGTTCAGGAGAGGAGGATGGCTTTGACCCTGCTGAAATGGTAGCACGTCTTTCGGGCAACCCTGTGATCTTTGAGAGAGCAAAGCAGGATAAGAAGGTGAAAAAACTCCGTGCCCTGCGCAATGGCTTTGAGCGCGATTATCAGCGTAAGAAAGCGAAGTTAATGACTCTGACTGAAAAGAAAGAGAAACTTGAGCGTCTTGTCAGACTGAACGAGCGCGACGTGAAAGACTTGGAGCGTGAGGGATTTGTGAAGAATGGCAAGGGAGTGTATCCGAGCGAGGTGATGGTGATTGAGGGTTCATCCATGTATGGAGGGCGCAGATTTGACAAACCGAAGGAGGCGGGGGAATATATCCTTGAGCTGCTTCCGAAAGGGAAGAGCGTGACTCTCT
>JAAVFJ010000018.1 GCA_014800845.1 Bacteroidales bacterium | reverse complement strand
GATCTACTTCTAACGCGCAGAGTTACAGCTGATTATAGAGCTACTTAAACAACAGGGCTTATACATAAAATATTATCTGATAATCAGTGGTTTAGAAGTGTTTGTCGGACATCAATAATAAGAAACAGTAATGTAGGCGATTACAACGACTTTAGCCTGCAAATTGATCTATATGCCAAAAAAACGCGCTGAGAATTGAATATTTGAGCCCAAAATTAGTGGTCTCAATTTTAGTTAGAATTTTCGATTCTCACAGACTTAAAATTCGCCTCGATCACTAAAAAATAGGAACATCGGTTCTTTTAGGCCGATTTTTCTATGTTTCGGTATAGTTTTAGGATGTTTAGAGCCATGAAGACAAATCCCAAGTCCATTTCGACCTTGGATTTTCCGAAGTGACGGAAGCGGGTGTATCCATGATTATGTTTTAGTTGTCCGAAAACCGGTTCGGGTTCTAGCGACCTTCGCTTCAGCTTTTCCTGATTTGCGGGAAGATCGAGCCTTGCCTTGGCTCTCCTTTCTTCTCTTATGTTCCCAAGCTTTCGGCGTATTTCTCTTCGTTTGTTCTTTGCCACTTGGCATTTTTCTTTGAAGGGGCAGCCCGGGCAATGGTCGCATGTCATTACGGTGCTGTCGCTGCGGAATCCGCTTCGGGTGTATTCTTCCTCGGTTCTTATCACTCTCATTCTGTGTCCTGCCGGACAGATGAGGGTGCTTTCATCCTCTGATAATTTGAATCCGAATTTATCATATGTACCCTCTTTTACCGGGCGACGTCTGGATTCTGCATCATAGTTCGGATATTTGACGATGGCTGAGATTCCTCTTTTTTTAAGTCCGACATAGACTTCCTCGCATCCATATCCGGCATCTTCCACAACCGAGGATGGCTTCACACTGTTTTCCTCTATGCAGGTATCTATAAAGTCCATGGCGATTGATTTGTCGGAGGGCTGATCGAATGCTCCATAGTTGGTCACATACTGATTTTGGGTGGCTATCTGCACATTGAAGTTTGGGGTGGCATCCCCGCCATAACCATCTTCCTTGGCGTGCATGATACCGCAGTCGGGGTCGGTGGGTGCCACGCCGCACCTGCCGGCGCATTGTTCCAATGTATGATCATGAGTTTCCTTGCGGTCTATGGCTTTGCGGACTACCGTGATCTTACTCTGTACTTTTAAGCCCTGATTTTGCGCTTCCTGCTCAATGCGGTCAACAATCTCGCGCGCCTCATCCGTTGTGTAACTCACGTGTCCGGAGTTATTCTCATCCATCGTGTCTCCGTTCTCTACCTGCTCTAGCAGATCTTCCACGCCCTCCTGGATGGCTGTCTCGGCCAATGCCCCGAACTTCGCGGCATTGCTACGCCACTTGATGCGGCGGCGTGCCGCACGGGAACGTATGGTTGTGCCGTCTATGTACAGATCCTTGGTCAGCTGGATCTCTCCTCGCTCCGTCAATATGAATACAAGGCGTGAGAAGATAACCTTAATATGTGGCATGCAGCGTATCTTGAAACGGCTGATGGTACTCTGCTCAGGAAACTGATAGGATGATAGCCATATCAGATGGGCATCGCGTCTCATGGCGGACGCCAGGCCTCTGCTCGAGAAAATATTGTTCATGTACCCGAAGAGCACCACCTTAAGCATCATTGCCGGATGATAGGGCGGTCGACCGTCGCCCTCTTGGGAATAGCTGTCATGAATCTCCTTAAGGTTCATGAGGTCGACAATTTGTGAAACCAACCTTACAGGAGCATCCTCAGGGATAAAATCGCCCAAATTAGGCGGAAAAAGCAGATTATCGTTGGGTATGTAAGTTTTATTCATTAACTTTGCACTTACTAGTTTGAATACCACAAAGTTACAAAATTTTGTGGACATAAAAAAGCCTCAGCTTGTGAAAGTTGAGGCTTTTGCTTATTTTTTTGAGGGAGTTTTGCAACACCCTCCTCTCCAGGCGCTTGCTCTAAAACCTTATGTCTCAGTCGTGTTGGTGGTCGGAGGATGGAATCCTCCTCTCCAGGCCTTTGCTCTAACGCCTAAAACCTTATTGCAGCCATTGCTCTAAAACCTAAGACCTAAAACCTAAGACCTACTGCTTGGGGCGGAGGAGGTTGTAGCGGAGGATGCGGTCGGAGGTTTCTCGCTGCTTTTGGAGGGTTTGTTCTGTGGCGGTGGGGAGCTTTTTGCCGGGGGTGGTTACTATTTTGCCTTGGGGGTTGATGGCGGCTCCGGGGTGGGTGGGCGAGAGAATGCTGTGGCCTACACCCGGCCATTCGTAGTCGCGCAGGCCGAGCAGGTGCAGCAGGGTGGGATAGATGTCGGCTTGACCCATTACCTTTTCGCTGTGGCCGGGGAGCGGTGAGTTGAGGATGATAAGGGGTACGAATTGTTCGGGGTTGACGTAGCGGCGTCCGGGTTCGCTGGCCAGACATTCGGCTCTCCACGCTGCAAGGCCCTCATGGTCGCCGGTGATGACCACCATTGTCTTGTGCCAGTCAGGGCGGCTGCGCAGGTAATCTATCATGAGCGCGAGGGCCTGGTCGGTGTAATGTGCCACTTGCATGTAGTCGGCCATAATCTGCGGAGTGCCGGGGAGAATGCGCAGCTTCTTCTCGCTGTCGGGTAGGCGGAAGGGACCATGGCCGGAATAGGTGACGAGTTGGAGGAAGGCAGGGGTGTTTTCGGGCCATATGTCACCCCTCTTCAGCTTCTCCACGCTCTGACGCATGAGGGCTCTGTCGCCGATGTGTTTGCGGCCCGTGAAGGCATCTTCTATGCGGAAGTCGGGGAATGAGATTATGCTGTCCGTGCCCATGCTACGGGCTATGCGCCCCTGGTTCCATACGTATTCCTTATCGCCGGTCATGAGCGTGGCGCGCGAGCCGTGGGCCTGCTTCAGTGCTTTCTGAATAGAGGGGAAATAGTCGTCGGGGAACTGAGTGGAATAGGTGCCCTGACGCAGGGGCATAAGGCCTGTTAGCAGCAGGAGCTGGCCATCGATTGAGCGGCCATCCTTAGCTTGAGAGAGTACGTGAGGGTTGTAGTAGGTGGTGCTGTCTGTCAGCCATTTATTAATGTTGGGGGTGACTTGCTGGCCGTCGTAGTCCAGGCCGATGACCCAGCTTTCGAGCGATTCGCAGAATATCACTACGAGGTTTTCGGGGGGTGTGACTCCCTCGGGCAGTTTCTCAATGCCGGGCAGCGATGCTATGAAGTCGTCGGTCTCTTTCTGTTCTGCCGGAGTCAGGGTTTCATATTTCACCAAGGCATCGTAAAGCAGCGAGCCGAATACGGAGTACATTACCGGGGTGCTCTGATAGGCGTAGGCGTTATTGTAATACTTGCGGTACTCCTCTTTGTATTTAGCAGGGGTAGGCACGCATATCAGCACACAGAGCAGCGGTATGGCAAGCGTGATGAGGTAAGGGATGAGGGGTGTCTTGGGTTGGCGGACTATGGCCGAGTTGTTTCGGGTGAGCAGGAGGATAGCTGCGCACGTGATGAGCGGAAATATCAGATCGGCCCAGCGCAGTGAGGTCCATACGCTCGGCATGAAGTCCTGAAGATTGCCGGCGTTGGTGTAACTTGAGAGAGGAATTACGTTGAAGTAGGTGCGGGCATACATGAGGTTTGCCAACAGGAGGAAGTCGAGGAGGATGAGCAGGAGTATTTCAAGCCACTTGCAGCGCTTTATCACGTAAGGGAGCGTGAGCAGCAGGGTCATCAATATGGTGGAGATGTAGAGCGGGAAATGGGAGAAGGGGGTAAATGTAGTCCATGAGCACCACATGACGTTAAAGGCCATGAAGGTGCAGAAGAAGGCGCCTAAGAGAATCAGTGTGCCTCTGTCCCAATTGAAAAACTGCTTAATTGAGCTGCTGAAATTGTTCATTTTGATAATGTGGCTTGGGGCTTTAAGAAATCGGGGTGTGTCGGGCCTTTAAGCGTGGCGACACACCCCGTATGAGGATTTGGGATTAATTCTTACCAGATGATGATGCGTTCAGCCTCGGGACGGAACATCTTGTCGCCCTCCTTGATGTCGAAGGCGCGGAAGAAGGGAGCGAGGTTGCGGAGGCTTACGTTCACGCGGTTCTCGCCGAGTGAGTGTACGTCGCCGGTGGTGAGGCTGCGGATTTCAGCTTCGCGGATGTTCTGAGCCCAGAGGTTAGCGTAGTTCATGTAGAACACCTGCTCGGGAGTGAGGCCGTCGATGAGGGCAGCCTCGGAGTTGATGTCAACACCCTTGGCGAGCTGAGAGTCGAGGAATGCGGTGTAGGCTACGTTCAGACCACCCTGGTCAGCTATGTTTTCGCCGAGGGTGTACTGGCCGTTGGCGTGGAGGCCGGGGAGCACCTCAACTTCGTCAAACTGTGCTACGAGGCCCTGAGTCTTGTTCTGGAAAGCTTCAGCATCTTCGGGGGTCCACCAGTTAGCCATGTTGCCCTGAGCGTCAAACTGACAGCCCTGGTCGTCGAAGCCGTGAGTCATTTCGTGGCCGATAACCACGCCTATACCGCCATAGTTTTCTGCGTCAGAAGCTTCGGGATCGAAGAAGGGAGCCTGCAGGATGCCTGCGGGGAACACGATTTCGTTGGCCATGGGGTTGTAGTAGGCGTTGATGGTCTGAGGAGTCATACCCCATTCGGTCTTGTCTACGGGTTTGCCCCACTTGGCGAGCTGCTCAGCCTGCTGCCACAATGAGGCGGCGTGCATGTTGTCGTAGTAGGAAGCCTCGGGATCTATGTCCATGGTGCTGTAGTCTTTCCACACGTCGGGGTAACCGATCTTCACGGTGAAGGAGTTGAGCTTATTCATGGCCTGAAGCTTTGTCTTGTCGCTCATCCAGGGGAGGTTGATGATGTGCTTGCCGAGAGCTACGCGGAGGTTTTTCACCAGGTTTTCCATGTAGCGCTTGGAGCTTTCGGGGAAGTACTGCTCCACGTAGAGCTGGCCGATTGCTTCGCCAAGCTTGCTTTCGGTGGCGCCCAGGGCACGCTTCCAGCGGGGACGCTGCTGAGCCACACCGCTCATCACTTTGTTAAATTCAAATGCAGCATCGCTGAATGAGTCGCTCAGGTAGGGAGATGCACCGCTTACTACTTCCCAGAGGTAGAGGTCCTTCTTCTCGCGGTCAGAGAGACGTGCGTAGAGGTCGTTGCCCTGCTTCACGGTGTTGAGCTCGGTCACGATTACCTGGTCGGGGCTCTGGATGTTCATGGTCTCGATGAAGAAACGGTCCCATGGCATGTTGGGGTAAAGGGTTTTGAGCTCGGCAAATGAGCGGGGGTTGTACATGGCGGGCACGTTGCGGCTCTCCTCGCGGGTCCAGGTGGAGTCGGCAAGCAGAGTCTCATATTTAATCACGTTCTTGCAGATGCGCTGAGCGTCCTTGCGTGCGAAGCCGGCGTTCATCATCTGGGCTACGATGAGTTTCTTGTAGGCCTCAAGCACCTCTTTGTTGCGCTTGTCACTCTTCAGGTAGTAATCGCGGTCACCGAGACCGAGGTTGCCTGCGGATACGTACATGGCATACTGATTGGAGTTGGCCATGTCCTCCATGGGGCCTGCGCCCAGGAAGGGGCTGCCATATTCGCGGTGCATGAGGAGGAAGAGGTCTTCCATCTCCTCGGGACGTGTATTCTGAATTTTGTCGAGGATAGGCTTGATGGGCTGAGCGCCGAGGGCGTTGCGGCGTACGGAGTCCATGCCCTGCTCGTAGAGGGTAGACACTTTCTGAGCGACTGTGCCACGGGCGGGGTTTGTAGCGCTCAGACCCATCACGATGCGCTGCACGCGGTTGTTGCTTGAGTCGTTGAGGATGTTGAACGAGCCATAGCGAGCGTGCTCGGGTGAGAGGGGGTGAGAATCCTGCCAACCCTTAACCACGTGGTGGTAAAAGTCAGTCTTCGGAGAGATCGAGGCATCAATGTAAGCCTTGTTGAGGCTCTTCAGATGCTCCTCTGCCTGCGCGCTGAGTGCTATGGAAAGCAGTGCTGCGCCGAACAGGGCCTTTGTGTGTAACTTCATGATTTTAAATATTTTGAATAATAAATGTTGTAGTAGAGGTTAATATTTAATGCAATATGGAGAGAAGTGTGTGGGCCTTGTTGCATGTCTCATCCCACTCTGCCTCGGGAGTGGAATCGGCTGTTATGCCGCCACCTACGTAGATGCCCACTGCTCCTGAGGGGGAAAGCTTCATGCACCGCAAAGTTACAAAAAAATTTGATTCTTCAGCGTCTAAAAGGCCAAAAAATCCTGCGTAATATGCTCTCGGGTGCTGTTCTATGCGTGAGATGCGCTTCAGGGATTCTTCGCGTGGCAGGCCGGCTACGGCGGGCGTGGGCGACAACGCTTCGGCAACTGTCAGTGGGTCAGCATCTTTTCGCGGTGCAGATATGCGTGTGCAGATATGCTCTACCGGACCGGCCTGAAGCGTGCATGGCACCTGGGCCTCGGGGGAAAGGTTGAGGCTGCGCAGGGTGGAGAGTATGAAATCTGTGACCATCTGCTGCTCCTGCTTGTTCTTGCGGCTCCAGTCAGCAGTGGTGGAGTTAGCGGGGCGAGTGCCTGCCAAGGACATGGTCTGCAATCTCTCGGCGTCGGCGTGAAGCAGAAGCTCCGGAGTGGCTGCAAACCACCGCCCTCCGTCAGCCTGCCACTGGCAGACAGCAGCCGCGGGATATGCTGCACAGAGTCGTGCGAATATCTCCTCGGGGCTCAAGTCAGTGTGGTCGCTAACTACTCGGGAAATCACAGTTTTGCCTCCTGTCTTCTTAAGCTCAGCTATAAGCTCTGAGAGGGAGTCCCTATAGGCCTCATTCATCTCCTCTTCCTTGCGAAAGTCTTTTGACAAGCCCTCTGCCACTACCGGGAGCTCGAGCTCTTCACTGCTGCATATTTGGTATCGCAGGGCCGGTTCATTAAATCGGGCCATCACAAAGCAGGGCGTGTCGCAATCTTCGGAGCGTCGGCAGAGGTAGCGCATTGGTAGCCCTCCCGGCAATCGAAGCCATACGTCCATCAGCGGCTCAGAGGAGTTCTGCGTAGAGGTCATAAGGGAGCGCGTCAGTTATCTCAACCGTTACGAAGTCGCCTGGCTTAATCTGCTTTCCGTAACCGTCAGCGGGGAGGGCTATGTGCACCTGGTGGTCCACTTCGGGGCTATCCCACTGCGTGCGGGCAAGCAATTCGCCCTCATCCTCAGTTTCGACAAGCACCTCTACCCTACTGCCTATCAGGGCTTTATTCTTCTCAAGGGCTATATGCTCATGGAGCTCCTGGATTTCATCGCGGCGAGCCTCCTTCACCTCCTGCGGGATATTGTCATCAAGGTGTCGCGCTGCATAGGTGCCCTCCTCCTCGCTGTAAGCAAACACACCGAGGCGGTCAAATCTTACGCTCTTCACGAAATCTACCAGCTCCTTAAACTCCGCCTCACCCTCGCCTGGGAAACCGGTCATGAGCGTGGTGCGCAGGCAGATACCGGGGACCTCGCGGCGTATGCGGTCAATCAGCTGGAGCGTCTGCTCCTTGTTGACATGGCGGCGCATGGCGTCAAGCACCGGAGTGGAAATGTGTTGCAGGGCTATGTCGAGATAGTTGCAGACATTATCACGGCGACGCATCACCTCAAGCACATCCCAAGGGAAGTCTACCGGGTAGGCGTAATGCAGGCGTATCCATCGCACGCCGGGGATATCTGCCATGCGGTCAATGAGTTCCGCCAACAGCGAGCGACCATCTGCCAGGTCGGTGCCGTAAGCGCTGAGGTCCTGAGCTATTACGTTAAACTCCCTGACCCCATCGGCTGCCAGAGCGGTCACCTCATCGAGGATACTCTCCACTGTACGCGATTTATGGCGACCGGTAATCAGCGGTATGGCGCAGTAAGCGCACATGCGGTTGCACCCTTCCGACACTTTTATGTATGTGCTGAAGGGGGGTGTGGTCAGCTTTCGTTCCCAGGGCTTAAGCTCCGGTACTCGCTCCGAAATATCGGGGAGCGAATCTACTATAGCATCCCAATTGAACTTGCCATACCAAGCGTCGACCTCTTCAATCTCTGCTTTAAGCTCACTGAGGTATCGCTCACTCAGACAACCCATTACCATAAGCCTCCCAATCTCGCCACGCTGCTTGGCCTCCACGAGCTCGAGAATCATATTGATGCTCTCCTCCTTGGCATCGCCTATGAAGCCGCAGGTATTGACCACCACCACCTCGCCGCTTACCCGGTCGGAGTCATGGTGCATCTCGTAACCCTTAGCCTCAAGACGCCGCATGAGCCGCTCTGAATCCACAAGATTCTTGGAGCAGCCCATGGTTATGATGTCTATTCTTCCTGATGTCATGCTTTCAGATCATCTTTTGAGAAGAGGGTTTTTACAAATTCCTGACGGTCGAATATTTGCAGATGGTCTATGCCCTCGCCTACACCGATGTATTTCACCGGAATCTGCATCTGGTCGGAGATACCGATAACCACGCCACCCTTGGCGGTGCCGTCAAGTTTGGTGATGGCCAATGCGTTGACCTCGGTTGCTTTCACAAACTGGCGGGCTTGCTCATAGGCGTTCTGGCCGGTGGAGGCGTCGAGCACGAGGAGAATCTCCTGCGGGGCTTCGGGCACAAATTTGCGTATGGAGTTTTTGATTTTTGTCAGCTCATTCATCAGGCCGATTTTGTTGTGCAGACGGCCTGCGGTGTCAATTATCACCACATCGGCACCTACTGCGCGGGCATGCTGGAGTGTGTCAAAGGCCACGGCAGCCGGGTCGGAGCCCATCTTCTGCGTCACGATGTCCACGCCTGCGCGTTCAGCCCACACCTCGAGCTGCTCTATGGCAGCGGCACGGAAAGTGTCGGCAGCGCCAAGCACAACCTTGGCACCCGCCTGCTTATACTGATGCGCGAGCTTGCCTATGGTGGTGGTCTTGCCTACGCCGTTGACACCCACTACCATTATAACATAAGGGTGCCCCTTACCCTGCGGCACTGAGAAGTCGGCAGCGTCAGTTTCGCCAAGACTGTTTTCGGCGAGCAGTGCGGCAATTTCTTGGGCGAGCAGCTCACGGAGCTCCGAGGAATTGACATATTTATCGCGGCTCACACGGTCCTGTATGCGCTCTATAATTTTCAGAGTAGTGTCCACACCGACGTCGCTGGAGATGAAAGCTTCCTCCAGGCGGTCAAGCACTTCGTCGTCAATCTTACTCTTGCCGGCTACAGCACGGGAAATTTTGCTCCAAACTCCCTCCTTGGTTTTTTCCAGGCCGGAGTCGAGCTGTTCCTTCTTTTCGCGTGAGAATAATTTCTTAAAGAATCCCATAGTCTTCAGGTTTAGCGTGCAAAGTTAACAATTATTTTTCAATTGAGGTCCACGCATACTCACTTTTAGGTATTTTCACTGCTGAATCTCAGCCGAGGGGATTTTTTTGTTAATTTTGCATGATTTTTAAACACACCATCATGACTTTAGCAGACCTTAAGAATGGCGATAAAGCCGTTGTCATAAAAATTAAGGGTCACGGTGCTTTCAGAAAGCGCGTTATGGAGATGGGCTTTGTGCGTGGTCGCGAAGTGAAAGCGCTGCTTAAAGCTCCTCTGCAAGACCCGATTAAGTATACGCTGATGGGCTACGAGGTGAGTCTGCGTCGTGCTGAGGCAAAACTCATTGAATGCGTAGCGGTGGAGGACTGGCTTCATCATTTCCCCGAGAAAGATAAGACGCGCTTCGATACCACCGGATGCCACGAGCCGCAAGCGCAGCATCACCGCCACGACAAGGAGATAACCGTAGCTCTGATAGGCAACCCCAACTGCGGCAAGACGTCGCTGTTTAACCATGTCAGCGGCGCTCACGAACATGTGGGTAACTATGCCGGCGTGACTGTAGATGCCAAGGAAGGATACATAGACTACAAGAGTTACCGCATGCGCATCGTGGACCTCCCCGGCACCTATTCGCTCTCGGTCTACAGCCCTGAGGAGGAATACGTGCTGCGATACCTGCGCAACGAAGCCCCCGACATAATAATTAATGTGGCCGTAGCCTCCAACCTGGAGCGCAATCTGTATCTTACCACGGAGCTTATTGACATGAACCGGTCCATGATTATAGACCTAAACATGTATGACGAGCTCAAGAAGAGCGGCGCCAAGCTTGACTACAAGCTGCTGGGCGAGCTTCTCGGCGTGCCTGTGGTGCCCACGATTGCC
Organism: Bacteroidales bacterium; assembly: GCA_014800845.1. Taxonomy (GTDB): domain Bacteria; phylum Bacteroidota; class Bacteroidia; order Bacteroidales; family Muribaculaceae; genus Lepagella. The sequence continues at coordinate 44,596 of JAAVFJ010000018.1, read as the reverse complement.
ACCTCCGGCAAAGGCATTAACGACCTGCTTGACACGGTGATAGAGGTCTACGAGGAGCGAAATAAAGATGTGCGCCACATTCACGTCAACCTCGGTCCGGTGGTTGAGAAGAGCGTGCGTCTGCTCACGGATGCCATCAAAGAAGATGGGAGCGTAGGATTGCAATTCTCACCGAGATATCTGGCTATCAAGCTGTTGCAGGGCGATCCGGAAGTGAAGCGTATGCTTTCTCATGCACATAATTACAAACAATGGTTAAAGATAGCCGATGAGCAGGAAAAAATTATCAGCAAGACGCTCGGCCAGGATGCATCGGAAGTAATCTCAGCAGAGAAGTATGGCTTTGTGTCAGGCGCCCTTGCTGAAACGTTTACCCCCGGCGAGGCACAGGAGGAGAAGTCCACAAAGCTCATAGATGCTTTCGTGACCAACAGGCTCTTTGGCTTCCCCATCTTCCTGCTGATTATGTGGCTGATGTTCTGGGCCACGTTCCAGCTCGGTCAGTACCCCATGGACTGGATTGAAGCGGGGGTGGCATGGTTGGGCTCAAAGCTCGGCGCGTTTATGGACCCCGGTCCGCTGAAAGACCTCTTGCTCGATGGCGTGATAGGTGGTGTAGGCGGCGTTATAGTCTTTTTGCCTAACATATTGATTCTATATGGCTTCATTTCATTCCTGGAAGACAGCGGCTACATGGCGCGCGTCGCATTTATCATGGACAAGGTGATGCACCGCCTCGGACTCCACGGCAAGTCGTTTATACCGCTCGTCATGGGCTTCGGCTGCAATGTACCGGCCATAATGAGTGCGCGCATCATCGAGAGCAAATCCTCGCGACTGATCACCATACTGATTACCCCCTTCATGTCATGCTCCGCGCGCATACCTATATATGTATTGCTCTGCGGATGCTTCTTCCCGGAGCATGCCTCGCTGGCGTTTATGAGCTTCTACGTGATAGGCATACTGCTGTCAGTGGTCACTGCCCGCTTGCTCCGCCGCTTCTGGTTTAAGAAGGATGAGACTCCCTTTGTCATGGAGCTGCCCCCCTATCGCATGCCGACGCTCAAGTCCACGGCCCACGGCATGTGGAACAAAGCCAAGCAGTATCTGAAGAAGATGGGCGGACTTATCCTCGTGGCCTCCATAATAATCTGGGCGTTGAGCTATTTCCCCCGCCTCGATGAGCAGGAGATGCTCCGCCAGAACCCCAATCTCACTGAGCAGATGCTTGAGCAAGAGCAGCAGTCGCAGTCTTACCTGGGCCGCATAGGCCACTTTGTAGAGCCGGTGGTGAAACCTCTGGGCTTCGACTGGAAGATGAGCGTCAGCCTTATTGCAGGCGCAGCCGCCAAGGAGGTGGTAGTTTCGACGCTCGGAGTGCTCTACACCGGTCAGGATGATTCTGAGGAGCTGCTGGCCGAGCGCCTCACAGCACCGAACCCTGTCACGGGTGTTCCGCCCTTTACGCCGGTCATAGCTTACAGCTTCCTGCTCTTCGTGCTGATCTATTTCCCCTGCATAGCCACGATTGCTGCCATAGTGCGCGAGACGGGCAGCTGGCGCTACGGCCTCTTCTCGGTGGTCTACAACACCGGGCTTGCCTACCTCATCTCCCTGCTATTCTATCAGGTAGCCACCCACATTTAATTTAAGCCTGCACAGAAAATTGGCCATGTCCGGTTGATTCCGAGCATGGCCAATCTTTATTTTTAGGGAGTGTTCTGAATTAGTCGGCGGGAGCGAGCTTCACGGTGAAGTGGCGGAGCAGGGGTGCTTCCCAAGTAATCTTCAGACCGCGGGTGATTTCGTGGCGACGGTCATAGACATTCTTGATAGCGGCTGCAATCACGTCCATGTGATTGTTGGTGTACACACGGCGGGGGATGCAGAGACGCAGGAAGTCAAGGCCACCGAAGCGGTTCTCGCGGGTCACGGGATCGCGGTCAGCCAGGATGTAACCGATTTCGCAGCCACGGATACCGGCTTCGCGATAGAGCTCCACGGTAAGAGTCTGGGCAGGGAACTCCTCTTTGGGCACACGGTCCAGAATCTTGTCGGCATCCAGGAAGATAGCGTGGCCACCTACGGGACGCTGGTAAGGTATGCCATATTCATCGAGCTTGGCGGCGAGATACTGCACCTGACGGATGCGGGTGTCAAGCATGTCGAACTCGGTGTTCTCGTTGAGGCCTACAGCCAGAGCGTCCATGTCGCGACCGTTCATACCACCGTAAGTCACGAAGCCCTCGAAGCAGATGAGGAAGCCCTTGGCGCCCTCGTACCAGTCTTCATGACGGGTTGCTATGAAGCCGCCCATGTTAACGAGACCATCCTTCTTTGAAGACATTGTCATGCCGTCGGCCAGGTCAAACATCTCGCGGGTGATCTCCTTGATGGTCTTGTCGGCGTAGCCCTCTTCGCGAGTCTTGATGAAGTAAGCATTCTCGGCGAAACGGGCTGAGTCAAACACCAGAGGCTTCTTATATTTCTCGCAGAGCACGCTCACCTCGCGCAGGTTCTGCATGCTTACGGGCTGACCACCGGCAGTGTTGTTGGTGATGGTCACGATCACGAAAGGCACCTTGTCACCCTGCTCCTTGAGCACCTTTTCGAGCTTGTTGATGTCAACGTTGCCCTTGAAGGGGTGCTCGAGCTGAGTGTCCTTAGCCTCATCGATAGTGCAGTCCACAGCAAACGCACCGCGGCTCTCGATGTGACCCTTCGTAGTGTCGAAGTGAGAGTTGCCGGGCACGATGCTGCCGGGCTTCACGAGGTAAGAGAAGAGCACGTTTTCAGCTGCGCGGCCCTGGTGAGTGGGGAGCACATACTCAAAGCCTGTAAGCTTATTGATTGTTTCTTTAAGGTTGAAGAATGAACGGGCACCTGCATAGCTTTCGTCGCCCATCATCATGGCAGCCCACTGGCGGTCGCTCATAGCGCCTGTGCCTGAGTCGGTTATACAGTCGATATAAACCTGGTCACTCTTGAGCATAAACACATTGTAGTGACACTCTTTGAGCCACTGCTCACGCTCCTCGCGGGTGCTCTTACGCAGCGGTTCTACCATCTTGATTTTCCAAGCTTCAGCAAAAGGAATTTCCATAATAACTATTTTTGGTATCTTTAAATGTATGATTCAAGGTTTCACGTCGGTCAAATCGTTGAACCCGGGGCGCCTCTGCGACAACCCTTTTTTGTCTGCGATTTTTACCAAAGGCAAAGTTACGATTAATTATTCACGTGAGCAATCATTCTCCTGAAAATTTCTTATGCCTCAATTTTTTTCATCCTAACTTCAGATTATTTTTGCGTATATCACTAATTTTTGTTAAGTTTGCATGATAAAGCCCTTTTTCATGGATACAAAGACACTGTTAGATCAAATATCATCTGAGTGCGAGCTTAGCAAAAATGAAGCGGCTTCGTTGCTTGAGACCCTCGTAGACACCGTAGCATCCCGCTGTGCCGAGATGGACACCGTCACTCTCCCCGGTTTCGGAAGCTTCGAACCTAAAAAGAGAATGGAGCGCGTCATGGTAATGCCCGGCACCGGTCGCCGCATGCTCATGCCCCCCAAGCTCGTGCTCTCGTTCAAACCCTCTGCCGTGCTTAAGCAGAAGCTGCGCGAGCAATGAATATATCATCTAACCATCTGTCCATTAACACGTTTCCTCTATGAACTCTAAGATATCTCTGCCGGAACTCATCTCTGCTCTCGCTGCCTCTTCAGGCGCTTCACGCAATGTGTGTGAGCGCTTCCTCAAGAGTATGTTCTCAATCATCTCCGCCACGCTCGCAGCCGGAGAAAACGTGAAAGTCAAAGGGCTTGGCACATTTAAGGTTAGCGACGTGGAGGAGCGCAAGAGCGTAAATGTCAACACCGGGGCGGAAATAATCATTCCCGGCCACAAGAAGGTGACCTTCACCCCCGACAAGGGGCTTGCCGAAGCCATAAACCAGCCCTTCTCCATGTTTGAAGCCGTGGAGCTCGACGAGCAGGTCACCGACTCAATGCTTGCCCAAGCCGACACTCCTTCTGAAAAGGCGCCGGAACAACCCGAGCCCAACGCGCAAGCTGCCCCCGCTGCCCCCGCTGATGAAAAAGCAGAGATCCCGACCGAGACACCTGCCGAAGCTCCCGCTGAATCCGCAGAAGAGCTGCCCGACCCCGAGCACTCTGCCGACAACGATCCGTGGGAAGAAGCTGTAGAGGAACAATTCTCAGAACCTGCACCGCAACAGCCCCCGACACAAGAGGCTGAATCTCCCCTCCCTGCTACAGAATCTCCACTGCCCGCTGCCGTTGAGACAGAATCTGAAGAGCAATCCTCAGAGACTGAGTCGCCCGCCGCACCCCCGGTAGTGCCTCTGCCTCCGATACCACCTACCACACCTGCACCTGCTGAATCCACTGACGGCTCCACCGATATAAAACTGACTCAGAAGCCTTCAGCCGAAGCCGATAGCCACGAAGAGATAGTGGAAGTAGACAACCGTAACGATGAAAAGGTGGAGATACATCTACATTCTCCCGAATGTCACGCACCCCGCTTCCGCAACGGCATCTGCCTTGGCATAGCCATAGCAGTAGCCGGCATGTTAGTGCTCTTCGCAGCATGGCGTCTGCTGTTCCCCGGCTCCTTCTGCACGGTAACTCACACCACACTCCCCTCCGACATAGAGGAACTGACCGAAACCGCAGTATTGGCTGTTCCCGTGGACACCACACAAGTAAAGGAAGCCACCGACACACTCCCCGAGGAGCAACAAATTCAGCCGGTAACCGACAACGAGCAGACCGACCCTGCACCCACAGCCGAGTCTGACAAAGATAAGACTGATGCCGCTAAAGATGAACCGGTCTACGACACTATCACCACCCGTCGCTTCCTCACAACCATGGCGAAAGAGCACTACGGCGACTACAACCTCTGGCCCTACATCTACGATGAAAACGCCTCGCGCCTCGGCCACCCCGACCGCATCAAGCCCGGCACAAAAGTAGTGATACCCCCCGCCTCAAAATACGGAATCGACGCCAAGAACCCCGAATGTGTAGCCAAAGCCAAACGCCGAGGCACCGCCATCTACGCCAAATACAACAAATAATCCTAAACCGTTAGGTCTTAGGTGTTAGGTCTTAGGTTTTAGAGCAAACGCCTGGAGAGGAGGATTCCATCCTCCGACCACCAACGCCCATTGAGCCCCGGGTGTCCCGTCCCACATTAGGGAAAGGGGGGTAGGGAAAAAAGGTGGGACAGTGGATTCTTGCCCTAAAATTTCCTTAAAAAGCTTGAAAATCAGTATATTACAAGTATCCCGAGGTGTCCCGAGACTGTCCCGCCCCTGGTCCAAAATCACCAATATCAGGGAGACTACAAACCGCCATAAATACGTTAAAACTCTGATAAACAAGTAAATACATAAAAAGAATAATATCAAGCTAAGCAAACGCCAGCATCAGTATGAGCGCAGTAGTAGTCTTCATATGATGAATAAGCAACGCAACCGAGCAAACGCCTGGAGAGGAGGATGTTGCAAAACTCCATTTTTAGCAATACTTACAAAAATACAGCCACTGAAATTCAATAAGTTACAAAATTGATTGTCGAAATTTTTGAGGTTTTGCAACACCCTCCGACCAACCCCGCATTTTAGATATGTGTTAGGCAATAGAGCTAACGCATGGAGAGGAGGATTCCAATCAGTAATGCTAACGTAGTCCCTTAAGCGGCAAACGCAAGCGCCCGAAGGGTGCGCCGTTGTGGTTAGCACCGGACGCCAACCCGGTGTAGTAGACACGATGTTATGTTGTTAAGGATAGGTAGGATAGTCATGCACACGGTTCGGACCTCAACTTCGTAACTGCTATAACCCCTCTCCCACGCATATAGCCGTGACCAATGATAATAACCCATAATAGAACGTAACTAACTATATAGGTATATTACTATTTATAACTACCTTTACACATACAAAATATCTTTTCATTCCTAACGATCAGACTCTATTTCTTATGCGATAAACTATATTAATTACCTTACACACACAATAGGGCTAGTGCATATATTTGTATATTATAATTATATTAGTATGTAAGGAATATAGGAGCCCTATCTCAGCCAACTACCTAAAGGGATAGTATTAGTATAGTCAACGTTTATAAGTGTTATCAACTTCCGGCAGTCAACCTAACGTAGGAAAAGCGCACTCTCAGTAGGGTTGCGTTTGCTACTGCGTTCTTAGTCGGTTAATTTATTCTAATATACTTATATTGTTATATATCAGCACGTTAGCATATTTGTCGCGGCATGTAGTGCCCTTGCTATCGGTGGTTTCGGACCAGGGGCGGGACAGTCACGGGACACCTCGGGATACTTGTAATATACTGATATACAATTAGTTAAGGTTATTTAAGGGCAAAAATCCACTGTCCCACCTTTTTCCCCCTACCCCCTTCCCTAAAGTGGGACGGGACACCCGGGGCTAAATGGGCGTTGGTGGTCGGTGGATGGAATCCTCCTCTCCACGCGTGTGCTCTAATACCTAAAAACTTATTGCCATCGCTCTAAAACCTAAAACCTAAGACCTAAATGCGAAATTAGTCGTGGCGGTTAGAAGAATGGATTGGTGCGTTTCTCTTGGCCTATGGTGCTGGGGGTGCCGTGGCCGGGGTAGATTATTGTGTTGTCGGGGAGGGTGAAGAGGTTGTTTTCTATGGCTGTCAGGAGGGTTTCGTGGTCGCCGCCGGGCAGGTCTGTGCGCCCTATCGCTCCGGCAAAGAGGGCATCGCCGGTGATTACGAAGCCACCCTGCTTGTCGTAGAGGGCTATGGAGCCGGGGCTGTGGCCAGGTACGTGGATTACTTGCAGGGTGCCGTGGCCTACCTTTATTTCATCGCCCGGCTGCAGGTATGTGGTGATGTCTACCGGCTTTATGCCTCCGGGGATACCAAACATCTGCGCCTGATTCTGCACTCGTTGTCCGAGGAATTCATCATCCTTGTGGGCGGAGAGGGGAAGCTCGTAGGTGGTGGAGATGAAGTCGTTGCCGGCCACGTGGTCTATGTGCATGTGGGTGTTAATGAGGTGCACGGGGTGCAGGTTATTCTCCTCTATCACCCGGCGGATACGTTCATTCTCCCCCGGGGTCATCATGCCGGGGTCTATGATTGCGCAGTCGCGTGTGGCGGGGTCAAAGACTATGTATGTGTTTTCGGAAAAGCCGTTGAATTCCAGTCTGATAATTTCCATGATTGATTGATTTAATGCGCCTTACGCCCAAAAGGCTACGATGGCGGAGGATGCGTGCGCCGACTCTAAGGCCTGTCTCGCGGCTTGCGGGAATGGTCGGAGGATGGAATCCTCCTCTCCATGCGGCGACTCTAATACCTAAACCGGAGTATAAGTCAGCATTTTGGTTTCGAAGAAGGGTTCGTCGGGGAACCATTGGGCGAGGGGCTCTATGAGGGTGTCGTGTTTGTAAAAACCCAGCTCGGCCGAAAGTTCGCCACCTTTCAGGGTAATCAGGCCGTTGGGATAGGCGTTCTGCATCTTCTTTGCCAAGTGGGGACGCGAAGCTTTCACGAGGTCCGGCAGGGGCATGACAGCTCTGCTCACCACGAAGTCGTAGGCACCACGCGGACACTCGCCGGAGTCGCCATGCTGCAGCGTCACGTTCTTCAGTCCGCAGGCGGCTGCTATCTCGGTGGCCACTTTTATCTTTTTGCCTACGCGGTCCACGAGATGAAACCTGCACTCCGGGAAGAGCACCGCCAGCGGGAGGCCCGGCAGACCACCTCCGCACCCGAGGTCAAGGATACGTGTGCCGGGGGTGAAGTTAATGAATTTGGCTATCGACAGAGAGTGCAACAGATGGTTCACCTCGAGGTTGTCTATGTCCTTGCGTGAGATTACGTTGATTTTCTCATTCCACTCGGGGTAGAGACGCATCATCAGCGAGAGCTGTTCCCTCTGACGTTCGGTGAGGTTGGGGAAGTATTTGAGTATGGTGTCAAGCATGAAGCAGAACGATTGCGATTATGGTGATTGCTGCAGCAGGCATTACGAAGAGCATGGAGTCGATGCGGTCAAGCAGTCCACCGTGGCCGGGGATGAGTGTGCCGCTGTCCTTGGCGCCTACGCTGCGCTTTATCATGGACTCAAAGAGGTCTCCCCACGTGGAGAACACTACAGCCACGGCGGGGAGTATGTAGACAATCTGATAGGGGCCGACGCCGAAGAAGGCCATCTGCCCGAGCATTTTGGCTGTGAGGCCGGTGTAACCGAGCACTATGCTGACAGCGTAGACGAGCACGAGGCCGCCGAAGAATCCCTCCCAGCTCTTTTTGGGGGAGAGACGCTCGAAGAGCTTGTGCTTGCCTATAGCGCTCCCTACGAGGAACGCACCGGTATCGTTTACCCAAATGAAGATGAAGAGCAGAAGCACCAGATGTGTGGAATAATTGCCTATCAGCTCAGCAGCCAACAGACCCAGGCCTATGTACATGACTCCAAACACTGAAGTGGCCGTGTCACTCACAGCTGCGGGCGAGGAGCTGTAGATGCCTATGATGAAGCGCACGAGCAGGTAGAAGGCAAAGATGAGCATGGTTATCATGGTGAGACCGCCGATGCCGATATAGGGGTTTTGCTGCCATGCCGGGAGGGTAGTGAGGCAGATTATGGCAAAGACGTCGGCCGCCAGCGATGCCACGTTCACCTCGGTGCCTTTGCTCATGAGTTTGCGGAACTCCACGACGCCTATTACGCCGAACACGAGGCAGAGTGCGCAGAAATAGACCGAACCCATGAGGAGAGCCCCCACGAGCAGCGCCACGTAGAGCGCTCCGGATATGCTTCGCAAAATTAAATTCTTCATCTTAAATGCTTTGCGGCACCCTCGCAAAATGGAGGATGCCGATTTGTGTGTGGTTAAAAATCAATATGTCAGGTCGGTGTTGACACCGGCTATCTTCATGCCGTGGTCACGAATAAAGTTGAGCACCTTGTCGCGCTCGGGAGTAGCGGTGACATCTTCCTGTATGCGGCGCATAGCGTTGAACAGGCTCGTGCCACATTGGTAGATGTGGCGGTAACACTTGGCTATATCGTCAATCAGGTCCTCGCTGAAATTACCTTTACGCATGATGTAGGCATTCACACCATAGTAGCTGATGGGGTTGTGAGCCATGATAGCAAATGGGGGTACATTGTTGTTAACGCGACATCCACCCTTGATGAGAGCCCACTCACCTATCTGGCACCGTTCATGCACCACAGCGCTTGAGGAAAGCACGGAATAGTTGCCTACTGCGCAATCGCCGGCTATCTTCACACCGTTGCCAAGCACGCAGTATTCACCGATTTTGCTGTCATGGCCTATGTGAGTCTGCGCCATTATGTAGGAATTGTCGCCGACTGTGGTCGAAGCCCCCTCGTGAATGGAGCGGTTGATGATGACGTGCTGGTAGACATGCACATTATTGCCGATGGTACAGCAGCCCTTCTCCCCCTTCCAGCGGAAGTCCTGGGGGTCGGCGCCGATTACGCAGCCATCGTAAATCTTGGTGTTCTTACCGATGCGTGTACCCCCTATGATTGAGGCGTGAGACATTATGTGGCATCCCTCTCCTATCTCTACATCCGCATCAATGAATGCAAAGGGTTCCACCACAACATTCTTACCCAGACGGGCCTCAGGATGCACGAATGCAAGATTACTAATTGTTGACATTTTTCGTATTGAGTTTTTAAGGTTCTGAAATTTGTAACGGCAGGGGGGTATCATCCCCCTACCGCCTATTAATCTTATCGACCTCCGCCGAGGCTCTGATAGAGGTTTACGAGAGCAGCTACACGTGAGTGCCAGCAGTTAATTTCGCTAAGCTGAGCCTGCAGCAGACCCTGTTGAGCTGTAAGCACTTCCAGATAGGTCGCGCTGCCCAGGGTGAGAAGCTGATTGGTGTAGTCCACAGACTTCTCAAGCTGGTCAATCTGCTGAGCGAGGAGTTCCTGCTTTGTCTTGGAGGCAGTATATGTATGCATGGCGTCTCCCACTTCGGCAGCGGCATTGAGCAGCGTGTACTCGAAGTTGTTCATGGCTTGCTGCTGCTGCGCCTTGGCAGCCTTGAGGTTGGCTATGTTCTGACCGCGTGAGAAGATCGGGGCGGTGAGGCTGCCTGCGAGCTGTATGAACCACTTGCCGGGGTTGACAATCATGGAGCCTATAGCGTTGGTAAAGCCACCCTGCGCGGAGATGTTCAGCGAGGGGTAGAAGGCTGCACGTGCCGAGTTGGTGGCGTAGTAGGCTATTGCCAGCGCACGCTCGGAGGCTGCCACGTCGGGGCGCACCGCAAGGTAGGCCATGGGCACACCCTCGCTGATTTCAGCAGGTGCGCTCACGGTCATGTCGCGAGTGGTCTGATAGTCGGCGGGGAACTCATTGAGCAGCAGGCTCATAGTGTTCTGCATGGAGCGGAGAGCTGTCTCAAGGTCGGGGATAGAAGCGAGAATGGCGTAGTACTGCGCGCGGGTCTGCACCACAGCGGCTTCGTTGACACGTCCCGCATTCTTCATCAGCTCCATCGACGACACCTGCTCCTTCCAGAGCACAGCGGTCTGCCGGCTCACTTCGAGCTGCATGTTGAGAGCCGCAATGGCGTAGTAGGTATTAGCCACAGCACCGATGATTTGCGACTGCACGGCGCTTCTGTAGGCCTCGGCCTGCTCCACACCCATCTTGGCTCCGCGTTTGCGGTTGAGAATCTTGCCAAACACGTCAATCTCCCAGGAGGCAGCCAGGGGCAAAGTGTAGCTCCAGTTCATGTGTGAACCGCCGTAGGAGGCGCTCCCGCCGTTGGGCGTGAAAGCCAGCGAGGGGAAGTAGCTGAGCTTGGCACCTTGCAGCTGAGCCTGTGCAATCTCCACATTGAGGCGAGCATTATTCAGGTCCTTGTTGCGCACAAGAGCAGTGTCGATGTAGCTCTGCAGCAGGGGGTCGGTGAAGACCTGCTTCCAGCTCAGATTGCCCAGCAATGTTGAGTCCTGCTGAAGCTGATCGGCCTTGGTGAGCTCATTGATAATGGCGCTGTCGTCGGGACGCTCATACTTATTATATATGTGGCAGGCAGAGAGTGGGAGCACCACTGCTACTGCCACAGCCAGTCTGATTAACTTTTTCATTACTTAGTCGCGTTTAATTGAATACTGCTCAATCTCGGATGAGAGTGCGTCGTTGTTCTTGTCTTCCCACTTCGGAGGGGTAATCTTCTCTTGCAGCTTCATGAAGGCCACGAACAGTGCGGGCACTATGAATACCTGACAAATCATGCCTATAAGCATGCCGCCCACAGCACCTGAACCGAGAGCATGGTTACCGTTGGCACCTGCACCGGAGGCAAACATCATGGGCAACAGACCGATAATCATAGCCAATGAGGTCATGAGGATGGGTCGCAGACGCGCTATGGCCGCCTGAATTGCAGCCTTGGAGATGCTCATGCCTGTCTGGCGACGTTCGAGGGCGAACTCTACGATAAGAATGGCATTCTTAGCCAACAGACCTATAAGCATAATCAATGCGATTTGCAGATAGATACTGTTACTTATGTCTTCTATCTTAGCGAAGATGAATGAGCCCATAAGGCCGAAAGGCACTGAGAGGATAACAGCCCAAGGAAGCATGTAGCTTTCATACTGCGCCGAGAGAAGCAGATAGACGAACAGGAGTACGAGTACAAAGATGTAGCCTGTGCTACCGGATGACTGGGTAGCCATCTCTCGCGTCATGCCGGAGTATTCATAGCCGTAGCCGGTGGGGAGTGTCTGTGCTGCCACTTCGTTGATCGCATTGATGGCCTGGCCTGACGATACGCCGGGGGCCGGGTTACCGGTGACGGTTATTGAGGTAAACATGTTGAAACGGTTCAGTGCGTCGGGGCCATACACCCTCGTGAGCTTCACGAAGTTGTCGATAGGAGCCATATCAGCACCGTTGCGCACCTTGATTTGCTTCAGTGTCTCCGGATTGACGCGGGCATCTGAAGCGGCTTGCAGCATCACTCGGTAGAGTTTACCGAACTTGTTGAAGTTACTTATATACATACCGCCGTAGTAACCCTGCAAGGTCTGGAGTATAGCACTTTGCGATAATCCTGCCTGTTTAACCTTAGCCACGTCTATGTCTACCATATACATGGGGAAGGTGGGGTTAAACGTGGAGTAGGCCATAGCTATCTCGGGACGGGCATTGAGTGCGCCGATGAACTGCTGATATATCTGGAAGAACTTGTTGAGGTCACCACCGGTTTTATCCTGCAGCTGAATTTCAAAGCCGTTGGTCACAGAGTAGCCGGAAATCATAGGTGGCTGGAAGAACATGATTCGCGCATCGGGAGCTGCGAGTGCTGAGCGCTGCATGAGCTGTGCCAATACAGCATTGGAGCTCTGAGCAGCGTTGGTGCGTTCCTCCCAATTCTTCAGACGAATAATGAATGAGCCGTAGGTGTTACCCTGGCCGCCGATAAAGCTGAAGCCGGTAATAGCCTGACGGTCCTGAATCTCGGGGATGGTGCCGCAGATGGAGTCTACCTTATTCATCACTTTCAGGGTGCGCTCCATTGAAGTTGCGGGGGGCATGTTGACTACACCCATGATGGTACCTGTGTCCTCGGAAGGAACAAGGTCGGTAGGTGTTGACATCATGAGCCAGCCAAGCACTGCTACTGATGCCACTACGGTAATGAACGCCACCACCTTGTGACGCACAAAGAAGTCGGTGCCTTTGCCGTATTTGGCCAGCAGCTTTGAGAAACCGTTTTCAAAGGCATCGCGGAATCGCTTGCTGAAGAGGCCACACAGGCCGAGGATTGCTACTACTGAGGCTATGGTGAGATGCACATAGTTGTGAGTGCTGTACCAGCCCATTACCATGAACGTAACCGCAGCAATGAGCAGAAGGGTTGTCACCAACGGAGGGAAATTAATCGCAAGCGAGAGGCGATAACGCTTCTTCACTGCCTTAAATGCTTCACCGTAAGCTTCGCCCATGCGCTCCTTAAGCGTTGACTCGCTATTATGAGGTTTCAGAAGAATTGCACAAAGAGCCGGGGTGAGTGTGAGCGCGTTCAGCGCTGAGAGGAAGATGGCCATAGCCATGGTCAGACCAAACTGACGATAGAACACACCTGATGTGCCGCCCAGGAATGACACAGGAATGAACACAAGCATCATAACCAGTGTAATGGAGATAAGCGCGGTGGCAATCTCGTTCATCGCGTCAATTGAGGCTTTGCGTGCACTCTTATAACCCTGGTCAAGTTTAGCATGGACAGCTTCGACTACCACAATCGCATCGTCCACCACAATAGCAATTGCAAGCACGAGTGCGGAAAGAGTGAGCAGGTTGATTGAGAAGCCGAATATGTAGAGCAGACCGAATGTGCCGACCAATGCCACGGGGATGGCAATCATAGGGATTATGGTGGAACGGAAGTCGCCAAGGAAGAGGAACACCACAAGGAATACGAGTACGAATGCCTCGATAAGGGTCTTGATTACCTCATGAATCGATGCGAACAGGAAGTCGTTAACGCTCATGATTACGTTGATTTTCAATCCCTTGGGGAGGTCTTTCTGTTGCTCGTTGAGAATCTTTTCGATACTCTCAATTACCGCAGTAGCGTTAGAGCCGGCACTCTGATAGATTACGGCAGCGGTGCCCTGGTGACTGTTCGTTCGAGTATCATTTGAATACGTCAGTCGGCCAAGTTCTACCTTTGCCACATCGCCCAGACGGAGGATTTCGCCCTCCTTGGTTGCCTTTATGATTATGTCTTCAAACTCCTTCGGTTCGCTCAGACGCCCCTTGTACTTCATAGTGTACTGGAAGCTCTGGTTGCCTGATTCACCAAACTGACCGGGAGCAGCCTCGATGTTTTGCTCTGCCAGCGCTGCAGTAACATCTGTGGGCATAAGGCCATATTGCGCCATTACATCGGGCTTGAGCCAAATGCGCATGGAGTAGTCAGCACCAAATGACATGGCATCGCCTACGCCGCTTACACGCTTGATAATCGGGAGGATGTTAATGGCCAAGTAGTTCTCCACAAACTCCTGATTGTAGCTGTCGCTCTCATCATATAGCGCGATTACCATCAGCATGGAGCTCTGACGCTTCTGGGTGATTACGCCCACCTGGTTGACCTCTGAGGGGAGCTGAGAGGAGGCCTTGGCCACACGGTTCTGCACATCTACAGCCGCCATATCCGGGTCGGTGCCCTGCTTGAAGTAGACGGTTATGTCGGCAGAGCCGTTGTTGGTGGCAGTAGAGGTCATGTAGTCCATGTTCTCCGCACCGTTAATCTGCTCCTCGATGGGGGCGATTACGGAGTTGAGCACTGTCTGGGCGTTAGCGCCGGTGTAGGTAGTGCTTACGCGGATTGTGGGAGGAGCAATATCAGGGTATTGCTCGATGGGTAGCCCCATCAGACCCAGCAAACCGAAAATCACTATGAAGATAGAGATTACGGTCGATAGTACCGGGCGGTTAATAAAGTTGTCAAGCTTCATAGTAGTTCTTTATTTCTTAGGCTTGATCTGCATTCCGTCGCGAGCGGCGATGCCTACGCCCTCAACCAGCACAACCTGGCCGGGCTTCAAGCCTGAGGTGATGATGTAATTCTTGCCGTCGTCGTTGGGGTCTACGGTGATGGGGGTCTGCACGAGCTTGGCGCTGTCGTTGACCACGAAGCAGTACTTCAGGCCCTGAACCTCAAACGTAGCAGCCTGAGGAATCTCAAGTGCGCCCACCACAGTCTTGGGTATGAGCACCTTGCCGGTGTTGCCGGAGCGGAGCACGCCGTCGGGGTTAGGGAAGGCGGCCTTGGCGGTAGATGAACCGGTAGATGTGTCGAGCACACCGCTGATGCTGATTACCTTGCCTGCCTCGGGATAGATGGTGCCGTCGGCCAGCTCAAGTTTCACTGCAGGCATGGCTGCCAGGGCTGATGCCACGGTTGATTTGCCGCCGCCGGTGAAGGCGAGCAGCTCCTGCTCTGTGAATGAGAAGTAAGCCTCCATGTCGGCGCTTGAGGAAACCACTGTCAGAAGTGTCTGCGGGGTAACCAGAGCGCCCTCCTTGAAGTCGATAGAGCCCACGATGCCACTCTCGGGAGCACGCACCACTGAGTAGCTGAGGTTCTTCTGAGCCGTCGTGAGCTGAGCCTGAGCGGCACGCACGCCTGCCTGCGCCTGGCCGAGCTGAGCCTTGGCGGCGTTGAGAGCATCTACTGAAGTCTGATAGGCTGACTGGCTTATGATGTTCTGGTCCAGAAGCATCTTGTTGTTATTAGCATTGGTAGTAGCCGTGTTCACGTTTGCCTGCGCTACCTTTACTGCTGCTTCTGCCTGCATCACCTGGGAGCGGGCTGCCGACACGGCGGCTTCGAGCGAAACCTGGTCGATGGTGAAGAGCACCTGACCGGCCGCTACGTGCTGACCCTCGGTGATATGCACCTTGGTGAGGAAGCCTGTGATCTGCGGACGTATCTCCACATCGTTGCGACCATGAAGCGTTGCGGGGTAGGAGGTGTAGAGGGTAGCATCGCTCTCCCCTACAGCCATTACGGCCAATTCGGGAACCTGTTGCTGCTGTTGCTGCTGAGCGTCCTTCTTGGAGCAAGACACTGTGAGCAGTGAGGCCAGACATAAGCCGATTGCCGGCTTCAAGAACTGATTCTTATTCATAATATACGGATTGTGTATTTAGTTATCTATAGTTTTTCACCACGGCGGTGACTGCTGTTTTAACGCGCAAAATTACTAAAAATGCTCTAAAGCATAAAATTTTATTAGGCCACATATGCGCAAAATCTCTGATATTGACCAATTCTTACGACATTTAGACCAATACAACAGTAATGCTTCCCATGCCGGTTTTGTTCTGGTGCCCCCCAAAAAAATATCGGCCACCCGGAAATTTTGCCCGGATAGCCGAAATGATTTTTATAATTTACTTATGGGTTCTTAATTTTTAAAGACGAGCTCATCCCCCTCGCGGTCTATGATGATAGCCTTCTCACGGTTAACTTTCTGAGCCAGAATGTCCTTAGAGAGCTGATTGAGCACCATGCGCTGGATAGTGCGCTTCACGGGGCGGGCGCCGAACTCGGGGTCGTAGCCATCTTCGGCAAGGAGCTCCAGAGCACCCTGAGTGATTTCGAGTGTCACGCCGTTGGCAGCCAGCATCTTGCGCACTGAGCGTACCTGCAGATCCACTATCTCCTGAATCTCCTTCTTGTTAAGCGGGGTGAACATGACCACCTCGTCAATACGGTTGAGGAACTCGGGGCGTATGGTCTGCTTCAGCATGTCCATCACATCCTGCTTGGTGCGCTCTATGGTGTCCTGCTTCTCCTGGCCGCTCTGCTTGTCTATCTCCTTGAAATTCTCGCGGATAAGCTGAGAGCCCATGTTGGAAGTCATGATGATGATGGTGTTCTTGAAGTTGATGAAGCGACCCTTGTTATCGGTAAGTCGACCGTCGTCGAGCACCTGCAGCAGGATGTTGAACACATCGGGGTTAGCCTTCTCAATCTCATCAAAGAGCACCACGCTGTAAGGCTTGCGGCGCACAGCCTCGGTGAGCTGACCACCCTCTTCGTAGCCTACGTATCCCGGAGGCGCTCCGACCAGGCGGCTCACGCTGTGCTTCTCCATGTATTCGCTCATGTCGATGCGGGTCAGCATGTCCTCGTCGTCAAACAGGTATTCGGCCAGCGCCTTGGCAAGCTCAGTCTTACCTACACCCGTAGTGCCCAGGAAGATAAAGCTGCCTATGGGTCGGCGCGGGTCATTGAGCCCGGCACGGCTGCGACGCACGGCATCGCTCACGGCCTTGATAGCCTCGTCCTGACCGACCACTCTGCGGTGTAGCTCCTCCTCCAGATGCAGGAGTTTCTCCTTCTCGCTCTGAGCCATCTTCTTGACGGGGATACCGGTCCAGCGGCTTACGATTTCGGCTATGTCCTCGGCATCTACCTCCTCCTTAATCATAGCGCCTTCACCCTGAAGCTCGCGCAGACGCGCTTGAATCTCAGCGTTTTCGGTCTCCTTCTGCTTGATTTTGGAGTAGCGGATTTCAGCCACCTTGGCGTAGTCGCCCTCGCGCTCGGCGCGGTCAGCCTCAATCTGGAGCTCTTGGATATCAATCTTGTTCTGCTGAATCTTATTAATCTCAGTCTTCTCTGCGCTCCATTTGGCCTTAAGACTCTTGGCGGTGTCACGCAGGTTGGCCAGATCCTCGTCAATCTGCTTGAGGCGATACTGATCATCCTCCCTCTTCAGGGCCTCGCGTTCAATCTCCAGCTGCTTGATGCGGCGTGAAGCATCGTCGAGAGCCTGCGGCATGGAGTCCATCTCAAGGCGGAGCTTAGAGGCAGCCTCATCAATCAGGTCAATGGCCTTATCGGGTAGGAAGCGGTCAGTGATGTATCGCACGGAGAGCTGCACGGCAGCTATGATAGCCTCATCCTTGATGCGCACCTTGTGGTGGTTCTCATAGCGCTCCTTCAGGCCGCGCAGGATGGAGATGGCGGCCATCTCGTCAGGCTCATCTACCATCACCTTCTGGAAACGGCGCTCCAGAGCCTTGTCCTTTTCGAAATATTTCTGAAACTCATCGAGCGTAGTGGCACCTATGGAGCGGAGTTCGCCACGCGCCAGCGCAGGCTTGAGGATGTTGGCGGCATCCATAGCCCCCTCACCCTTGCCGGCACCCACCAGCGTGTGAATCTCATCGATGAAGAGGATAATCTCCCCATCGCTCTGAGTCACCTCGTTGACTATGGCTTTCAAGCGCTCCTCGAACTCACCTTTATATTTGGCGCCTGCCACCAGCGCACCCATGTCGAGCGAATAAATCTGCTTGCTCTTCAGGTTCTCGGGCACATCGCCGCGCACAATGCGCTGTGCCAGCCCCTCGGCTATGGCAGTCTTACCGGTGCCCGGTTCGCCCACGAGCATAGGATTGTTCTTAGTGCGGCGCGAGAGAATCTGCAGCACACGGCGTATCTCCTCGTCGCGACCTATCACCGGGTCAAGCTTACCGTTGCGGGCGCGGTCGTTGAGGTTAATGGCATACTTCGAGAGACTCTGGTAGCTCTCCTCGGCGCTCTGTCCCGTCACCTTCTGACCGCGGCGAAGCTCATCTATGGCAGCCTGCAGCCCCTTCTCCGTCATGCCGAAGTCCTTAAGCAATTGCGAAGCCTTGCAGCGGGTGAGCAGAATACCCATGAGCATAGCCTCCACACTCACATACTCGTCGCCCTGCTTCTTACTGTAGTCCACAGCCTTCTGCAAAGCCTCATTGCTCTCGCGGCTGAGCACCACGTCGGCACCTGACACCTTAGGCAGAGCGGCAATCTCTCTATCCACAGCCTGAAGAAGTGCACCGGCTGTGACACCGAGCTTTTGGAAAACGAAATTCAGAATCGTCTCGCTCTCCATAGAGATGGCCTTGAGCAGCTGCAGCGGTTCAATCTGTTGCTGGCCTGCTGCGCGAGTAAGCTCTATGGCTTTCTGCACCACCTCCTGGCTCTTGATTGTAAAATTGTTGAAGTTCATATATAAAATGCGTTTTGATGTTTCTCATAGCAGACCCCGAGGATTCGCATCACCCCGAGGGAGCTTGTTACCTGTATTAAATTAACTAAATATTTAACACTTCCCGTGCCAAAAAAGTTCTTGTACCCCACCCACCGGTATCACAGCAAAAATCAGCAGAAAAAATTTGCAAATTTATTTCCCTAACTCTCAGCGAATTATGATTTTTCTTCAAAAAAAGTTTAAAAAACATTTGGTGGAGTCAGCAAAAGTTCCTAACTTTGCACTCGCAAACGGGAAACAACGACACCCGCAAGCAAAACGAACATTGTCTTATGGTGTAATGGTAGCACATCGGATTCTGGTTCCGCTAGTGAGGGTTCGAGTCCTTCTAAGACAACCAAAGCCTCTTGAAGCGCATGCCTCAGGGGGCTTAATTCTTTTACCGGCAGCACGGCTTTCAGCTTAACGGCTTGTACCGGCACGACTTTCAAGCGTCACAGCTTGCACAGGTACGGCTTTCAGCGTCATGGCTTTTTCGTGGCAATGTCTGTCAGCGTAAGCGGTTCTTAGCCAGTAATGTTAACTTATTTCCTTTAGCGGCAAACGCAAGGCGCGGAGCGCCCCCAATCTCAATAGCCGGGGGTATCGCCCCCGGAAAGCCGGGAGAGCGAGAGTGCCCCGGAGGGGTACAACAACAGGTATTGGGCAAGTGCCTAAGTGTAGTACCACTCCGTGGCACATTATTTGCCGACACTTTCCGGGGGTGCTACCCCCGGCTACCGAGATTAATGGCGCTCCGCGCCTTGCGTTTGCCGCTGAAGGAAATAAGTTAACAGCAATGGTTCTTAGCAGCCAGGTCTGTCAGCAGCTGAATCTGTCAGCGGGAAGGGCATTTAGAAGCAACCTCTGTCAGTTTCAATGCCGGCAAGCATCGTTGATAATGATTAATGTAAAAGCACATGCGGTAATAGCTCAGTTGGTAGAGCATCAGCTTCCCAAGCTGAGGGTCGCGAGTTCGAGCCTCGTTTACCGCTCCACACTCCCCGAGGAATCTCCCCGGGGATTTTTTCATCTTAACCGTAACTGACTACCTTTGACCATGACAGAAAAAGAAAAGATGCTGGCCGGGATGATCTACGACGCTAACTACGACCCCGCCCTCATAGAGGAACGCCAGAAGTGCAAACTCCTTTGCCGCGAATACAACAACCTCCTCCCTACCGACATGGACGCCCGCACCACCCACCTGCGCAAAATGCTCGGAAGCACCCGAGAGAACATACTCATAGAGCAACCATTCTACTGCGACTACGGCTACAACATAAGAGTAGGCGAAAACTTCTACGCCAACTTCAACATGATGATACTCGACGGAGCCCCCGTGACCTTCGGCGACAATGTATTCGTAGCTCCCAACTGCGGCTTCTACACCGCCGGCCATCCGCTTGACTACGCTGAGCGCAACAAAGGCCTGGAATACGCCCGCCCCATCAGCATAGGCAACAACGTATGGATAGGCGCCCAAGTATGCGTACTGCCCGGAGTGACCATAGGCGATAACTGCGTGATAGGCGCCGGCAGCGTAGTAACCAAAGACATCCCCTCCCACAGCGTAGCAGTAGGCAACCCCTGCCGAGTAATCAAAACCCTACCCCACTAACCCCTAACCCATCACCCTTAACCCATAACCCCTCACCCATAACCCTTAACCCTTAACCCTTAACCCCTAACCCAAGTGTCCCGTCCCACTTAAGGGGGGGGAGGCAAAAAAGGTGGGACAGTGGTTTTTTACCCTCAAAACAACTATATCTATCTATATATCAGTTAGTTACACTTGTCCCGAGGTGTCCCAAAGGTGTCCCATGTGTGTCCCGTGGGTGGTCCACCTCTTAGGCATCTACGCTGCAATTACCCTTTCGCTACTGCAGTTTGTGCTTGAATTCAGGCATAGACCGCATCTCTTTGACGCTACGCAAGCCACCGTGTAAGAGATTTATTTAATTACTAACTACTTGCTAATCAGAGCGATAAATAATATAATAAATAATACAATAAATTTATTTGCTTATATGTTTGGTTAAATAAAATATATTACTTATCTTTGCAGCGTCAAAACCTGTAAAGGGGCTGACCTTAACACTGTAATGAGTACTCGCTTACACGTTTTGCAAACTATTATTATTAATTTATTTAATCAAATTATTGTATTATGAACAATGATGTAACAATCACTACTGTACCTGTTCAGACGCCTGTGCAGGTTAAGAAAATCACTACTGATGTAGTAAGAGTATATAAAGGCATTGAGTGGCTTCACGCTGCTGGCTCTATGGATAATCCTGAGGAGTTATGGATGAAGACCTGGTATGAGGGTGAGGTGTGTTGCCTTTTTGCTGACTCAAATCTCGGTAAGAGCATCTACGCCACTCAGATTGGTTTGGAGATTGCTCGCAAAGGACGCAAAGTTCTCTACTTCGATTTTGAGCTTAGCGAGAAGCAGTTTCAGCTGCGCTACACAGATGAGGAGGGCAACTATTTGCAGATGCCTGACACTTTCTACCGTGCTGACATCAATCCGGAGATGACCCTGCGTAAAGGTGAGACTCTCGAGGCTGCTATATTGCGGGCCATTGAGATCTCTGCTGTGACCTGTGAGACTGATGTAATTATAGTAGATAATATCTCTTATCTTAATATGGTGACTGAGAGTGGCGATGCTGCTGCGGAGCTTATGGTTAGCCTTATGCAGCTTAAAAAGGTCTACGGATGGAGTATTCTTATTCTGGCTCACACCCCCAAACGATTGCCTGATGCGGAACTTTCCTGCAATGACCTGGCCGGTTCTAAGAAACTTTTTAATTTCTTTGATTGCGTGCTTGCTATGGGTAAGAGTCTATGTGACAGCCGCATACGCTACGTCAAGCAGCTTAAGGTGCGCCACGGTTCCTTTACCTACGATGACTCTAATGTAGTGCTCTATGAGATTGAGAAGCAGGGTGCATATCTCCTGATGGCCGAGCGCGGATATGCGCGTGAGAGTTCGCTGCTGCAGCGCCCTAAGCATACGGAAAACCATGACCTGCTGGAGAAGGTGCGCCACATGAAGGAAAATGGCAAATCTGTGCGCGCTATGGCCACTGAGTTGGGATTATCAAAGACCACTATCACCCGCATGATCAAGAAAATTGAGAAGTAAGTAACTTAATTATGTAATATGTGTATCGGCTTACTGTCAATTAGAAGCATTTGTCGGTGCACATATTACATAAATATATTATAAATCATATTTCTCCACTACATCATAATACCTCTGTAAACACTTACTACAATATGACATATCACGGACTTTTGGACCACCCACGGGACACTTATGGGACAGCGCGGGACACTCGTAACAAGCTATCTATCAATACATTAGGCGCTTTTAAGGGTAAAAATACCACTGTCCCACCTTTTTCCCCTACCCCCCTTTCTGATAGTGGGACGGGACACCCGGTCTTGGTCCCTCATCAACACGTCATCAGCCGGTCCTTTAATAGTTACGCCGCTAACCCACTGGCCTGCTGGCTGATAGACCTCTTCAAGCCATACTTCCCTGTGAGTTATCTCGAGGGTTACCTCCGCTACAGGGGAGTGGGCACAAGTAAGCTCTACGGCGGGAGCACTGTCTTTTGGCAGAGAGATGAGCAGCTGCGAATACGTGGCGGCAAGATTATGGCCTACGACCCCCTCACCGGTAAGCGCATCAAGAATCCCCGTCCGCTCATGACGTGGGTCCACTCGCTGCGCGGCACAGTGCCTGAAGGCTATGAGTTGAAGCAATACTTCTTTGGCACACACGTGGCGGCGCTGCTCCCTGAGGCTACTCTGTGGCTCTTCGAGAGTGAGAAAGCGGCGTTGGTCACCCATCTGTTTCTGATGGCGTTCGGCGAGGAATGGGTGCAGAATGTGGTGTGCATGGCCATGGGTGGCTGTTCTAATCTCCGCCCTACAGATTGGAATATGAATGACCCTGCGGATCGCCATTACGTGCTGAGACGTCGCCGCATTGTCCTCTTCCCCGATGAGGGTAAGACCGATGAATGGAAGCAGGCAGCCGATGTGCTCCGGAGCTATTGCCCGTCGGTGGCGTTGGTACCATTGGAGCGCCCTCAGTTTCAATTCCCCTCGCTGACCAAACTGACCGAGATGATTGCCGTAACGGTTCAGGAAGGCGATGGTTTCGATGACATAGTGCTCCGCCTGCTCCCCCACCCCGAGTTAGCCCCCGCCCTGGCCGCTTCGCTCAAGGGTTAGGGGTTAGGGGTTAGGGGTTAGGGGTTAGGGGCGCCGCTATTAGCGCGCGGGTTGTTGAGTGCCGCCGCGATTCATCGCGGCGGCCTGCCGTGGCTGGCGGCCTGCCGTGGCTGGGGGCGGTTGCAGCGGGCAGCCCCTTGGTGGGGTTACTGCAGGGGGCGCTGGTAGGCGGGGATGTCTACGAGCTTTACGTCGAAGATGAGGTTGCTGTAGGCCGCGATGCTGCCCTGCGTGTTGACGCCGTAGGCTTGGTTGTAGGGGATGAGCACGGTGCAGCTGTCGCCTATGTGCATGTTGCTCAGCGCTATCTGCCAGCCCTGTATATTGGTGTTGAGCACGCTGCGGTAGATGCTGTCGGCGGGCACGGTGCGGTAGTAGGAGCTGTCCAGGCCGGTGCCCTCTATGTTTGTCACCCGGTATTTCACGTCGATGGTGGAGGTGGACATCGGCGAGAGCTTGCCTTGCGTGAGAGCGCGGTTGTTGTGCCACTTCATGAGCACGTAGCCGTTAGGGTCCCATTTGCAGTTTACGCGGGTGTAGACGGGCTGTCCGGAGGCATCGGTTTCGGCCTCTTTCTCAGCTATCCATCGGTCGTTGCGCTCGCGCCAGGAGGAGTCGGTACCGGGTTCGTCGCCCAGGCAGGAGGAGAGCGCGCAAGCGAGCAGCGCGGGGAGCGCTATGAGGTAAAGTAGTTTCTTCATTCTTCAAATACTTGAGGAGCACGCTGGGCGCCTGCTTCGGCTTGGAACATGGAGCGCTTCTGGAATCCCATCATGCCTGAGATGAGCACTCCGGGGAATCGGCGCACTGCGATGTTGTAGTCTTTTACCTTGCTGTTGTAGGCTTCGCGGGCCACCTGTATGCGGTTTTCGGTGCCTTCGAGCTGTGCCTGAAAGTCGGCGAAGTTCTGGCTGCTCTTGAGGTCGGGGTAGGCCTCTTTCACGGCATTGACGTAGATGTCGAGCGCACGGCGGGCGTTGTCCTGCGCATCCATGTATCGCTGCATCTGCTGGTCGTCGGCCGGGGCACCCTGCTGACCGGCTGCGGCGGCCTCTTCCTGAGCTGTCAGGGCTGCGGAGCGGGCTTTGGTCACTGCTATGTAGGTCTCCCCTTCATGCTTGGTGTAAGCCTTAACGGTGCGTTCGAGGTTGGGTATCAAGTCTTTGCGGCGCTGATACTGGCTCTCTACATTACCCCAGGCGGTGTCAACCTCCTGCTCCTGGATGAGCATGCCGTTGTAGCTTGATGCCACACACACTACGAGGATGAGCACCACAGCCACAATCGCGCCTATTATTATATATGATTTCTTCATGAGTGAGTGAGGGGGATTAGAGGAGTTTCTTGAGCAGGGAGTTGAGGCTCACCTTGTCCTTGAGCAGGGACTCGAGCTGATCGATAGCCACACGCTCCTGCTCCATTGAGTCGCGATGACGCAGGGTCACTGTGTTGTCCTCAAGTGTCTGATGGTCAACGGTGATACAGTAAGGAGTGCCTATGGCGTCCTGGCGGCGGTAGCGCTTGCCTATGGAGTCTTTCTCATCATACTGGCAGGTGAAGTCGAAGCGGAGACGGTGCTGGATTTCGCGAGCCTTTTCGGGCAGGCCATCCTTCTTCACGAGCGGGAGCACGGCACACTTCACGGGGGCGAGCGCCGGGGGGAAGTGGAGCACTACGCGAGTGTCGCCACCCTCGAGGGGCTGCTCCTCGTAGGCCGAGCAGAGCACGGTGAGGAACATGCGGTCTACGCCGATTGAGGTTTCGATGACGTAGGGCACATAGTTCTTGTTGAGCTCGGGGTCGAAGTATTGTATCTTCTTGCCTGAGAATTTCTCGTGCTGGGAGAGGTCGAAGTCGGTGCGTGAGTGGATACCCTCCACCTCCTTGAAGCCAAAGGGCATGCGGAACTCTATGTCGGTGGCGGCGTTGGCGTAGTGGGCGAGCTTCTCGTGGTCGTGGAAGCGATATTTCTCATCGCCCAGGCCCAGGGCTTTGTGCCAGCGCAGACGGGTCTGACGCCAGAAGTCGAAGTATTTGAGCTCCTCGCCGGGGCGCACGAAGAATTGCATCTCCATCTGCTCAAACTCGCGCATGCGGAAGATGAACTGACGGGCTACGATTTCGTTGCGGAAGGCTTTGCCTATCTGAGCTATGCCGAAGGGGAGACGCATGCGGCCTGTCTTGTAGACGTTGAGGAAGTTTACGAAGATGCCCTGGGCGGTCTCGGGGCGGAGGTAGACGTCCATAGCGCCGTCGGCTGTGGAGCCCATCTCGGTCTTGAACATGAGGTTAAACTGGCGAACGTCGGTCCAGTTCTTGGTGCCGCTCACGGGGTCTACGATGCCGTAGTCCAGGATTATCTGCTTCAGGTCCTCGAGGTCGTTGTCGTTCATAGCCTTGGAGAAGCGCTCGTGGAGCTCGGTGCGCTTGCGCTGGTGCTCGAGCACGCGGGGATTGGTCTGACGGAACATCTCCTCGTCAAATGAATCGCCGAAGCGCTTGGCAGCTTTGGCACACTCCTTGGCAATCTTGTCGTCGATTTTGGCTATCTCGTCCTCTATGAGCACATCGGCGCGGTAACGCTTCTTGGAGTCGCGGTTGTCAATCAGGGGGTCATTGAAGGCATCGACATGGCCTGAGGCTTTCCAGATAGTGGGGTGCATGAAGATGGCGGAATCAATACCTACGATGTTGTCGTGGAGCATTGTCATGGCTTCCCACCAGTAACGTTTGATATTGTTCTTAAGCTCTACACCGTTCTGTCCGTAGTCGTAGACAGCTGAGAGGCCGTCATAGATTTCGCTTGACTGGAACACGAAGCCATACTCTTTGGCATGGGCCACTATGGTCTTGAAAACATCTTCTTGCTTTGCCATTGTATTTTGAGGTATAAGTATCTATAATTAATGTGCAAAGGTACGCAAAATTTGTCAATCTACAAAAGTTTTAGTAACTTCGCAGTCAATTTCAACCACAGCGGAAGTGAATCCCGCTCAAAAAATTCTTACTTTATGCGTAACGAAAATGAACTGAAAGGCGTGACCCTGCTGGGCAATCAGGGCACCGTCTACCCTACTGACTATGCCCCCGGTCTGCTTGAGACTTTTGAGAACAAACACGCTGACCGCGAGTATCTTGTCACGTTTGACTGCCCGGAGTTTACCACCCTCTGCCCCAAGACCGGTCAGCCCGATTTCGGACATATCTACATCTCTTACATACCGCGCACCCGCATGGTGGAGAGCAAGAGCCTGAAGCTCTACCTCTTCTCTTTCCGCAACCATGGCGATTTTCATGAGGATTGCGTGAATATCATCCTCAATGACTTGTGGGAGCTGATGGACCCGCGCTACCTGGAGGTGAAGGGCATCTTCATGCCCCGCGGCGGCATCAGTATCTATCCCTTTGCCAATAAGGGTGATGAGGAGCATCAGGAGCTGGTGCGCTTGCGTCAGCTTGAGAATTTCAAAATAGGCTGACACTATGAAAGATACTGTTCTGATTCTCTCGGGGGGCATGGACTCCACCACGCTGCTCTATGACTGCGCGGAGCGCATAGCACTGGCGCTGAGCTTCGACTACGGCTCCAATCATAATGCCCGCGAGCTCCCTATGGCCGGGGAAAACTGCCGCCGTCTGGGCATCGAGCACCTTATTATACCGCTTGACTTCATGGGGCGCTATTTCAAGAGTTCGCTGCTTGAGGGGGCCGACGCCATCCCCGAGGGGCACTATGCCGCCGACAACATGAAGAGCACTGTGGTGCCTTTCCGCAACGGCATCATGCTGGCCATAGCCGCCGGAATTGCCGAGAGTCGCGGTCTGAAACATGTAATGATGGCCAACCACGGCGGTGACCACACCATCTATCCCGACTGTCGCCCTGACTTCACTCACGCCATGAGCGAGGCCATACGCCTGGGCACCTTCCCCGGCATAACGCTGCTTAGCCCTTATGTGGATTTCACTAAGGGGGACATAGCGCGCAGAGGTGCGGAGCTGGGTGTGGATTATGCCCTCACCTATTCCTGCTACAAGGGGGGAGAGCATCACTGCGGCGTCTGCGGCACTTGCGTGGAGAGAAAAGATGCTTTGGCAGAAGCCGGTATTGAGGACCCTACAATTTACAATGCCTGATGTATTACGTTAAGAAACGACTGGAAGTATCTGCAGCCCACAGACTTTGCCTGTCATACGAGAGTAAATGCACCTCGCTGCATGGCCACAACTGGATTATCACGATAGAGTGCAAGTCCCGGAAGCTCAACGCCGACGGGATGGTCACTGACTTCACGCATATCAAGGAGAATATCCTGGGGAAGCTGGACCACACTGTGCTCAATGATGTGCTCCCCTTCAACCCTACGGCTGAAAACATAGCCCGCTGGGTGGTGGAGAATGTAGCCAATTGTTTCCGCTGTGAGGTGCAGGAGAGCGAGGGGAACAGCGCCATCTACGAAAGAGACTGACTATGAAGCGGATAAAGGAGATTTTCTATTCGCTGCAGGGGGAGGGTGCCCACACGGGTGTTCCCGCTGTGTTCGTGCGCTTCAGCGGCTGCAACCTGCGCTGCACTTTCTGCGACACTGACCATGCCGACGGCGTGGAGATGACAGATTCGGAGATTGTGGCTTACATCAACACTTATCCCTGCGAGTGGATAATCCTGACGGGTGGTGAGCCCTCGCTCTGGATTGACGAGGCGTTTATACACACCCTACACATAGGCACCGGCAAGAAGATAGCCATCGAAACCAATGGCACTCGCCCTCTGCCCGCCATGATTGACTGGGTCACTCTCTCGCCCAAATTCGGCATGACTCTCCCCTCTTCTGCCGCCGAGGCAGCAAATCTGCGTCTGCAGCGCGCCGACGAGGTGAAGGTGGTGGACATAGGCCAGGACCTGGAGCCCTATTTCCATCTGCCGCAAGTGGGGAGCAACACTCTCATGTTTCTGCAACCCTGCTGGGTGGCCGACAGTGCCGAGGCTGAGGCCAACGAGAAGCGCACCGTGGCACGTGTGCTCGCTGACCCCCGCTGGCGTCTCTCTGTGCAACTCCACCGCAAGCTGGGTATAGAGTAATCCCCGCTCACCTCCATAAAACTAATTAGCCGCAAACCGGGAACCCCCGACTTGCGGTTAACTTTCTTATATACAAATCCTTAGAAGAGACCTGTCTTTGGGGCGAATGCTCCTACAATCTGGCCTATGTACTGAGTGTGCAGGTCGGTGGCTCCCTTCGGATACCACTTGGGCATCACGGTGTTGTCCACGAAGCCGGACTCCTGCAGCGGTGACTTATACATCACGTGGCAGACGATGGTGAGCGTAGCCTCCTGAAAGGTTATGTCGCCGGTGGGGAGCTGAATGGGGGTCAGTCCGCTCTTCTTCATCTTGTCCATGTCGTGGCCGCTCTTGGTGCCGAGCTCGGTCAGAATCTTCTTATACTTGTCGGGGAAGAATGAGAGGGTGTAGGAGTTTGTGCGGTCTATGAATTCCTTGGTGTAGCGAGTGGGGCGCACGAAGATGGAGGTTGCGGGGAGTCCCCACATGTAGCCGGCGAAGCCCCATGAGGCAGTCATCATGTTGAATGATTCCATAGTGCCTGAGGTCACGAGCATCCAGTCCTGGCCTATCATTTTTATAAAGTTGCCGTCAATCTTGTTGGGGTCTATCTGTTTGAGGGTCATAATTTGGGTATTTTGAGTTACTGACATGCAGGACAAAATAAGGCTGCCCCGCCAAAGTTTTAACACCTGGCAGGGCAGTTATGTTCGTTGCGTCTACGGCAGATTAGAGGGGGAGAGCTGCGTTAGTCTTGCGCACAGCCTCGGCGCTCTTGGCGAAGAGAGCCTTTTCCTCGTCGTTGAGGTCGAGTTCGATGATTTTCTCGATACCGTTCTTGCCGAGCAGACAGGGCACACCGATGCAGAGGTCCTTCTCGCCATACTCGCCGTCGAGCAGAGCAGAGCAGGGAATCATGCACTTCTGGTCGTGGAGGATAGCCTCAACCACTTCAGCAGTGGCAGCACCGGGAGCATACCATGCGCTGGTGCCGAGAAGCTTGGTGAGAGTAGCACCACCTACCATAGTGTCGGCAGCTACCTTGTCGAGAGTCTCAGCGGACATGAGTGATGCAGCGGGCACACCGCGGTAAGCAGCGAAACGCTTCATGGGAATCATGGTAGTGTCGCCGTGGCCGCCGATTACGAAGCCTTCGATTTCGTTGGGGTTAGCGTTGAGAGCCTTGCTCAGATAGTATTTGAAGCGTGAAGAGTCGAGAGCGCCACCCATGCCGATGATGCGGTTCTTGGGGAGACCGGAAATCTTGTGGATAAGATAGGTCATGGTGTCCATGGGGTTAGACACGCAGATGATGATGGCATTGGGGCTGTGAGCAAGCACACTTTCAGTCACCTGCTTCACGATGCCTGCGTTCACACCGATGAGCTCTTCGCGAGTCATGCCGGGCTTGCGGGGGATACCGCTGGTGATTACTACTACGTCGGAGCCTTCGGTAGCCTTATAGTCGTTGGTCACGCCGGAGATGCGGGTATTCATGTCAAGGAGGTTGGCAGTCTGCATCATATCCATGGCCTTGCCTTCGGATACGCCTTCCTTGATATCAATCATTACAACCTCGTCAGCCACTTCGCGGATAGCGATTACATTGGCTGCTGTTGCGCCTACGTTGCCGGCGCCTACAACTGTTACTTTTGACATTGCTGTTTTAATGTTATTGGGTTATGGTATATAATTCAGGTTAAGCAATCATGTGCCCGGCTCGCGAGCGGTGCGCCACGATTATTTCTTCGCTGCAAAATTACTAAGAATAAATGTACAGCCAAAACTTTTTTACAATATTTTTAGAGCCTTTCCTCAGTAGAGCTCTATCTGCCCTTTGCCCTCGCGGATTATTTCGGGTTCACGGCCTGTGCAGTCTACTATTGTGGAGAGCTCGGTCTGTCCTTCTCCCCCGTCGACCATCAGCTCCGCCATACCCTCGTAAGCCTCGGCTATCAGCTCGGGGTTCTGGCTGTAGTCATCGTCATCGAGAGCTATGGAGGTGGTGAGCAGCGGCTGCTCCAGCTTCTGCACTATGGCTCGCGCTGTCTGACAGTCAGGGATACGCACGCCCACTATCTTTCTCCCTTTAAAGGCCTTAGGCAGCGAATTGAGAGCCTTCAGCAGAAAGGTGACAGGCCCGGGGGTGTTCTCCTTCATCAGCTTGTAGACAGCGTTGTCAATGCGCGCATACTCGGCAGCCTGCGAAATGTCGGCACAGACTATCGAGAGATTGTTCTTAGCCGGGTTCAGACCCTTAATTCTGCAGATGGCCTCCACAGCCTTAGGGTTAAGGGCGTCGCAGCCAAGAGCGTAGACAGTGTCGGTGGGGTAAATAATCACTCCTCCCCCCTGAAGCACAGAGACAATTTCGGCGAGCTGCGAGTCAGAAGGGTTGTCGCTCCATATCTTTATCGTATCCATTAGCGTATAATCAAGATTTATAGCGCAAAAATAGTGAAATAATCTGAAACAAGCATTGAGGTTAGTGTGATAATTAGTAATTTTGTGGTCAGAAAAGTTAGAAACCCACATATATAAAGAAATCAAAATGATAATAGGTCTCATAGTAGCTATGCGCAAGGAGCTTGAGCTGCTTCTCCCGCTGCTGGAAAACAGTGGCAAGCCTGAGGTCATAAATGACTATGAATTTCATACCGGCACCATAGGGCGTCATGCCGTGGTGGTGGTGCAGTGTGGCATAGGCAAGGTCAACGCTGCCATCGGCACTCTCTCGCTTATCGACAATTTCAGCCCTGACTGCGTGATTAATTCGGGTGTGGCAGGCGGAGCTGACCCCTCTATGCATGTGCTTGACCTGCTGGTGGCTACCGAGGTTGCGTATCACGACGTGTGGTGCGGTCCCGGCACTGAGTATGGCGCTGCTGCCGGGCTGGATAAGTTCCTGCTCCCCTGGCAGAAGATGGTGGAGACTGCCCAGAGTGTTCTCCCCGACGACAGCAAGTATCGCTACGGACTGATCTGCAGCGGCGACAAGTTCATCTCTAAGGAGGAGGAGGTAGCCTGCATCAAGGCGGAGTTCCCCGAGGCGCTTGCCGTGGACATGGAGAGCGCTGCCATAGCTCAGGTGTGCACGCTCAAGAAGGTGCCCTTCGGCATCATTCGCGCCATCTCCGACACTCCAGGCCAGGAGGACAACATCAGCCAGTATCAGAATTTCTGGACTGACGCTCCGGCTGAGACCTTCAAGGCCCTCACTGCTATCCTCTCTGCTCTCTGATAGATTATGGAAAAGATTCCCTCATTTACCATTAACCACCTGGTGCTTATACCGGGGGTCTATGTCAGCCGCATCGACTCTCTGCCCGGCGACCAAAGGCTCACTACCTTCGATTGCCGCATGACTGCCCCCAACCGCGAGCCGGCACTCTCTATCCCTGCACTCCACGCCATTGAGCACCTGGCAGCCACCTTCCTGCGCAACGACAGCGAGTGGAAGGACCGGATAGTCTACTGGGGCCCGATGGGCTGCTGTACCGGCAATTATCTGATAGTCAAGGGTGAGCCCACCCCCGACGAGGTGCGCCGACTGCTTATCCGTGTGTTTGAGTTCATCAGCGACTACGAAGGTCAGGTTCCCGGTGCCACCCCGCGCGATTGCGGCAACTATCTGCTCATGAACCTGCCTGAAGCCCGCATTGTGGCCAAGCGCTATCTGAGCGTGCTGAAAGCTGAGGATTGCCCACTGGTGTATCCGGACTAATAAATAGTGTGTATGCTGAACGCTGAGTTACGTCAACGCATCAAGGACTGGATGCTCCCGATTGCTATGGCGGGGGGTGTCATTTTCTATAAATGGATGGGGCACCTCACCGTGCTCTCCCCTTACCTCATCTTCCTTATGCTCACCATCACCTATTGCCGCCTTGAGCCAAGAGACCTAAAGGTAGGCAAATTCCAGTGGTGTCTGCTGGCAGCTCAGATGCTTCTGGCCGGGGTAGCATATGCAGCGCTGCTGCCGCTGGGATCTGTTGTGGCTACAGGCGTATTCATCTGCATATTCGTGCCCACAGCTACGGCGGCTCCAGTCATCACCGGTATGCTCGGAGGCAGCATCACTAAGGTAGCCACCTATTCGCTGCTCTGCAACATCGTGGTAGCCTGCCTCGGCCCTGTCATCCTTGCCGCCATCGGTGTGCATCCGGAGCTTACGTTTATCGATTCCTTCTGCAAGATTTGCAAGTCGGTCATGCCCCTGCTGCTTCTGCCTATCATCACAGCGATGCTGCTCAAGTTCTGCGCCCCGCGAGTGCATGACGCCATAGCCCGCTCTCAGAGCATCTCGTTTTATCTGTGGGCCATAGCGCTCTTCATCGTGGTCGGTTCGTCGGTGAGCTTTATCATCAAGACCTTCTCCGCCGACCGATTGACAGAAATCTTCTGGCTGCTGCTGGGCTCCTGGTGTGCATGCTCATTACAATTTATCATAGGCAGGCAGATTGGCGCCCGCTTCGGCGATAAGGTCACGGGCGGGCAGTCGCTCGGACAGAAGAACACCGTGCTGGCCATTTGGCTCGCTCTCGCCTACCTCGACCCCTTGGCATCGATAGCTCCGGCTGCTTACGTGGCATGGCACAACATAGTCAATTCCTATCAGCTGATGCACTATCACCGCCGGAAGCATAAAGCATGAATACATTAAAGATTTATCTGCTGATTTCGCTTGCCGCGCTTCTGGCGGCTTGCAACAACAGTCAGACCTCAACTTCCGACACCTTTGCGCAAGAGACCACACACCTGCAGCCCGACACTCTCAGGAGTGAACCGGCAGATAGTGAACCGGCCTCCCCTGCTCCCCTTACGCTGGCGTTTGTGGGGGACATTATGCTCGGCACCACATTTCCCGAAGAGGAGCCCGGCGCATTTCTGCCGTAGGATGATGGCGCACATCTCTTCGACCACGTGAAGGAGATTCTGCGGGGAGCCGACTTCGCCGCCGGCAACCTGGAGGGCACGCTGCTCGACGAGGAGGGGGAGCTGAAGGAGTGCAACGACCCTGAACTGTGCTATGCATTCCGTATCCCCACACGCTATGCAGGGCTCCTGACTGATGCAGGTATCGACTTTGTGGGTATTGCCAACAATCACATTAATGACTTCGGAGCTCCCGGGATTGAATCGACGCGCAGGGCTCTGAAGGAAAACGGACTTCTCTATGCCGGGTTACGCGACGGCTGCCGCACTGCCATAGCCGAGAAGGATAGACGCAAGGTGGGATTCGCTGCTTTCGGCCACAGCAAGGGCACGCCCAGCATCATGAATCTGGAGGAGGTGCGCAGCACTGTCAGAAAGCTTGCCAAGGAATGTGACTTCGTGGTGGTGAGCTTTCACGGTGGCGCTGAGGGTGCGCAATACACCCATGTGCCCCACGCCATGGAAATCTGCTTCAATGAGAAGAGAGGCAATGTGGAGGCGTTTGCACACGCTGCTATCGATGCAGGTGCGGATGTGGTGTATGGCCACGGACCTCACGTGACACGCGCCATGGAACTCTACAAAGGGAGGCTGGTGATATACAGCCTCGGCAACTTCTGCACACCTTTCCGCGTAAACCTGCAGGGGGTGAATGGCCATGCTCCGGTGGTGACGGTCACTCTGAATCCTGACGGTTCGTTTGGTGGCGGGAGGATTTATCCGTTCATTCAGCAGTTCGGAAAGGGTCCTCAACCCGACGCTACAGGTGCGGTGATTAAGCAGATTCAGACCCTGACATCGGCTGATTTCCCCTCAACCCCCTTGAAAATCGCTTCTGATGGCAGACTTTCTCGCTAATTTTATTTCTCTGACTATCAACAGAATAGGTGTAAATCGAAAAATTTTTTCAAAAAAAGTTGCCGAAATATTTGGTCAGTTCAGGAAAAGTCCGTAACTTTGCAACGTCAAAAACAAGGAAGAACACTTGAAAATGACAATAACGGCGAATTAGTGTAGCGGTTAGCACGCCACCCTCTCACGGTGGAGACTCGGGTTCGAGTCCCGGATTCGCTACTAAAAAGACTCAAAGCAAAAGCAACCGCAGATGCCTTGAGTCTTCTTTTTTTGTATAATTTCCTGATTGCGTTTGCCCACTCTGCGAGCTGCAGGCTGCAAGCTGCAAGGAAGCGGACGGTTCCCTCCACGGCATCACTCGGCGAGCACTACTAAAACAGCGCCTGCTGCGGATTGCGAGGAAGCGAGGAAGCGATTGCCTGCCTCATCCCGGCCTCAGGCAATGACTGATTAAGTTCGCGCTTGCTGCGAGGAAGTGTTAGCAGCTCTTTGGCGGCAGTCACGGCGAGAGATGACTGATGTACCGGCGGCGAGGTTCGGCGCTGAGAGAACTCCTCTCACTGTCTCCGGGCTTACTTACGCTACTGGCTCCGGTGGTTTCCGGGAAACGCGAATCTTACAGACATTAACCTTTCATACATTTATGTCCACCCTGCTAAATCGTCTTGACGGAATAGAGGCCCGCTTTGAAGAGGTAGGCACTCTCATCACTGACCCGGCCGTAATAGCCGACCAGGCAAGATACGTAAGACTCACTAAGGAATACCACGACCTGGAGAAGCTCACTGCTGCCACTTCACGCTATCGCCGCATGCTGAGCGACATTGAGGAGGCCAAGGAGCTGATGGCTTCGGAGAGCGATGCCGATATTCTTGCCATGGCTCGCCAACAGCAGGAGGAGGCTAAAGCCGCCTTGCCCGAGCTGGAGCAGGAGATCAAGCTGATGCTCATTCCTGAAGACCCCGACGACATGAAGAACGCTATCGTGGAGATACGTGGCGGCACAGGTGGCGACGAGGCAGCCCTCTTTGCCGGCGACCTCTTTAAGATGTATGAGAAGTTTGCCGAGCGCAAAGGCTGGCAGCTGGCCGTAACCTCATTTTCAGAGGGTGCAGCCGGCGGCTTCAAGGAGATCATCTTCTCGCTCACGGGCAGCGGTGTCTACGGCGTCATGAAGTATGAGAGCGGTGTGCACCGTGTGCAGCGTGTACCCTCCACAGAGACTCAGGGGCGTGTGCACACTTCGGCAGCCACTGTGGCCGTTCTCCCCGAGGCTCAGGAGTTTGAGGTGGAGATTCACGAAGGCCTCATCAAGTGGGACACCTTCCGCTCCAGCGGTGCCGGCGGCCAGAATGTGAACAAGGTGGAGAGCGGCGTGCGTCTGCGCTACCCCTGGAAGAACCCCAACACGGGCCAGGAGGAGGAGATTCTGATTGAATGTACCGAAACCCGCGACCAGCCCAAGAACAAGGAGCGCGCGCTGAGCCGTCTGCGCACCTTCATCTATGATAGGGAGCACAGCAAATATCTCGAGGATATAGCTTCGCGCCGCAAGACTATGGTCTCCACCGGCGACCGCTCGGCCAAAATCCGCACCTACAACTTCCCGCAGGGGCGCATCACCGACCACCGCATCGGCTACACCATCTACAACCTGCCCGGCTTCATGGGTGGCGACATCCAGGAGTGCATAGACCAGCTCACTGTGGCTGAAAATGCCGAGAAGCTGAAGGAAGCAGAGCTTTAAGCATCAGATTCTAACAGACTCTCACACAACCCGATAACCCATAATTAAATCCATATAATGACCAGACAGCAACTCATCGACGTGATCCGTCAGCGCAAGAGTTTCCTCTGCGTAGGTCTTGACACCGACCTCAAAAAGATTCCTCAGCATCTTCTTTCCGACCCCAACCCTATCTTCGCTTTCAATAAGGCCATCATCGACGCCACCGCCCCCTACTGCGTAGCTTACAAGCCCAACACTGCGTTCTATGAATGTCAGGGTCTCAGGGGCTGGGAGGCGCTGGAGCAGACCGTGGCATACCTGCGCGAGAACTATCCCGACCATCTGATAATAGCCGACGCCAAGCGTGGCGACATAGGCAACACCTCCAAGATGTATGCCTCTACCTTCTTCGAGCAGATGAATGTGGATGCGGTGACCGTGGCCCCCTACATGGGCAAGGACTCCGTGACCCCCTTCCTGGACTACGAAGGCAAGTGGGTGGTACTCCTCGACCTCACGAGCAACCCCGGTTCTCAGGATTTCCAGACAGTGGAAGGCATCGATGGCATGCCGCTGTGGGAGCGCGTGCTGCGCGTAAGCGGACAGTGGGCCGGCACCGACAAGATGATGTATGTGGTGGGTGCTACCCGCGGCAAAGCATTTGAAGATATCCGCCGTGTAGTGCCCGACAGCTTCCTGCTCGTGCCCGGCGTAGGCGCTCAGGGTGGCAGCCTCGAGGAGGTATGCAAATATGGCATGACCCCCGATTGCGGTCTGCTCGTAAACTCCTCTCGCGGCATCATCTATGCCTCACAGCGCGAAGACTTCGCCGAAGCAGCAGCCAAGGCAGCTCAGGAACTCCAGCAGCAGATGGCAGCCCAGCTCGGTTAAACCGCTGACATAGATAAAACCACTTACACAGATAAAATAGTAAGCCCGCAATCTCTTATGACTGCGGGCTAATCTTATGCTTTTGCTTGTGGGGGCTTACTTCATCAGCTGGCGGGAATAGGTGAAGCGCACCTTGGCGTGAGCCACATCGAGGTTGCAGAGCACCGGTTTCTCCAGATATAGGTCGCAGGCTGTGACATAGTTCTTCATCTTGCCGTCAGACATCTGCACCTGCTCAACTGTGATGTTTACGGGCACGATGGTGAATGACATGTCGTCAGCCGTAGGAGCCTTGCCACTCTTCATCAGCTCGAGGATGTAGGGGCGCATGCCGCCAAATGTGTAGCTGCCGGTTAAGGAGTCGTAGGCGGCATAGAACACATCGGTGTCCTCATCAGAGGGGAGGCGGTTATTGTTGAAGAAGTCATTTAGCTCCGAGGTCTTAACCATCAGCAGATAGGGAGGACAGTCTATGCCGTAGTTGTTGCTGACAGCCTTTGCGGGCACCTCAAACGAGAGCGAATTGATGACCGACAGGTTGAAGTCTTCGCTGTAATAGCGGTTGATGATCTGATCAGCAGGGAAGTTTACCACTACATTATAGCCACCGGGACCCTGAAGAATACATTCACCACCGGCCACGCTGTTCTGGACTGACTGGGCGGGAGTGAGCTTCAGCAGATTGGCCGAGAGCACCTCCGGAGAGATTGTGAAGAGCGTGGTGGAGTCATTGAAGATGGAGTCAACTACCTGACTGACACCATCTTTCACCACCGTGACCTTGCGGTGATACTGATAATAAGTGGTAAAGAGCGTCTGCGCCATGTTTATTACCAGGCCGCGGCCGAAAGTGGACTTGACATAGATACCGGCAAACTTCTCAGCGAAGCGGTCGGGGCGCGAGAAGAGGGAGGGATCCGTGCGGTAAGCGGCCACCACATCTTTGGCAAACTGCTTGTCAAGGTCTACAGCTACCACCCCGTTGGAGCTTCCGAGCAGTGCAGAGTTAAGCCCGAGCGACGAGGCAGAGAAAGTCTTGGAGCCGAGCGGAGAATTGGGATTGTAATAGCCCTCAAGGTTTGTGGTGTTGTTAATGTCAGCAGGGAGCTGCTTGGTCAACTGATAGACAGCGAGCTGCTGAGGAGCCACACTGTCGCCCACCAGACCTTTCTTGGCAAAAATCATGTTGAGCTTCATGCCGGTGATATCCTCGAGGGGTATTGAGTCGGGGATGGTGAGTGCAGCTGCGGGCATGAGTCTGCCGGCATAGGAGCAATCGAGGGTGCCGTAACCGTCGGCCTCCAGGCGTCCGAGCAGATGAATCTGCGAACGGGAGTCAAACGTCAGCACACGCTCGCTGTGGCCGCTTACGGTGAAGAGGCTGTCCACCTCAATCACTACTTCCCCTTTGGTCACAGAAGAGCCTATGTTGTTTTCATCATTGCAGGCGGGGAGCGCACATAGCGAAGCCGCAGCGAGCAAAGAGAGAGTAATCTTAGATAAGTTCATTGATAGAGTGAGGTTTACTCGGACAATTGCGCAGCCCGCGGCAGGGAAAATGACCCCGACAGCAGGCGCAGGCCAATTAACCGAGAAGTGAATTCACAAATTCAACCCAGCGTGAGGTGCCCTTTGATGCCTCCTCGTAAGGGAGCACCTTAGCTTTAGTGCTTTCCAGCACGGGGGCGAGTTCGGGGTTGAGATTCGCAGTGTTTACTATGATGCCGTTGGCATACTTAAGCATGAGAGTCTGAAGCACGGGGGTGGTTATATCCTTGTTCTTCAGGAGCTTAAGGTCAGCCTCTTTCAGGCCCTCGGCTTTAAGCTTAGCCACAATCGAGGGGTCGAGAGTGCCCTGGAACGTTGAGTCATCGATTACGGCCACAATCTTCACGCTCTTAAATGAGGGTTCGTCGGCATAAATCTTGCGCAGATAGACGGGAGCGAGGGCGCTCATCCAGCCGGAGCAGACAATCACGTCGGGGGGCCAACGGAGCTTCTTGGCAGTCTCTACGGTGCCGCGGGTGTAGAAGATGATTCGCTCATCGTTGTTCTCGCGGTTGGAGCCCACGGGGTCCTCGTCAGATTCCATGGCGTCGAAGTAATCATCGTTGTAGATGAAGTAAGCCTGCAGACGTGCGGGAGGGAGAGACGCAACCTTGATAATCAACGGATGGTCAGTGTCTGAGATCGTGATATTCATGCCGCTGAGTCGGATCACTTCGTGCAGCTGGTTACGACGCTCGTTGATGGCGCTGTATTTGGGCATGAAGATACGAGACTCGAAGCCGTTGGCATGAAATTCATGGGGCAGCTGCTTTCCAAGCAAGCTCTGCTCGGTGGCAGGAAGGTAGGGATTAACCTCTTGGGAGATAAAAAGGATGCGTTTAGATGCCATATTATAATCATTGTCAACGTTGCTACCATCAACTCAAAACCATTGCAAGAAAAAAAGAGGCTCTTGGGGAGATGGTTTGGGAAAGCAGCAAACATTCCGACCGCAAAATTACGAAAAATTCACGGGATATTAAAGCGTTTTCACCTATTTTAAGTATATCAGGCCAAAGAAAGCGAAAGAGGCGCCGAATATTATCTTATTATTCAAGTTTTTTTCGTAACTTCGCACCCTGAAATTCTTTACTGAAATTCATCAAATGAAAATTCTTAGAACTGTCAGGGAGTTGCGTGACTTCACCGAGGCCATGCACGCTGAGAATAAATCCATAGGCCTTGTGCCGACTATGGGTGCGCTCCACACCGGCCATGCCTCGCTTGTGAAACGCTCCGTCAGTGAAAACGACGCCACGGTGGTGAGTCTGTTTGTCAACCCCACTCAATTCAACAACCCCGCCGACCTGGCCACTTATCCCCGCACTGAGGAGGCCGACTTCGCGCTGCTGGAGTCTGTGGGAGCCACGGCGGTGTTTGCCCCCTCGGTGGAGGAGGTTTACCCCGAGGAGGAGAAAAACACCCCGGTGCACACCTTTGACCTCGGCCAGGTGGCTGAAGTGATGGAAGGGGCTATGAGGCCCGGCCACTTTCAGGGCGTGGCGCAGATAGTGAGCAAACTGCTCAGGCTCTCCACCCCTACCCGCGCATATTTCGGCGAGAAGGACTTCCAGCAGATAGCCGTAATCCGCCGCATGATAGCCACCGAGGGCATCGAGGTGGAGATTGTGAGCTGCCCCATCGTGCGCGAAGCCGACGGCCTGGCGCTCTCCTCACGCAACGTGCGCCTCACTCCCGCACAGCGCCGCACGGCCCCGGGCATACATGCCGCTCTCGCCAAGGGGGTGGAGCTCAGCCGCGAAATGCCGCTGCAGCAGGTGCATGACGCTGTGGTGGCCGACATCAACGCCCTGCCTGAGTGCGAGGTGGAATACTTCGAGATAGTGGACGGCATCACGCTTCAGCCCGTAAGCAGCCTGGAGGATTCGAGCTACGTGGTGGGCTGCATCACCGTGTATTGCGGAGATGTGCGACTGATTGACAACATCTGTTTCCGCAAATAAATACCGAGATTATGCTACTTCAGATCATGAAATCAAAGATTCACCGCGTCACTGTGACGCAGGCTGATCTTAACTATATAGGAAGCATCACCATAGACAGCGCTCTGATGAAAGCTGCCGGAATCCGCGAGGGTGAAAGGGTCTACATAGTGGACAATAACAATGGCGAGCGCCTCGACACCTATGCCATTCCGGGTCCCGAGGGGAGCGGTGTGGTCTGCCTCAACGGCGCTGCCGCCCGCAAGGTGCAACCGGGCGACATAGTCATCATCATGGCCTACGCGCTCATGACCCCCGAGGAGGCCGACGACTTCAAGCCCAAGGTCATCTTCCCCGACACGCTCACCAACAAGCTCTAATCATACATATAATATAAATAGGCCTGAGGAAAGCTCATCTGCATCTTTCCCTGCAAGGCTCGCTAAGATACTTACCCCCATGTTTGAAAACCTTTCGGAGCGCCTTGAGCGTTCATTTAAGATTCTTAAGGGTCAAGGCAAAATCACTGAGATCAACGTAGCCGAGACTATGAAAGATGTACGTCGCGCTCTGCTTGACGCCGACGTCAATTATAAAGTAGCCACTCAGTTCATGAACGCGGTCAAGGCGAAAGCCATGGGCCAGAACGTTATCAACTCCCTCAAACCCAAGGAGTTGATGGTGAAGATTGTGCACGATGAGCTGACCGAGATGATGGGTGGCACTCAGGTGCCCCTCACCATTTCCGGCAACCCCTCCATAATCCTCATGAGCGGTCTGCAGGGTTCGGGTAAGACCACCTTCTCAGGCAAGCTCGCCAAGAAGCTCAAGAGCTCACGCGGCATGCGCCCGCTGCTCGTGGCCTGCGACGTCTACCGCCCTGCCGCCATAGACCAGCTCAAGACGCTGGCTGCCACCATCGACGTGCCCGTCTACACCGAAGAGGGCAACAAGAACCCCGTGGAGATTGCTCAGAACGCCATCAAGTATGCCAAGACCAACCACAATGACCTGGTAATCATAGACACCGCCGGTCGCCTGGCTGTAGATGAGCCTATGATGCAGGAGATTGCAGCCATAAAGGAGGCTGTGAAGCCCCAGGAGACCCTGTTCGTGGTCGACGCCATGACGGGTCAGGATGCTGTGAACACTGCCAAGACCTTCAACGAGCGCCTCGACTTCGGCGGCGTTATCCTCACCAAGCTCGACGGCGACACCCGCGGCGGTGCTGCGCTCTCTATCCGCACGGTCGTAAACAAGCCTATCAAGTACATAGGCTCGGGCGAGAAGCTCGAAGACCTGCAGGAGTTCAACCCCGAGGGCATGGCATCGCGTATCCTCGGCATGGGCGACATCGTGGAGATAGCCAAGCGCGCGCAGGAGCTCTACGATGAGAAGGAGGCCAAACGCCTTGAGGAGAAGATTCGTAAGAATAAGTTTGACTTCGACGACTTCTACAAGCAGATTCAGCAGATCAAGAAGATGGGTAACCTCAAGGACCTGGCCAGCATGATTCCAGGTGTGGGTAAGCAGATCAAGGACCTGGACATCGACGACAGCGCCTTCAAGGGCATAGAGGCCATAATCAACTCCATGACCCCCTACGAGCGCCACAACCCCGAGGTGATCAACTCCTCACGCCGTCAGCGCATAGCCCGCGGCTCGGGCACTCAGATTGCCGAGGTCAACCGCCTGCTCAAGCAGTTTGAAGACACCCGCAAGATGATGCGCATGGCCACCGCCAAGAACCCTCTCAAGCTTGCCAAGCAGCTGCGTCAGGCTAAAGCAGGCCGCCGATAAACCCTTAACACTCACTCTATTATGACACTCATTGACGGCAAAAAGACTGCCAACGATATCAAACTCGAGATAGCCGCAGAGGTAGCCGACATGGTAGCTCGCGGCGAGCGTGCCCCTCATCTGGCTGCAATACTTGTAGGCCACGACGGCGGCTCGGAGACTTATGTTGCCAACAAGGTGAAAGCCTGCGAAATGTGTGGTTTCCAGAGCACTCTGCTCCGTTTCGAAGACACTATAACCGAAGAGGAGCTGCTGGCCGAAATCGACCGCCTCAACAGCGACGAGAGCGTAGACGGCTTCATAGTGCAGCTCCCCCTGCCCCGCCATATCGACGAGCAGAAGGTGACCGAAGCCATTGACCCTCAGAAAGATGTGGACGGCTTCCACCCCGTGAACGTAGGCAAGATGAGCATCGGCCTCCCCTGCTTCAAGAGCGCCACTCCCAGCGGCATCATGGACCTGCTGGAGCGCTACGGCATAGAGACCCGAGGCAAACACGCCGTGGTGCTCGGACGCAGCAACATCGTGGGCAAACCCATAGCTACCCTGCTGATGCAGAAGGCTAACCCCGGCAACTGCACTGTCACCGTGTGCCACTCAGCCACCCCCGACATTGCCAAAATCACCCGCGATGCCGACATAATCATCGCAGCCCTGGGCAGCCCCGAATTCCTCAAGGAGGAGATGGTCAAGGAGGGCGCAGTGGTAATCGACGTGGGCACCACCCGTGTGCCTGACGCTTCCCGCAAGAGTGGCTTCCGCCTCACCGGCGATGTCGACTTCGAGCACGTAGCCCCGAAATGCTCATTCATCACCCCCGTGCCGGGCGGCGTAGGCCCCATGACAATCTGCTCACTCATGAAGAACACCCTTCAGGCGCGTAAGCAAAAAGTGAAGTAAACCTCATGAAATACCTGTTCTCTCCGCTGCTATTGCTGTGTGCGCTCATCTGCATGGGTGCATGCGGCAATCGTAGTTTAACAGCTGATTCCACCGCCTCAGCAGCCACTGCCGCCAGCGACTCGTCAGCCGCGAAACCCGCTGTAGCCACGCTCTATTTTGTGGGCGACGCCATGCAGCATCAGGCGCAGCTGGACAGAGCCAGGGAGCTCGGCGCAGGCGCTTACAGCTACGCCGGGTGCTTCGACCTTATAGCCCCCACCGTGAAGCAGGCAGACTACTCCATAGTGAACCTGGAAGTACCCTTAGGGGGTGGACGCGGCGGCTACACCGGCTTCCCCTGCTTCTCCGCTCCCGATTCCTTTGCCGAAGCTCTGAAGGAGGCCGGCTTCGACCTCTTCCTCACCGCCAATAATCACACGCTCGACAGAAAGGACTACGGACTGCGCCGCACTCTGCAGGTGCTTGACTCTCTGCAGGTTGACCACATAGGCACTTATGCCGACGCCCGCCAGCGCGAGCAGCTGGTACCCTTCATCAAGGAGGTGAACGGCATCAAGATAGCGTTCCTCAATTACACCTATGGCACCAACGGCATAACAGCCACCGACGGCGCTGAGGTGAGCCTCATAGACCGGCAGAAGATGGAGCACGAGATTAAGCTGGCACGCGAGCGTGGCGCCGAGATAGTGTGCGTATGCGTGCACTGGGGCGTTGAGTATCAGCTGCTTGAGCATCAGTCACAGCGCGACCTTGCCGACTTCCTGACGCGTCAGGGGGTGGA
Organism: Bacteroidales bacterium; assembly: GCA_014800845.1. Lineage (GTDB taxonomy): Bacteria > Bacteroidota > Bacteroidia > Bacteroidales > Muribaculaceae > Lepagella. The sequence goes on along the minus strand of JAAVFJ010000018.1, from coordinate 1,242 downwards.
CATAATCATGGGCGGACACCCCCACGTGATTCAGCCTATGCACATGACCCACAACCCCGCTACGGGGCGTCAGACGCTCCTGGTCTACAGTCTGGGTAACTTCATAAGCAACATGAAGACTGGCGACACACGCGGGGGTGCTTCGCTCACATGCACCATTGAGCGCGATGCCGAGGGGCACGCAAGAGTGACCAACGCTTTTTACGACACCTTCTACGCCGCCAAACCCTCGGGGGGACACACCAATTTCCGAGTGATTCCCGCCGAGATGGCAGACAGCATCCCCGCCGCTCAGCTCGCTTGGTGGAACACGTTTAACAATGCCGCCGAGCGCATTTTCCAAAAGCATAACACCAACATCAGCCGCAAACCGTGATGGAAAAACATGTAGTGATCTCCGACAAGTTACGCGCAGCAGCCCCTGATTATCAGATGATTTATCTTGAGGCTGACGTAGTGACCTCTCCCTCCCCTACCGAGCTTATCAATGAGCTTAACGCCCTGGAAGCCAAATATAAAGCCGAGTATCAGGTGCCTGACATCAACACGCGCCCCGGCATAGCCGCTACCCGCAAGGCTTACAAAGCGCTCGGCAAAGACCCCAACCGCTACCGCCCCTCTCAGGAACAGCTAATGCGCCGCATAGTGCGCGGATTAGGCCTCTATTTCATTGACAACCTGGTTGATACGGGCAACTTGCTCTCGCTCACGTTTGGCAGCTCCATCGGTGTGTTTGACCGAGACAAGATTGAGGGTGACACGATTACCGTAGGGGTAGGCGAGGCAGGCGAGCCCTACGAGGGTATAGGCCGAGGCCCGCTCAACATCGAGGGGCTACCCGTGCAGCGCGACGCAAAGGGTGGCATAGGCACCCCCACCAGCGACAACGAGCGAACGAAGGTGACGGCAGACACGCGCCGCATATCCATGTGCGTAAACATCTACGGCATGGAATCCCTCCCCCTCAGCGATATGGAAGCCCTGCTCACCGACCGCCTGACCCGCTACTGCTCAGCCACCAACATCGAAACCACCCTGATAGGCAGATAACCCCGGGCGCCGCACCACTCCGCGCCCCCCGACAGCAGCCCCTTTGCCTCGGTAAGTAGCCATTAATATTAACTTATATTGCTGTCCGATAAAACTTTTAGATCTACTTCTAACGCGCAGAGTTACAGCTGATTATAGAGCTACTTAAACAACAGGGCTTATACATAAAATATTATCTGATAATCAGTGGTT
>JAAVFJ010000017.1 GCA_014800845.1 Bacteroidales bacterium | reverse complement strand
TGCATTGAAAAACCATTTTGACGCATGGTAGAAATTATGTACCTTTGCGCCAGGGTTAGTTGTTTGTACATAGCAACACAAAATTAATTAATCCTGAGGAGACTTCGGTCTCCTTTTTTTGTATTGCCTGTTTTTTCTACATTTTTCGCTCTTGGGGGCGGTCTCGGCCGCCCCCGCCGCTCGGGCATCCCCTCCCGAGGAGCTGGTTTGTACTTTCCGATTCCTTCAAAGCTTTGCACTTCGTTCTTGAATCTTCAAACATCAAGGGGCTACAACAACTCTTTTCCCACTTCCGGTTCTTAACGTTTACAGTAAAATAGTGCAGTCTGCAAACCCCATTTACAGTAAATTAGTGCAGTCTGCACACTTAATTTACAGTAATTTAGTGCAGTTTGCACACACCATTTACAGTAAATTAGTGCAGTTTGCACACCCCATTTACAGTAATTTAGTGCAGTCTGCACACCCCATTTACAGTAAATTAGTGCAGTCCGCACACCCCGTTTACAGTAAATTAGTGCAGTTTGCACACCCCATTTACAGTAATTTAGTGCAGTTTGAGGAAGGAATAGATGATTGGTTGCGGAGGCGGGTGGCGGGGTGTTAAATATGCTGAAATGATACTAAAGGGGGCTGTATCGCGTTATTTAGGTGGTGGTGACTGTTTTTGTCTACGCCTCCTAACTTATAACCCGAATTTTTCATGCAGTTTAACCGATTTATGGCTACGGCCCTTTCCATAGCGCTGCTCTCTGGCAGTGCGTTTGCGGATAATGCTCCGCAGCGTTTTGATGCTCAGTTTGAATCTTATCCTACTTACAATGGCGATGACCTGGAGCTTGCCATAGACAATATGGGCACTCACTTCAAGCTCTGGAGCCCGGCTGCCACTCAGGCGCGCGTGAACATCTACGCTGATGGCCACACCGGCAAGCCGGAGCAGACTATCCCGATGAGTTTTCAGCCCGCCAAGGGTGTGTGGGTAGCTACGGTGCCCGGCCAGCAGCTCTACGGCAAGTTCTACACTTTCCAGATTGAGCACGGCGGCAAGTGGCTCGATGAGACTCCCGGCGTGTGGCCCAAGGCTGTGGGGGTCAATGGCAAGCGCGCCGCCATAATCGATTTCGCTACCACCAATCCCGCCGGCTGGGAGAATGACCGCGGTCCGCAGGTGAAGAATTTCACCGACGTGATTCTCTATGAGATGCACCACCGCGATTTCAGCATTCACCCCTCTTCAGGCATTGCCAACAAGGGTAAGTTCCTGGCGCTCACCGAGCCGGGCACTACCAATCAGCAGGGGCTGGCCACCGGCATCGACCACCTTAAGGAGCTGGGTATCACTCACGTGCACATCCTCCCCTCTTATGACTACAATTCCGTAGATGAAACCAATCTGCCTGCCAACACTTATAACTGGGGTTATGACCCTCTGAATTATAATGCGCCGGAGGGTAGCTACTCCACCAATCCGAGTGACCCGGCCACCCGCGTGCGCGAGATGAAGCAGATGATTAAGGCGCTCCATGATGCCGGCATCGGCGTGGTAATGGATGTGGTCTACAACCACACGGCTGACAACGATGGCTCTAACTTTGAGCTTACGGCCCCGGGCTACTATCACCGTCATTGGGACGATGGCCGCTATTCCGATGCTTCGGGCTGCGGCAATGAGACTGCCTCTGACCGTCAGCAGATGCGCGATTTCATAATTAATTCGGTGAAATACTGGGCTGACGAGTACCATGTTGATGGTTTCCGCTTCGACCTTATGGCTATCCATGACACCGAGACCATGAATCAGGTGGCTGCCGAGCTGAAGGCGCTGCGTCCTGACATCTTTGTCTATGGCGAGGGATGGACTGCCGGCGACTCTCCGCTCCCCGTGGAGCGCCGCGCGCTGAAGGAGAATGTGAGCAAGATGGAGAATATAGCTGTCTTCTCCGACGATCTGCGCGATGCCGTGAAGGGTCACTACTCCAACGCCTCCGACCGCGGTTTCGCTACCGGCAAGCCCGGCTCCGAAGAGACTGTGAAAATAGGCATTGTGGCCGCTACAGCTCACCCGCAGGTGGACTACAGCAAGGGTAATAACTCCAAATTCCCCTACGCCACTTCGCCGGAGATGGTGGTGAACTACGTGAGCTGCCACGACGACCTGACCCTGACCGACAAGCTGCGCCACTCTATGCCCGAGGCTTCCGACTCGCTGCGCATGCGTGCCGCCAAGCTGGCTCAGACCATAGTGTTCACCTCTCAGGGCACCCCCTTTATGTTTGCCGGCGAAGAGGTGTTCCGCGACAAGAAGGGCGTGCACAACTCCTACAACAGCCCCGACTCCATCAACGCCATAGACTGGACGCTGAAGAGTGACAACGCCGACCAGTTTGCTTACTATCAGGGACTAATAGCGCTGCGCAAGGCCCACCCGGCTTTCCGCCTCACCTCTGCTCAGGATATCGCCAAGCACCTTGTGTTTGACAAGATTGACTCCGAGAAGCAGCCCAACCTCATCTCCTACTCACTGACCGGCAACGCCGGCGGGGACGAATGGAAAGAAATCAAGGTAGTATTCAATGGCGCCGAGACCGCCCAGACCGTCAAAATTCCCGGCGGCACCTGGCAGATTATAGCTATCGACGGCAAGATTGACCCTGCCGGCTCACTGGGCACCATGAAGGGAGGCAAGGTATCCGTACCCGGCACCTCCGCCCTCATCCTCGCCCGCAAATAATCACTTAATGGCAAAAACTCAATTCAATTCCCGCATAGGGCTCATTGCGGCTACCGTAGGCAGCGCAGTGGGCCTTGGCGCTGTCTGGAGGTTCCCCAATGAGGTGCACTCCAATGGTGGCGCGGCTTTTCTCCTGATCTACGTAGCCTGTCTGCTCCTGCTCGGCATTCCCGTGATGCTCGCGGAGTTCTCGTTAGGGCGTGGCGCTCGGGGGGACGCTCTTTCCGACTTCAAGCGCTTCACTCCCCGTAGCCACTGGTGGCTTGCCGGGGCCTGCGCGCTCTTTGCTTCATTCCTTATCTCAGCTTTCTATATGGTTGTGGCCGGCTGGACGCTGGAGTATCTCTGGCAATCCGTCACCGGCGAGCTCTACGAAGGGGTGACGGTGGCGAACATGGATCAGGTCTTCACCGCCAAACTCAGCGAAAACCTCACATCTACCTGGCAACCAATAATATGGGCCTTAGTGGTAATCGGTGTGAATGTGCTGATTCTGCTGCAAGGGGTGCAGAAGGGTATTGAGCGACTGAGCAACCTGATGATGCCCCTGCTCTTCCTGCTTCTGCTGGTGCTCTGCTGCGTCTCCCTCTCGCTGCCGGGCGCCTCGGCGGGCGTGCGCTACTTCCTGATGCCCGACTTCTCGGTCATCACCCCCGACGTGTGCGTGGATGCTCTCGGCCAGGCCTTCTTCTCACTCTCGCTCGGCATGGGTATCCTGCTCACCTACAGCGCTTACTATCCTAAGGACGTAAAGCTCACCGGGACCGCTTTCACCGTGACGGGCTGTGCGCTGCTCGTAGCCCTACTCATGGGTCTGATTATTTTCCCGGCAGCTGCAAGCTTCGGGCTTGCCGACGGCGACGCACAGCTGCAAGGCACCGCCCTGGTCTTCATCACGCTGCCCGAGATTTTCTACCAGATGAGCGGCACGCGCGTGTGGAGTATACTCTTCTTCCTGCTGCTCGCCATCGCGGCCATCACCAGCACGGTAAGCGTCTCGGAGGTGTGCATCCAGTGTATGCAGGACCGATTTAAGCTCTCACGCAAAAAGAGCGTGCTGCTGGTGTTTCTCCCCTTCGTCATTCTCTCGCCCCTCTGCTCCCTCTCGCTGGGGAGCGGCACCGGGTTGCGACTCTTCGGCATGTCTCTGTTTGACTTCTGCGACAACTTCTCCACCAACTATCTGCTCCCAATAGCCGCCTTCCTGACCTGCATCTATGTGGGCTTCGTGGCGCCTCGATCGCTGCTTAAAAACGAGCTGACAAACGACGGCACTCTGCGCGGAAAGATGTATAAGCCTATGATGCAGCTCATTCGCTACGTGGCGCCGCTGCTCATTATCGCCATCTTCATCTACAAATTCTTCTGAACTCATGAGTCGTGAGCAGCGCATAGGCACACTGATTTTTCTGCTCCTGTGTGTGGCATGCCTCACCGCCGCCCTGCTGCGCAATCAGCGCGCGGAGCCGCCGGTCAACACGGAGGCGGAAGCCGCGCTCAACCGCCGGCTGGAAACCTTGCGCCTCCCCGCCGAACGACCGACGAGGTCCGACTCAACCGCCCGCAAGCAGCCACGCTCGCCGAAAGGCGCACCGGGGCGCACGCCGCGAAAGCAGCGCACACCCTCTCAGCAGGTGCCTCCGCCCACTCGCTCTCCGTTGGATGAAGTTCTTTAGCGACGTTTGCGCAAGATTCTGCGCAGGCGTCGCTTAATTCTTTTGAAAATGGAGCCGCGCATTTTGCGGAGCATCATCTCTACGGCCTCAAAGCCGTGGGCCTCGAAAAGCGCCGGAAACTCCGCAGCCTCGCGCGGACACGACACGCACTCCTCTATGCGCCGGTTGCACTGCAGCGCATCCCTGTAAGGCACCTCATGCGCCACGATTCCCGGCAAATTCTTCAGAGCCTCGCGCCCCTTGTCGCTGTATGCCAGCACAAGCGAATAGCACCCCTGCTCATAATACTGCGGAAAGGCCTTGTCAATACCCCAGAAATCGGCCAGCGTAATGTCGGCACCACTCCTGCCTCCCTTTGACGGGCACTCGAAACAGCTCGGCCGCAGATAAATATCCTTAAGAAACCCCAGCATGTATGGGTTCCGGGTGTGAGTGGCAAATGAAATATCGCCATTTCGCCGCTTTATTGAGAGTCCGAAGCTCTTCCAGCTTATACGCTTGTCCCTGAAGTTCACGGCTTCCACCGGATTGGCGTCATCGGCTATGCGCTGCAGATAGGCCTGCCAGACACCGGGGGCGGGCACACCGTGGCAGACCACCTCTAACGTAAGCAAATCGTCGTAATCGCGTCTCAGAAACTTGCGCAACCCGGCAATCTGACAGGAGGTTCCGCAGAAGAGCACCCGTCTTCCCTGCTTTAACGCGGCCGCAGCCTCCTTATAGGTTTCACCAATTCGGCTTTGCACATACTTAGAGCGCTGCACCTTTCCCAATTGCTCCTCGCGCTCCACCGCGGCGTGCTCCACACTCCAGTCGTCAGCAAACACTGCTCCGAAAACGACACCCCTATTCTTAAGCACATCGGCAGCGAGTGCCCCGAAAACTCCCCCCGACGAGGAATTATCCCTCACCTCGGCATCCTCATTTTTGGCAGCCCAACACCCCACAGGATTCTGCGGCTCATCCTGATTAATTACCGGGCAAACCTTCTCACACAATCCGCAGTCCACACACAGACTGACGTCCACACGCGGATAATTAAAACCCAGCTCATCCGTGTGCATTGAGATGCATTGCTTCGGGCAGATCTGCACACAGGCGTTGCACCCGGTGCAATCCTCTTTTCTTACTATCTTAATCATAATCGTCGCAAAATTTTCTTCAACGGAGCCTTAATCAGTCCGCGTTCATAATCATTCATACAGGTGAACCAAAGCACCGGCATATAGGTTAGTGAAAAGACAGCAATACCCCCTATAAGGGTCGGAACATGTCGATAATCAAACCAACGGCAGCTCCACACACCGGCAATTGTAAACAGTAAAGTCACTAATAATATTCCGGTCATTTCTCTCCAAAATTTGGGAATGTCAATATGCTGATGGGTATAATAATAGATGTTCATCACTATGCCGGTACCTACTACAAGCGCACCACCTATGGCCGCCGCGCAACCTATGGCTCCCCACGTGTGAGCCCACCAGATCTGACACCCAAGGCTGATGAATGCTATGATGACATAGAGCGTGGCGCGGAAGGCAAGCTGGTTGCGCGCCTGCAAAATGGAGATTCCTGTGTTCTGAATCAGCGGAACAAACAGTGCCACAAAGAATATCAGAGTGATGATGTAAGACTCCGAGTAATCGGCGCCGGCCCAGATAAATATGAAGCCTTTACCGAAGATGATAAATCCGGCCAGGATGAATGCCATCACATAACACTGCAAGCGCCCGGTGCGGATAAAGATGTCGGAAATCTCCTTATAACTCGCTTTCAATGCCACCATTGAGGTCAGACGCGGTAGCAATACGCTCGCTATCGAGATGGAGAACTGCATGTACATCTGTTCCAACAAAATTGCCACGGAAAAAATAGCCACTGCCACGGTGCCGCTGATCGTGCCGAGCACAAACTGCCCCGTACTCCAATAGATTTTATCCATAATAGCGTTGAGAAAAATCCAGAAGGAATACTTGCTTATCTCTTTCAGTATGCCCCAATCAATCCCGGTAAACTTTATCTTTATTCTTAGCTTTTTCTTGCAATAGACATAATTCAAGAACAGCGTGGACAGGTTGAATATGGTGGTCACAACAACCAGCGCCACGGCCTTGAATCCATAGGCCAGCAGCACAATCATCACGGCAGTGGTCAGCAAGATACGCAAAATCGAGATAACTCTCGGAAACACAAATCGCTCGTAGGCCGTGACAATAGCCGTAAACACACTCAGCGGAAAGGTAAACACGAGATTGACTGTGAGCAGCAGCATCATTATCCGCGCCTGCGACAGATCAGACGCAGACATGGTGCGGTCAAACAGCATATCTACGTTGAAATACAACGCCAGGCCGCCACAAAAAGCAAGGAAACCGATGACCAAATAGACTATGAGGAACATGCCGAAAAGCTCCCACTGTTCGCGTTTCTTCCCCTCGGCCCTGTACTTGGCCGTGTAGCGGATTATGGCGTTGGCAAACCCGAAGTCAAGAATAGTCAGATAGCCAATTACCGAGGCCACAAGCGAATACAATCCATATTCATTTTGCCCGAGACACCGCAACATATACGGCGTATATGCCAAACCTACAATCGTGTTCAGCACAATGATTACGTAATTCAGGACAGCGCCTGCTTTCAATTGGCTCATACTGTTGCAAAATTAGCAAAACTTTCCTGATTGGGGAAATTTAGGCGAAAATTTTGCCGACCGCGGAATTTTTTATAACTTTGCGGCGCTTTAGAGTGAAGGATACCCTGGCGTAGGCTGCTTCAGGCCGGAGCCGCCGGCGCCGTTGCCACCCTTGCTCTTGCAAAGTTTTCTAATTTTAATCACTTTTAAACTCTTCAAAACCATGCACTTAAGCACTGAAGAAAAGCAGGCCATCTTTGAGAAGTACGGCCAGGGCAAAAACGACACCGGCAGCCCCGAAAGCCAGATCGCACTCTTCTCAATCCGTATCAAGCACCTCACTGAGCACCTCAAGGCTAACCACAAGGACTACACCACTGCCCGCGCCCTGAAAGCTCTCGTAGGTCAGCGTCGTAGCCTCCTTGACTACCTCATCCGCAAGGACATCAACCGCTACCGCGAAATCATCGCTAAGAAAGAACTCGGTATCCGTAAGTAATTACCCCCTGCCGACAAGAAAAAGCCCCGGTATCCGCAAGGATTCCGGGGTAACTTTTTTATACTTAGTGTCAGCGTGCCGTCGGCCTCTCGAAACGGACAACCACACCCATATAAACCAACAGCAACAGCGTGCGGCTCAGATAAGTCAGCCACATGCGCGAGTCGAAATAGAGCAGATGCTCACCCACAAGCCACAAGGCAGCTGCCAGCAGACCGTAAAGTGCTATGCGACCCCACTGATAAGGGAGCGGATAGTAATGACGCCCCGCAAGCCAGCTCACCACCATCATGAGGAAATAGCTGATAAGTGCCGCCCAGGCCGAGCCCATATAGCCGTCAGGGATACCCATGGCGGGCACGAGCCAGAGGTTCAGCGCAAGCATCACCACGAAGCATCCCACCGACAGATACATGCCCCACACCGTGCGGTCCGTAAGCTTGTACCAGAGCGAGAGATTAAACGCCACACCCATGCAGAGCTCGGCAGCCATCATCACAGGCACCACCTCCAGACCGGGCCAGTAAGCCTTGCTCACGAAGTGCTTCAGCACGGGGAGATAATACATCACCGCCAGGAAGATAAAGAAGCCGAAGATTACGAAAAACTTCATAGCGTCGCAGTAAGCCTGCTTCTTATCCTCACCCTTCGCCTTGTCGCGCGCGAAGATAAACGGCTCGTAAGCGTAGCGGAACGCCTGCGTGAACATCACCATCACGATAGCTATCTTTATGTTAGCGCCATAGATGCCCACCATGGTGCGCGCCCCCTCGGGATTATCGGGAAACAGATAGGGTATGAGCATCTGCCCCATGTTCTGGCTCATGATGCCGGCCACACCCAGCACCAGCAGCGGCCAGGAGTAATTCAGCATCTGCTTGAGCAGCGCGCGGTCAAACTTATATTTGAAGCCGCAAAGCTCCGGCAGCAGGCAGAGGAGCACCACGAGCGTCGAGATGATGTTGGCCACAAATATCCAGCCTATGCCGAAAGCCTGCCCGCCGGCCGGCGCGTAAAACCAATCGATTGTCTGCGGCGCCACCTTCTCCAGCCACGGGCAGACGAGCAGGAAGAAAAGGTTCAACCCTATGTTCAACAGTACGTTAAGTATCTTGATACCGGCAAAGCGCACCGCCTTCTTGCGGAAACGCAGGTAGGCAAACGGTATGTTGCTAAACGCATCGACAGCCACCGTCACACCCAGCATCCACACGTATGACTGATGCCCCGGAAGCCTGATGGCCGAGCTCACCGGCCCGATGAACAGCGTCAGCAGCAGGATGAAAAGCGCCGAGGTGCTCCCCACGCTCAGCAGCGAGGTGGAATAGACACGCATCGGGTCCTCATGCCGGCTGGCGAAGCGGAAGAACCCCGTCTCCATGCCGTAGTTGAGTATCACCAGCGCCACGGCGGTGAAGGAATAGAGATAGCTCACTATGCCATATTCCGCCGGCGCAAACAGATAGGCGTAAAGGGGCACAAGGCACCAGTTGAGGAATCGGCCCACTATGGAGCTGAGTCCGTAAATAGCTGTTTCTTTGGCTAACGCTTTAATTCCTGCCATATTCAATTCTGTTTATTCGCGCGAAATTAACAAAAGTTTCCAACATATAAGGCTTCGTTGGAGAATTATTGCTAATTTTACATTCTGAAAAACATTGTAGCAATGTCCTATTCTTTAGAAGAAATAGCCGAAATCACAGGCGGAGAGCTGCATGCCGGCTCTCCCATAAGTGTCCCGTATGTAGATAAGTTACTCACCGACTCCCGCGATATCGAGGCCGATGAACACACCCTGTTTTTCGCAATACAGACCAGCTCCAACGATGGCCTGCGCTACGTGGAGCCCCTCTACCGGCGCGGAGTGCGCAACTTCGTAGTCCCCGAGCTCCCCGCGGCCTCATTGCCGGAGGCCAACTATGTAGTGGTGCCCTCCACCGTCAAAGCCCTGCAGCAGATAGCGGCCCACCGACGCAAGAACTTCCCCGGCACCATGATAGCCGTGACCGGCTCGCGAGGCAAGACCGTGGTGAAAGAATGGATTTTTCAGGCCCTCGAGGGCTACCGCAGCGCCGTGCGCTCCCCGCGCAGCTACAACTCCCGCATCGGTGTGCCCCTGTCACTCTGGCGCCTTAAGCCCGACTACGATGTAGCCATCATAGAGGCCGGCATCTCTCGCACCGGCGAGATGGAGGTGCTCGCCCCGCTCATTGCCCCGGAGATAGCCGTTATCACCAACGTTGGCCCGGAGCACGCCGAAGGGTTCCGCTCCCCCTTTGAGCACGCCGCCGAAAAGGCACTGATAGCCTCAGGCGCATCCACCATAATCTACAGCGCTGACGATGAAGCCCTTGCCCGCTCCATCGCCATGCTCACCTCCGGCAGCGACGACAAGCTCCTCCTCGCCTGGAGCCGCAAGAATCCTCAGGCCCCCGTCTACATCTCTTCGGTCCAGACCGGAGCCGAGGGCACCCTGGTGAGCTACAACTTCCGCGGCAACGAGGAGAGCGCCCTGCTCCCCTTCAGCGAAGAATGGATGATTGACGATGCTCTCCACGTGCTCGCCACCCTCCTGGCCCTCGGCATGGAGCCGGCCCGCATCTCCTGGACACTGCGCAAGCTCCGCCCCCTGCGCACACGCATTGACGTGAGCGACGGCGTAAACGACTGCCTCATAGCTTTCGACGCCTTCACCTGCGACATCGACTCGCTTGAAAGCGCCCTCGATTTTGTCAATCGCCGCGCCGACGAGCAGGGGCGCTCCCGCACCCTCATACTCGGCCACATCATCACCGACTCCCTCCCCGAGCGCGAAGCCTGCGAGCGCGTGGCGCGCCTGCTGCAGCTCGCCCGCATTGACCGCTTCATAGGCGCCGACCCCATCTTCATGCGCCACCGCGAGCTCTTCCATGACAGCGCCCTGCTGTTCGCCACCCCCGAAGAGCTCATGAACGCGCTCTCCACCAGCGACTTCGTCAGCGAATACATCCTCATCAAAGGAGCCGCCGACAGCGGACTCTCACCCCTGCACATCAACCTGGAAGCCCGCACCCACGAGACAGTGCTCGAGGTCAACCTCGACTCCATCGTGAAGAACTACAACTACTTCCGTTCCTGCCTGCCCCACTCCACCGGCCTGATAGCCATGGTGAAAGCCTCAGGCTACGGCGCCGGCAGCCTCGAAATAGCCAAGACGCTACAGACTCAGGGCGCATCATATCTGGCCGTGGCCGTACTCGATGAAGGCATAGAGCTGCGCCACGCCGGCATCACGATGCCCATAATGGTCATGAACCCCAAGGTGCTCAACTACCGCGCCATGTTCGCCCACCGGCTCGAGCCGGAGATTTACAGCCTCGAGATGCTGCGCGACGTAATCCGCGAAGCGGGCAAGGCCGGCATCACCGACTACCCCGTGCACATAAAGCTCGACACCGGCATGCACCGCATGGGCTTCAACCGTGAGGAATTCCCCCAACTCCTCTCCACCCTCCTCTCCACCGACGCCGTCAAGGTCAGCACCATGTTCTCACACCTGGCCACCGCCGACTGCCTTGACATGGACGAATACACCCTGGCGCAACTCAACCGCTTCGAGGCCTACACCACCGAAATAATGCAGGCACTCCCCTACCCCGTCAAGCGCCACGTGCTCAACAGCGCCGGCATAATCCGCTTCCCGCAGTATCACTACGACTTCGCGCGCCTCGGCATAGGCCTCTACGGCGTCAACACCCTCCCGGCCGACATCGAAAAACCCCTCGCCACCGTCAGCACCCTGCGCACCGTGGTGATAGCCGTCAAGGAGAGAGAAGCCGGCGAAGCCATAGGCTACGCACGCCGCGACGTGCTCACCCGCCCTGCCACAATAGCCACCATACCCATAGGCTACGCCGACGGCATGAACCGCCGCTTCGGCAACGGCCGCTCCCACGTGCTCATCAATGGCCGCGAAGCACCCACCATAGGCAACATCTGCATGGACGCCTGCATGATCGACGTCACCGGCGTGCCCTGCCGCGTGGGCGACTCCGTAGAAATCTTCGGCGAAGGGATGCCCGTGCAGCGCCTGGCCGACACCCTCGAAACCATCCCCTACGAAATCCTCACCTCCATCTCCCCCCGCGTAAAACGAATCTATTTCAGAGAATAACCACGGCAAAATAGCGATATGTCAAAATAATAGTTGCGCCAGCTCAGGCATATGCTCAGAGCGGGCGCGATTATTTTGACATCACCTCATGAACATTCTGCAAACCTTAGAAATTTTTAATTTTTCCAAAGCAGAACTTGCAATAATAAAAATTTCAGTTTATCTTTGCATCCACAACCGTAATACCTTACAATTATGAATAAACAATCACGAATCGAAGACTTTCTCAAATCAATTGGCGAAGCAAAAGATATGTCGGATGTCGTATTGGTAGGGGGAGCTGCAAAAAAATCCTCTGAAAATAACGCAACAACTAATAAAGGGGGTTGCATTAACGGCACATACGCAGGATGCAATACGTCCTCCAACTCAGGAGACTGCAAAAATTCAAAAGGCACGTGTGACAACTCAACAAACGGTGGTAATTGCACCAATGCCTAAATTTCTCCTACCCTATTAGACGCGAACACTATTGATTAGCCGGGGATGAAAGAATATACACTTTCATCCCCGGTGCCCATAGTGTACAGCCCAGCTCAGGAGGCTCCGGCGTAATTCACTCGGAAACTCGCACCTAAACCTCTCCGATCACTTCTAAAAATCCTTTTTTGAAAAATTTTCCTAAAAATATTTGCAATAACAAAATTTTTGACTTATCTTTGCACTGATAACCAATAAACACTAAAACTATGGATAAGAACTCAAGAATTGAGAGCTTCCTCAAATCTATTAACGAAGCAAAAGACATGTCAAATGTCGTACTCGTAGGTGGTGCAGTAAAAAATCCCGATGGCACTTTAACTACAAAAAACAATGGTTCCTGTACTAACGTAACATTTAATGGTTGTAATGGTTCAAAAAATACAGGCACCTGCAAAAATGCAACATCTATGTGCGACAACTCCCAAAATGGCAACGGCTGTGAGAACGGATATCGACCGCCCTCCACAAACATGAGCTCTGACACTTGTAAGTAATAAATGAGGGTGTTGCAACTTAAATAGACAATGAAAATTTAGGGAAATGCATTCGACATGAAGATCTTCTAATCCGTGCGTTATGTTTGCTCTATACCAGTGGCATCCCCCTCATACCAAAAAACGCGTTTTGCAGCACCCTCATTTATAATCATATTATTTACTTTTGCTTGATTTGCATCCCATAATCAAGCAGTTAAGCACTACATATAACATGAAATTAAGTAATTGGAATTCATATCTTCAAATTGGAGAGTCAACAGGGTTGATTTACAATTCTCTGTCTGATAAATTTCTTGCGGTCTATGACTTGGAAATTTTAGACGCATTGAAAGGTGAAAATTTTGATGGTTTATCAGATGATGTCAAGAAGCAGTTGAAAGAGATTGATGCGCTTGTTAGCACGGATAAGGATGAGGTGGAGCAGCTGAAGAATGAAATTACCAAAATCGATAACGACACTTCTTTCTTTCATCTTATCGTAAATCCCACGCTTGATTGTAATTTGCATTGTTGGTATTGCTACGAAAATCATGTGCATGGAGTTGCTATGACGGAATCATTGTTAGACTCCGTTAAATCCCTGGTCAATAGCAGAATAAGCGAAAACCCGGAGCTTTCATTTATCTATATTTCCTTTTTTGGAGGAGAACCCTTACTTGCTTTCGACAGTGTGGTTCACAAGCTTCTTGATTGGCTCAGAAATCGTTGTAACGAAACGGGGCTTAAATTACACGTGCAATTCACCTCAAATGGAGTAAAAATTAATGATGAGATCATTAACTTCTTGAAAGAGTTTGATTGCGCATTTCAAATAACGCTTGACGGGGGCAAGGACCTCCACGATAAAGTCAGATTCGAAAAGGGAGGCGTACCGACCTATGACAGAATTGTAACTAATATTTGCAATTTGGTTAATGCCGGTATCTATGTAGTAACACGAATCAATTACACCCAAAAGAATGTTAAAAGCATCAGCGAAATCATCAATGACTTCAAGAAGCAAACAATTACCAAACCGGAATATTTACGATTTGATTTGCAAAAGGTTTGGCAAGATAAGCCAAGCGAAGATGAAAAACTACGCATTGATGAATCCATAAAAAGCTATCGTAATGATTTACGCAATATGGGACTCAATGTTGCTAACAATAAGTTAGTCAATTATATTCGCGAGTCTTGTTATGCAGATAAAACCAACGAGGTTCTCATTAATTATAACGGCGACGTATTTGCATACACGGCTCGCGATTTCACTAAAGAGAACCGAAAGGGCCGATTGTTAGAAGATGGCAAAGTTGAGTGGACTAATTCACTCTTTCCAAACAGAAACAGCCTAAAACTAACAAAAGAGATCTGCACTAAATGCCGGATAGCTCCACTCTGCGGAGGTGGTTGCCATCAAAAGACAATAGAAGGACTCAGTCATGATTTCTGCAATGTCGGATTTACCGACAAAGAAATTGATGATTTGATTCTTGAGAGATTTGAAGAATATTTTTTGAACCGCTAAAGCCAACAGCCTATGAACACAATCTACAAATACAGCATACTGGGTCTATTGCCGTTCTGCGCTATTACTACAAAGGCTTCAAACACCGAAAGCACCGACTCAGTAAAAACCACGCAGCTTGAAGAGATAGTAGTAAAAGGGGAAAACCAATGGATAGAAAATGGCAAAGCTGTGTTCATTCCAACTCGTCAAGCCAAGCGCCTCGCAAAAGATATGGAGTCAATGATTAGGATAATGAACGCACCAATGCTGATAGTGAAAGACAAGAAAGTCACAACAACCTCGGGCGAATCTGTTGCATTTTATATAAATGGAGTGCCTGTTGACAATGTTGATCGGGAAACCTTTTGGGCAAATAATGTACTTAGAGTAGAATTTTATCCCAACCCCGATGATACCAAATTTCGCGGTCAAAGAAATGTCTTAAACATCATAATGAAGGAGTATATTGCAGGAGGCCTTACTAAATTAAATGGTGACCAGACGTTTCCTAATGATGGTACCTACAGGCTCTCCTCTAAGTTTGTATACAAGAAAATGACTTATAACGCAACAGTCAAAGCCGGATATTCACGAGACCACCTTTCACATTACGATGCTATAGAAACTTTTGATGATGTATGGTATAACGGTAATTTTTATAATTTGATTACACGTGAAGACGAAGCCCGCTCCGTAAGCAGAAGCAATGATTTTTCTTCAGCATTAAATGCCCGTTATCGTTCTGAAAAATTCATTGCAACCCACGGAATCTCCTTCGGTTGGAATCAGAATCCAAATTCTAATGATGTCGGCAACGTTACATATTCACCATCAATAATTTCATCAGGACATTCCCTCTCAAACTTTCAATCAAGGCAATCCGCTGTTGATGTCAACGGAGACTATGCTATGAAATTCTCCCCAAAATGGATTCTTTGGGCTAACTGGTCCACAGGATATTCTCATTTTAATCATCAAACATCCTACAATGAGTTTGGAGAGTCTCCGATTGATAACTACGCCCGGGAAAATGCATGGAAAGTTAAATTAAATGTTCGTAGCAATATTCAATTAACACAAAAAATCATACTTGGATTTTCAATTCAAAACAACTACGAGCATCACAAGACTTTCTATGACGGATCAGTATCATCCATCCAAAATATGTCGCTCAATAATACGACTTTTGCAGCGCAAAGCATTTTTAATTTATCCCCCAAGATAAGATTTAACATTTCTCCTCAACTTGCAATATATCACAGAGGTATCAATAGCATTTACAACCAGACAGATCTTCTTCCTGGGATTTCCGGAAACTTTCAAATTAACACGCATGCTAAGTCCATGCTTTCAGCACAAGTGTTTTATTCTATCTCATCTCCCGGAGCATCCGATTGCAATGACTTAATCATTCGCCAGACAGAACTTAAATGGATTGAGGGCAATCCGGAGCTTAAAACGAGCAATTACTTGTCAGGAGATCTTAGTTTCTCGTGGATGCCTTTGTCTTGGTTGGGCTTTAATGCTAATGTCAATGCCTCAATGGACTCCAATAGGTCGTACATAGCATATAGGTCAGGAGGTACAGAATACGATGGCATAATCGGGTCCTACATAAACGGCAAAACTATAAATACAATAGGTTCCTTTTCGGGTTTTATCTTCAAGCTATTTAATGGATCTGTCCAACTGAGAACGGATGTAGATTATCAATTCCACCGTTTACTGAATGGGCATCATATTAGCAGAGTGCGTCCTCAAATATCAGCAGACTGGTATGTTTCAGATTTCTCCATAGACATTGCTACATATGGACCAGAGAAATACCCTATCAATGGGGGAACAGGTGTAGGTAAATCAGGTTGGCAATATTGGATGGGAGTATCCTACGGTAATGGCAGGTTAATCTGCGGCCTTACACTAAACAATATCTTCTCAAAACATCGTTTTTCTCAAACATATTCTAGCAATGGCCCGTATCACGACCAAAGATTACAATGGGATAGAGGTCGACATGTTAGTATCAACGTAACCTATTACTTTGATTACGGCAAAAAGGTTTCTCCAGATATTGACATACAGAGTATCTCAAATATTGATTCCTCTATCTTAGGTTCCAACTAAGCCATGAGCAGGTCCTTTAAGGTTTTCAAGCAACACGATTATTCGGATTGCGGGTTTGCCTGTGTGCAAATGTTGGCTAATCACTACGGCAAACGGTTTACTTTAAATTACTTAAAGGAAAAAGCCGATTACTCCAAAGAGGGGCTCTCGCTCAAGTGCTTAAAGCGTCTGCTAAATAGCACGGGGTTCGATTGTGAAGCGGTGTCTATCCCAATGCAGTATATTAAGTCGGCCCCCTTACCGGCTATTCTGTTTTGGGAGAAGAAGCATTATGTGATTATCTACAATCGTAATGTAGAAAAGGACAGATACTGCATAGCTGACCCTTATGTGGGCAAGTCTACCGTCTCTGAGGAGGAATTATATCGGAACTGGGAGTATCGCGACAACACGGGTGTGGTGATTCTCTCTGAGCCTAACGAGGAGTTTGACAAGATTAAGGAGCCGCGCGACAATACCACCCGAAGGCTGCTTGGCAAGGTCTATTCGATTCTTAAGAAGCACAGAAAAAGGGTGCTGAGCATAGGGCTCCTTTCGGTGATCTGTCTGATTGCGGATTTTCTGATGCCTTTCCTGCTTCAGACCTCATTTGATTCGGGTATTTCGCAGAAGAATATACACATAATTCTGATGATTGCTATGTTTCAGGTGTGCATTCTGGCCGGCAATTTAGTGTCTAATGGTGTGATTAGTCTGGTGACATCGCGGTTAGGCTGGAAGCTGAATTATGAAATGGCGCATGAATACTTGTCAAAGTTGTTTTCGTTCTCCCTGTCATTCTTTGACAAGAATAATTCCGGCGACCTGATTCAGAAGTTAGATGATCAGGACAGGTTGCGGGGGTTTATCATGCAGATTCCGCGGACTATTCTTCCGCTTGTGCTGAATCTGATAGTCTTGACCGCCATTTTCATCTATTACAATGCCCTGCTCTATCTGTGCTTCATGTTCTTTTTCGCTATTGAGATAACTTGGAATTGCATCTTTGTAACGAAGCGAAAGAGACTGGATAATTCTTCGTTTTGCTTATCGTCGAAGAATAGGAACATGATTAACGAGTGTATCTATGGCATTAAGGACATAAAGTGCTCAGGAAGTCAGAATGTGGTGCTGACACGCTGGACAAAGATTCAGGACGGTGTGTTGGAGTTAGGCCTGCGCACCACTAAATTGCTTACTATCTGCACAAGCGGCCAGAGTTTTATATCCGGCATTAAGGACATCTTATTGACGGTGTTGACCTCGGTTCTTGTTATAAAATCCAATCTTACGGTGGGCGAGATGCTTGCCGTGGGGTTTATAATCGGCAGATTGAGCGGTCCGTTTAACTCTATTCTCACGCTTGTGTCTCAATCTCAGGATGCCAAATTTTCTTTTGAGCGCGTCGACTCGATTCTGAACATGAAGCCCGAAAAGACCGGCGAGACGGAAAGCAGGGAAATGTCGGTGGAGTTTGTGAACTGCTCGTTCAGGTATTTCCCTACCTCTGAATTCATTTTAAAGAATCTGTCAATCACCATTGAAGCCGGCAAGGTTACGGCCATTGTGGGCGAAAGCGGTTGCGGCAAAACTACTCTGCTGAAATTAATCCTGGGCATGTATAAACCCGTGGAGGGTAATGCTTTCTATGGGTCTATACCTGTGGAGAGGGCCAATTTAGAAGCGTGGCGCGATAAAATAGGCATTGTAATGCAGGATGGCATACTTTTCAGCGACACAATTTTAGCTAATGTTGCCCTATCGGATTTAAATCCGAGTAGAGAAAAGGCTAAGGAGTGTCTCGAGATGGTGGGACTGAGAGATTTTGTCGAGGGACTCCCCTTCGGGTTGGAGACAATCATAGGCAATCTCGGCATTGATGTCAGCGGCGGGCAGAAGCAAAGACTGCTGATAGCGCGAGCCTTATATCAGCAGCCGGATTTGCTGATTTTAGATGAGGCCACTTCCTCGTTAGATGCTATGAATGAAAGTCTTATCTCCAAAAACATTCAGAAGTATCAGAGGGGCAAAACCCTGATTATATCGGCTCACCGGCTATCCACTATTAAAAATGCCGACAAAATCATAGTCCTGAAAGATGGCGTAGTTGCGGAGAGCGGCACCCACGGGGAGCTATTGGCAGCTCAGGGAGTTTATTATCAGCTGATTAAGTCACAGATGTAGTGGGAAAGCCGACGTTTCGGAGCCGATGGTCCTGACCCTCTCATCCGGCGAAGAGCCGTGAGCGGTCGGGAGTTTGGCGATTAGTGCAGAATAATCGGCGCAGAGTTTGCTCATTCGCCGATTTTTTGTTAACTTCGCGCTCGGAAAGAATTCGTTCTTAACTTTAGCAGAAAAAATCTCTTAACCCAAGTTTTACTATGGTAAATTATAAGGACTTAGGCCTCGTGAACACTCGCGAAATGTTCAAGAAGGCCATCGAAGGCGGCTATGCTATCCCCGCTTTCAACTTCAACAACATGGAGCAGCTTCAGGCTATCATCAAGGCTGCTGCTGAAACCAAGAGCCCCGTTATCCTTCAGGTTTCAAAGGGTGCTCGTAACTATGCTAACTCTACCCTGCTCCGCTACATGGCTGAGGGTGCTGTAGAGTATGCTAAGGAGCTCGGCTGGGAGCATCCCCAGATTGTGCTTCACCTCGACCACGGTGACAGCTTCGAGCTCTGCAAGAGCTGCATCGACTCAGGCTTCTCAAGCGTGATGATCGACGGTTCTCACCTCCCCTACGAGGAGAACGTAGCCCTCACCAAGAAAGTAGTGGACTACGCTCACCAGTTTGACGTGACTGTAGAGGGTGAGCTCGGCGTGCTCGCCGGCGTGGAAGATGAGGTAAGCTCTGACCACCACACCTACACTGACCCCGAAGAGGTTATCGACTTCGCTACCCGCACCGGTTGCGACTCTCTCGCTATCTCTATCGGCACCAGCCACGGCGCTTACAAATTCACTCCCGAGCAGTGCACTCGCAACGCCGACGGCAAGCTCGTGCCCCCTCCCTTGGCTTTCGACGTGCTCGACGCTGTTATGGAGAAGCTCCCCGGTTTCCCCATCGTGCTCCACGGCTCAAGCTCTGTGCCCCAGGAGTATGTTGACATCATCAACGCCAACGGTGGCAAGCTCCCCGACGCAATCGGTATCCCCGAAGAGGAGCTCCGCAAGGCTGCCAAGAGCGCTGTTTGCAAAATCAACATCGACTCTGACTCACGTCTGGCCATGACCGCTGCTATCCGCAAAATCTTCAACGAGAAGCCCGGTGAATTCGATCCCCGTAAGTACCTCGGCCCCGCTCGCGACGAGATGGAGAAGCTCTACAAGCACAAAATCATCAACGTGCTCGGTTCTGACGGCAAAGCAGAGTAATCTCTGACACCCGATAAAACCAAGTGACCCGCCCTTGTCCGCAAGAGCGGGTCACTCCCGTTTTTTATACGCTTGCTACCTCTATTTTCACCTTATAAGAAAGTATCAAAATTAAACGATATCAAATTCATAGTTAAGTGTTATATCTTGAACATATAATTCTTGTTCTTTTCGGCCGCTTTCACCTTGTCGCTCAGTTGCATAGCTCGCTATGCTCCTTCGCTCCGCGGCGAAATCGCCTCGAAAATAACTGCGCCTTATATGTTCATTAATTTTTGACACTTACTTATTTGCGAGATCAAAGTTTTTTTCCGAATTTTGCAGTAGTAGACAAGAACGCTTTTTTACCCTCATTGACAATCAGGCATGACTCCACCCCCTTTCATCATATCGTCCTCTGCTATCAATAAGATAGCAGAAATTTCCGCACTCCTGGAGCGCTATAACATACTGCCTGAAACCGACCACGCTCTCAAGCTGCGCAAAGCCAACAGGGTAAAGACTATCCACTCCTCGCTCGCCATAGAGGGTAACACACTGAGTGAGAATGAAGTGAGGGATATTATCAATGGTAAATCAGTAATAGCTCCCCTGCGCCAAATTCAGGAGGTAAAGAACGCTATTAAGGTTTATGACATCTTTTCGGAGCTTAATCCCTTTTCCGAGAAGGATTTAAAGAGGGCTCACAGCATCATGATGGAAGCGCTTGCCGAGGACGCGGGGCGCTACCGCAGCGGCGGCGTAGGGGTGTTCGGGCAATATGGTCTCGTTCACATGGCTCCCCCACCCCAGCGTGTGCCGGAGCTTATGGGCGATCTGTTCTCGTGGCTTAAAAATGCCAAGGATCATCTTCTTATTCGCTCCTGCGTGTTCCATTACGAGTTTGAGTTTATCCACCCGTTTTCAGATGGGAACGGACGCATGGGGAGATTATGGCAGTCCTTGATATTGGGGCTTCTGAATCCCCTCTTCGAATTTCTGCCTATTGAAAACATGGTCTTCGCCAATCAGATGGAATATTACGACGCCATAGCTCAATCTACAAAGGAGGGGCAATCGGGACCATTTATTGACTTTATGCTTAATGAGATTCTCAAGACTCTCAATGGAAATATAAAAGAAGAGGTACCCAATAAAGTACCCAATAAAGTACCCAATAAAGTACCCAATAAAGTACCCAATAAATCTGAGCTTGACATCTTGATACTCTTATCCCGGAAGCCGCGCATGACGCGCGCTGAGCTCTCTGAGAGCACGGGGCTATCTGAAAACGGAATCAAGAAGATTATGGCTAAAATGAAAGCTGCCGGATGGATTGAACGCATCGGCAGCAACAAATCGGGTTATTGGGATGTGCTTTACTCGCCGCTCTCCTGAGGCGCGGTGAGCAGGGGCTTCCGGTAATTTAATCGCAGGGCATCAGATGATGCGGAGCATGTGCATCTCTTCGGCCAGTGCGCGACCGGTCAGGCTGCGCTCTTTGCGGAGCAGGTCGGCGAGCGCCTGCACGGCGGGATACAGGCGCTGATTGCCGAACACTCTGTGGCTGCGCCCTACTATATTGTTGATGAAATTATCAAGCTCATCCTCCTCAAGCTGGCAGACCTCGCGCCCCTCGAGGCGGATGGTCTCAAACAGCTCATTGAGCATGTCGGTAGGGTCATTGTTACCCTCCTGCACCAGCGTACGCGCCAGAATGTTGCCCACAGCCAGCGTGGAGGTCAGCCGGTAGTTGTCAATCATGCGGCGCCAGGCGGCTTTCGGGGAGACTGACGGGGAGCCTCCGTAGTAGTATTCACCGGTAAATTCCACCATGGGCCCCTCGGAATCTATCGAGATATAGGCCACACGGTCAAGAGCGTCCAGGCTTGCGAGTCCTATGGACATGCCGGCCAGACCATAGCTGCGGTCGGCCTCGTCGCGATAAGCGAGTATATTTGCTGATTGCTTCTTGTTTTTCTTGTTTTTCATATCAGTGTTTTAACCACATTCAGGCTGAAAAAGTTTAGAACACCACGCTGAAACGGCCGCTGACCACGATGCCCTCTACAGGCATATCGGGGGTGAGCCATGCGTGAGAGGAAAGGATATTGTCGACACCCACACCTACTGTGAAGCGGCGGAGGAAAGTGTAGTCG
The DNA here is from genome assembly GCA_014800845.1 of Bacteroidales bacterium. Lineage (GTDB taxonomy): Bacteria > Bacteroidota > Bacteroidia > Bacteroidales > Muribaculaceae > Lepagella. Next base: position 71,723 of record JAAVFJ010000017.1, on the reverse strand, counting down.
GCGCGGGCATGCAGGTTATACAGGTCGGGCAGACGCAGCGCGGCGAGCGACTCACCCGGCGCGGCGCGATAATAGAGGTGACGCACGCCGCGGTATTCATAGCCCAACGCTATGGTGAGGTCGGAGATGGGGCGCACGCGGGCTTCGGTGTCGAGCACCCAGCGCGGACGGTCCACACCGTTGAAGCTGCCGCGGCTTCCATTCTGCGGTGAATAGGTCAGGCTCCCTTCGGCCTCCACGAAGTTGCCGAAAGCATACTTCAGACTTCCACCCAAGCTGAAGCCGTGAATGTTCAGGTAGGCCGGATGCAGTATGAATGATTCGGGGGTGGCAAGCTGATGGAAGAGATAGAGCGGATAGGTCCCTGCCAGCGGGGTGTTGTGCACGGAGGCGTATGTGGCAAACAGCTCGGCGCTGAGGCCGCTGAAATTGCCGAAGCCCAGACGCAGCGTGAGGTCAAGCGGGGCAAACGCCGGGGTGGTGGCCAGCAGCGTGGGGCAGGAATAGTAAGCCAACTCATGCAGTCCCGACAGCGTGTTGGGCTTCACGCCCCCGCGAGCCTCGAACGACGCGGTGAAGCGAGAGGCAGAGTAGCTGACAGCCACATCGGGAGCCACATGGAAGGTAGAGAATTTCTCGTAGCCCTCCACACCGGAAGTGAGGTCCAGACGCACTCCGGCATGCAGACGCACGGGGCCCTGCGCAAAATTATAAGCGGGGGTGAAGCCGTAGAATCCGGCGGTGGAGAGGGGGGAATTGGCGTAATTGAGCCAGCGCCCCTGCACATCGAGCATCAGGCGCCCGGCGGCGCCGAAGGCATAGCCGCCGCTGAGGTCGAGGCGCATGTCATTCTCGCGGGTCGGCTTCAGCGACGCGTAGGTGTGGTCGGTGAAGTCGCTCCATTCATACACACGGTTGAAACCGAAGTAGCGGTAGGTGGCGCGGGCGCCGTAGAAGAAACCCTCGTCGGTGCGGGGGCTCTGCCAGGCTGCCGTGAGATTGAAGTCATTGAGGGTCTGATAGCCGGGCACATCCTCGTTCATAGCCGCCTGGTCATGCCCCCAGGGGGTGAGCACGCGGTAGTAATTGAAGTAGCCCAGATGGTAGGTAGCGGCAGCCGAGAGGGCACCGGCGCCGAATTGGCGGAAGTAAGAGGTGCCGAGGGTCTCGTCGTAGCGGCGGCGATAGGGCGACAGCTCGTTGGGACGATAAAGGCTTGAGGAGGTGTGCTGAAGCCAGATACGCAAATCCTGAGTGGCGCTCACAATGGGGCGATAGCCGGCAGAGACGGAGGTATTGAGATAGCTGCCGGCAGAGATGTCAAGGTAGCCACGCTGCGGCTTGGAGAGCTCGGCAGCGTAGGCGGTGGCGCTGAAGGCGCTCAGCATGGGGTCCACGCTCACGGGCACGCCGCGCGAGTCGGTGGTGAGCGACGCTCCCGGGGCAGCCAGCTCCGGACGCGACGGGAGGCCGCTGAGGCGCTCATGGTGGCGTATTACGGGGTCATAGGCGCCCTGCACGGTCATTGATTCGTTGAGCTCCTGGGCTGAAGCCGGCAGAATAGCTGCGGCCAGCAGAGCTGAGGCAAAGAGTGTCTTTATTTCCATTGATTCAGGCGCTGATTAATTGCATTTTTAATTTCGGAACCGGCCTGCGGATAGTTCTCGCGCAGAGCCTGGAGATATTCGCGTGCCAGGGTTTTGCGCCCCTGAGCGGCGTAAGCGTCAGCCAGAGCTATGTAGCCGCGGGCCAGCCAATACATGTCCTCGCAGCCACCCTCGGTGAATTTGCTCATGAGCTTTTCGGCCTCGGCGGCTCTATTCTGCTTCAGGTAGATTTCAGCCATGCTCACAGTGGCCTCCCCCCCCACGGCTGTGCGAGGGGCGCCGGCCAGACTCTGGTAATCCTGCAGCGCGGCGCTCTGATTGCCGGCCTCCATATAGGCGCGGGCACGCAGCAGCACGGCGGCGTCGCGGTCAGTGGCCGACACATCGGGGAGCGAAAGGAAGCGGCCGGCATAGTCTATAGCCTCGGCGGGGGAAGTGGCATTGCGCATCAACCCTTCGTAAGCCTGACGGGCGTAAGCCGTGCCGTAGTTGGTGAGCAGGAGCGCGTAAGCCTCGCGGGCCTGCGCCTTGTTGCCTCGCTCCGTCTCTATCCGCCCCTTGATGATAAGCGCCGAGGGCACACCCTGGCTGTGGGGGTAAGAGGTGAGTATGCGGTTGGCGGCACTGAGCGCCTTGTCGTAATCGTTCAGCGCCATGTAGTCGTCGGCCAGCTCGGCCAAAGCATCGGGGGTATGAGTGGAAGCGGGGTATTCCGCCACAAACTTTTCAAGCGGCGCAAGGTCACGCGGATTGCGCTCCACGGCGTTCATAGCTGCCTGATAAGAGAGTTGAGCCACCTTCTCGGCATCGGGACGCGGTGCTCCCGGCACACTGTTTATAAAGCTCAGATAGCGCTCCAGCTCCCCCTGCTCGGTGCAGATGCCCTGCAGGTTTTCCGACGCCACTTTAGCCTGCGGGCTTGTGGGCCAGCGGCGAATGAGCTGCTCGTAGGCATCGATAGCCTCGGACGTTTTCCCCTTGTCGGCCAGAGCGTCAGCCAGGCTGAGCGATGCCACGCGGAGCTGCTCGCTGTCGGGATAATCGCGCTCCATGCGGGCTATCGTGGCGCGGGCAGCGGCTATGTCGCCCGAAGCCTGCTGCGCCTCGGCCAGCTCTGCCAGCGCCGCCGAACACCAGGAGCTCTCCTTGCGCTCGTTCAGCAGGCGGTTGAGCATGGCTATCTTATCGGAGGTGCGCCCCAGCACACCGAGCATGTTGGCTGACTGAAACAGGGCGTAGTCCGTGGCCGTATTGCTGGGCATTGAAGCCGCGCGATTATAGGTGGCGAGCGCCTCGTTCACCTTGCCGGAGAAATTCAAGCAGTCGGCCACACGCAGCGTGGCGTCGGCCTTAAGCTCACCAGTGAGATTGCCTGCCAGCGCACGCTCGAAGCCGGTGCGGGCGGAAGTGTAGTTGCCGCTCTGGAACAGCGCGTAGGCGCGGTTATATTCCCCTACGGAGCGGTTGGCGTCCGTGCGCTGAGCAGCCGTGAGATATGAATCATACGCGGTCACGGCGCCGCGGTAATCTTTCAGTTTGTAGAGGCAGTCGGCATACCAGAGGCGCGCGGCGGGCACCAGCTCCTTAACGCTCGACATGCCGGCAGCCTGCTGCAGATAGGGTCGCGCTTCCGTGGCGCGGCCGGCAGCAAGCAGATCGGCGCCCTGATCAAACAGCGCGCGCTGCTTAAGCTGAAGCACGCTGTCAGAGGGGCGATTGATGCGGTTAATTTTTTCCAGCGCCTCCTTGTAGCGGTGCTCGCGATAGTAACCGACGGCCAAATACTCCTCCACGGCGGCGGCGTGAGTGCTCTTGGGGTATTTGCTTATGAACTCCTCGAGCAGCGAAGTTGCGGAGCCGAAGGGGACATTGCCACCATTGGTCACAGCGGCCGCATAGTTGTAAAGCGCTGTCTCCGACACCTTTGAGTCGAAATCCATGCGGGCGGCGCGGTCAAAGCCCATCGCGGCAGCCGACCAGTCGCCGAGCTTGGCAGCACTCTGACCCAGATAGAGCGATGCGCTCTGCCCCATGGCGTCGTTGCTGCGGCTCACGGGCTGAAGCATGTCCATGGCAGCCGTGTAATTACCTTCGGCATAGTCAGTTATGCCGAGAATATAGCGTGCCGAAAGCTCGCCTCCCTCCGGATGCGAGGAGACATGCCGACGGAGCAGGTCCACGCCGCGACGTGTGTCGCCGGTGGCATACGCACTCTCGCCGAGCAGTCGGTAAGCCTCGCTCAGGCTGTGACGCTCGGGGGTAGAAATCCTGTTGGCGGCAGCCATCAGCTCCCGCTCCATTCCCAACACCTCAGCGTAGCGCCCACCCTTGAAGAGTATCTGCGCTATGTAGAAATCGGTGCCGGTCTGCTCGGCTATATCTTTCGGCAGGGCGCGGAAATCGAGCAGCGCGCGCCCGTAGTCCTCCTTGCGATAGGCTATGTATGCCAGATAGAAACGGCTTATGCCGTTGTAACCCTCCCTCAGGCTGAGCTTGGCAAACTCTTCGCGAGCCTCGTCGAGCATATCAAGCTGCAGCATGCTCAGCGCCATGCGAAACTGCGCCCCCTCCATGGCGGGGGAAGGGAGAGTGCCGAGCGGCAAGTTGTTACGGTAGCGAGAGAGCGCCTCGCGCCAGTCCCCTTCGAAGAAATAGCTGTCAGCCAGGAGCGCCTCGGCGCCCACGGCCTGCGGGGTTCCCTCGAAGTGTGACAGGAAATCGGCACACAGATTGCGCATAGCGTCGGTTTCGCCATTCATCAGCAGCGCCTGCAGCAGAGCGAGGTCAGCCTCGGGCTGCAGCGAGAGCTCACGAGCGCGCATGAGCTGGTCAGCGGCGCCGGCATAGTCGGCACACTGCAGCATGAGCCGCGCGCGGGCATCGTAGCCGGCGGCATCGGGGGTATAGACATCGTTGGCTCCTGCCGGAAGACTCAGAGCCAGTGCCAGTGCCAGGGAAAGTGGGGAATGCATAGGGCAAAAAATTTGTTACCCGGACTGAGCATGTCCCGACAGCGTGCGACCTTCTATCTTGACATACCTCCGTCCGGGTAGGTGTGGCGAGGGGATTAATCCTCCTCCTTCATGTTGTGGAAGACATTCTGCACGTCTTCGTCATCCTCAAAGCGGTCGAGAAGCTTCTCGATGGCTTCGCGCTGTTCGGGAGTAACCTCCTTGTAGTCAGTGGGGATACGCTCGAACTCGGCGCTTGAAATCTCAAAGCCGCCCTCTTCGAAATATTTCTGCAGAGCGCTGAACTGGTCGAAGGGAGCGTAGATTACCCATTCCTCCTCGTCCATCTCAAACTCATCTGCACCGAAGTCTATGAGCTCCAGCTCCAGGTCCTCCAGGTCGAGACCCTCTTTGGGCTTCACGTGGAACACGCTCTTGTGGTCAAACATGAAAGAGAGTGAGCCGCTGGTGCCGAGTGAGCCGCCGTGCTTGTTGAAGTAAGAACGCACGTTGGCCACAGTGCGCTGGTTGTTGTCGGTAGCGGTCTCCACCACGATAGCGATGCCGTGGGGGCCATATCCTTCGTATACGATTTCCTTGTAGTCTGAGGCATCCTTATCAGTAGCCTTCTTGATGGCGCGCTCGATAGTGTCCTTAGGCATATTGGCGGCCTTGGCGTTGTGGATAAGCACACGCAGACGCGGGTTCATGTCGGGGTCACCGCCGCCGGCCTTGGCCGCGATAGTGATTTCCTTACCCAGACGGGTGAATGTACGAGACATGTTGCCCCAGCGCTTGAGCTTGCGGGCTTTGCGGAATTCAAATGCTCTTCCCATGAGTATTCTTTAACTTTCTGTGTAGTTATATTGTTTGTTCTTATTTATCTCATTTGTTTCTTAACGGAGCTGCGCGCCGAGCTGCTTCTCGAGGTTCATGATCACCTTCTTCATCACGGCATCGATCTGCTTGTCCTGCAGCGTCTTGTCGGCATCCTGGAGGGTCAGCGTTATGGCATAGCTCTTCTTGCCCTCGGGCAGATGCTCACCTTCGTAGACATCGAAGAGGCGCACATCCTTAAGCAGCTTGCGCTCCGAGCCGCGCACACACTTCTCTACCTCGGCGAAGCTCACTGCTTTGTCGAGCAGCAGCGCCAGGTCGCGCACCACGGGCTGGGTGCGGGGCAGGTCGGTGTAGGTCACATTGCTCTTCACAGCCAAACGCATCACCTCGTCCCACACGATTTCGGCGTAGCACACCTCCTGCTCCACCTCGAGCTTCTTCAGCTCCTCACGTCGGATTATGCCCAGAGTGGCCAGGTGATGACCGTCGCGGGTATCAATCTGCAGCGCAGCGGCATAGAGCGGAGAGGAAACCTGCTGACTCACAAGCATTCCGGCGGGCACGCCCATGCGGTCGAAGATGCCGAGCACCACGGCCTTGAGGTCAAACACCGTAGCCACGCGCGCCTGCGAATTCCAGGAAGCCGTCTCGAAGTTACCGGTCATCCAGATGCCCAGACGCATGCTCTCGCTGAAGGGTGCCAGAGGCTTCTCAGCGGTTATGGACGCCTCAGGATTCTTGAAGTAAACCTTGCCGAACTCATAGAAGCGGAGGTCGGCAGCGCGGCGATTGACGTTGTGGGCTATTGACTCCAGGCCGCCATAAAGCAGCGTCTGACGCATCACACCCAGGTCCTGGCTGAGCGGGTTCATCAAGTTGATGCACTGAGCCAGCGGATACACCTCATTGTCAGCGTAATAGGACACCGCCGTGAGCGAGTTGTTGAGAATCTCGCGGAAACCCTGACCGGTCAGCTGCTCGCTGATGAGCTCCTGCAAGCGATAGCTCTCATCCACAATGGTGCGCACCGAGAGCGAAGCGTGCATCTCCTCGGTAATCTCCACATTATTATAGCCATAGACGCGGAGAATCTCCTCCACCACGTCGCAGGGGCGCTGCACATCCACACGATAGCGGGGCACAAGCAGATGCCATGTGTCACCCTCCTGCTTCGTGATGGTTATGTCGAGCGAACGCAGTATGCTTTCAATCACCTCGGCAGGTATCTCCTTGCCTATCAGGCGGTCGCAATAAGCCTTAGAGAGCTCCACGGCGAAGGGGAGCACAGGCTCGGGATAGACATCGACCGGTTCGCCGCAGATTTCGCCACCTGCCATCTCCTTGATGAGCAGAGCGGCCAGCTTGGCGGCATAGACAGTTATGTCCGGGTCAGTGCCGCGCTCATAGCGGAAAGAGGCATCGGTACTCAGGCCGTGGCGGCGCGCCGTCTTGCGCACACGCGAGGGATTGAACCATGCGCTCTCAATGAACACATCGGTGGTCTGCTCCGTCACGCCGCTGTCAAGACCGCCAAACACACCGGCTATAACCATCGGCTTCTCGCTGTCGCAAATCATCAGGTCAGACTCATGCAGCTCATGCTCCTTGCCGTCCAGGGTAGTAAACTTAGTGCCGGCAGGGCAGGTGCGCACCACAATCTTTTCATCCTTCACGCGCCCCAGGTCAAAGCAATGCAGCGGCTGACCGAGCCCGAGAAGCACAAAGTTGGTTATGTCCACTATGTTGTTGATGGGTCGCTGACCGGTGGCGAGCAGCAGATTCTTAAGCCACTCGGGGCTCTCCCCTACCTTCACTCCGCGCACAGTCACGCCGGAGTAACGCGGACAACCCTCGGCATCCTCCACCTCCACGGTGGCGGCGCCTTCCATAGTGTCCGGAGCAAAATCAGCCACCGAAGCGGTCTGCACCTCCGCGCCCTCCTCGCCGTGACGGCGAAGCCATGCCTTCAGGTCGCGCGCCACACCATAGTGTGAAGCGCCATCCACACGGTTGGGCGTGAGCTCCACCTCCAGGCAGAAGTCACTCTCCACATTGAAGTAATCGGCAGCCGGGGTGCCCGGAGCTGCCGCATCGTCGGGGAGCACCATGATGCCGTCGTGAGCGGCACCTATGCCTATTTCATCCTCAGCGCAGATCATGCCGAAGCTCTCAACGCCGCGTATCTTGGATTTCTTAATCTGAAACTCCTTGTCGCCATCATAGAGCGTAGTGCCCACAGTGGCCACCACCACAGTCTGACCGGCAGCTACATTCGGCGCACCGCAGACTATCTGCACCGGTTCGCCGGTGCCCAGGTCGCAGGTAGTGATGTGCAGGTGATCCGAATTCGGATGCTTCACACAGGTCAACACCTTGCCGATAACGATGCCGCGCAAGCCGCCGCGGATAGTCTCAACCTCCTCCACCGTGTCACACTCAAGACCGAGCGAAGTGAGGGCCGCCGCCAGCTCCCCGGGGGCGAGAGAAAAATTTATGTAGCGCTTAAGCCACTTATAGGATATATTCATATCAGACTGTAAATGAATTAATTAAGCGCAAGCCGCGGCAGATACGCACGCAACTCCGCACATTAGAAAGCAAAATTACAAAAAATTTCCCAAACCCCCGCAACATTCCCGCCCCAACCTCACCAAAAACAAAACCGAAAGCATCCGTCAGACGCCCCCGGTATTGCAAATTATTATGCTATATCAATTTACTTCACCTGCACCTTGCGTTCAGTCTCACTAGACTTCACAATGTAGATGCCGGCGGGTAACTGCAGCTCAAAGTCAAGACCTGTATGTAGCCTTGTACCCTGCATGTCAAATACGGTGGCCTCCTTATCGCTATTCACGCGCAAAGAACCGCTAAGACCAATGGCCGAGAAGCGAGATGCCTCTACTGTCTCCACGCCACTGGTGATGATTTCCGAGAAATTCTTCCAATATTCGGCATTGCGATACAGCTCCAATGACTCATCCGGCACTTCAAGTACACAGTTCTCGGCTACCTTTGCCGCCCAATCCCTGCTTAACACAGGGGGTACGGTGGCGGCAATGCGTATGAGTTGCACGTTCTCACTACCAATAAACACCTCTGAAATATTGTCACGACAATCTTTTGGCAACTCTATTGTTTGAAGCTTGCGATTGCTTAAAAAGGCATCCTTCCCCACACTGCATCCCTCCGGAATTTTAACGAAAGTCAATTGCGTGCCATTAAAAGAGTTTATGCCAATTTCCACTAAGTTATCCCAGTAAGGGAATTCTCTCATATAAGCACCCCAAAAACCACTTATTGCGACATGGGTTATATTTTCGCCATTTTCTAACATAAAATAAGGTCCATCGGGTTCGTCGAATCGATGATTACTTCCAACATTGGCAAATGCTAACTCATTTATCTTTGAAGCAGAGCTCGGCCAATGAACTTTTACCAAATTATAACAACGGCGGAAAGCCCACTCCCCAACGTCTTCTACAGAATCAGGAATAATTACTTCCTCCAACGATCCACACAAATAAAATGCCCCGGGCCCAATGTATTGCAAAGTCTCAGGCATAGTTACAGAAGTCACATCACGACAATAAGAAAAAGCGCCGTCTGCCAGCTGAGTCACGGTATAAGTTGTGCCCTGATACTCTATAGTAGAGGGTACTACAATATCCCCCTTACAATAGTTACCCATGTAAGTTTCAAAATTATATCCATATTCCTCATCATCCTCTGAATCATTGTCAATATCTGATGCTTGACTCACCGGACTGTTGAACGAGGGCATATCCAAAAGGAGATGATTCATTCTCTTGTCTCCATTCTCCACCGCTACTGTCTTCTCATCCTCCGAAATGATGGAATAATACAATTCTCCAACCTTAAAATCATTTGGTTGTTGTCCCCATGCAGACAGATATAGACCAAAAGCTGCCAAAACTAAGTAACTTTTTTTCATGATTAAAAATTTTAAATTGTTAATAAATTCAGTTAGTATTTTGTAGAGATACGCCAAAATGTCACTTATCCCGGCGCACTTCAGTTTTTTACCATAAAAGGCACCGTAAAGGTAAGGATTAATTCTAACAAATGCAAATTTTTCACAATTATTTTTCAAAAACTTTTTTCAGTACGCTGTTTGGGCCTCTATGTTTCCTGATGCACACTATCGGCTCAGGGAAGGTATTCTCTGAGAATCGGGGATTTTCTTGCAATTGGTCGGCGCGGTTTGTAGGCAGTAATGTTAACTTATCCCCCTTTAGCGGTTCGGAGGGGTTGCGGGTGCCGTCACACTGCCTCGGTGGATTTTCGGGGGTGGGGCTGGCGAAGGGCCTGGAGGGCTATGCGGCAGCGGAGGCAGTTGCCGGGCTCGCAGTAGGTGCGCGTCAGGTGCAGGAGGCCCTGGCTCTCCCACGCGTTTTCGGGACAGTAATCTATGGCGTCGCGCCAGAGGCGCATCACGCGGTTGCTCTCAGGGGGGAGCGTCTCGAGCAGGCTTCGGGCATTCTCCTGCAGGGCGGGGCGCCCGGTCCGTTCGCCGTAGGCATAATAGAGGGGTGCCACGGCGTTGATGAGGAGGATGTCGAGCTGCGCGGTGCCGATGGCTTTGGAGTAGTCGCGAGAGGAGGGGGAGCCAAATGTGAGGTGTGAGGCCCAGTAGCCCCTCAGGGTCACTTTGAAGATTTCGCGAAGGGGCGCGGGAGCTCCGGCGGCTTCAAGCAGGCGGTGCATCAGGGGGCTCCCCTCTTTTATGAGGCGCGACAGACAGACGATGCGTCGCAGGGGGGACGCGGCCGGGCGGGTGCCTGAGAATTTCCAGATGTGTGCCGGCAGTGGCGTCAAGCCGTATTTATGCTGCAGGAAGCCCCATTCGGCTGCGAGGCTGCGGAAGTAATCATCCTCGCGCGCGGCCACTTCGAGCAGACCGGCGGCTCCGAGCAGGAGTGCTTCAAGCTGAAATTCGGAGTTGGAGTGGCGCCCGGTGAGGGTGGGCGGGAGCATGCGGGCGAGGCGCTCCATAGGGTCGCCATTGAGGCCGAAGCCGAGCGCACGGGCGAGCGTGATCTGCAGGGTGTGGAGCCAGTCGCCCCCGGTGAGTGAGAGCATCTCTTCGAGGTGGTCGGTCTTGACAAGCAGGCGCTCCATGGCGGCGGCATCTACGGCATCGTGCACGAACAGGCGGGGCACGGCGGCTATGTAGGCGCGGCAACGCAGCGGCGCGGCGGGGGAGGCGAGCATGGAGTAGCGTTCGGACATCTGCTCGGTAAATGGGAGCACGAGTTGGGGAATGAGGGAACCGTCGGGGCGACGCACGTAGCCGTCGTTGACGCTGACCACGTGGAGCGCAACGGAGTCGTAGGCGCGGTCAAATTGGTGGCCGTGGCGATACCAGTCGGAGGCTTTGATGTGGAGCTCCACGTTGCCGGCCCATTCCACACCGTCAATCAGCACTTTAGCGTTGAAGAAGTCGGGGCCGGAGGCGTGGTTGAGCTGTCCGGGATGGAGGATGCGCAGGGTGCGTCCGTCAGTGAGCCGGTGGTCTGCAGACCCGTAGAGGCGCCACTGCCAGGCGTATTGCATCATCTTTTCCATGAGTTATTTCCCGGTGAGCAGCGACTTGAGGTTGTTGAGAGTGGAGAGGGCCTCAAGGGGGGTGAGATTGTTGATGTCGAGCGTGAGGATGCGGTCGCGTATCTGCGAGAGCAGTGGGTCGTCGAGCTGGAAGAATGATAGCTGCACGCCATCAGTGGCATGGCCGGCGGCCAAGCTACCCGTATCGGCTTTGCTGCATTTTGGTCCTTCGGCTTCAGGAGCTTTGGCACCGGCACTTTCCAGCTCTGCCAATACGGCATCAGCGCGGCGCACTATGGCGGGTGGCATGCCGGCCAGTCGCGCCACATGGATGCCGAAACTGTGCTCCGAACCTCCCCGGCGCAGTTTGCGCACGAATATCACTTTTCCATTCTGTTCCTCTACCGCAACGTGGAAATTAGCTATGCGTGGATAGAGCTTCTCCATCTCGTTGAGCTCGTGGTAATGGGTGGCGAAGAGGGTTTTGGGGTGAACCTGGCTGTTCTGATGGATATGCTCCACTATGGCCCAGGCTATCGAGATACCGTCGTAGGTAGAGGTGCCGCGTCCAAGTTCGTCAAAGAGTATCAGGGAGCGCTCGGACATGTTGTTGAGTATGGCTGAGGCTTCGTTCATCTCGACCATGAAGGTAGATTCACCCAGCGAAATATTGTCGGAAGCCCCCACACGGGTGAAAATCTTGTCGACTATGCCGATGTGAGCCGCCTCGGCCGGCACGAATGAGCCGATCTGGGCGAGGAGCACTATGAGGGCTGTCTGGCGCAGCAGGGCCGACTTACCGCTCATGTTGGGGCCGGTAATCATCATTATCTGAGTGTGCTCGTTGTCAAGCTCCACTGAGTTAGAGATGTAAGGCTCGCCGGGAGGGAGGCGACGCTCTATTACCGGGTGGCGACCCTCGGTTATTTTTATGGTCAGCGAGTCGTCCACATGGGGGCGGCAGTAGCGGTATTCCTCGGCGCAGGCGGTGAAGGCGAGGAGCACGTCGATATGGGCCACGGCGGTGGCGTCGCGCTGTATGTCTGGGATAAAGCGGCTCACTTCCTCCACAAGTTCGGCAAAAATCCGAGCCTCGAGTTCTTCGATTTTGGCTTCGGCTCCCAGGATTTTCTGCTCATACTCCTTAAGCTCGGGAGTGATATAGCGTTCGGCGCTGACGAGGGTCTGCTTACGAATCCAGTCAGCCGGCACTTTATCCTTATGAGTGTTGCGCACCTCTATGTAGTAGCCGAACACATTGTTGAAACTTATTTTAAGGCTACTGATGCCGGTAGCTGCTATTTCGCGCTGCACGATTGAGTCGAGATACTGCTTGCCCGAAGAGGCGAGTGAACGCAGCTCGTCGAGCTCGGCATTGACACCCGTGGCCACGAAATTGCCGCGGGAGAGGAGGTTGGGGGCATCTTCGCGCAGTGTGGCGGCTATGCGCCCGGCCACTTCGCTGCAGGGATTGATGCTTTCGGCCAGCGCCCGCAGCTCCTGACAGGAGGCTCTCAGACCGGTCTCCCTCACGGGCACCAGGGCTTCGAGAGCGTTTTTCAGAAGCACCAGCTCGCGCGGCGAAACGCGTCCGGTGGCCACTTTGGAGATTACTCGCTCCAGGTCACCCACTGTCAGTATATGCTCGTGAAGCAGACTGCGTGCGTCGGGGTGCTTGAAGAAGTATTCCACCACGTTATGGCGCTTCTCAATCTCCTGCGGCTCGCGCAGGGGGAAGAGCACCCACCGGCGAAGCATGCGGGCGCCCATGGGGGTGACGGTCTTGTCGAGTATGTCTACCAGACACTTACCTTCTTCGGCCATTGGTGCCAACAGTTCCAGATTGCGCACCGTGAAGCGGTCAAGACGCACATACTTCTGCTCGTCGAGGCGAGACAGAGAGGTTATGTGAGATATGTTGGGATGCTTCGTTATGTCGAGATAATGCAGCAGGGCGCCGGCGGCTATGATGGCGTCGGGCATGTTGTCCACGCCGAAGCCTTTGAGGTTTCCGGTCTCAAAATGACGGAGTAGCCGCTCGGTGGCTGCATCGGGGGTGAAAATCCAGTCTTCGAGTTCAAAAAGGAAGTATTTTCCGCTGAAGGTCTCTTCGGCACGCGCTCGTTCCCCCCTCATTATCAGCACCTCTTTGGGGGAGATGCCTGACAGGAGTTTGTCTATGTAGTCCGCGCCCCCCTCGGCACACATATACTCGCCGGTGGAGATGTCCAGAAAAGCCACGCCGAGTTTCTTCGAGCCGAAATGCACGCCGGCCAGGAAGTTGTTCTCGCGGCCGGAGAGCACCGAGTCGTTCATGTTCACACCGGGGGTTACGAGCTCCGTGATGTCGCGCTTCACCAGCTTTTTGGCGAGCTTGGGGTCCTCGAGTTGCTCGCAGATGGCCACTCGCTTGCCGGCTCTCACGAGCTTGGGCAGATAGGTATCGAGCGCGTGGTGCGGGAAACCGGCCAGCTCCACATGCTGAGCCTTGCCATTGGCGCGTCTGGTCAGCGTAATGCCGAGAATCTCACTGGCAGTGATGGCATCTTCTGAAAAAGTCTCGTAGAAGTCCCCCACACGAAACAGCAACACAGCATCGGGATGCTTTTTCTTCATCTCGCTATATTGCTTCATCAGCGGAGTTTCAGCTATTTTTGCCATGTGGGGAGTATTAAGGGTTACCGGGAGTTGCTATTATCGTTATTTTTGCGGGGAGGGATTTAGCGTGAGTAGCGAATCTGGGCTTTGCGGGTCACGCGCCAGCGGCCACGGTCAAAGATGGCTGTGCCGGCAGCCTCATTGATGATTACTGAAGCACCCTGCGAAAGTTGCAGATTGCGCCCGGTGCAGGCGTTCTCCAAGTAGTCGGTGGGGGTCATCAGCGCCAGCTCAAACACGGCGGGGTCGTCGATTACCTGGTAAGTACCTGACACTCCGTCAGTTGTAACAAGTTTAAAGATTGAGTTGCCCATGTTATAAGAGGCGTCGGCGCGGGTGAATACACCATCGGCATTGGCGCGGGCCAGGTAAATCACGCGGGGCTGACGCGGACGGGAGCTGCCGGGGGTGTAGCGCTGCTCCTGCTTGCCGGTCTGGCGACGCAGGCGGTCGAGCTCGGCGCGCAGGGTGGCTATCTCAGCGTCACGGCTGTCGCGCGGCTCCTCGGGAGCGGCGTAAGAGGCGAATGCACTCTCATCCTCCATGTCGACATTGCTGACCGGCGAGGGCTCCGGCTCTCGGGGGTCGCGGCGCGGACGGCGACGCACGGGGGCTTCATCCTCCTCTTTATTCTTGCGCATCACGTTGAGCGCGTAGGCCACAAGACCCACAACCACGAGCACGAGCACACACAGCACTATGATTGACACCGTGTTGCCGGAATCCTTGCTCTGCTGCTCTGCATTTACAGGGCCATCGGTGGCGGCGGCCAGCACCGAATCAGTACCCGGGACATTATCGGGAGCGGCGGCCAGAATCTCGTCAGCTTTGCCGGCCTCTTCCGGCTTTGCTTCCTCCTCGGGTTTCTGCTCCTCCTCGGGGTTGGTCACCTCTTCTGGTTTAACCTCGGGAGCCTCCTTAACAGGCTCGGCCACAGTCACTTTTATTGCGCTCACACGCTTGGCAACCTTGCCGCGACATTCGCTCTTGCCGTCGAATGAGGGGAGTTTGTCGTAGAAAGTAACCGTCCAATACTTATCGAAAGTGCCTTTGTCCCAGGAGGCATATTCGCTTTCGGGGGGCATGGCTATGGACTGCAGGCGCTTCAGGTTGGCCTGCTCCTTATCGTGACGGGAGATTGTCCCCTCCAGTTCGGAGACACTTGAAGGGAATTTGCTGTCATCGAGGTATCCGCTGCCATTGTTCATGTAGCGCAAGCAGAGGCGATAAACGGCGGCACGGGCCTGCTCCATCTGCTGCGGGGTAGCGGCAGAGGCACTGAGACTCAGAAAAATGAGAGAGATAAAGGCTGGTATCAGGCGTTTCATATCAGTAGTAGTATTTGGGTTCGTTTACGAGTTTAGGCGAAGAGGGGAATCAGGGTGTTGCGGATAATGCCGGTGATGGCGTAGAAGAAGGGCACATCCTCCACGCGCTCGTCGGGGGCGTCGCTCTCGGGGAGGAAGGTGCGGATGCCGGAGGCCAGATAGTTGGGTATGTCGCGCGAGGCTTCGCTGCGGAATTTCTCTACAGCTTCGCGGCTCACGCCGAACTCCTCGCCCCACTCCTGCTGCATCATGCTCAGGAAGAAGGCGTTGAAGTCCTCCACGGCCTGCACTATTTCGGCGCGGGACTCGGTCGTGCGCACCGAGGCATAGGTGTATTCGGGCACCGAGGTGAGCGAGTATTGAGTCTTGTGGGCCATTATGTTGCGTGCGCTGAAGGGGCTTCGGTCGGTCTCTCCGAGGCCTATGCGGCGCTCCAGCTCCAGGCCACCTTTGCAGGTAACCTGCTTTGGGTGAGCGCGTTCAATCATCAGCTCAAAACGATGGGGTGCCTTGTAACGCTCGCCGTAGACCTTTTCGATTATGGCCTCTGTAAACTCTTCGACCGTGTCGTGGCGGCCGAGTATGTTGAGTATCTTGGAGCCGGTGCCTGAGAAGCAGATACGGCGCGGGAGGCCTATGCCAGCCTGCTTCATGAGTTGCGCCACGTAATAAATCAGCGCGGCGTAGAAGTAGAGGAACACTATCTTGAGTCCGGCATCGTCGCTCAGCAGGGAGTTGTAGCTGAAGGGCCTGCGGTCAAGCTCCCTGAGCTTGCGCAGAGCGGGGGTCTGCTCCACTGAGAAGAGGAAGGCGTTGATGTCTTCGCTGCGTCCGGTGGTGAGTATGTCAGAGAGTATGGCATCGAGGAAACTCAGCTGCGGGTCGCTGCCCAAGAGCTTCGAGAAATAGGCTACATACTTCTGAATCATGGGGTTAGAGGCAGCGTCAGCGTGGGTAAACGCGTCGCCAAACAGGGAGTTGCCGGCAAAGCGGAAGGAGGCGATGATTTCGGGATGCGAACGCATGCGCTCCTCGTCAGCCTTATAAATCACCACGTCGCTCGAGCCGCCACCTATGTCTATGCTGGCGTAGTCGGAGCCTTCGGTCGATGCGTTGTGATAGAAGTAGGCGGGCGCCACGCTTTCCGGAAGCGCCTGCACCTTGATGTCGGCGGGGTTCAGATAGCGGGCATACAGGTCCTCCCAGAGCGTGAGGTAGCGATGCTGCAGCGAACGCTTCATGCTCACGGGGTAGAAATAAATCAGCCGCGAGCGTGCCGGCGAGCCGTTGCTCAGTATGATTCGGGCTCTGAGCAGCAGCATTATCTCTCTGAGGAACTGCTCGGCCTCCTCCTGCTCGGCGCCCCACTTGAGCATGGTGCTCACGCGGTAGCCGTTGAAGGGCTTGCGCTCGTAGAGGAAGGGGATGTTCACGCTGCGCAGCGCCTCGGGGTGAGCGTCGGTGGTGGCGTTGCGCGACAGGGCTGTGCGCATTGGGAACCCAAACTCCTCACCTATGTTGCGGGGCACGAACTCCACATCGAGCAGCGTATCGGCCTGAGCCAGAGTGCCGGGGGCATCGAGCGTGGCCACCAGCGTAGCCTCGCGTCCGGCGTCGAAAGTGAGGGGGCGGGGAGGGTTGTCGCCTATGCAGTATTCCACATGGGAGTTGGTGGTACCGAAGTCCACGGCGAAGGTAAACTCATCGCTGCCGGCATTGTATTCGGGCCAGCAAGGGAGAATCACGCCGCCGCAGGGGGCAGAAGCGCCATTGTCAGCCACAATATCCACGCGGGCATAGTCCCACGTGTCGTCCACTTCATAATAGGAGGTGCGCATAACGCGGCTGCGGGTGCGCACAAAGGGGTCGCGTATCTCCACAGCGTGCTCCGGGTCCGGGCCGAAGAAGCTGAGCGTGCTCCGGTAGTCGGGCATCATCTCGAAGAGGCGCACATTGTATATGTCCTGCTCGCCGGTACGGGCAAAGGGGAAGACGGCTGCCGAGATTCGTGCGTTTTCAAAGATAGCGCCATCCCCCTCGGGGTCAGCCGTCACGCCGGGGCGGTAGATGCGCTGCAGCTCCACGTAGCCCCCCTTGGTGGGGAGGCGGAGCACTGCCACCACATTGCACCCCTCTTCGCGCAGCTCCATCACGGGTTTGCCGGGCACCACGTTGGCACGTAGGTAAGAGGCCGGGAAGTAGCGGAAGAACAGGGGTTTCACGGGTAGCAGACAGCCGAGGGTGTCGGGGCCGCCGGACATGGCTGTGAAGAATTGCGGAGCCACGGGGGTGGCCAGGCGTATGAGGGTATCCTCAAGCAGGTCGCATGAGGTAAGCCAGGGATAGACTATAGAGGTATCGGGGAGGGTGCGCTCCTCAGGTGCCACACCGCCGGTGCGCACCACGGTGCCCGGCTGCCAGGGCTGGGAGATGTATCGGAAGTCCTCGGCCCCAGGGGGGGTGAAGCCTTCGCGCAGAATCAGCGGAGGGAGCGAGGAGGCGGGCTGCTCTATCAGAGGCTTCAGGCGGAAATCGCTCTCCTTGGGTGAGCGGAGTATGTCGTCGGTCTTTCGGGTGAAAAAGGAGACTCCGAAGATGCGCGGCGCCATGGAAGCTGCCGGCTCCGAGTAGTTGGCAAGCATAGCGTCGGCCAGTGCCTGCGCAGCCGGGAGATTGAGTGCCGTGGGGTTTTCCACGCGCGAGAGTATGCGGCTGTAGAGCTGCGGCTTGCGTCGGCTTATCTCCTTGATGTTGGCCAGGATGTAGTCATACACCCCGCGCAGGGATGTGCGCAGCTGCGGGTAGGCGTTAAACCAGTGAATCAGGTAGATTACAAACTCTTCGTCGCGTTCCCAGAGATGGCGCGGCTCGCCGAACAGCGGGCGGTTCTGCTCCACCATAATCTCGTCGACCTGCCCTATGCCGGGGGCACCCATGGTGAGTGTGGCCGGAGAGGTTGAGCCTATCACACGCCCCTGACTCATAAGGATATACCAGTCGCCGGCCGAAGAGAAATTGTAGGCCCGGTCATCCCCCTCCATATACAGGCGCAGCGTGTCGGCCAGAAGCCTGTGGGCCTCGCTCCCACGCGCCATGGCGGCCAGTGCGCTCTCAGGGTTCCAGCGCAGGATTCGCAGGTTGCGCGCGTGGTTGGGGTAGTCAAAGAGTATCTGCGCCACATCGAGTGCATCGCTCACAAGGCGGTGGTGCATGGCGGCGCCGGTGGTCAGCCCCTCCGAGGCCAGAGTCTCGAAGGCTGTAAGCACGAGGTCAACCTGCGCAAAGGGACTCGGGATAGCCGTGCGCGGATGCTCCACGGTGTCGCCGTTAGGGTCATTGATTTTGCGTATGTCGTCGCCGGAATAGGGCTCCTTGGGTATCCAGCCCGTGCCGGTGGTGTTGTCGCTATATGAAAGTATTACGCTCACTTAAGTGTCCGGTTTAGTTGACTCGCGGGAGTCAGTCATTTAGCGCGGGGAAGCGCTCGTCTATAATCTGAGAGACGGCAATGTGGAATGTCTGCAACAGCTTCAGCGGGAGCTGCGCGGGGGTGAACTTGCCGTTATATTTCTTGCTCACGGAGTTGATGCGCGCGAACAGGTCATCGTAGGTCAGGCGCGAGCCGGTGAGGAAGCCCTTTTTGGCCGGGATGCCCTTCACTATATTTTCCAGCTTGCCGGCAGTTTCCAGGTCAAAAAGGGTGACGTGGCGGTTGTTCTCATCCATCTCCTCCAGCCAGTCCCAGTATTTCGGCAGGAAATGGTTGGAGAGTGTCTGATAGAAATCGGTGGAGAGAAATTCGCGCCCTATGGAGGGGGTGTCCTTGGTGAACCCGCGCCCTATGCAGTCCTTGAGCTTATGGTCCAGGAAGAGTGTGAGCAGATGGAGCCTGAGCAGCGGCGCGGCTATCATGCTGCGTGTGCGGGGATCGAAGCTCTGGAAGTCCACGTTGTTGGTGTCCACGGCCAGGCCATATTCAAAGGCACGCGCTTCGCGCCCTAAGTCAGCCTCGGGAGTGGCGAGGAAATGCAGCGGAGCCATCGCGCCTATGAGCTCTATGAGGTGGGCGGCATTGAGCTGGCCACCCTCGCCGGGGTCGTTGACGTAGGGGGATGAGGTCACTTTGTCGCCGAGGTAGTAGATGGAATCCACCTGCCGCTCACCGCCCGCAGCCGTGAGGCTCTTGGCGTAGTAGTGAAGCGCCGAGCGGGTCTTCAGCAGGAAGTCGGCCTTGTTTATGGGAGAGGTGCGGGAGTGCTCGATATTGAAATAGGGCAACAGCGTGAGCGCCCCGATGGGAGCGGTACGCATGTAGCCACGTGAGGTGAGGGTGGAGTCGGAGGCGGCGCGGATATTCTTCACCATTATAGGGAAGCCGGCAGCGCCTGTGCCGCCGAATATGCTGGAGATGAAGAAGATGCGGTCGTTCTCGCCAAGCAGGTTGCCAAACGCGCGGAATTCGTCAGACTCCTTGAAGCGATTGAGGGCCACGGAGCCTATGTTGGGGCTACCCACGAAGCCTATGTGCATGGAGGTGTCGAGCTGCGCGCTGCTGAAGAGCATCTGCATGAGCGCCTGATTGCTCTCGTCGAGATTGTTAAACTCTATAAACTCGCGGAAACGCAGGCGCTCCACGGCTGTCATGTTGTAGAGAAACGAATCGCGCAGCGCTCCGCTCCCCTTGGGCATCAGTGCTGCCAACGTGGTGATTTTGGTGCTGAAAAAGCCCTCGGGAGCCCGGTTGCCCGCATAGAGCATATTGTGGATTTTGCGGTAGGCCTCAAGCAATTCCACGGTGCGCTTCACATCGCGCCCCGCCTGGTGGGGGTCTACGATTATGGGTATGATTTCAAGATTCTCGTAGGGCTTGCCGGTAGCGGGGTCAACAGGTTTCACGCCGGCTGCACAAAGCATGGCCAGCGATTTGAGCACTCGCGAACCGGAGCCTCCGATAGCAAATAGGAATAAACGCATCTGATTATTGCGGAATTGGAGTGTGACGACAATTTGAGCTCCACCAGCGGAGTCCGTAGGAAGCCACTATAAATATTATGACTGAGAAGAGTGCTACCCAGCCGGCAAGCGTCTCGGTCAGCGGCCGGTAATAATCTGACAGGCCCACCTGAAACTCCTCCATGTAGCCCGAGAGCATCTTGATGGAGCACCAGGCAGTAAGCAATGTGCTGACACCCAGCACTATCAGCCAGTTCCACCAGCGGTCGAAGTGCACGGAGTTGATTATGTAATAGAACAGCCCGGCCATTACCCACGGCAGACCTACTATGAGCATTGACAAATGGAGCGTCCAGCCGCGCGAGCGGAGGTCTTCACGGAACACATCCTGAATACCCTCCAGGTCCTCCGGACCGAAATAGAGGCGCGGATAGATCTGCCCCCCAAGCACGAGGAACAGCAGCGATATCACCACTGCTCCGGCGAGTAACATGTATTTTATTTCCTGACGCATGGCGTGTATAATCTATCAGTGAGTGAATTTGATGTCAAATGAGGTGAATGCCGGGATGGCAGCCGTGCCGTAGTAGGCGTTGTAGACACCCTGCAGGAATGGCTCCAGACCGAAGGTGCGCGAAGCAAACGAGCCGTAAGGCGAGCGGTCATCCTTACTGCTCCCCTGCTTCACCCAGTCGGGCAGACGGTTGAGCAGCGTGACCTTCACATCGTCGGGAGTGGATTTGCCGGAGAGTCGCAGCGTAATCAGGTGAGTGGCACGCTTCAGATAACGCTGGTTGCGCGGGTTCTTCTCCACCTTGTCGGCAGCTTTTATCTCCAGAATCTCTACCGGGGCATCGCTGTCCACACGGTAATTTGACTTGTCAAGCAGGTAATCAGCCTCGGCGGGTATGCCGCTCATGTCGGCAGCCACGGTGAAGAGCATCTCGCCCGTGTCGCGCGCCGGACGCGCATCTTTCAGGCTGTGGGCCCCGCTTTCGGAGTCGCCCCCGGCCAGTGTGTAATCACCCTGTGTGGCGTTGGCTCTGGGCATCAGGCTCCACCACTTCAGCGGCAGGGGGCGGCGGTTGAAGAAATACTGCTGCTCGTAGCCGGGAAGTGAACGGAAATCGGTGAATGAAGCATACTTATCGGAGCCACGCAGACGCGACATGGCCGCCGCACTGCCGGTGATTATCAAGTAATAAGGACGTTGACCGTTGAACTGAAACGGTTTGCTGTCGGCATACGGGTAATACGTGCCGGAGAAATCGGAACTGAGTCGCACTATGAGCATGCTCTTGTCCAGATGTTTTTCAAAGAGGTAGGAGGCCAGCGCACCCTCCTCATTGAAAATCTTTTCGGCAGTCATTCCGGCCGCTCCGCGCGGCGAGTAAATCAGGTCTGTCACCAGCACGGTGACGCGCTCGGGCACTGTGTCAGTGAGCGAGTTTTCAAATATCTTGCGGAAATCGGTAAACGCCGGATTGCCAATGGAGGCAGTGGAGCTAAAGATGTCCTTCTCCTGCAGGAAGGTATCGAAAGTGCCGGGGTAGCCATACAGCCCGTCGTTCACTACCAGAATGGAGCCGTCGTCATTCCTGCGCCCGGGGAAGCGGGTTATCATCTCGCTGAGCACACGCTTGAAATCACCGGTACTGCGGGCGCCGCGGTCATATCCGGTCATGGAGCCGGAGCGCTCAAGCATGAGGCGCAGACGCAGGTCGCCGCTCAGCGCACCCCCATATTCGCTCAGATTCCACTCGCTGTCGCCATCACCTTTCCCGGCAGCCGCATCGTAAGCCGCCTGAAGCTTGGCCACATCCACACCCCCTGAAGGGGTCAGAAAGCCCTTGTACTTCTCCGGACGGGCCAGAATCAGCGAGCTCAACTCATTGAAGGTTTGTTCATTGCGCAACTCTGGGTCACGAGCAGCCTGAGCTATGAGCGCCGACACGCGGTCGCTGTCAGAGGAGCAGGCCGAAAAGCTGAGGCATACACCCAAAGTCAACACAAAGGCCACGGCAACAGCTGCAAACTCTCGCCACATACCCTGCCCAAATGACCGGGAAGAAAGCAATAAGAGAATATGTCGATAAATTAAGCGCATAGTATGCCGCAAAATTACGAAATATTCTCTAAACTTCCAACCCTCTGCCCGATTAGTCGGCAAAGAAAATCGGGATAAACACAATTTCCCCGATAATCTACCTCGCTATTAAGTCAGGATTTCTTACTTGGGGAGAATATTTTGTGCCCATTCAGGCACCTCATCCACATATTGTTTACCGGTTTCTCCGTTGCGGAGGCGGAAAAGAGGGATAGCCTTTTTATCATCGAGAGAATTGTCATAGACATAAAGTCGATCAACCACGGGGGCGATTTCCGCACAGTTTGCAATGGACTTTATGTAGCGTGAAATTATCTTCGGAATAGGCACATCATGTCCCCCCTTCATCACACGCCGGGCAATACGAGCGGCATTAATCGTTGGATTCTCTGTGGATATGAAGAAAATTCTCACAAAGTAGCCCGCCTTCTTTGCGCGACGGATAAAATCCAACTTATCAGGAGCCGACATAACTGTTTCAAAAATTAGACTTTGCCCATTGGTCAGGCACTGTTCGCGCCACTGCTCACAAAAAAGAGCAGCCTCACGCACAGCTTCGGGGGAATTCCAGTTACCAAACCTCTCCTGAGCTACAATGTCAGGGTTAATATAGACGGCATCTTCCAGCCAATCACTTTCGAGCACCTCGGAAGTGATTGTAGTCTTGCCTGACCCGTTAGGACCGGCAATTACAATCAGCAGCGGTGCATGGCCCTCTTTTCTCATAGCATATCGGTGTGGGTTGTTCCGCGCTTCTTAGCTTCCTCACTTGCTCGGCGCAACTCTGCAAAAAACTGCTTGTTTGACTCGCGGTTAGATTCCCTAACCTTTTCAGCCGCATTTTCCATTAGCTGGCCTAACTGTTCATCGCTTGGCTCACTTTTGGAGTCAAAACGGTAAGAATGATATTCTGCTTGTGTCATAAGTTAGTGATAATGAGGGTTGTTATATACGACGGTTTAGGTCAAAATAATGTTTAGAGAGTCAGCTTTACCGACTGCGGGGTCAGGCCAGGAGGCGGAGGATGTCGCCGAGGGTGGATATGATGGCGGGGTGCATCTGCAGATCTTCGGCTTCGGTCCAGCCTTTGCCTTTCAGCCACATCACGCGGCAGCCTATGCTTTCGGCAGGCTCTATGTCTTTGCGCAGGCTGTCGCCTATCACAAGCACCTCTTCGGGTTTCATGCCGAGCGCTTCCACTCCCAGTCGGAATATCTGAGGGTCAGGTTTGCGCACGCCCACTACGGCGCTCTCCACTATCTCGCGGAAGTAATGACGCAGGCCGAAGTCTTTCAGCACAGCCTCCACGTTGCCGTAGAAGTTTGACACGAGCACCATGGGGTAGCGCTTGTAGAGCTCGTCGAGCACGGGACGCGCCTCCTCGATGCAGCGGCGTGCCGCCTCGTAGCAAAGCAGGGCTATCTCTTCGGCTTTCGTTTCAATGAGGTCGGCGGGGAAATGCCCTTCCTGCGCAAGGTGCTGAAGCTCAATGCGCATTTTTATGATGAGCAGGTCGCGGAAGTTATGGTGCGGGAGGATGTGGAGGGTGCGGGCCAATTCGCGTTCGGCATAGACGTAGGCATCGCGGAAGTCCTGTTTGTCCACGAGCACCTGAGCCTTACGGTAGGCATCCCATATCACTTCGCTCCAGTGGTCACCGCGGGAATCGATTGTGCCGCCGTAGTCGAAGATTATCCCTTTTATGCCTGTATAGTCGAGGTTGGGGAGCTGTGCGCCCCCGTTGCGGTTAGTATTTTCCATCTTTGAGTGCTTTTGTGAAACGGCGACAGATTGATTCGTGGCGCGCCATCATGTAGATCAGCATTATGTTGAGCACCACCACTTCGAAGGCGAAGTAGAGCCAGGGCATCCGGAGGAACAGCGATGCGAAGAGGGCGAAGCAGCGGGTGTTGAAGGAGAGCATGTTGGTATATTTCATCAGGGGGAGAGAAGCCTGACGGAAGTCTTCGCGGAAGGTGGCGGGGATGGCGGCGTTGCCGAATCGGCTGCGCAGCTCTGCGCGCAGTGCCTGCATGGCGGGGGTGCGCGACTCCTGCTTCATAGTGTAGGAGAGATAGAAGTGGGAGACGAGTTTGCTGAAGAAGTCATGGCGCCAGCTCAGAGTGTCGTGCTTCTCCTTTAGTGGTGCAGAGGAGTCGAGTTCGCTCCCCTCTTTGCCTTTGAGGAAGAAGAGGTGAAACTGGCGGTAGTAGTCCGCCTGCGCCGCCTGCAATGAGTGGCAGATGCCGGCCACGACTGCCAGCAGCCAGATGGCCCATGGATATGCCTCGAAGAAGTGGGAGGTGTGGACTTCGCGCAGACAGATGCAGACGTAGATGGAGATGAACCAGAAGTCGCCACTGACGCCGTCGAGTATTCGGCCCAGGCGGGAGTATTGCTTGGTGAGGCGCGCCAGCTGCCCGTCGGCAGAGTCGTAAGAGTTGGCCCACATGAGCAGCACCATGCCTATTATGTTGTACCAGATGTTGCTGAAATACATCATGATACCCGCGGCAACACCTATGAATATCGAGGCTATGGTCACAGCGTTGGGCTTAATGCCGAGTCTGCGGAAAAGCAGCGCCCAGGCGAAGCCGATGGGGCGATAGAAAATGAGGTCGAAGGTCTCCTCGGTATCCGATGATTTGAGCGACGCTTTATATTCGGCCTTGAAGCGGGCAAAACCTTTCAGGGAGTCAGTGTTATTTTGCTGCGTCATGGGCCTTGATAGCGTTGATTATACATTTGGCTATGTGGGGGGCGGCCTGCTTGCGGCAGGGGGCGAATGATGGCCAGTCGTTCCAGTCGATTATGCGTATGCTGCCGTCGTGAGCCACTATGGCGTCGCCACCGTAGATTTTAACATCGGTCACTTCCGAGGCGCGCTGGCAGATTTCGCGCAGGTATTCCTCGGAGAATTTGATGCCGCGGCTCTTGCCGTTCACCTCTTCGTAGCCATACTTGGAGTGGCCGGCATCAAAGGGGTAGAACCAGAAGAAGAAGGGGGAACCGGCCACACCGTAGAACTTTATAAGGTCGCCGCTCAGGTGCTTGTTGATAACGGCGCGCTTGATGCCGCGGTAGAAGTATTCGTGAAGCACCTCCTGCGTCTCTTCGGGGTGACGGCAGTAGGACACATCCTCCTTGTGCATGGCATGGAAATCGCCGCGCTTAATCCAGCAGGAGGTGAAGCCGGCGCGCTTGAGCTCGGGGATTACGGCCTCGTTGGTGTTGACAATCAGGCTCTCAGGATAGGGTATGTTGTGGCCGAGCAGCAGGCGGGTCATGCGCTCGCGAGTGCAGTTTTCTATGCCGTAGCCGGAATTGATCACCAGCTTGCCCTCATCTTCCAGGCGCTGCAGTTCGCCGATGGAGGCTGCCTCGCGACACATGTTCACAATCACGTCCTCGCCCATCAGGCCCTTGCGGAATTGCTCCTCGCTGTAGACGTTCACTATATAGCCGCGCTTGCGCAGCTCCTCGGCGGTGGCGTTGAAGATGGCGGCATCATTGCCTATATGGTTGGGAGAGTAAGCGCCGGCTCTCATTATGCCGGCTATCTTGATTTCACTCATAATTTTTTCACGAATTAAGAAATTCTTCGGCTGTCGGTATGTCGGCAGCGTGGTCTACATCCACAATCTTCTTAAACGCATAACCTTTGAGGTAAAGGCCGGCCTCCACCAGCGCGCGCTGGAAATTGCGCATACGGCTCACTCCGCGGCTCATGCACTCTTCGAGCACATCGAAGGCGGGGGTGGTCAGGCCGTAGATGCCTCCGGACACATAGCGGGTGTCGGGCAGAGGCGCATCGAGGAAGGCTGTGATGCGGTCGTGGGCGTCCACCTCTATGTAGAGGGGCTTCTCGTCGTCGATAAACGAGGTCATGGGCATCAGGCCCTGCACCTCGGCGGGTGCATCGGCAAATGCTTTCACGTAAGGCAGGAACTCGTCGGGACGGAAGATGGTGTCCACTGTGGTCAGTATGAACTTGCCGCCGGACTGCTTCATCAGGGAGCTGAGTTCGAAAAATGAATGCATGGAGCTGGGGGTGGACTTCACAATCAGTCGCAGAGGCACGGGGAGCGTGGGGGCGAGGGCCTCCAGATATTCGCGCACCTGCGTCATCTGCTCGTTTACTATGATGGAAATGCTCTCGGCATCCCCCTGCAGGAAGATGTCTATCAGGCGCTTAATCATAGGTGTGCCCTGGATATTTACGAGGGGCTTTGGGAGCGCAACTCCCTCCTGCACGAGCCGGGAACCCTCTCCGGCAGCTATTATACCGTAATGCATTAGTCAGTAGTTTCTTTAGTGAGGTCAAGTGTGGTGCGGTCGCCGCTGCGGTCCACATACTGCTTCTTCAGCGGATTGGCCTTGGAGCGGTAATATGTGCGCCGACGGCGGAATATGTCTATGGCGGCATAGATGGCGGCTCGCATCGATGACGGGTCGGCCACGCCTTGATTTACAATATCATAGCCCGTGCCGTGGTCCGGGCTTGTGCGGATAAAGGGGAGCGAGGCCGTGTAGTTCACGCCATCTTCCAGCGCCAGCATCTTGAAGGGAGCCAGTCCCTGGTCATGATACATGGCGAGCACGGCGTCAAACTTCTTGTAGGCTCCGGAACCGAAAAAGCCGTCGGCAGCATAGGGGCCGAAAGCCAGAATCTTCTTGGCATATACCTCCTCGATGGCCGGGGTGATCACATCCATCTCTTCGGAACCGATCACTCCACCGTCGCCGGCGTGAGGATTGAGCGAGAGGACAGCTATCTTTGGGCGCTCTATGGCAAAATCCTTGCGCAGGGTGTGATGCAGGCCGCGCAGCTTGTCGGCCACTGCTTCGGTAGTCACCGCCGCGCTCACTTCGCTCAGCGGGATGTGGATGGTGACCAACGCTACACGCGGGCCACCCTCCCTGCAGAGCACCATCAGCGCCTGCTGACCGTCGGCCAGATTTTCCTGCAGATATTCCGTGTGTCCGGGGAAGGGGAAACCGGCCAACTTCATAGCCTCCTTATTGATGGGGGCGGTCACGAGCACATCTATCTCCTGATTGCGCAGCGCCTCCACAGCCTTGTCGAGCGCCATCAGGGCGGCACGACCGCCGTCGGCAGTGGGCTGACCCGGCTCAATGCGAAGTTCGCCGGCGTTAATATCTACGAAATTGATCTGTCCCGGCTCGGCTTTCGAGGCATCGGAAATGATGCGGGGCTTGAATTCCTCCAGGCCACAACTCTTTTTGTAATATGAGGCCACCGCGGGAGATCCGAAGACCACGGGGGTGCAGAGATCCGTCATGCCCTCAGGCATCAGCGCCTTCATAATGACCTCATAGCCTATGCCATTGATGTCGCCGTGAGTGATGCCCACCCGGAGCGACCGTGATTCCTTTGCCATGTCAATTATAATTTAAAGTGCAAAGTTACAAAAACTTCGCCGAAAATCAAAAGGGCATGTCGGCCGCAAGGCCGGTGCCCGGTGGCGAAGCCATTTGATTGAGGTCAAAGTTACAAAACTTCGCCGAAAATCAAAAGGGCAAAAAACAGGGAGGGTACAATAAGCGCTACATACCTGCGTTATTTATGAGTAAAGCTACGCACGGATGCATTATGGCTGACTAACAATTAACCTCTTTTATGAAGAAACTTCTGTATCTTTTGCCTGTGATGCTGATTCTGCTCACCGGCTGCAAGACCAAGGAAAATCTGGGGTATTTTCACAATAACACCCCTGTTGCGGAACAAGTAGTGACTCGCGCCAACTGGCAACTCAAGATTGAGCCGGGCGATGAGCTCTCTGTGTATATCAATACGGAACTTCCCGAGCTTACTGCCACCTTCAATCTGCCTGACCGTGAGACTGATACGAAGTCTTACTTCGTAGACAAACAGGGTTACATCAATCTGCCGAAGGTAGGCAAAGTCAAAGCCGAAGGCCTCACCACCACGCAGCTGGCTGAGGAGGTGACCCGCCGCGTAGCTGAATTTGCCGAAGCTCCCACCGTGCGCGTGGAGCTGCTCAACTTCAAGGTGAGCGTACTGGGCGAGGTGCAGAAACCCGCTGTCATCAAAGTGCCCACTGAGCGCATGACGGTGCTCGAAGCACTGAGTGAAGCCGGCGACCTCACCGTGTTCGGACGCCGCGACAACGTGACTCTAATCCGCGAAGAGGGTGGCGAGGTCACTTACCACCGCCTTGACCTCTCCGACGGCGACCTCATCAAGAGCCCCTACTACTATCTGCAGCAGAACGATGTGATCTACGTAGAGCCCAACGATGCCCGCAGAGACCAGGCCGAATACAGCGTTAACAACTCCTATAAGATTCAGGTGGTATCGGCCATTATCTCCGGTGCTTCCGTAATAGCTTCACTCGTAATAGCCCTCGCGGTAAAATAATTCCCGGATTATGACTAACGAATCAACCAAGCCCGCTGTCCCCTCTGCCGAGCCCCAGGGCGTGATAGACTTCGGCAAAATCATGCGTAACTACCTGCGCCACTGGTGGCTCTTTGCCATCTGCCTGATTCTCAGCGTGGGTTGCGCCTACATTTATCTTAAAAGCACCCCCAAGACCTATCTGGTCAAGAGCCTCATAATGTTTAATCAGGAAGAGGTAGGCGGTGTGGGCAAAGCCGGTTCGCTCACCTCCATGATGAATCTGCTCGGCTCCAGCGACTCGGATTATGCCAACCCCGAGAATGAGATCATGAAAATGTCGAGTGTGACCAATCTTAAGGATGTGGTCAACGACCTGCACCTGCAATACAGCTACTACCGCCCCGGCGGCTTCATGCGCCCGGAGAAAAATTTATTCCCCAAATCTCCGGTGGCCATCAACATTCCGCAGGCCATAATCGACACCATCGGCGCTGCCACATCATTTAAAATCACTCGCGAAAAGGGCGAGAAGGAGTTCACCATCGCTGTCAGCCAGAAGAAATTCTCGACCGAAGTGAGCACCCCGCGCCTCCCCTTCTCCGTTAAGACCCCTTACGGCACCTTCACCATCACGCTCACGCAGCATTATGACCCCAATGTGCCGCTCGACGTGGAGGCCTCGGCCGTGTCAACCATGGATGCCGTAGACGATTTGCTGGGAGCCATTAACTTCGCTTACATTTCCAAGAAGGCCGACGCTGTGCAGATTGACCTGGAGCAGACCAACATCAAGCTTGGCGAGGCTATAGTGAACGCTGTGATGGCTCACTACAACAATCGCCGCAGCGTGGACCGCCTCGCTCACAACACTGCCGCTCTTGAATTCATCGACAACCGCCTACTCACCATCTATCAGGAGCTCGACCAGGAGGACACTAAGGTGGAAAACTACAAGCGCGACCAGCGCATCGTAGACCCCGAAGCTGAGGCCAATTATATCTTCACCCGCATGAGCGCTCTCGACGAGCAGTACCTGCAGCTCAGCACGAAGCTGGAGAACTACCGTCTCTTCCGTGACATGCTCACCAATCCCGGCACCCGCGACAATCAGATTCCCTTCACCTCCAACGAACTCGGAAACTCCGAGACTTTCGGCCGCTATCTGCTAAGCTACAACGATATGCTGGCCGAGCGAATGAATCTCGAGGCTACCGCAAAGGCCGGCAACCGCCAGCTTGAGGTGCTCAACCGCCAGATTCATTCTACGCGTGAGACCATCATCAAATCTCTCAACCGCGAAATCGGCTATCTCTCGCAGTCTCTCGCATCCATGAAGAATGAGCTCAATCAGCGCGACTCGCGCATGGCCGGTATGCCTGAGATGGAGCACAAGCTCCTCTCTTTCGAACGCGACCGTGTGGTGAAGAACCAGATTTATGCTTACCTGCTCCAGAAGCGCGAGGAGACAAACATCGCCCTTTCGCAGAACGAGCCCGTGGGCAAAATCATTGACCCGGCTTATGCCGACTCCAAACCTGTAGCTCCCCGCTCCATGTTTGTGCTCCTTGCAGCCCTCGTAATTGGACTGATGGTGCCCTCGGTCGGCCTGCAGATGATTGCCTCCGCCAATAAGAAAAAGTCTGACGACAAGTAATTCTCCCCCTCCATAAGGTATCTCGAAATCAAGCCCAAGCCCACTGAAAGGACAAACATGCGTATAGAAAAATACAAGCTCATAGCCAAGATTTTCTTCTGGACATTTTGGATCTGCGCTACTGTCCCGTTTTTTGTGCAGGAGCTCACCAATGAGCGCCACAACGAAGTACTCTTGAGTCTGTGGGCTTTGGGGGAGATTATATTTGTGGGCCTCGGCATCTGGACACTCCGGGCTCGGGTGGACAAGATGATTATAGCTATCTTCCTGACGGTCAGTTTCATCGACACTGTTTTAGCTAATCACCTAAGCGTCATGTACTGGATTAACGGTTGCCGATTCTATATAGCCTTTCTGTTCATCATCCCGATTTTCAGATACTTCTGGACTGATGACACCCGGCGTCGCTACTTCATTCGCCGCATGGACCGGCTCATCTACATCTATCTGGTGATCCAGTTCCCATGTATGGTGATTCAGTTTCTGCGTTACGGTGCGTTCGACAACGTGTCGGGCTCTATCGGCCAAATGCAGTCGGGCAACACCTCAACCATCATCTATCTCGCCAGCTTCTATCTGATGCTGCGCCGCTGGGACAAAAACGCGTCTTACTTTAAGAACCTGCTCAACAACTGGCAGTTACTCGTGCTGCTTCTCCCCACGTTCATGAATGAGACTAAGGTGTCGTTCATCTATATCCTGATGTATTTCTTCTTCCTTGTGCCCATGGACAGGCGCTTCCTGAAGCGTATGATTTATATTATTCCCCTCATGGTAGTCGTGGCGGTGGGAAGTGGCATACTTTATAGTAAAATGGTGGAAGGCAGTAAAGTGGTAAGTCTTGATGACGTATCGGCCTATGTAGTAGGCGATGACCAGATGCTTGAGCTCGTGGAATACATCTTTGAAAACGATGTGATCGACGTGGAGGAGACCGACTACGCCCGTGGTCTGAAATTCATGGTGCTCCCCATGCTTTATGACCGCCACCCCAAAGCCTGGTTCTTCGGATTTGGGGTCAGCCAGTATAAAGGTGGCCTCAAACTTGATAAGACCGATTTCGCCAAGCGATATTTCTGGATGATGCAGGGTTGCATAATGCAGTGGCACGCTGCTATGGTCGACATGGGTATTCCGGGCGGCATACTTTATATCCTGTTCTGGATCACCGTCTTCCGGCTGTGGCGGAGACATAAGGGGGAGCGCAATCTGCAGATGTCCTGGATGTTAGGGTTAGTCACATGCATAGTCAGCGTCTACTGCCCCTTTATGGACATTCTCCCCATCTACGTGCAGTATATGTACTTCGTCTTCGTCTGCTCTCGTTGGAACGAACTCCCGGCGTATCAGCATATCCCCCTGTTAGGCTCAAAGAAATTCGCATTTAGTCTGCATGATTAGTCCAAAGGTAAGTGTCATAATTCCCGTCTACAACGCCCTCCCCTATCTGCGCGACAGCGTGGAGTCAGTGCGCCGGCAGAGCCTTCACGACATAGAGATCATTCTCGTAAACGACGGTTCACGCGACGGCTCCGGCGCTGAGTGCGAAGCTCTTGCACGCCTTGACAGCCGCATAACCGTGCTCCACAAGAGCAACTCCGGGGCAGGTCTTTCCCGCTCGGAGGGGCTGCTGCTGGCTCGCGGCGAATATGTAGCTTTCCTTGATGCCGACGACCTCATGATGCCCGGAGCTCTCGAAAAGATGTATTTCAGCGCCCGCAAGCTCAATCTCGACATGCTCCATGCCCGGCGCGAAATCTTCAGCGACACTCCCCCCGAGCCCCTCAACGAGAAGGAAATAAAAATCAGAGTCTACTCCGAGCCGGAGCAGCTTCGCCGCCTGGCGCTCCTCTTCATTGGTTGCCCGGATGGCGCCGCCGACGAGGCTATGCGCATGGAGGGGGGACTCTGGGCCGCCCTCTTCCGTCGCTCTCTGATTGAGAGCCACAAGCTCAGCATAGTGAGCGAACGCGAATTTGGCTCCGAGGACTTCATTTTCAACTATGATGTGGCCCGCCACTGCTCTCGCATAGGCACCACTGACCTGGTGGCTATAGCCTATCGCGAAAACGCCGACTCCCTCTCCCACACCATCAAGCCCGACACCATCGAGCGTTTCGCCCGCTACTCAGAGCTCATGGAGCAGCGCCTGCTGGCCGATGGCTACTCACCGCGCGACGCCGAGCTGGCCCCCATGTATTACTTTCTGGAGATGACGCGCGGCTTCATGAAGTTCAAGATGCTCGGCCCGGGCAGCTACGCTGAAAAAATCAAGTGGTGCAGGCGGCAGTGCGCCCTCCCCTACGCTCGCCGCATCTATAAGAGCTACCCGGCCCGCTCCCTGCGCCGCGCTCACAGGCTCCACCTGCTGATGATGCGCTTCCGCCTCATGAACATCCTGTATCTGCTCACAAAGTACTCCGAAGCACGCAAACGCTGACGCGCCAGGAAACTTGCAGGGCTTACAAAAAAAGCGTAACTTTGCATTGATGAATCACCCTCTGAGTTTTCCAAAAAGCGAGCGGCTCAGCTTCCGCACAATGATTGATGCTCTCTTTGCAAAAGGGGAGACTATCTACGCATACCCGCTACGCATGACTTTCCGCCTCGTCAACAAGGCCGACGTGCCCGAAGAGCTACACGGTGCCCACCTGCAGCTGATGGTCAACGCCCCCAAGAAGCGTTTCCGCCACGCTGTGGACCGCGTGCGCTGCCGCCGGCTCATGCGTGAGGCATGGAGACTTCAGCGAGTGCCCCTGCGCGACAAATTAGCCGCCTCTTGCCCCGATTGCATGCTCCATGTAGGCATAGTCTACGCAAGCAGCAAAATGGCGCCATTCGCCTCCATAGAGGCCAAGACGGCCAAACTGCTCAACACCCTCGACAGCAAGTTTTTCCCGCAACCCTCCCCCGCGCAGGAGGCTGACGCAACCACTGCCGCCGATGCACAAAAGCCCGCAGACTCTCAAGCATCCCCTCAAGCACCGCTGTCATGAAGAAACTGCTTGCCCGGGTGCTCATGCTCCCCATTCAATTCTATCGCGCCGCCATCTCCCCGATGCTCCCCGATGCGTGCCGATTCACCCCCACATGCTCCGAATACGCCCTTGAGGCCCTGCGTCGCCACGGGCCCTTTCGCGGACTGTGGCTGACCATTCGCCGCATCTGCCGTTGTCACCCCTGGGGAGGAAGCGGCTATGACCCAGTGCCATGATTCTTGACATCCACACCCATCACGCCGCACCCCGCCCGGGCGCGCTGGTAAACATCCAACCGGGAGACGACATGCTCCCCGACCAGACATATAGTCTCGGGCTGCACCCCTGGCATCTGCCCCTGCCAACCGACGAGCTTGACGCTCGCCTCAGGCAGATGGAGGCCATGCTTCCCGACCCGCGGATTCTGGCCATAGGGGAAACGGGGCTCGATGCCCTGTGCAAGACACCTATGTGGACACAGCTCCAGGCCTTCAAAGCACAAGCTCTGATGGCAGAGAAATACCGTCTGCCACTCATAATCCACAACGTCCGCTGCCAACAGCAGATAATAGCCCTGCACCGCGAATTGCAGCCGCAACAGCGCTGGATAATCCACGGCTTCCGCGGCAAACCCACAGTGGCCCGGATGCTGCTGCGCGAAGGACTGAGCCTAAGTTTCGGCGAAAAATTCAACGAAGAGAGCCTGCTGCTAACCCCAGCTGACCGACGCTACGCCGAAACCGACGAATCCCCCCTGACCATCCAAGAAATCACAGCCAGCTTCCCCGCCCCACCCCGCCCCCTGTAAGGGTTAAGGGTGATGGATTAGGGGTATGGGTGACAGATTACGGGTTATGTGTCACGGGTTATGAGTTATAGGGGCCAGGATAAGGGTAAGGAGAAAACATAATCCCCATATCCACCCCCGGCAAATCTCAAACCCGCAACCCATGGAGAGGAGCTTTCCAAGCTCCGACACCATAGGCATCGCCCAAACAGCCCACACATGCAGGCATTACGCAGCAAGTCAGAGATTTGAAACCAGTAATGTTGACTTATCCTCCTTTAGCGGCACACGCATGGCGCGGAGCGCCATTAATCTCGATAGGAGGGTGTTGCAAAACTCAATTTTTAGCAATCCGCACAAAAATACGAGTACTGAAAATCAAGGAGTTACAAAATTTGTTTTTGTGATTTTTGAGGTTTTGCAACATCCTCCGGGGTTATCATACAGATCGCTTCTCCGAAGCGACTTGCTGACTAATGTGGCCTTGGCTTATTTTAACTGCATTGGACTCCGTCAGGGGTTAACCACAACGGCGCACCCTTCGGGCGCTTGCGTTTGCCGCTAAAGGAGGATAAGTTAATATTACCCAAGACTTGCGGTGTAATGCCTGCATGTGTGGGCTGTTTGGGCGCTGCTTTTACTGTCGGAGGTTGGAAACCTCCTCTCCATGCGCTGCGGGTTTGAGATTTGCCGGGGTCCATGGATATGGGGAATATGTTCCAGCCTTTAAGCTGTCGCCCTTAACCTATCCCCCGTAACCCGTAACCCTTACAGGGGCAGATTAGGCTTCTACGGGCTCGAGCTTGTATTCTCCGGGCTCTTCGGTCTCTTCGCCTTTTGCGACTTTGCGCTTTCTCTCGGCTTCGTCTATAGCTACCTGGTAGTTGTTGATCACGGCGCCGGTGACGAGGTTGAGGAGCAGGAAGGCAGCTATGCAGAACCAGGAGACGTGGTAGGTGGTGATGGCCGTAGGACTCACGTGGATCACGCCCATTTCGGAAGCGGTCACCAGATTGTAGCGCAGATCTGTCCAGTCCTCGCCGGTGAGTGAGCGGAACAGGGTGAAGACGGCTTCCGGTATGTTGCCGAAGGGGTCAGGGGAGTTGGCGGGTGAATGAGGGGCCACCTCCATAAGCTTTTCGTAGCGCTGAAGCTCCGCTCCGGAGATGGCGCCCGGCTCGGGCAGACGGAATATTGACACACCGATGATGGCGTAGAGATAGACGAAGATGAGGAACAGCATGGCGTTGTAAGACATGGATTTCATGGACTTAACAAGCACGGCCACTATGAGCTTGATTTCCTCTGAGGTGCGCA
This sequence comes from Bacteroidales bacterium, assembly GCA_014800845.1. GTDB lineage: Bacteria > Bacteroidota > Bacteroidia > Bacteroidales > Muribaculaceae > Lepagella. Next base: position 36,590 of record JAAVFJ010000017.1, on the reverse strand, counting down.
ACAGGCGGAGCACACGGAAGACACGGAGCACTCGGAGCGCCATCATGGTGCTACCACCCTCCACTATGTCGGCGGGTATCCAACCGATTATCACGAGTGAGAGGTCAAACACATTCCAGCCATTTCTGAAGAAATCCCTAAGGTTGTCAGCGGCCACGAAGCGCACAAATATCTCGAAAGTGAAGATAAGCAGGATAACGTTTTGAACGAAGGTGATAACCTCGTTGTCATGGGTTACCTGAATGCCTATGAGCACTGAGTTGACAATGATGATAAATGTGATAAAGATTTCAAACACGCGACTTGCGACAAGTTGCGAAGACATTTTAGATACGAAAGTCATAGATGTTATAGTTAGTATTCGATAAGTTCAAATGCGCACTCACCAGAGTGGGCCAAGGCGGGGAGGAGGGGGGCGGCGCGAACGCCGGAGAGCATTAGTAAAAGGAAGGCTGAGCCAAAACCTTGACTCAGCCCCTTATGTTTATCGCTTTAAGCGACAGTTTTTTTAGCGGATAACCTGCTTGGTTACTACACCACCCTGACGAACGATGTAGAGACCCTGAGCGGGGTTAGCCACACGTACACCCTGGAGGTTGAAGTATTCAGCTTCGCCGTTAGCCACTGCGATAGTCTCAACAGCGCTATTTTCGAATACACCTGACTTGAACAATACTGTCAGCTCGCCGCGTTCTTCCTCGGGAAGAGTGATATATACTGTGCCTTCGAAGTCCTCAGTCATCAGTGAATCCTGGTCATTGTAGTTCCACCAAGATTCGTCATCAATAGTGATAGGGCCGTTAGCACCGTAGTTGTATACGTTCCAGTCAGCGTCGGCAATCTTTAATGAAGTACCTGCGGGAATCATAGTAGCGTCCTTACAAACAAAGTAGTAATCATTACCCTCCTTGTGAGAGAACATCCATTCGGCGGGAGAGCCCCATTCATTCATACCACCACGCAGATAGATTTCCTTAGCGGCGTTAGGATCGGGCTTGGGAGTGTCAGTAGTAAGAGTGATAGTGCTGAGGTCACCTGCTACTACTACCTTGTAGTCACCCTTCCAGGGAGTAGAGATGTTGCCTTCGCCACCGAGAGCGAGCTCTACAGCAGTACCGAGGTTCTCTTCAGTGAGAGCAGCAGTGGGCATGTACTTAGCGGTGTTGAAAGTATCCCAATCGCCGAGCTCGGTAGAGATCTGGAACTGAGTGAGGTCGTTGATTTCGAAAGTGTAAGCACCATTTTCGAGCTCAACTACCATGGGATCAGTGGGTTCCCAAGCGAGGCCTTCACCTGCGCCTACTACGTAGAGCTGAGCGTTCATTGAAAGAGCTGTCATAGCAGCTGCTGCAATTGCGTAAAATTTCTTCATAAAGAGGAATTTATTAGTTAAACGTTATCTGAATTATTTCATTCCTGTCATTTTTGGCAACCACGGGATATTTCGATACCAAAAATCGCTGCAAAGTTACAAATTATACCATCCCTCAAAAAATAATTTTATATGTTTAAAAACATATTTTCGCAATTCAACACAATAAAAGCGGGAGACTCCCGATGGAGCCCCCCGCCGCATTTGAGATTATAGGTGTTTTTCGATTACTTCTTTACAGCGGTGTAGGTGTAGGGGAAGTTAGAGAAATCTACAGTCACGGTGTAAGTACCGGCACCGGGCACTACCATGTTGGCACCGCCGAAGAGCAGGTCATACTGGTAGCCGCCAAGTGTGTAGGAGTTGTTGTTGCTCATACGGAACTTGAACTCGCCCTCAGCATTGTCGCCGAAGTCCACATCGCCGGTGAAGGTCTTGCCGGCCTGAGTCAGGTTAGTCTGCTTTGACCAGCTTGAGAAGTCGCCGATGGCACCGAAGTTACGCACCTGAGTGGTGGTGAAGGTGTATTTGTCGTCGGCGTAGTTTACGTTGACAATGTAGAGAGCGGCTGTCTTCACAGAGCAGGGCTTGTTGCCGAGCTCGAGCTCGCTGCCTGAAGCCAGGCCATACTCCTTACCGTTGATGGTGAAGGTGAAGTTGCCGTCCAGGTTTACGAGACCCTGATAGAGAGCGCCGTCACCATCGAAGTCAGCGAGGTACATTGCACCGTCGGCTGTGTTACAGGTGATGGTAGGATAGGTGAATGACACGGGGGTCACGGTGAGTTTGTGAGAACCGTAGAATGTGTCGAGGTCACCTACGCGGTAGCGCTGTGTTCCCTGCACGAAGTAGGCGAGGAAGCGAACGTAGTTGGCTTCAGCGCGGTTGTTCATGCCGAAAGAGTTGCGGAAGTATTTGTTCCACTCTGCAGCAGATACTTTGCCGTCAACTACGGGGATGGTCTCAGCGTCAGAGAAATCGGCCTTGGTGGCTACCTGCATGTCATAGACCACATCAGTGCCGGCGGGAAGATTTTCTATGGCGGGAGCAGAGATTGCGGGAATCTCGCCGAGACCATTGAGGTTGATTGAAGAGCCGGCTATCTCTGAAGCCACTACGGGAGCGAGCTCTGAGGGGGCCACTTCGGGGAGCTGAGGATTAACCTGCATGATGCCCATATCAGACTTGTCATCACATGAGGCAAAGCCTAACGCAAGAAGGGCGCAGCAGAAGAATGCTATTTTTTTCATTATGATTGGTTTTGCTTTTTGTTGCCGGCAGGAAAGGAGCCCGGAGTTTCTGGAGGACTCGGAGTTCTCAGAGTTCTCGGAGGACTCGGAGAGCCCCCTCCCTTACCGGCATGGTTGTGAATGATTAGTCAACGGCTTCGAAGTAAACCTTCATAGTGTTGAGGTCAACAGTCATTTTGAGGTTGCCGCCCGGGTGGTTGTCGATGTCCCAGTTACCCTGGCCCCAGAAGCAAGCGCCGGAGTAAGCGCCATCAGCGTCGAGGGAGATGTGCTCTTCCCAGAAGTTGGGCTCGGCAGAACCGATCTGAACTGCGATGTTGTCCCAGTTGCCGAGTTCGAGGAAGAAGCGGAAGCCGCCTGCAGCCTTGTCGGAAGCGATGGGGAAGGTGCCGGAATAGATCTTAGAGCCGATGGCATCCATGTCCTCCTGAAGGATATATTCGGGAGTGGGGTTGTTGATGTCCCAGCCAGTGACGTCGCCGATGAGCCAGAGCTTACCGGGCACAGGCACAGCGAAGTAGGGCTGAACATTGTCAAGCTTCACCCAGTTAGAGCGAACGGTAGCGTAGTCAGCGCCGGGCACAGAAGCTACGGCACGCACCCACACGGGGCGCACAGCGGGATCATATTTGTCGGCGTTAGCCTCGTCCACAGCGCCCATGAGCTGACACATAGCCAGCGCGAGTTCGCTTGCGGGGAGTTCCATAGCAGCGGTGGTGCTGTGAGTGGTGAGCATCATCACCTCGGGGTCAGCCACCTTCTCGGGGTCCTGGATTGAGGCTTCAAGAGCGTAGTCAGCGCACACGGCGGGGCCGTAGTTAGGCTGAGAGCAGGTCATCTTGAAAGTACCCTCTTCGGTCAGGATGAGAGTGTTGGCAGCAAACGGAGGGGTATTGAGCACAAACTCGGTGGGCTTCTCGATACGCGGCTGAGTGTCGCGCTTACATGATGTTGAGGCGAGGCCTACAAGCATCATCAGAGCCATTAAGATTGATATCTTTTTCATTTTTGTGGAATCTGTGATTTGTAAGGTTGACAATTAATAACCGGGGTTCTGAGGATAAGTACCGGCAGCGTAAGCTGAACGAACCTGGCTGGGGATGGGGAAGAGAGTCATGTGAGAGGCGATGTCAGTACCGTAAGCTGCACCGTTCTTCCAGTTCCAGTTGTAACCATTGGTAAATTTGCCGAAACGGATGAGGTCGGTGCGGCGGCAGTTCTCCCAGTAGAGCTCACGACCGCGCTCCTCAAGGATGTTGGGCAGAGTGAACTGAGCCACGGTGAAGCGCTGCACCTTAGCGCGCTCACGCACATAATTGACATACTGGAGCGCGTCAGTAGCATTACCTACACCGCCACGCAGATGAGCTTCGGCAGCTGACAGATAGATTTCAGCCAGACGAATCAAGGGAAGGTCAGTGTTGGGGAAGGTGTAACCGGCATCGATACCGTAGTTGTCGGAGTTGTTGAGGTCGTGGACACCTACGCGGGGCAGACCGGTTTCGGGGTCATTCCAGCGGGGGAGCAGACCGGTGGTGGCGTCACACTCTACGTTGGTGAACTTGATGGGTACATAGCCGTCCTTGAAGGTAGAGAAGTCAGTGTTGTCCATTGAGAAGCCCTGAGAGGCGTCGAGCCAGAGATAGCAACGGTCGTCGTTAGTGCCGATGTATTCGGTCACGTTGCCGTTCTTGTCAACAAACTGTTTGGGGGCAGAGAAGTTGAAAGTCTCGGCAAACTGACGGGTTGTGTGCATACAAGTCCACTGGGCGTTCATGCCATACCAACCGGGAGTGGCAACAGCGCTGTCGGTGTAGGCAGCAGCCATGAGGAAGAATGAACCGCCGTAAGACTCGGTGAGCTGGTAAGAGTAAGGGATGGTCCAGAGGTTCTCATACTGAGACTTGAGTGAACCGCCGGGGCCGAAGATGTCGTTGTTGCCGCAGAAAAGGGCGAGGTAGTCCTCAGCGAGACCTGAGTTCTGGAAGCCGCTGCCCTGGTGGCGCTTGATGATGGTCTGAGCCATATCCCAGCACTTCTGCCATTCAGCTTTGCCGCTGAACACTTCAGCATTGAGGTAGAACTTCACGAGAAGAGCCTCTACAGCGTCGCGACCGATGCGGCCGTAGATGCCTGAGTCCTTCCAGCCGGACTCGGGAGCGAGGATGTTCTCGAGGTCGGCCACAACCTTGTTATAAAGCTCGGTGCGGGTGGTGGGCACGGGGTTGGAACCGGGTTCCTGGTCGTCCCAGCAGAGAGCAGCGTTGCCGAAGAGGTCGATCACATAGAAGTAAGAGAGGTCACGCAGAGCGCGGGCTTCCAGCAGGAGCTGGTTAACCTCAGCGCGAGACACCTGATTGCCTGATGCCTGCTCGGGGAAGCTGATGCCATATTCGCCGGCATTGTTGATCAGGCGCATGAACTCATTACAGATAGCTATGTGAGTGTAGAGACGAGAGTAAGTGCCGAAGATGTTAGCGTTCTGGTCTGACCAGGTTGAGGTCACGAGGTCCACGATACCTGCGTCGGGCCAGATCCACTTACATTCGTCGGTGGTGAACTCATTGAGCATATAGATAGCGCGGCTCCAACATGAGGTACCGCCATCGAGGCCGGAGATGTCAGCGTCGCCGCCCGCACCGGACTGGCCGGACACTGCGATGCCGCTGTAACACTTACCCATTACACCGCCTATGTATTCCTTAGGATTCTCCTGGAACTTACCGGGGTCGATGCTTGTAGGATTCTTCGGGAGCTGGTCAAGGTCGTTGATACAAGAGCCGAGGCCCATTGTGCAAACGAGGGCAGCACCCATCAAGAATTTATTGATATATGATTTCATAAATTTTGATTCTTAATTGCGAGTGAATTTGTTGACCAATTAGAATGTAGCGATTACACCGAGAGTGAATGAAACGGGACGGGGGTAAACGCTGTTGTCGATACCGGAGGGAATCTCAGGATCGATGCCGCGGTAACGGGTGATTACGAAGGGGTTCTGCACAGCACCGTAGAGACGCAGACGGAGGTTGCCGTCGATGAGGTCGGTCCAGGTGTAGCCCAGGGTAATGTTGTCGCAGCGCACATAGCCGGCGTTCTCCAGCCAGTAGTCGCTCATCAGCAGGTCAGAGCTCTCGAAGTAGTGGTCAGCCTTCACGAGGTTGTTAAGACCGTTCTGGTACATCTTAGAGAGTGCTGAGTTGCCGGACAGAACATTGTTGTAAACGTAGTTGCCGATAGAGGCGCGCATCTGGATGCCGAGGTCCCAGTTCTTCCAAGCGAAGGTGTTGTTCCAGCTCATGGTCACTGTGGGATCCTTGTGGTGCTTAATCACGAGGTCGTTAGAGTCGATCTGGCCGTTGCCGTCCTGGTCAACATATACGCCTTCGAGGGGCTGACCCATTTCGTCGTAAACCTGCTCGTAGAGGAGGTAAGAGAATGCGGGGTAGCCTACCTGGTGAACCTGCACGGTGTTGCCGGTACCGCCTGAGATACCGCCGGTGGTCACGTAGGTGCCTTCGTTGTTGAGCTTGGTGATTTTGTTCTTGTTCCAGGCTACGTTGAAAGTAGTGTTCCAAGTGAAGTCATCGGTCATCACGGGCTTGCCGCCGATGGTAGCTTCAAGACCGAGGTTCTCGAGAGTACCGATGTTCTGGTCGAGCATGTTGGTAGTGGTAGAACCGGGAGCTACAGCAATGTAAGAGAGCAGGTCCTTAGACTGACGCAGATACCAGTCGAGCGCTACGGTCAGACGATTGTTCCACCAGCCCATGTCTACACCTACGTTCCAGGTGGTAGTTTCCTCCCACTTGAGGTTTGCGTTGTAGCCGTTGGGGTAGTAGGTCTGAGAGATGATGTTGCCGTTAGCGTCGCGGTAAGTACCGGTCCAGATGTTGGGGTAGTAAGAACCCTGAGTTGACTGAGTGTAGATGGGCACTGAGGGGAACCAGCCGCCTACTGACTGCTGACCTGTGATACCCCAGCCGAGACGGAGCTTGAATTCGTTCATGTTGTCGGCCCAGCCTTCCATGAAGGGCATGTTAGAAATCTTCCAGCCCAGAGCAAGAGCGGGGAAGAGAGCCCAGCGATTGTCCTTGGAGAAGCGAGAGGTGCCGTCGTCACGGAGAGTGAAGGTGAGCAGGTAGGTGTCTTTGAACATGTAGTTCAAGCGGCCGAAGAATGACTCGAGGATGAGGTTACCTGAGTAGTAGGGGAAGTTTTCGAGAGCGTTAGAGGTGCCTACCTTGTCAATAGTGGAGTTGTCAATTATGAGCTGACCGCCGTTGTCACCGGGGTTGAGGAAACCGGGAGTGGTGAACACGGTACCATTGTTGCGGTTGCGGTTGTCGAAACGCTGCCATTCGTAACCGGCGGTTACGTCGAGTTGAGAGTAGATGGCTTCGAATTCCTTCTTATAGTTGAGGTAGAAGTTCAGCATGGTGTTGCGGTAAGCGCTGTAGGTGTGGTAGTAGTAACCGGCGCCGTTCTGGTTGGGAGAGTCGTGCCATGCTATGGGTGAGTTCTGAGTGATGTAGTTGTCGTCGGTAGACTTGGTCACGTCATAACCGAGGTTGAGGTTGAGGTGCAGGTCGGGGAGGAAGTGGAGAGCGTAGTCGATCTGCAGGTTACCGTTAGAACGCCACACGTCAGAGTAGTTATTCTTGCTGTCGATGAGCGAGAGGGGGTTGCGTGCAGCGTTGATGTTGAACGCCTGATTGTTGCCGGTGATGGTGTAGAAACCATTGTAGAAGTAGGGGAAATCAGGGTTGCCGGTGGGGATGTTGCTGTAGACGGGCACAGTGGGGTTGAAAGAAACTGCTGCGCCTACTGCGCCTTCATCGCTCCAAGTGTTACGCAGATAGTAGCCCTTGGCAGTGGCGTTGATCTGGAGAAGACCGTTGAAGAATTTGGGGTTCAGGGTGAAGCCTGCGGTCACACGCTGCATCTGGCTGTCCTTGAGGATACCCTTGTTGTCGGTGTAAGAACCGCTGATACGGTAGGGAAGGAAGCCTACAGTACCACCGATTGAGAGGTTGTAGTCCTGAGAGATTGCAGTGCGGAGAATCTGGTCCTGCCAGTTGGTGTCGGTGTCGCCGAGGTAAGACATAGCTTCCTCATTGTAGTGAGCGGCACCGGGGCCATAGTAAGAGAGGAATTTGTCCTTGAATTCAGAGGCGTTGAGCACATCCCAGCGTTTGCGGGCAGTCTCTACCTTTACAGAAGCAGAGAAGTTCACCTGGGGGCGACCGCTCTTACCCTTCTTGGTAGTGATGATGATTACACCGTTAGATGCACGAGAACCGTAGATAGCGGTAGCAGATGCGTCCTTCAGGATGGTCATGCTCTCGATGTTGTCGGGAGAAATCATTGAGAGGGGGTTACCCATACCGGTGATGCCGTCGTTAGAGAGGGGCACACCGTCGAGCACGATGAGGGGGTCGTTAGACGCTGAGAGTGAAGCACCACCACGGATACGGATTTCAGCGCCGCCTTCGGGGCTACCGCCAGAGCTGGTTACAACCACACCGGGGCTTGCGCCGGTCAGCAGGTCCTGAGCTGAAGTTGAGATGCCGGCCTCGATTTCGTCGGGCTGCACCACAGCCACAGAACCGGTAGCATCGCTCTTCTTCACTGAGCCATAACCGATTACCACGGTTTCAGCCAGCATAGTGGTGTTAGCTTTCATCACGATGTGAAGCTCGTGTTTGCCCTCGACGGGTACGTCAAGAGGATCGTAGCCGACGTAGCTTACAACCAGGGTGGCATGGGGATTGACCGTAAGGTCGCAGTTGCCATCGAAGTCGGTTGCCGCGCCGTTTTGGGTGCCCTTTTCCATTACGGAAGCACCGATGAGCTCTTCGCCCGTCTCATCGACCACATGACAGTGGACGTTGATTTTCTGAGCTAAAGCGGGAAGTGTGAAGGCCAGCAGCATAATCATTGTGGCCCAGAACTTCCGATTCAAGTGAAAACAAACGTGTTTCATGCAAGAATTCTTTTAGTTCTACAAGAGGTTTATAATTTAGTTAATTGTATTTAGTCTATTGGGTCAACATGAATTGGTTCTACGTTTGCAGAGCACGAAATTGCGAGATTGATAACTTGCTTTTACGGCTCGGGCTTAAACGCATTTTTGCTTTAAGGAGTGAATTCTTGCTTTTGGTGCCCTCCATCAGGAAACTGAGTCTACCAACCCGGCTCCCGATTTTGCAGGCACACTTCTCCCACTTGCATATAAATAAGTGTGAGTCACATACTTACGGGACACCAGGATAGATTTCACGGTGCTAAAATGTTATTAAGCGTTAACACAAAACCAAATTTGGCACAAATATAGTCAAAATGTGTGGAGAAATGTTACGCCTCAATAAAGTTTTAACACCTCTTTTTAGTTTTTTTAACATTTAAAGATTTGTTGAGCCGGCTCTCTACAGCCGCAAAACCTGTGAAAGTCTAATTCAGGAAGGCGCGGCTGACGCGGCGGCGGATGCTGATTACGTTGAATACTATCAGCAGAAGAGTGAGCAGGGCGCCCACCGCGAGGCTGGGAAGCACGTTGCCGGCGGCGCCCCCCATTCCCTGCAGCGAGGGCAGGTAGCTGCCGCGCAGCAGAAGCATGCCCCCTATTGCCAGCAGGAACGCGAGCAGGTTTACACCCGCCACTATGCGGACGTAGACGCCGGAGATGTCGGAGAGTTCCACGCCAAGCATGATGAGGGAGTGGATCTTCTGCCGGTTTTTCTGCATGATGAGGCTCACGGAGAGGAGCAGTATGAAGAATGACAACACTGTGATGAGTATGCCGACCATCAGGGCCACGCCGGCTATCACGTTGACCAGAAACGATGCCTGCGAACCGCTCTTGTCGCCGGCCACTTCAAGGCCGTGGGCCTCCAGATACTCATTGATTTTCACGTCGCCCGGCGAGCTTACGTCTACAATCAGGCGGGAGGGTGGCGGGGTGGGTCCCTCGCCGTAGGTGGCATTGCTCCAGGTCATGAAGGACTCGGGCACCAGTATGGTGTTGAGGCGGTTGGAGAAGCCCACGATGTGTGCCTCCATGTCGAGGGGTGCGCGACCGTTGTCGGGGCGGATGGCCAGAGTGAGGGGTATTGATTTAATGGCCGATTCGCTCACAGTGGGCATACCCACGGTGCTTGCGAAGCCGAAGTTATAGAGGCTCAGATAGTCCTTGGAGATGATGATGGGCACACTCTTGTCGCCGGGATGAAACTCCCAGTCAGTGCCGGCTACATCTATAAATGAGGTGGGGATGGACTCCAGAAACATGTAGGTGCTCATGGAGTGGCCGCCGGTGTTGACGGAGGCGTAGATGCGATAGTTGGCGGAGGTGAACTCCCCTACCCTGCGCACCCAGGGCTGCTCGCCCAGGTCTTTGATTTCCGCCGGAGTGAAGTTGCTGGCCTCCCGGCCGAGGGTATTGGCAGCCGTTATCCTCTTGTTGATTACGAGGTAATCTTTGCGGATGAAGCTCTCTTCGTCGTCCCAGATGGGGCGCGCGTCTACGAAGAACTGCACGCCCAGTATTACTATTGCCAGGCCCGTGAAGTTGCTGAGTACGAAGCCTATAAGCTGAGCGGCGGAGAGGTTGCGATGAAGCAGATGGCGGAGTATCTTTTTCATAGGGAGGGGGAATCAGAGATGAAGCTCGGTGTCGGTGGGGATGCCTATGCGGTTGCCCACGGAAGTAGCTATGACGGCTGCGTTCTGGCGACGCGCTTCGGTCATGATGATTTCGGCAGCCAGCGCATTATTGCGGGCATCGAGGTGGCTGACCGGTTCATCAATCAGCAAGAAGCTGAATGGCTGACAGATAGACCTGATTATGGCCACTCGCTGCTGCTGACCTATTGACATTTTGCCTACGGGGAAATCCATTCTGTCGGCCAGGCCGAGAGCCTCCATCCATTCGCGCAGACGGCTGTGGGGCAGATGACCGGTGAGGTCATTCTTCAGACACAGGTTCTGCATGGCCGTAAGCTCCGGAAAGAGGTCGAGCTCCTGCGGCAGATAAGCCAGCTCGGTGCGGCGCAGCTTCTGCCATTCGCCGGGGGTGATGGTGCTTATGTCGCGGTCATCGAAGCGGATGTGGCCGGTGTAGTCGCGGCGGTTACCATATATATATGCGCAGAGACTGCTCTTGCCGGTGCCGCTGGGGGCTTCGACCACATAGGTCTGTCCGCGGGTGAAGACGAGGTCAGTGTCCCACACCTGCGAGAGACTAAGATCCTCATCTTCAAAGACCCGCGGACGAACATTTTTGAGGGTGATTGATTGCATCAGAGTTCAAAATCGATTGCTGTAGAGTCGTCGCCGAAATAGGGCTCCTCGTCCATATCCTCGTAGCTGAAGCTGCGGGGAGCGCTCATCATGTCGAGATAGGCATTGGCCAGACGCAGAGCTGTGCAGATAGGCTTATTCACGTTCCAGACACTTTTGAGCTTGGCGCCCTTGCCGTCAGGCTCGAGAGTCATGAGCACGGTGCCCATGTCGGAGCAATCTACCGGCATGATATCCTTCATCGAGGGGTTGGCGTAATCAAAGTAAAGAGCTATGTAGGCATCCCCGAAGCCTTTGGGAGAAGAGCCGGCGTTAGCCGCCTTGCCTGTGCCCACCACCACGAAGTTGCCGGTAGTGCCCACGCGCATGCTGCCGCTTGTGAAACCCTTGATAATGCCGGCGGCAGCCTGAGCCTTTTCCGGGTTCTTAAAGCCGAGCGAAACGAGCACTTCGTCGGCATTATTTACTGAGAAAGCCGAGGTGCCCTGCATCGACAGGAAGGTGTCGGCCACTGCGCGCTCTTCGGGACCCATGGTGGAGCCGTAAGTCTTCATGAGGCAGCCGAGCATGTTGGTGAGGTCGGGAGAGATGTCGATAGCGCCCACGCAGAAAGCACGATTGTCTATCTTGTTCATGGCCGCTGTGTTGATGCGGCTCATGGGAATCAGGAACTCTGCGGGCTCCTCATCCTTGTTGAGCACGCGCAGTGAGCTCTCAGATTTGTCGGAAGAGACGGAGGCATCAAAGGTGAGATATGCGGCATCCTTGAAGGCCATGCCCAGCGCAAACTGCATCTGCGCAGCCGTCTGAGTCTCCCCTATCTTATGCAGCAACGAGAACACTTCATTGATATTCAAAAAGCCGGAAATGAGTCGGCCGGAGCCGGTCATGGATGATGCTATGCCGGAGAATTTTTCGCTGAAACGATTCTTCTTGCCGAGGTCGAGGAAGCGCTCCACACGGTCCGTCTCAATCTTGCCGCTGAGCGAAGCCCACACCTGCTTGTCTTTCATCACAAAATCGCCGGAGCTGAGGCGGTAGAAGCCCTTACCCTCATCGGCAAAGCTCTTGCCTCCATGCTTTTCCACCCACGCGCGGAACTTGTCGGCATCTTTCACATTGAAAGTCAGGAAGGCGTCCTGGCCATTGACAAAGAGTACGAACACCTTCTCGGTGAGCTCAAGGGCATCAGCCACATTGTTGACCATAGCGTGGTCCACGCCGGTGGTCTTCAGCAGCTTGTCCATCTCGGGGCAGAAGGTGGGCTTGCCATCCCGGTTCTTGTAGTCAATACTTTTGAGCCATTCATCTCCGTCGATGGTCACCACCACCTGGGAGTCAGCCGGCACCGTTTCGAGCAGAGACTCCGCATCATCGGAGCATGCGCCGAGACCGAATAGCATCACCAGCATGGTAGCCAGCAACGCTAAGTTACAATAAATCTTTTTCATAAGTAAAGCGAAGTTAATTAGTCGCACAAAAGTAATAAAATAAATACAAATTTCCCCTATGATTTTGAGATTTTTTCACAAGCTGCCCGGCAAATTTGGAGAATCACGGATAATTGCTTAATTTCGCGGATAAAACCATTTAAAACACATAGAATCATCATGCAGATATCAGAGCGTATCCAGCAATTATCCCCCTCGGCCACTTTGGCTATGTCGCAGAAAAGCAATGAGCTCCGTGCTGCCGGCGTGGATGTAATCAATATGAGTGTAGGTGAACCGGACTTCGACACCCCCCACCACATCAAGGAGGCTGCCAAGGAGGCTGTGGATCAGAATTTCTCACGCTACACCCCCGTGGCCGGCTACCTGAGCCTGCGCAAGGAGGTGAGCCGCAAGCTCCGGGAGGAAAACAATCTGAACTATGCGCCCGAGCAGGTAGTTGTGGGCAACGGCGCCAAGCAGGAGCTCTGCAATGCCGTGCTGGCGTGCGTGAATCCCGGCGACGAAGTAATCATCCCCGTGCCCGCTTGGGTCAGCTATGTGGAGATGGTGAAGCTCGCGGGTGGCAAGGTTGTGACCGTGCACGCCGGTGTGGAGCAGAACTTCAAGATTACCCCCGAGCAGCTTGAGGCAGCCATCACCCCCAAGACCCGCCTGATTATGTTTAACTCACCCTCCAACCCCACCGGTGCCGTCTACTCCCGCGAGGAGCTCAAAGCGCTGGCTGAAGTGCTCGGCAGACACGAAGAGGTGGTGGTGCTGGCCGATGAGATTTATGAGCATATCAACTTCATGGACGCGAAGCTGACAAGCATAGGCACCTTCCCGGAAGTGGCCGACCGCACGATTGTGATCAACGGTGTCAGCAAGGCTTACGCCATGACAGGCTGGCGCATAGGCTATCTTGCCGCCCCCGCCCCCATTGCCAAGGCTGTGACAAAGCTTCAGGGGCAGTACACCAGCGGCGCATCATCAATAGCGCAGAAGGCCGCCGAGGCAGCTTACGCCGGCAGCCAGGAGTGCGTGAAGGAGATGTGTGTGGCTTTCCGCCGCCGTCGCGACCTGATTGTGGAGCTCGCTTCTGAAATAGACGGGTGGGAAATCAATCGCCCCGACGGTGCGTTCTATCTCTTCCCCAAGGTAGAGAAAGTGTTAGGCAAGCAGACCCCCGAGGGCAAAGTGATAGCCACCAGCGGCGACTATAGCATGTATCTGCTTGAAAAAGCTAATGTAGCCACAGTAGACGGCGCGGCATTCTGTGCCCCCGGCTACATCCGCCTCAGCTACGCGCTGAGCGACGACGACATACGCCGCGCGCTCACCCGCATCAAGGAGGCAACCGCCCTGCTGAAATAATCATCCACCGCGCAACATAGCAAACCCCGCGCCGACCATCCTCCAAGGACCAATCGGCGCGGGGTCGCTGTATGCCTGCCTCCGTTCAATCCCTATCGGTACTCTCCCGATACTCTGCCACGCGGCTATTGAGGTTAGCTATATGGTGACGCATCATCATGTCCTGCGCTATGGAGGAATCATCATTCTCGCGGCTGTCCACCAATGCTTGGATATACTCCCCCTTATCCTCTTTTCTGACAATGGAGGGGACAAGGCCTAACTGCCACTGAATCATGTTCATGAGCAGTCGCGCGGTGCGCCCGTTGCCATCTACCCAGGGGTGGATGGTTACAAGTCGGAAGTGAGCCTCGAAGCTCAGCCGATAGCATGCGGCTACGTCCGCCCGGCTCACCGTGGCAATCTCAGCGTTCAGCCATCGGCAAAATTCATCTACACCCCGCGGGACCTTAGCGTAAGCCAGATAGCTTCGTCCCCCTATGCCGGCGCTGACATTGCAGAGCCGGAACTCCCCTTTCGATGAATCGAATTTGCCGGCAAGCGTGGAGTATTCGCTGCCGGTTCGTCGCATCACCAGGGCCGACAGCTGCTGCAACAGGCCGGGAGTGAAGCGCGGATTCTCGCCGGCTGTGCTCAGCGCGTGAATGTAAGCATCCTTGAGGTCTACATTCATCATCTGCTCCACAAGCGAGCGACTCTTTGCCGTAATCCCCTCATCGAAAAGCAGTTGGTTTTCAATTTCAGTCACTGTAGAGCCCTCGATTGCAGTGGAATGTGTCACAATGGAGTAGAGGTAGAACTTCTGATAGTCTACCTGCGACTCCACGCCCGAAGCCCTATAAGCCTTAAGCGCCTCATCAATCTGTATGTCGAGATTCTTGTCCATTGCCTTGTGAGTTTTGCAATCCGGCAGCCGCGAGCATTATCGGCGGCGGGTGGAGGGGGTTGCGAAGGGGTTGGAGTTTACGTCGAAGGTGTCATCCTCCTCTTCCTCGGGGAGCTCCTCGCCGGTGGTGCGGCGCTTGGCGGACTGAGGTTTGTTCTTCACTATGGCGCGCGGCTTCTGACTGTCTACGGGTGTGGAGTAGAGGTCCCATTTTTCGGAGCGGTCATGGCGCTTGAGGCTGAGGAGTCCGGGGTAGTAGAACACCTCTTCGGGCTGCCGGCGCTCAGCGTAGTTGCCGGGGGTAAAGAGGCCGTTGCTGTCGTTGTCTGCCACGAAGCGGGCATAGTAATCGGCCGGGGCCAGCCAGGGGAAGTGAGCCACGCCATTGACCACGGGGGCACGTTGCACCACATTGTCGCCGCTGTTGAGCACCTCCACAAATCCATGAATGGTGTCGGGGGTAAAGCGTAGCGTTAGGGAGGCGTAGTCGGCGCGCTCCTTTACTTTAAACATGACCTTAGCCTCGCCGTTGAAGCGTCCACGGTAGCTTTCAGCAGCCAGAGAGTCGACCGTGAGGCGGTAAGTCTCGCCAAAGGCCGGGGGGAAGTCAAGCAGCCATCGGCGTGAAGCTGAGGTGGTGTCGGGGATCAGCACGCCCAGGGGCTGAGGAATCCAGAGGGTGTCCTGCTTCATCTCAAGATGCAGCATGGTGGTGTCAAGGCGGCTCACCGGTTCCGAAAATTCTATGCGCGGACGCTGGTAAATCTCCAGGTTTCCCTGCGGGGTGATGGTCACCCCGAGCAGCTTGGCTTTCTCTTCAGCTATGGAGTCGGCGCGGAGCTGCTCCTTTGTGCGACGTCCGGAGCGTTTGCGCACCTTGGGCTTGGTGAGCGTAAGGGTGTCGGTGCGCTCGGCCAGGAGTTTATCGGCACCGGTCTGCATGTAGGTGAGCTTCACACGCAGCGTGTCGGCAGAGATGAAGCGGGGGTCGGAAAGCCAGTAGGTGATCGAGTCGCGGTGCTGGGAGTATTCCAGACGCATGGCCGGCTCATCGGATATATTTATTATCTCCAGCGAGGGGAATTCCGGGGCTGCGGCATTGAAAATGAAGCTGAGGCGCGAGGAGTCGGGGCGCTCGTACTTCACGAGATACTGCGGCTTATAGCCCTCATCAAACACACTGAGCAGCAGATTATTAGGCAGGAAGCGGGTGTAAGTTCGCTCCACCACGGTGTCCACGGCACCGGTCAGCATGTTGTAGATGGAGTCGGTGGTCACGGCCTGCTCGCAGTGAGGCAGAATCGGGGTGGGATAGAACGCTAAGAGCTCTGCGGGATTGTCGCGGCGGTAGTCGTTGTTGAGGTCGCCGAGGGCGAAGAGGTTGTAAGGAATCTGCTTCAGGCCGCGGATTACGAAGCGCCCCATGTCGTCGGTCTTCGTGGCGCGGAGGAAGCGGAGGGTGGTTAGCGCGGAGTCGGGAGCGTCGGCAGGGTGCACACCTATCAGCATGCCCTGCTGAGGCTCGAGGGTATAGGCGTCGAGAGCCACGCCGGCTATGCGCAGCGAGTCGAGCTCGCTGCCGGTAGAGAAGCTGAAGGCGAAAGCTCCGAGAGGGTTAGACTCGTTGTTGTCCTCTATGGAGTTGCCGAAATCAATGGTGTAGGTAGTGGCGGAGGCAAGCGTGTCGGGGAATTGCACAATCACTCGGCGTCCGGAGGTGGAGACGCGGGGGGTGCCGTCGCCGGGGGGAGAAACGGTTACTTTCGAGAAGGCGTCCTTCACATTTACGAGCTCATTGAAGAGCAATTCCACGCGGTTGCCATGGAAATTAGTGGCGCCGGCAGGGGGATTGGAGGAGACGAAACGGGGAGGGTCCTCGTCGCGCGGACCACCTGAGGGCATACCCATGTTGGCGCATGAGTAGCACAGGGCGCTGAGCAACAGCAAGCAGATTATGAGCAGTGAATGGATGTTACGCATGTTCAGAGAGTCTGGCCGGGAGGTGGAGGCTCAGCGGTGTGGGGATTTTTTTGAAATCCGGAACACTCACAGCGTCCGCCTCGGTATAAAAAAACAGGTAAACATTTCAGTGAGAAATGCTTACCGTAGTGGAGGAAATAGTAGCCCATAGCAGAGTCGAACTGCTCTTTTAAGAATGAAAATCTTACGTCCTAACCGATAGACGAATGGGCCATTCCACCTGCATCACCCGGGGGTGAAGATCAGGGTTATGCTTTGACTGCGCTATGGCTTACTTGCCGATGGCGTTGATGTGGCGTGCAAGCTTGCTCTTGAGGTTGCGTGCTTTGTTCTTGCTGATTACGCCCTTGCGGCCGAGACGGTCGAGCAGCTGGTCAACTTTGGGAAGAGCTGCGAGAGCCTCCTCCTTGTTGGTCATTTTACGGATGCGACGCACGGCATTGCGGCTGGTCTTAGCCCAATAGCGGTTTTCAAGGCGACGCTTGGCGGTCTGGCGGATACGTTTCTCCGATGACTTATGGTTTGCCATATCTGAGTCTTAGAATTTTTCTGTTTCTTATTTTAATTGGTAGCCCATAGCAGAGTCGAACTGCTCTTTTAAGAATGAAAATCTTACGTCCTAACCGATAGACGAATGGGCCAGGTTGTGCACATTTTGCGACTGCAAATTTACGCACATTTTTTTATTTGACAAAATTTTAGGCTAAAAAATAATGCGAATTTTACCAATACATTATTTATCAGACCTTTACACCTCTAAATTTTCTGAACTTTTTTCTGCCTCGGCGGGCATTTCCACCATGCCGTCGGTCATTGTGATGACTCTGGAGGCTATGGAAGCGAAGCCGAGATCATGGGTCACAACCACAAAACCGCGCCCCAGCCGCTCCTGGAGAGTGCGGAATATGCGGATTATCTCATCGCGATTGCGGGTGTCGAGGCTGCCGGTGGGTTCATCGGCGAGCACTATGTCGGGGTTATTGACAAGTGCGCGGGCCACTGCCACCCTCTGCCGCTCGCCGCCGGAGAGGGCCGTAGGGCGATGTGTAGCACGGTCGGCCACATCAAGCGATGCCAGCAATTCGGCGGCGCGGCGCTCGGCATCATGGCGCGAGGTACCCGCTATCAGCGCCGGGAGCATGACATTTTCCAGGGCTGTAAACTCCGGCAGCAGCTGATGAAACTGAAACACGAAGCCTATGTGATTGCAGCGGAAGGCCGAGAGCTGACGATCCTTCAGGCGCGTCACGTCGGTGCCGTCATAGAGCACCTGCCCGGAGTCCGGCTTCATGAGCGTGCCGATTATCTGCAACAGTGTGGTCTTGCCGGCGCCGCTGGCTCCGACTATTGCCGTAATCTCGTCGGGGTTAATATCGAGACTGATGCCGCGAAGCACCTCGAGCTCGCCGAATGACTTGTGTATATCCTTAATTACCAGCTGCTTCATTGGCCTGTCAGGGTTCTTATTATGTGGTTAGCCATCAGTATGCCGAAGACTGCGGGGACGGTGGCCAGCGTGCCAAACGAGGTGCGTTTATTCTGCATCTCCACCTCTATCAGCGCGCTCTTACGGGGCGCTTCGGGGCTGTAGACCACCGGAATCATGGGCCTGGTTCCCCGCTTCTTGAAGGCTTGGCGCACGGCGCGTGCAAGGCCATCCTCGCGCGTCTCCCACAGCCGCGAGACTACCACTTGCGAGGGGTCAATACGGCCCCCGGCCCCCATCGATGATATCACCTTGGTGCGCGTAGCCACGCAGCCGGCCAGAAGCGCCACCTTAGGTGCGACAGTGTCGATGCAGTCGGCCACAAAATCGAAACCGCGCGAGAGGAGCGGCTCCACGCTCTCCGGGGTCAGGAAGCTCTGCAGCGCCTCGACGTCGCAGTCGGGGTTGATATCGCGAAACTCTTCGGCGGCGAGAAGCACCTTGCTCTTGCCGATAGTGGAGTGGCGGGCCACCGGCTGACGGTTGATGTTGGAGGGGGCCACGCAGTCAGCGTCAACAATGGTGATATGACCTACTCCGGAGCGCACCAGCATCTCGGCGGTGTATCCCCCTACCCCACCTATGCCTACAACGAGCACTCGCGCCCGGCGCAGCCGCTCGACCCCTGCGGGACCCAACAGTGCTTCCGTGCGCGAGTACCAATGTTCGGCCATAGGTCAGGCGTCGATATTTGCGTAGGTGGCGTGGCTCTCTATGAAGTCGCGGCGGGGCACAACCTCTTCGCCCATGAGCATGGAGAAGACGCGGTCAGCCTCGGCGGCGTTGGTGAGAGTCACCTGCTTGAGTATGCGGTTGTCGGGGTCCATGGTGGTCTCCCAGAGCTGTGAGCGGTCCATCTCACCCAGACCTTTATAGCGCTGCAGCTCCAGACGGGCGCGGTTGCCGGCACACCTCTCGTCGACAAAACGCTGCACCTGGCGTTCATCCCAGGCATATTCCTGCAGCTTCTTGTTGCCCTTCACGCGGCAGCGGTAGAGGGGCGGAGTGGCTATGTAGAGGTAACCGTTCTCAATGATGGGGCGGATGCAGCGGAAGAAGAATGTCATCAGCAGCGTGGCTATGTGGGCACCATCCACGTCGGCATCGGTCATGATTATCACCTTGTGGTAACGCAGCTTGGTGAGGTTGGGCTCCTTAGAGTCATCTTCAGTGCCGATGGTCACACCCAGCGCCTTGAAGATATTCACGATTTCCTCGCTCTCAAACACCTTGTGCTCCATGGCCTTTTCCACATTCAGAATCTTGCCTCGCAGCGGAAGCACTGCCTGATAGAAGGGGTTGCGTCCCTGCTTGGCAGAACCGCCCGCAGAGTCACCCTCGACGAGGAACAGTTCGCACTCCGCTGCATCGCGACTCTTGCAGTCGGCCAGTTTGCCGGGCAGACCGGCGCCACCGAGCGGGCTCTTGCGCTGCACCTTCATGCGGGCATTGTAGGCGGCATGACGGGCCTGGGCGGCGAGTATCACCTTGTCCACAATGGCGCGCGCCTGCTTGGGGTGCTCCTCCAGATAGTAGCCGAGAGCTTCGCCCACAGCCTGCTGCACCACGCCGCTCACTTCGGAGTTGCCGAGCTTGGTCTTGGTCTGACCCTCGAACTGCGGTTCCATGACCTTAACGGAGATTACGGCCGTCAGGCCCTCACGGAAGTCAGAGGCGTCGATTTCCACCTTGGCCTTTTCGAGCAGCTTGCTCTCCTCGGCATACTTCTTGAGCGTGCGGGTAAGGCCGATGCGGAAACCGGTCAGGTGTGTGCCACCCTCTATGGTGTTGATGTTGTTGACGTAAGAGAAGATATTCTCGCTGAACGATGTGTTGTAGGTGAAGGCTACCTCTACGGGCACACCATTCTTCTCTGTGTTGATGTGAATCACGTCTTCAATCAGATGCTCGCGGCCGGAGTCTATGTATTTCACAAACTCCTTCAGGCCCTCGTCCGAATGGAAAGTCTCGGAGCGGGGATTGCCCTGCTCGTCCGTCTCGCGCAGGTCGGTGAGCTTGAGCGTGATGCCGGCGTTGAGGTAAGCCAGGTCGCGCAGACGGTTGGAGAGGGTCTCGTAGTCGTAGACGGTCTCTGTGAAGATTGAAGCGTCGGGATGGAAGATGATTGTGGTGCCGGTGTGGTCACTCTCCCCTATCACCGTAAGCTGATTGGTGGGTTTGCCGTAGGCATACTCCTGCATGTAGACTTTGCCGTCGCGGCACACCTCGGCGCGCAGATAGTCGGAGAGCGCGTTCACGCAGCTCACGCCTACGCCGTGCAGACCGCCGGAGACCTTGTAGTTGTCCTTGTTAAACTTACCGCCGGCATGGAGCACGGTGAGCACCACCTCGAGGGCGGGTTTGTGCATCTTTTCGTGCATGTCCACGGGGATGCCGCGGCCATTGTCCACCACCTTTATGGAGTTGTTTTCAAGGATAGTCACCTCGATGTGGTTGGCAAACCCGGCGAGGGCTTCGTCGATACTGTTGTCAACCACCTCATAAACAAGGTGATGCAGACCGCGACCGGAGATGTCGCCGATGTACATGGCAGGGCGTTTGCGCACAGCCTCCAGGCCTTCGAGCACCTGGATATTATCGGCTATATATTTCTTCTCTTCTTCCATTTCTATTAAATCATTGTGGGTAGCTTCGCGCACGCGCGAAAAACTTCACGCAAAGGTACAAAATTTTTCCGAAACGAGCAAGGAGTTACGTTTCAGCTTTCAATTATCCGCCACAAGTCCCCTCAGCAGCACGAATTTCAAACGAAACCCGGGGCCATCCCCACCCGAAAAACTACAAAAAAGAATCCCCCGCGATCGGTCGTAAGACTGCCGCAGGGGATTGGATTCTATCTGTTCAGATTTGAGGGGGCGGTTTTGAAACCCGGGCGGGTAAGTTCCGCAAGGCTCTAAAACCTAAAACCTAATTCAAAGCTCTATGCACTCGCTGATGTTCTTGATGCCGCGGGTGCCGAAGTATTTGGTAATGTCACCCTTTACCTTCACGTGCTTGAGGTAGATGGCGGGGTTGTTGCGCAGGCCGAGCACGTCGCGGGTTGCGCCTGCCTTGATACCTGCGGGGATAGACTGCGAGGTGCTGGTAACGTCAGCCGAGGGGGCAAGGATACAGTTGGTGTTGTTGTAGGTGTCGGTGCTTACGTTGCTGAGGTCGTTGCTGAACACAGCGCCGCTGGCATAGTTCATGCCGCCGATGTAGCCCACTACGTAGCCTTCCACCCAAACGCCGGTAGCGTCGGCGGTAGATGCGATTACGTCTGCCACGGTGTAGGGCTCATCCTGGGTGCCGAGGCCGCCGGTTGCGGGGGGTGTTGTGGGCTCTGAGGGACCGGATGATGCGGTCTTGCCTACGAGTACGTTATCCACGCACCAGGTAGCGTAGTTGGCGTCGGTAGTGGCGGTGTAGACGAAGCCGATGTAGATAGTGCCGGTGAATTCAGCCAGTGAAACATTGCCTGACTCAGCCCATGATGAGTAACCTGATGCGGGAGCAGTGGCTAAGGTAGGATTGAGTTTGGTCTTGGTGGCAGTGGTGGGATCAGCAGAGCTGAGCACATAAACTTCGAGCTTGGAAGTGGTAGAGCTGTAGCCGTTTACCTGAGTGCGGAAGCTCATAACCTTTTCGGCAAGCTTGGAGGCGTCGATAGCGGGAGTGATGAGCCATGCTTCGAAAGGTGCTGTACCCTGATAGCCGGTCATGGCGGCGTAGTTATTGTTATCGAAAGTAGGTACATACCAATCCTTGTTACCCTTAACTACCACGGTGCTCCAGCCGGCGGGGATAGATTTTGAAGCATCGAAGTTTTCATCGATGGAGGCAACGGATCCGCCGGGGTTAGTGCCGGGGGTGAGGCCCTCAATCTTATATTCGCTTGCTGTGCCGGAGTTGTTGATGAGGCCGTAAGCGCCCATGTAGGAGTCAAACGCGCCGGTCACTTCAATCTTCTTGCCGAAGTTGCCGGGGTTGTCGAGCAGGTTGCCGTTAGCGCGGAGTGAAGAGCCCTGGGGGAGAGTGAGGATGAGGCACTGCTTGTAGTCGCGGCAGTCAGCCGAGGGAGCTATCACGAGAGTGTTGTCCATCTCGGCATCGCTGCTCCAGATGATTTTGTCGTTGGAGTCGATGTCGCCTACGTTAGCCTTCACGGAGCCCACGATGAAGCCGGTGACCCAGCCGGAAGCGCCGGTGCCCTGAGCCTCGATGGCTTCGGCCACGGTGTAGGGATCGCTCTGCTGACCCTTCTCTGAGAAGATGCAATCCTGAGCGGAACGGAGCTCCAGCTGCCAGGTGCCGTTGAAGTAAGAGAGGATGCCACGCACGGTGCCTACGCCTTCGGGCAGGATTTCAGCGCGGAAAGAGGAGTAGTTGGAGTTGCGCACGGTCAGCGAGTTGCCGTTCTCATCGAGGAGTGTGCGTGAGGTGCTGTTGTCAGCCTCTGAGTAAGGGAGCGAGCCGCCGCCTTCCCAGTGCACATTCTTGAACTCCACGAGCTGGCTCTGCATCTGCTGAATACCCTCCGGAGTTGTGGGGAGATTGCCCATGTTGGCCTCTATGATATACATCTTGTCGGCAGGCGCCTGCGCGCCCTGGAGAATGGTATAGTCAGAGGGCTCGGGGAAACCGTTGAGCTCGGTGTGAGACTGGAAGATGGAGTAGTCCATGAAGGTCACCTGGGGGGTGCCGTTATATTCGCCGTAGCCGCCTATCTGCTGCAGACCTGCATACTTACCGAAGCCGAGGTCGGTGAGGTTCACCACGATTTCCTGGCCTACACGGTAGGTGTTGTTCATGGCAGTCTGGTTGATTGAGAAGGCAAGGGCGGCAGTCTCGTCCTGAATCACGAGCTTCTTGTAGATGTTGCCGGTGGCATCGGAAGAGATTACGCGGCCATGGATGATGATGTCTTCACCTTCGGCGGTCTTGCCGAGAGTCTCGAAATAGTTATAGTCATTCTGCCAGTGAGCAGCCTTAAGCTCCGCAATGGTAGTGTTGGGCTTCATTGTAGCCACAGGTGCGTTTAGCGGCGGAGTGTCGAAGTCATTCTGACAGGAAGTCATAGCCACGCCGGCGCACAGGGTGAGCGCTGCGGGCAGGAGGAATTTGCTGAAAGATTTCATATAATGAGTTGTTTATTTTATTTTTTGAATCGGCGCAGAACCGGATTTTTCAGTCATAGAATCTCCAGCCTGACACCTGAAAAATCTTAGAATCTGATACCTACGTTAAAGTTCACCTTTATGCCCTGATAGTAGCGGATGCGGTCGGCATACTTGTCGGCGTTGAGGTTAGAGTAGTCAAATCGGTTCTGCTGGTAAGCCTGCATCTGGATGTTGCGGTTATTGGTAATGTTGCTGACATTCAGATTGAAGTTAACCGAGCCGAAGTGAGTGTAGATGATTTTGCCTATGGAGGCGTTGAGCACGAAAGCATCCTTCATGCGGGTCTGCTTGGTGATAGCCTTAACCTGGTCCATGATTTCCTCCATGGTCTCGCCGGAAGAGGTGATGTTGTCCATAGAGATATGGCGCAGGGGAGACACGGCTACCCATCCGTCGCCCATGTAAGAAGCATTCACCGAGAAGAACCACTGGTGGGGAGCAGCATAGTCAAGACCTACGTTGTAAGCCTGCTGGGGTGACTGGCCTATGTAGTAGTTCTTAAGGTAGACTATATCTTCGCTGTCCTGGTAGAGGCCATTCTCGTAAGAGCGGATAAGAGTGGGACGGTTGGTGTACTGAGCTCGGGAGAAGGTGCCCACGGCGCTGAGTGTGAGCGAGGGGGTGATGAGGTAGCTCATGCCTACTTCCACACCCATGTAGCGGCGGTCAACGCCTGCGAGCAGGAGCACGGAGTTGGTGCCGAGATAGTCGTCGTAGAAGAATTTGCGCTCTGCGCCGTCGTAGGTACCGGTCCAGTAGCCTGTCACAGAACCGCGGAAGCGTGCGTAGTTCCACACGTAGGAGATGTCGCCGGTGAGGTAGCGCATGGAGGTGAGGCCGGGAGCGGCGTCATCCTTCACGCCGGGGTTGATGTATGAATCCCAGTAGGTGGGAGCCATAGTGCCGTAAGAGCCGTGTGCCACGAAGTAGTTACGACCGTTGAGCTTATAGGTAGCGCCGGCCTTGATTGAAGCGTCATCGAAAGTGTGGCGCTTGCCTGTGCCGTAGGAGTTGTCGAGGGCGCGGCCATTGCGCATGTTGCCGTGGCGGTAGAAGTTGGTGTAGGTCACCTGCAGACCGTAGTTCACATCCCAGTGGTTAGTGCGGATCTGGTGCTGCACCCATGCGTTGGCATTGTAGTTATATATATGGTAGTCCTGACCGTAGATGTCACCCTTGCGCACGCGGCGGTTGGGGTTGTTGGCATCATTCTGCAGGCGTGGGTCGGAGATGTCGAAGTCACGTTCGTAGAAGGTCTCCACGTCGAGCCAGTATTCGCCGCCGAGCAGGTCATACACAGTATTATAATAATGAGAGTCAGAATACGTGAACGCCAGACCACCCTGCAAAGTCTGAGTGTCGCTCAGGCGATGGTTGATGTATGAATTAAACATCCAGGAGGTAGTGTTGGTGTGGCGTGCATACATCATGTAGTCACTCATACCCTTGGAGTCGGGGTAACGGGGATTGCCGAACTCGTTGTTATAGCGGTTGGCATTATAGAGGTTGTTCCAGTTAATCTGGTGCAAGTTGGGGTCAGAGACCCAAAGATTCTTCACCTGCTCGTAGACACCGAGCTGATAGTCATAGAGCGGTGTGCCGGACTCAGCGGTGGGAGCTGAGTAGGAGGGCAGGTAGCGGTAGTAGTCGGGACGATACTCTGCGGAGTTGCCAGAACGGGCTATGTCGGTCTGGGCATAGCGGTTGTGGCGGAAGGCCACGGCGGTGTTGATGGTGGTACCCATCTGGGGTTTCCAGATCCAGTTCACAATGGCCGAGGGGTCGAAAGTGTTGCGGATGCGTGATGAGCGCTTCTTGCCATCAAACCAACCCCAGGCAGGGTTGTAGAGGTTGTTGTCGAGCAGGTCAAATGCTTCCTGATAAGAGTAGCGTGCTGTAGCGCGCTCCATGGGTGAGCCCCAGGTTGAAATATTGAGCGAGTGCTTGTCGTTGAAAATCTTCTGAGCAGAGAAGGCGTAAGAGAAGTTGTTGTAGAAAGTGCCTTCGATAGAGCCTTCCGGGGCGTAACGGCCCATGATGGTAGCCGAGAATGCCCAGCCTGAGGGGAGCACACCGGTGCTGTACATGAGGCCGGCGCGGAGCATGTAGTCAGAGTTGGTGTAGGTGGCCATGCCGCGGAAGCCGGGGGCGTACTCGGAGGCATAGGTGGTGTAGTTGGTAGCGCCGCCTACGTTGCCGTAGCCGAACGATGAGGGTGCGAGACCTATGGCCACGGTCTTCTGGCGGAAGGTGGTGGAGGTCATGCCGCCCAGACCGCTATGAGAGAATTGGTTCTGGCTATAGTCACGGAAGTTTACGCC
Organism: Bacteroidales bacterium; assembly: GCA_014800845.1. GTDB lineage: Bacteria > Bacteroidota > Bacteroidia > Bacteroidales > Muribaculaceae > Lepagella. Next base: position 11,007 of record JAAVFJ010000017.1, on the reverse strand, counting down.
GTTGATGTAGCCATCCTGCATGTCGGAATTGTAGCCGCGCATGCGGAAGAAGACGGGCTGGAAGTTGAACGATGCTTTCTGGTAATAGACATCATCGGTAGCACCCTGAATGGTAGCGATGCTTTGGTTGGAGTTTTCCTCATCAAGCAGGTTCATGTCCTCAAAGAAGAGGTCGGTGTCGCCGAAGTCTGAAGCCTGAAAACCGGAGGGGGTGAGCTCCAGCGTGCCGAGGTTGTGAACTGTGCCTCCGATGATGTTGACATCGAGGAAGAGGTCCTGGTAGCCATCGGCTATAATCTGAAGCACATCGGTGCCCACCTGCGCGTTGGAGATGGTGAATGAGCCCGATTCATCGGTAATCACGAGGATGCCCTGGTCAGAGAGCAACACATTGGCATTGCCTACCGGACGGTGGGTCTGCGCATCGGTCACAATACCCTTAAGGCCTGTGGCCGCAAGCGCAGCTGACACACACATCAGCAGCAGACATAGCGTGGTAAATAGCTTTTTCATTATATATCAGGTTATTATTTTACTTATTATTTTACTATCTGTTTCAGGAAAATCTCTGTGGGGAAGTGGTCGGAATAGCCACCGGCAAAGGCTCCGTCGGAGAATGTGCGGTAGGGGTAGCCCTGGTAGCGTCCGTCGGGGGTGCGGAGGAATTCGTCGTTATAGACCTTGGCGTTCAGGAAGGTCAGGCCGTTGGCGCCCCCGTCAAGGAGGTTGTAAGAGAGGATTATCTGGTCAAACAGGTCCCAGCGGCCTCGGTAGATGTATGAGCCGATGCCGTCGTCCAGGAGTTTCCAGAAGGGGTTGTAGAACTCACCGGGCTTAGCCTCAGAGGCTTTTTTGCGAGCGCCGAGCACCTGAGTAACTGACTTATCGTAAGGGGAGTCATTGAGGTCACCCATCACGATTACACCCATCTTTGGGTCCACTTGCAGCAGCGAGTCTGCAATATGCTTTGTCAGCGCGGCAGCCGCTTCGCGAAGGTAGGAGCTCTGCTCTGAGCCGCCACGGCGCGAGGGCCAGTGGTTTACGATGATGGCCACGCGGTCGGAGCCCATGAGGCCCACTACACACATCTGGTCGCGGGTGCGGAATTTCGGGAGCTGGGGCACGTGCAGACGGTGGTTGGTGACGGTGAGCACTCGGAATTGCTTGGGGTTATACAGCAGACCTACGTCGATGCCGCGGGCGTCGGGCGAGTCATGATGCACAATCTTGTAGCCACGCGCTGCTATGGGCTCGGCCTTCACCAGGTCCTGAAGCACGGTGATGTTTTCAATCTCGCTGACGCCGATCACGGCCGGACCCTCGGGGGTGGTCTTGGTGGTCATGCGCGAAATGGCATAGGCCATGTTGTGAATCTTCTTCCAATACTTGGCGCCATCCCAGGCACGGCTGCCTTTGGGAGAGAATTCAAGGTCGTACTTGCCATTGTTGTTGATGGTGTCGAAGAGGTTCTCAAGGTTGTAGAAAGCCACACCGTAGACGCGCGCCTTCTGAGCATGGGCCACCGAAGCAGCCGACAGGCACAGCAGAAGCGTCAGTGAAGCTATCATGACACGGAGCCGAAGTTTGTTCATAGGTTAATAGTATAAGTTTGTTGTTATAATTCTATAATAATTGATAAACTATTGCCAACCATGCAATTTTATAAGCAGAGGATTGAGAGAGCAAATTTAGTGAAAAATTGCTAAAATCCCCGCAACATCTGAACTTTTTTTATTTCGCAAAAGCAGCGCGAGTGCACCGTCTTTTTATTCGGCACACTCGCGCTGTAGATTCTTTATCGCTGGCGGGAATTATTTTCTTTTAATCACCTCTTCATAGATGGCAATCAGGTTGCGATAAGCGCTCTTGGGGCTGAAATTCTCGGCGGCGTATTCCCGGCAGCGCTTGCACATCTGCGCGTAATCAGCCTCGGGGACGCTGAGGGCGCGTTTTATGACCTCTGTGAGCGACTGCGCGTCGCCCGGCTTAAAGCGGAAGCCTGTCTCGCCAGGGAGCACTATCTCGGGGATGCCACCTATCTCGGCACCAATAGCGGGGGTGCCGGCGGCGTAGGCCTCTATGATTGTCATGGGGTTGTTCTCATACCACTCGGAGGGCACGACAATGAATTTTGCCTCGGCCACAAGCCGCTGTAGCTCAGCGCCTTGTTTATAGCCCACGAACTCTACGTTGCTCAATCCGAGGTTGGTTGCTTTCTGCTTCAGCTCCGCCTCGATGGGGCCGGTGCCTACTATCTTGAACGGCACATCTTTACACCCCCCGGCAGCCTCTAAGAGCGTCTTCACACCCTTCTCGGCAGATAGGCGGCCGAAGAACAGAATATAATCACCCTTGGCCACCTCGGAGACGCCGACGGGCGGGGTGAAATTGTAAATCCTGGCCGAGGGGAGCTGCTTGATGGCCGGCATATATTTCTCATGAAGCTTGCGGGCGAAGTCGCTCACATAGATCACTCCGGAGGCCAACCGCGCCGGATGAAACACGAGGTTGCGCAGGTACTGCTCGGCAGCCATCATCACGCTCAGCCCCTTGCTCCCTTTGCAGCAAGTGTTGCTCACGCATTTGTAGAACTTGCGCCCCTCACACTGCTCGCACACCTCTCCGCGACCGTTGCGGCAGATGGAGGCCGGGCAGACCATGCGGTAGTCGTGGGTGGTGAGTATGGCCGGCACTCCCTCCTGCTTAAGCACCCTGAGCACCGAGGGGGAGAGCTGCCCCCATATCAGGTGAATCTGCGCCACGTCGGGCCTCTCCCGGCGTATCAGCTCGCGCAGTTTGCGCGCCGCCTCGCGGTGGTAGAAGTATGTGCCTATGTCGCGCAACGGCTTGAGGCGACCGGTGCGCGAACCCTTTGACTCGGCAAAGTATCCGTCATGCTCATACGGCTCATTCTCAGGCCAACGCAGAGCGAAGTTTATGACCTCGTGGCCATGCCCGCGCAGCAGGCGCGAGGTGTTGAAATAGACGGCTTCGGAGCCACCCTTGCGGTAGTGGAAAGCATTAAGCTGGAGTATCTTCATCTTGCTTTGAAAACGTTGCTCCGCCGGCATTTATTGCCATCACGAACCTAAAAACAGCACAAGAGCGACAAGCCTCACGGTTTGCCGCTCTTGCGCTGATGCTGCACCAGGGCAGCAATCAACAATAACTAACTAATTAACCTAATATCAACATTTATCTATGTTACCAAAATCTATCTTACAAGTGTTTCACTTTAGCAAGGTGCCTTTCGGGGCGCCTTACGTAATCAAAACACTCGGTCGGCGCGGATTGTTCGCTGTCAGTGTGTTAAAAAAATATTACACGTTTTTTCTCCTGAACTTTGCTTACATTCAAAAATTTTGTATTACCTTTGCCGCCGAGCAAGGCTTCCGAAGAGGCATCCCCGCCTCCGAGGGATTAAAAGGGAAAGCCGTGAAAGTCGGCTACAGTACCCGCTGCTGTAAGTCTCACGCCGTGGCCCCGGCGGCCACAAGCAAATGCATACATCTGAACGTCTGAAGCCCGAGAGCGCAGACAGCCACTGAACCCTGCCGGGTTCGGGAAGGCCGCAGAAGTTTGCCGAGATAAGTCAGAAGACCTGCCATGCCCGCGACATAGCCGGAATACTGACACTTCGGGACTAAAGACACAGTAATCCATCTCCATCGGGGAGCGCCCCATCAGCGCGCCCGCAATGGCGAAGCAAGGCTTTTCCAGTTATGTCGGTAACTTGAGTGAATCTATTACCTAATTAACTGTTAAAGTCTTAATTAATGTCTACTCATCTGTTTAGAATCGCTGCTTTCCTGTTGGCAGCATGCGTATGGCATAATGCTTCGGCCGACACGCCGACCTACAACATGCCGCGCTCCGACGGAAAGAAAGAGGCTGTGACGGTAACCGAATCGTTGTTGTTCTACGACCACGGCGGACCTACCTCGAGCCTCTCATCCACCTGGTACACAACCCTCTGCACGTTCCATGCCGCCGAAGAGGGGGAAACTCTTTCAATCACGTTCAACAGCCTGGAGGTAAACGGAGCCACCGTCTACATCTACGATGGAGAGCAAGCCAAGGCCGACCCTGTGCCCGAAGGCTATATCGGCTCTCTCACCGGCACAGTCACTACTCCCGTCACATTCGATGCCCCCTCGGGCACACTGAGTGTGCTTTATCACTCAAAGACCTCGGGTATCTCCGGCGCCGGTTGGGAGGCGCTAATCGAAGCCACCCCGTCGAAGGACATGGAGTGGGTGTCAGCCACCGGCACATCAGCACTGGGAGCATACATCTATCCCGGTGCCACCGATGTACCTCTAATGCGCATAGACCTGCTCACCGATGGTGGCAACAATCCGCTTTCGCTGAGCTCAATCAATTTCGCTTTGGCTAATGTTCCGCAAGGGGCTTTAGCAAACCTGCGGTGTGTAATCAACCGCGATGCAAGCTCCCCCAAAGGTGGAGAGCAGTTTGGCGACACTTATGCCTCGGCTCAAGAAAATATGGCGTTCAACGGCAACTCCATGCTCAAGTCAAAGCACAATTACGCATGGCTCGTGGCCGACATACCGGCCGATGCAGCTCCGGGCAGCTCGTTCTCCCCTTCGTGCACTTCAGCATCGGTTAGCGGAGAAAACCGCATAAGCACTCCCATCGGAGCAGAGTCTCCGCTCGTTGTAAAGAACATGCTGTTCATGCCTGTCGGGCCGGCCACTTACTCAATCGGCTCTGACCCGCTGCTCTTTTTCGATGACGGGGGACCGGAAGGTAATATCACGCTAAACTTCGCCGGGCAGGTCACTTTCGTGCCTGCAAATCCGGGCAAAAAAGTGCGTATCGTGTTTGAAAGCCTCGATCTCTTCAACACATCTTCAGTAGGTTACAACGATGTACTCAACATCTATAACGGAACTTCTATAGATGCGGCCAATCTCGCTGCCAATCTGCTCAATACCCCTCTGACCGTTCACTCCACCGCCGCCGATGGCGCGCTGACGGTGGAATTCCGCAGCCTTACGGGCGTAAATCCCAAGAGCGGCTGGAGCGCCCGTGTCGAGGAATTTGAACCGCAACCCATGACGGTCTCAGCCCTTAATCTGACTCCGGCCGCCGACCTCAGCGCGGCCGCAGGCGATGCGGCTCAGATGCTCACCCTTGATTTCACCACTACCGGCACCGAGCCGGCTGCTACGCTCAACTCCCTGTCGCTTTCCACTGAGGGGAGCACGGCCGCTATTTCTTCGGTTGAAGTGAAAAATGCAGCCGGTAAATCACTCGGCGCTGTCGCCCCCTCAAACGAAACATTCACCCTCTCGCTCCCGGTTCCTGCACTTCTTGGCGAACGCGACAATATTTTCTACATCTACGTCACTCCCGCCACCTCTGCTGAATCGGGCCAGACAATCAGCCTCGCCCTCAATTCAGCCACCATGAGCACCGGCACTGCACTCCCTACCGCAACTGCCTCAGCCCAGGCCACGATAAACAATATCTGCCTTCTTACTCAGGGAGAGCACTCTCACACAGTGTCAGGCAGTTGGACACTCGCCAACGAACCCGCCTCAAACCAATACATAGGTTATGACGGAGCTGCCGGCAAACGACAGGTGACTCTCACCCCGGCTCACAGCGGAAAATACATCGAACTTGAATTCGACTCTTTCTACGTCAACTGGCCCAACTGGGGCAACGCTCCGTCATTTAAGGTGTATTCAGGTACTACAGCCGCCGGCACCCCGCTCTGGACCATGACTCAGGCTCAGGCCAAGACCGGGCCCGAAATACCGCTCCGTTCCACAGCTGCCGACGGCTCGATGACAATAGTATTCGATCCAAACGGCAACAATGGTGCCAAAGGCAACGGTTTCACCGGCACAGTGCGCGAATATGTACCCGAGCCCATGCAGCTTGCAAGCGTCGAAGTCACCCAGGCCGGCACTGACCCCGTGATGAACGGCGATGCTGATGTGCCCATGCTCCGCATTGCTGTGACCACTACCGGCGACCTCAATCCTCTTCCTCTCGAGGAGCTCATATTCGACCTCAAAGATGCAGCAGGAAGCGTAAAAACCGCCAAACTCTATTTCACGGCTAAGAATGATGCGTTCACTGCTGGCACTCCCATTGCTTCCGCTGAGGTCACTGATGAAATGACTTCAGTAACCCTCACGCCTGCCGCCACGGTGCGACTGTCTGAAAAGACCGGCTACTACTGGCTGGCCTACGATATGAAGGAAAGCATAGAACCTGGCCACATGATTGACGCCTCTCTGACCTCGATGAAAGTAAACGGCCAAAACGTCAGCGGAATTATCACTCCCGACCCCGAGGGTTGCCGTGAATCTGTTGCAGTCTATCTTTTTGGCGGTGCCGATGAAATCGTTGATGTCAAAGGCACACTCCTTTTCTACGACGATGGCGGCGCAGATGGCAAATACACCACCACTCACAAGGGGCGGGTAACCTTCCGTCCTCAGCCGGGCGAGCTCATCAAATTCTCATTCAAGGATTTCTACACCAACGTCAGTGACTATTTCTATGTCTACGACGGATCTTCCACCGAAGGCACTCTTCGCGCCAAGCTCAGCAGCGAGAAAACAGGACTGACCGATATATTCTCTACTGCTGCCGACGGCTCACTCACCGTTGACTTCAACCCCGCCAAGAACAACATCAACCGCGGCTGGCACATAGAGGTTTCATCCGTGGCTCCCGACCCGCTGCATATCACTGCAGCCACCCTCACCAAACTCGACAACGTCCGCCTGCTTCGCGGTGCTGAAGACCTCCCCGTGGCCCGCCTCGAGCTGAAGGTAGAGGGTAACAAGGGCCCCGTGGTAGTAACAGAATTCGGTTTCGACACCACCGGCACCTCCTCAGGTCTGCTCTCAGGTCTTTCTCTCACATCGAGCGGTGCACTCGACACCTACAACGATGTAAACGTAGTAGCCCTCGGCGATGGAGGCAATCTCATAGCCTCTGACCATGAGCTGACCGAACCCGGCACCTTCTACTACTGGCTTCGCGCCGACCTTTCGGCCGAGGCTGAAAACGATGATGCCCTTGTCATTGCACTCAACTCCGTAAAATCAGGCGACTCCCCTCTCTGGAACAATCTCACTGACAAGGTGGAGGCAAAAGTGGAGGCAGGTCTTAAAGGCACCTATATACTCGGCAATTCCGACGAGGCCGACTTCCCGACCATCAAGGCTGCCACCGATGCACTGGCCAAAGGCGTGGAAGGTGCTGTAACAATACTCATTGAGCCCGGCGAATATCAGGAGCTGGTGACCATCCCCGAAATTCCCGGTGCCTCTGAAGCCCACCCCGTGACTCTGCGCAGCTCCACCGGCAACCGCGATGATGTGACTATCAGCTACAACCGCTATACCAACGCCGGCTATGGCGCACCTGAATATGGCGTGATGACTGTGCACGGCGCCGACTGGCTCACCCTCGAGTCGCTGACCGTCACCACCACCGACACATCTTTCCCCATGCTCGTGAAGCTCGAAAATGCAGCCCGCCACTTCACCATGCGCGACTGCCGCGTGTGGACCACCCCCGGCACAGGCTATAACGACCCCACTCTCGTGGAGTGCTACGTGAGCAGCGAGCAGATTCCTGACCGGAATAATGACTATGCAACCTTCTCGGGCTGCAGCTTCGAAGGTGGTTACATCGGCCTGCAGCTCGGTGGCACCGGCATCGTCAACCCCGTGCCCCTGCCCCGCGAGCGCGGTGGCCGCGTCAGCGACTGCTCTTTCACGGCTCAGGCATCAAAGGGCCTTTACATCAGTAGCGAAAACTTCGCCGTAATCGAGCGCAACTACTTTGAAAGCGCCTCAAATGCGGCCACAAGCTACTACGCACTCGACCTCTACAATCTCGGCGAAGGCAGCCGTGTGGAGGGCAACAGTGTGGTTCATGCCTTCGGCAAGAGCTCATCTTCAGGCATATATCTCCGCCCGGCTACCGGCACTCAGGAGAACCCCGTAGACATAATCAACAACGAGGTTTCCCTGACCAATGCCTCAAGCGCCCTGCGCGGAATCATTGTCAACAGTCCTTCGCCCTACGTAAGGATTGCACATAACACCGTAGCCATAGAAGGCAACGCCCCCTCAAGCGCCTGCTTCTACCTCAACGACACTATGCTCGAAGGTGAAATTGCCAATAACATCTTCATCAACAACGCTGCAGGCTATGCGGTGCGCGTGCAGAAGACCGATTATCTGACCGCGCCGTTCCGCTCTAACCTCATGCACTCATCTGCGGAAGGGATGCTTGCCTACATTGCAGCCGATGTAGCCGACATAGAGGCATGGGCCGACGCTGCTTCTGATGTCACCTCGTTTGACTCCGAGGTAAACTTCCTTCGCGCTGACATTCTGGAGCCAATCACCTTTGAGACCCTGCGCCTCGGCACTCCCCTCCCCTACGTGACCCGCGACATCTCCGGTCTCTCCCGCTCAGCTGACACTCCCGCTGTGGGTGCTTATGAAAATGCCGAAATGGCTGCCGCTCCGGCGCTTGCAGAGAGCTACCCCGCTGTGGACCGTATCACCCATGAATCAGCCCGTCTGCTCCTTATGGCCGACTGCCACGGCGAGGCAAGCATCCTCCTTACCGCACCCGAAGCAGCCGCTCCGACAGCCGATTCATTTGCTGATTCCGATCTGAAACTCTCGCTGCGCAACGGCCGCGAAGCTGCTCTGCACCTCACCGGGCTGGAGCCGAACACCGATTACCGCCCCTGGATTCTCCTCTCATCGCTGCGCGGCACCGTAAGCACACCCATTGCGGGTAATGTATTCAGCACTTCCTACGTGCCTACTGCCGTGTCTACGTTTGAGGCTGTAAAACCCTCCGAAGTTTCCCCGGGAGCATTCACCGACGGCACTGCGCTGTTCCGCGGCTTCATAGTTGAGGAGCAGGAGAATCTCCCCATAGCCGGCTCAACCAAAGTAGCCATAATGGAGGACACTGAAACCCTCGTAACGCTCACCAATGCCTCCAACCTCACACTCGACGGCTTCTGGCTCTCGAACCCGGCCCCTTTGACTCTCACAGTCATGGAAGCTGATGGCGAAGGAGCATCAAAGACACTCCCGGCCGACTCCTGGCGCTACGTAAATCTGCGCGACATGGGGGAAATCTCCAACCTGCGCCTCTACAGCGAAGAACCCGCCATGATAGATGACTTCTCAGGTCAGCCCGCACCACTCACCGTAGCCGTCAACGGCGCAGATGCACGTGTGGCTCACGACTCCGACGTGACCCTCACAGCTGCCACCACCGGCGGTGTGGCCCCCTTCTCCTACTCCTGGACCGACTCGCTGCGCGAAGAAATCGGCTCGGAAAGCAGTCTCAGCCTCACAGCCGACTACACAACGGAGTATGCCCTCACCGTGACCGACGCATGGGGAAACACTTCGGCAGCCGCCACGCGCCTGTATGTAGACAGCGAGCAGGTAATAGCCGACTTCGAAGACCTCTGGCTTGCTCCCGACACCAACTGGTGCGGCGACACAACCGACCCGGACTACTCAGCCGGCACATTCCTGTCAGGCACATTCGCCTTTACTAACTACTACAACGCCGAGTGGTCAAGCTGGGCCGGCTTCGGCTACTCCTCACTCACCGGCACCGAATTCTCATCATTCAAAGACGACATGGTCTGCGCCGCCGGCACCGGCCACGACTCCGACCGCTACGGCGTAGTCTTCATGAGCGCATACTACGGACCCGTAACCATGCAGCTCACCAATGCTACTGACCCGCAGACCATCCCCGGTCTCTGGCTCACCAACACCGAATGGGTGAAAGAATCAGTGCTCAACGGCGACGGTATGAGTGACAAGTTCGAAAAAGGCGACTACTGCGCCGTGAGAATCTTCGGCATGCTCCCCGACGGCACAGAGACTGAGCCCCTCGAGATACCCCTGGCCGACTACCGCGCAGCCGATAGCCGCGAGTGGTACGTGCTCGACACATGGCAATGGCACTCACTGGAAACCCTCGGCGCCGTCAGCGGACTCCGCTGGGAATTCACCTCCACCAAGCGCAACGCCTACGGCATAACCACCCCCGCCTACGCCTGCCTCGACGACCTGGGCGACACCTGCCCCTGGCAGACACTCGACGCCATGACCGTGACCGATGACAACCGAGCCATACCCCTGGCCGACCTCTTCAGCTTCGAAGCCGATGCACCGGTGACCTACACCCTGCTCGAAGGCGACGCCCGCATAAGCGGCAACGAACTGATAGTAACCGCTCCGGAGCTCACATCCACCACCCTGCGCCTGAGCGCTACAAGCCGAGGCTGCCGCCAGTGGATAGAACTACCCGTAGAAGTAGATACCTCAGCCGTTGAAACCATTGACGCATCAGAAATCACCCTGATAGAAATCTTCGACCTTGCAGGCATCTGCCTCCACCGCGGCCCCGACATGCCGAACCTCCCCGCCGGCATCTACCTGATAGTGCGCCACACCCCCACCGGAGCCCACCGCAAAGTAGAACGCCGCTAATCCCCACCCTCTCCCCTCTCTCCTCTTCCTTTAAAGAATTCTTTGCAAATTCATTATATAGGTAACGAAGCCGCCGCCCGGGAGCGATTCCCCGGCGGCGGCCATTTTACATCCCCATCCCACCAACCAAAGCCCCCTCCAACCAAAGCCCCAATAAATCCTGACAACCAGCCCATTGACCCCAAATAACAAATGTCCAACATTTTTAGCCACTGAAGATTCAAGAACGAAGTGCAAAGCTTTGAAGGAATCTGAAAGTACAAAACAGCTCCTCGGGAGGGGATGCCCGAGCGGCGGGGGCGGCCGAGACCGCCCCCAAGAGCGAAAAATGTAGAAAAAACAGGCAATACAAAAAAGGAGACCGAAGTCTCCTCAGGATTAATTAATTTTGTGTTGCTATGTACAAACAACTAACCCTGGCGCAAAGGTACATAATTTCTACCATGCGTCAAAATGGTTTTTCAATGCA
>JAAVFJ010000016.1 GCA_014800845.1 Bacteroidales bacterium | reverse complement strand
TTGCAAAACGAGGAAAATGTGCGTCATACTCTTTATGCAGAAGTACTACTTTGTATTTCATCATTCGAGAATGGCGTTGCTCATTTGATAGAGAAACGTTATTCCGATAATGGCAACAACCAGTTGTCGGTAGAAGATGTCAAGGCGATAATTGATGAATTAGCTGCCGCTCCCATGATGGAACCATTTATTCATGATGCCAGAGAAAAAATGGCATCCCGGGATGTTGCATTCCGTGACGCATGGCATGGTAATCTCGCGGAGTATCTCAGAGCTGTTACGCCAGACGAGTTCGATAAGTTTATCGGTGATGCGTCGATTGATTTTGACAATATCCTCGAAGCCAACCGTGAGGTACTTAAACGCCTAAAGCAAGCCGATGACGATGAGTGAGGAATTGAAATACATCGATTATGATGAAGCTCTGGTGGTATATGCTAAGACAGTAGCAGCCAGCGGTGGCGGTCTGCAAGGAGTAAAAGATGAAGGCGGCATTCGCAAGGTTCTTGACTTCGTGCAGAATGACCTGTATTATCCCACTTTCGTTGAAAAACTAACATATCTTGTATTCGGATTATGCACCGGACATTATTTCGAAGACTCCAACAAACGTGTCGCCTTGACAATAGGAGTCTGGTTTCTCGTCCATAATGGCTACTACTGGCACGCTTACAACTTCATGCAGTGCATGGAAGCAATTATCTACCATGTCGCCGCCGGACGTATCGACAAAGACCTACTTCAACGCATCATCACCTGCTACATGGCAAACGAAGACTACCCCGAAGACCTCAAGATTGATATTATACACGCCATCGATAATCAAGTAACTGACATTGATTAATTATGGATGAGAACAAAACACAAGAAAAAGTATTTAATATTATTCAGGATGTTATTTCAAATAATCCTGTGATTATTATTGGAAGTGGGGCTTCCGTATCATACGGAATTCCAGGTATGAATAAATTAGCGAATACACTTAAGTCGTATTTTAATGGGAATGTATTTGAGGATGAGAAGTGCAAACAGAATATAGATAAATTTTTGAAGTGTCTTGAGTTAGGCATGGGTTTAGAGGAAGCCTTGTTAGAAGTGAAAATGCCTCAAAATATTGAGCAAATTATCGCACGTGAAGTTTGGAATGAAATTGCTTCTGCCGATAGACAAGTTTATGAAAAATTTATTCAAGGGGAAATTATAAATTTAAAATCATTATTTGAATACATTGTATACAATGATCCGAATAAAATTGTAAATATAATAACAACAAATTATGATAGAATCACAGAATATGCTGCTGCTCAAACAAACGCATATATAAATCATATATAAATAATGGCTTTACTCATGGCTTAAAGGGACGTCTAAAAGATAAACTCTGTGTCATGCCTCGTAAACATGATGATGATTATACGGGAGTACTTAATATAATTAAGGTTCATGGCTCTCTTGACTGGTTTAAAAAGAATGGCGTTACATATTGTTTCCCAAATTCGCATAAAATACCTGATACATATGAGCCGTGCATAATAACGCCTGGGACAAATAAATATGAAAGGACTCAAGATGAGCCTCATAGACAATTATTATCTTTGGTCGATAATATATTTAGTAAAGCTACCGGTTTTTTGTGTATCGGTTATGGTTTTAATGATGCCCATGTTCATCCTATGTTATTAAAGTATGCTAAAATAAGAAAAATAAAAATATTAATAGTAACGAAAGATCTTACTCCCTCGATTACTCGTAACATAGCTAATAATGGGTATGATTATATATCGATTATTAGCAATGGAAAAGAAGGGACAATATTTTCTTGCGGCAAAGACTCTTTCGAAGTTGAAAATAAAGTCTATTGGGATGTTAACGGATTGGAAAAAATTTATAAGTAATTATGAATACAACAGCAATATTAAGATTTGATAAAAAAGAATCAATAGGTCTTGTAAACAGTGTAGATACTGGGATGTCTACAGCAATTGTTAATGACGATTTAATCCTTTCCCAACTTCAAATAAATCAATTACTCGCAGTCCAGAGCCCTAAATCAGGGAGATTTATTATTGCGATGATTGTGAAAATCAATCGTAAGGCATCTAACGTTGAAATTGAAGAATTGGATACATTTAATTCCAATGATGATATGTCATCTCTTGCACTTAATCAATTGAAATTAGTGTTTGTAGGAGAACTTATAGAACGAAGTGGTTCACAGCGAAATATTTTCCGTCGAAATGTAAGTGCAGTACCTTCCATTAATGCAATGTGTTATAGAATTGATGGTGAAAGATTAACAAACTTAATGAAATCGATATCTTTAAGATTAGCAGAATCGATTTTGCCTCTAACTTTGGGTAAATACACCATAGATGATAATTCAATAGCGTATTTAGATGGTGATAAATTTTTCCAACGTCATGCTGCGATTGTTGGTTCAACGGGTAGTGGAAAATCGTATTGTGTCGCTCGAATAGTAGAACAAATGGCAAAATTAGAACATGCAAATGCTGTGCTATTTGATATTCATGGAGAATATTCAACTGAGGACTTTTCTCAAGAAGGAATAATTCAACTTAAAGTTGCGGCTCCTGGAGATTTAAAAACCCCAAATAAGATAGATTCTAACATATTAATGATTCCTTACTGGTTGTTGAACTATGAGGAAATTCAAGCCTTGCTACTTGACAGAAGCGACCAGAATGCGCCTAATCAAGCAATGATATTTGCTAGACAGATCTTAGGAGAGAAGAGTAGAGCTGTTGTAGGAACTCAATATGATGGCTTAATCACCGTTGATAGTCCTGTTCCCTATGATTTAAAGATGGTATTAAAAGAATTACAAAGACTTGATGAGGAGAGAATTCCTGGAGCTAAAGCAAACACCGAAAAGCAAGGTCCATTTAACGGCAAATTAACCCGCTTTAATCAACGACTTCAAAATAAGCTGGATGATAAACGTCTAGGGTTTATGTTCCATCTCTCGGAAGAAGAGCTTATGCAAAATTGGCTTTTAAAATTTACTTCTACCTTAATGGACGGAACCAAAGGTAGCATTAAGGTAATAAACCTATCAGAGGTTCCCTCCGATATACTCCCATTGGTAATTGGATTACTTGCTAGAATAATTTTTACTATGCAGCAGTGGAGTGTATCTGAAAAAAGACATCCCATCGCAATGTTGTGCGATGAAGCTCATCTTTATGTTCAACAGAATATTCAATACGATGCGGTTGCTGAGATTGGATTAAAAAGTTTTGAAAGATTACTATGGTTGTTACCGCAAAATAGATTGCGGTTACAAGTTCGATGCTTGATTCACGCGTTAGTCGCTTGCCGAATGATGCCACATTACCGGTATAGACATCTTCAAGAATTGGAGCAATCTGAGACACGCGTTCGTATGTGAGTGTTTGAGGCATTAGTCGGTTAAGTAGCCATGAGAGTCCCCATACAGCGGCAAGTGCCACGATGAAAGCATTATTAGTTATAAAATCGTTGTTGAAAAGTCCGAGGATAGGGTAAATCAGAATCCAAAGGACAAAGTAGAAGCTCGTTTTCATTGTTTATTCTTCTTTTGGAGTGATAGTGAAGCCAACTGGACGACGATTTTTTTGTTGCTCCATTTGCTTGGTATTGATTTGTTGAAAGTTACTGCGTACCTGTTCTTTGGCGTCAAAGAATGAATCAAGAACTGCCTTTACGAAAGGGACGTTATCAGGACAAGCTGGGTGGAGCAGGATGTCTCGGCGACTGTGAAACCCAATTACTCCTTCCTCATCAGGCGCAGTCATGACAACTGTGGGACCAAAGTTATAATTAGCGGCATTTATTGCTTCTCGTACCTTCGGTAATTCCGGATCATCCGCCTTGATACCTGCCCACATCGGATCCCATACACGGGCGTACATTCCTCCGAACTCCATATGGAAGTTCTCTCCTTGATACTGAACCGAGATAGTTCCATCGTCATTTGCTGTAGGCTGACAACCCAACGGACTTAGAGTATTAAACATTAGTCCTTGAGTATCAGGTTTGGATGTATCATTATCCTGTTTCATTTCTTCGTTGTTTTGTTTATTATACATGTCAGCCACAATCTCATCATAATGACGGTTTACAGATTCTTCCTCACTCCTCTTATTTAGTCTATTAGCCAAGAATCCAAGGAGGAAGACCACGCCTATAATTGGAAATATTGATTCCATCTTTTTACTATTAGTATTTCTTTACCTCCTTCACATTGCCGGTTACTCCAAGGCGTACCTTGAATGCTTCATGACAATCTGAGCAACAGTATTGATGCCAAGTTTTGCCATATCCGAGATTTGCACCGAGTATTCCGGGAACACCAGTCACCATTTGAAGAAGTGCGCCACCAACAACGGCTCCGGTCTTAGCGAGTACATCGCTCACTTTGCCATTGGTTGTTTTTGATGTCTGATAGCTGCCACAATGAGGGCATTGAACGAGAGTTGCCATAATTGTCAAGTTTTATAAGTTTTACATCTAATAATACCCGTAGGTAGAAAAGGTAAATGCTACTTCAATTTTTCTTCAATTTCGTTTTTCAGAGAAATTAGTACGGAGTAGTTATGCTTATTAGCCGTAACCTGTTGCATCAGTTTTTCTGCAACATCCTTTTTTGAAGGATGCTTATCGGGGTGTGTAGCGATACTAAGTTCTTTATATAGTTTACGTGCCTTGACCATGCTGTCAACGACATTGGAGCTTTCATCAGTCTTGATTACTCGTCTGAATTTCATGCGAGTGAAAAAACGGCTAATTAGATTCATATCTTACTTGATATAATATTGATTGAGGTTAGCGAACTTCTTCAGGGCAAAACTCTTTGTCATACTACTTGTCTTTCCCTTGATAGTTAGAGTATCAAACCCCATTGCCATAAGCTGACGAACAAAAGACGCATTATCGGTAATGTAAGCTGCAAGTTCGTTGATTTCCGACTCACGAAGTGAGGAATCGTTTTCGATAGTAATCTTGAATCCACTCCGAATCCATAGTGAACTCATTTCATGTGCGAAAGCACTGTTGCCCTTAGCGATAGAAACTTTGCATAGACGGTTAAACTCTCCAGTAGTAAAATACTCCTTGAAAGCAGTGTTCATCTGAGATATTATTCTTACACGCTCGAAAGAACCATCAAGCAGTGTGTTGATAAGATTTGTGAGAAGTGTATTGATATTCATAGAAACAGTTTATTGAAGTTTTTTACAGGGCAGCGACAAGCAGGATTGTCCAACCGATTGCAATAGCTTTATCGCCGAGGCCTCCATCTATAAGCATTCTTAAAGGCCATAAGATATTCCAGTTGCTGATCCAGCACATGAATATGTAGATGATTGATGCGAGAGTTAGCATGATTCCTTGAGTTTTTAGTTCTTTGGTATAATATACATCGATGATAAAAAAGTAAATCAGTTTAGTGATGAAATGAAGCCGTTTGATTATTCCCGGTTTTGAATATGTCTGGCACGTTAGAAACGTAGTCCGGATAAAGTTCCAATATGGTGTGAGTTATTCGGGGATACATCGAGTATATTTCATCACGTTCAAAGCCGGCAGCATTAAGAAGCAGACTGAAACAATCTACAGATATCAGAAGGTCTCCGAAGGAAATGTCCTTCTTACGGCTGAGATGCTCCATGACAACGGCCATCAGTCCACCTATATGTCGGTCAAGAGCTGTATCTGCTTCAGTAATTTTAGACATAGCGAGTAGTTGCATACGACAGTCTGCCATAAACTTGTCCAATGATTCTCCTCGTATAGCAGCCATAAGGTCAACGGTGCCTGATAATAATTCAGTCGGACAAAATTCACTTGTGGCTACTATGCCGTTTTGATAAGGTACCTCCACTTTATAAGTTCGGGGTTCTCCTTGTACCTCTATATCGAAATTTAGTTTGAGCTTTTCCATACTCATCATTTTAGTTTGAATTACAGTATAAGATACCGAACATAAGTAAATGGTAAATGATATGCGGGATAATCCGCATCGCTATATGCAGTAATACACAAAAAGTCCATCCCGAAATGAGATGGACTGATATAGCGGATTGTGCAAATCCTATTTATAACTTTCTACTACCGGATTTTGAGAAGGTCGGAATATCCCCATGGACTTATACTTTTGATTGCGAAAATAGTCAGCCCATTGATCGAAAGGGATTTTTTTGTCAAGCAGCTTACTGAGACAAAAACTTAACGACCCATATTTTCGACCGGAACGCTTGTCCTTACACTCGTAATTCTTTTTATCACTCTCACAAGCACTGATAATTGTAATACAACCATAGCCAGAGGTATATTGTCCGGGAGATATTAGCGTTTTCAGATATGAATTGGCGTAAGAGTCTGCATCAAATTCCTCATCATCCCCTCGCGTGTCGTTTACCCATTCGACTTCACTTTCGGGGTCAGGATCATCTTCAAGACTTCCTCTATCGGCACCCCCACTATAACAGGTATCGAATATTACTATTACATTCCCACTCTTTCCGACCTTTTGCTTTAGCTCGTTTAGATAAGGGAAAAGTTCATCATCAATGAAATGATTCTGCCCACGGTAACTCTTACCGGACGTTTTATATTTTGGAGAGAAACAAGCATCATAACATACAAACGATTGATCAAGACCCTCTTTCTCATCGCCATTAAGGTCTGTAAAGAGCTGACCGTGACCAGAAAAATGAAGATAGATAATATCTCCACTGTCCGCAGTTTTTGCTAAATTGGACAACGCAATCTTGATATTGCTTTTGGTGGCTTTGCTATCTACTAAATTAGATACCGAAAAACCGTTGGCCTTTAACTTCTTTTCAAGTAAGACCACATCATTATTTCCATGAATAACAGACCATCCGGTACTTTTGGTATTGTAGTTTCCTATTCCTATAAGCAAAGCAGTATTCTTGGCATACCCTAAAAGGCAGCCAAGAATTATACTGAATACAAATAGGACGCACCGTTTCTTCATTTCAACACATTTAAGATAGACTGCCATTTGCTTACATAGCCGGAATATTCAGAATTATCCTCAAATTGGGAGATCAGTTTTTGGAGAATTTCTTTTGCATTCTCTCTATCATGCAGTCTTAGATAAGCCATCGCAAGCGCAAAGCCATTATCTGCAATGTCATCGTAAGATTGGGCAGAATTATAATTTGCAACGAGTAGAGGTAGTTTATCCTTTAGTTCTTCGTCAGTCATAGACTGAATGTCTAATCTTTCACTACCGTCGCGTGTCAGATCTGTACTGATTTCAGCGCAGGCGTATATCGCGTTATCCACAGAGTATCGAGCATTTTTCTCTATGTTGAATACGACAGTAAAAGCAATGACAACAACCGCAGCTATAGAAGCGACTTGCCACATCCAAGGTTTGAATCGTAAAATTTTAACTGATTTACCGTTGGAAGATACTTCTGGACTCTCTAAATTCCGCATACCTACTATCTCTTTCAGCTTTTCTTTGGAAAGGCTTTTCATTGCCATTCCAAAATCGAGATTGTCCTGATGAGCCTCTCGGCAGATACCATTTACAGTTAATAGATAAACCTTGAAATCGGAAGCAAATTCTTCATCAGATTCTAATCGGGCATCAAACTCAGAACGCTGCGCGTCCGAGAGCTGATTGTTTATATAATTGTCAAACAATTCAATTCTTTCCATTGCGGTTGCGTTTTTTAGGTTTGACATCAAAACCGGCACGATTAAGAGCGTCTGTTACACGCTTTATTAAGTCGGTCAT
>JAAVFJ010000015.1 GCA_014800845.1 Bacteroidales bacterium | reverse complement strand
TTTCAACGCTAAAATAAAGCTCTTCCGTGCTAATCTCAGAGGTGTGGCTGACAGGAAGTTCTTCCTTTTCCGTATCGCAAATCTTTTTGCTTATCCCCATTGATTTTCTACTGAGCCGATTTGGGAGTTTTGTGTGGCTTGGAAGTTTTGAAAATAATGGAAATGATGGGAACCCTCACAAAAATACGGCTGCCGGAGATCAAAGAGTTGAAGAATTGGGTCTCGGAATTTGAAGGTTTTACAACACCCTCCTAACCAAGAGTGCACACCTTCGGGGCCTGCGTTTGCGGGGTGATATTTTTGTTAGAAACGGCAAATGTTGATTGCTGCTTTTAATTACTCCAATTTATTGCTGTCCGATAAAACTTTTAGATCTACTTCTAACGCGCAGAGTTACAGCTGATTATAGAGCTACTTAAACAACAGGGCTTATACATAAAATATTATCTGATAATCAGTGGTTTAGAAGTGTTTGTCGGACATCAATAGTTAATAATACATTGATAGGGTGTACAGTTTGATGTTCCAACTTTCAGGTTTAATTTTCGTTGTAATATATTATATATCAGTAAAATACACTCAAGAATCGGACTGTTTTTTTGAATCGAATTCTAAATGCTTCTCGATCTTGTTATGCATGATAGAATGACGAATGTACATCAGGTACTTAGGCATATACTTACTTGATTTTGATTTAAAAATGAGAACATAGAACTGAACACCCTAGTAAAGAACAGTCTCTAAGCCCTCATCCACTCTAACACCTAAAACCTAACGCCTAAAACATAAAATCAAGGCCAAAGCGTATCATTGAGAATATCCGAGGCGATGGCTTCGAGTTTGGAATAATCCTTGGAGGTGAGATAGTTGCGTATGCTTTCTATATGCGCCATGCGATGAACGTCGCTGCCCAGAAAATCCACCATGCGCTGGCTGACCAGATACTCGGCTGTGTTTTTGCAAGCCTTATCATAGTGGCCGGCAAGCGAGAGCAGATTCACCTGAAACAGCACTCCCTGATTGCGGAGCTCATCATAGCGTTCGCGATGATTCTGATAGTAGCGGTAGCGCTCCGGGTGTGCCAGGATAGGCTTCAGTCCGAAAGTGTTACGCAACTCAAAGATGAAGTTATCGAGATTGGCAGGCTCCGACATCCAGGAGTTCTCAACCAGCAGATAGCCTCCATGGAGCGGTTTCACCTGACCGGTTCGCAGGAACTCAAGCAGCAGCTCATCTATGCGATACTCGGCAGAGCGGGAGAATTCCATGTTCACTCCGGCCTTTTTGCAAGCCTCAGTGAGCTTGAGGTAAGACTCCGCTATAATCTCGGGGGTATTAGGAAACACCTCATCAGTCACGTGAGGGGTAACAATCATCCTGTGAAAGCCAAGCGATGCCATCCCTTTGACGAGCATCACCGACTTTTCCGGGCTGTGA
Organism: Bacteroidales bacterium; assembly: GCA_014800845.1. Classification (GTDB taxonomy): domain Bacteria; phylum Bacteroidota; class Bacteroidia; order Bacteroidales; family Muribaculaceae; genus Lepagella. The sequence continues at coordinate 8,809 of JAAVFJ010000015.1, read as the reverse complement.
CTTCCATCGTCTATTCCGGGGCAGACGTGGCTGTGCAAATCTGTTTGCCAGAAGAGCTGCGGCAGCTTGCGGTTACGTCGGATATGTATGAATTCAAACATGATGTTACGCCTTTTTTGGTGAAAAGGTTGAAGCGAAGTCAACCGGGGATGTTAATGTCATAACACCCCCGGCTGCCATTTTGTTTGCCTTACTTGTTAAGATCGGCCAGAATTGCGTCAATGTGCTTCTCAGCGAGGGCCACGGTTTCCTCGTAGGCCTCCTTAGAGGGCATATCCTCGCGCACCTCGATGTAGAATTTAATCTTGGGTTCTGTGCCAGAGGGGCGGATAGAAACCTTGTCGCCACGTTCGGTGAAGAACTGGAGTACGTTGCTTGTAGTGGGGAAGTCGAGCTTCTCAACCTGACCGGTCTTGAGGTTGCGGAAGTTGAGGTCCAGATAGTCCTTCATAGCGGTCACGGGGCTGCCGCCGAGAGTTGCGGGGGGATTCTCGCGGAAGTTTTTCATCATAGCCTGAATCTCTTCAGCGCCGCTCTTGCCGGGGCGCACCACGCTGATGCCGCGCTCGCGAGAGAAGCCATACTGAGCGTAGATGTCTATGAGCATCTCGTAGAGGTTCTGACCCTTTTCAGCGGCCCATGCAGCTATCTCACACATCAGAGAGATGGCAGACACGGCGTCCTTGTCGCGCACGAAGTCTTCAGCGAGGAAGCCGTAGCTCTCTTCGCCACCGCCGAGATAGCGGGCTGTCTGCTCATGATTGCGCATCACGTCGGCAATCCACTTGAAGCCGGTGTAGCAGTCGAAACAAGTGATCTTGTTGGCATCGGCTATACGCTTGATGGCTTCGGTGGTCACGATGGTCTTAACGCAGTATTCGGTGCCGTTGAGGCGGCCGAGCTCCACGTTGCGGGTGATGAGGTAGTAGAGGAAAATCATGACAATCTGGTTGCCATTGACGAGCTGATACTCACCCTTCTTGTCGCGAACCACGAGGCCTATGCGGTCAGCGTCAGGGTCAGAAGCCACCACCACGTCGGCGCCTACCTCCTTAGCCTTGGCGATAGCCATAGCCATAGCCGAAGCATTCTCGGGGTTGGGGGAATCCACAGTGGGGAAGTCACCGCTCTTCACGTCCTGCTCGGGCACATGAATCACATTGGTGAAACCCCAGCGGGCAAGCGATTCGTAGATGAGCATCATGCCGGTGCCGTGGATAGGAGTGTAGACAATCTTCATGTCCTTATGCTTTTCGATAGCCTCGGGTGAGAGGGAGAGCTTCTTCACATCGTTGAGGTAATCATTGTCGAGCTCGGCACCGATTATCTCAATCAGGTCCTTGTTGGGAGTAAACTTAATCTGGTCCACAGAGGTGATGGCGTTGACATACTCTATGGTCTTCACGTCGTGAGGAGCAATCATCTGAGCGCCGTCGCTCCAGTAAGCCTTGTAGCCGTTATACTCCTTGGGGTTGTGAGAGGCGGTTACCACCACGCCGCTCTGGCAGCCGAGGTGGCGAATTCCGTAGGAGATTTCGGGAGTGGGGCGGCAGTCGTCAAAGAGATACACCTTGATGCCGTTGGCAGAGAAAATGTCGGCAGCGAGCTCGGCAAACACACGCGAGTTGTTGCGCACGTCGTGGCCTACGCATACGCTTATCTGCGGCAGGTCCTTAAAGGTATCTTTCAGATAGTTAGCCAAGCCCTGAGTGGCTGCGCCCACTGTGTAGATGTTCATGCGGTTTGTGCCTGCGCCCATGATACCGCGGAGTCCGCCGGTACCAAATTCCAGGTCCTTGTAGAAAGCCTCGATCAGAGGGGTCTTGTCCTCGGCCTCCATCATAGCCTTGACCTCAGCGCGAGTCTTTTCATCATACTTGGGAGAGAGCCACTTCTCGGCCTTCTCCATTACTGATTTCAGTAAATCGTTATTGCTCATTATCTGTTCGGGTTATATTGGTTGCGTACTATAATAACCACAAAGGTACAAAAATTTCTTTAGAGTCAGTTTATTTTTAAATGATTTTAGCACTGAGAGAGCGATTTCGAGATGCATCCCGAAGTATCGGCGGGAGAATTAAGGGCATCTTTGCGTTGATTTCGTGCGAAAAAGGAGTAAAACCGGCTGTTTTGCAACCGGGATTTTAAATTTTTTTGAGGAAAAATTATCAGCTACCGCAAAGATTTATTAATTTTGCACTCGGGTGGCACGCACCCACACCTTGAATACTTCTAATTTACCATCGGAATCAGGGGCTCTCTCCGGCATAATCACCCCGCAGGTTCCGGCAGAAAACCACAACAGTTTGTCCGCATGATACTATCAATGACCGGTTTTGGCAAAGGTGTCGCCACGACTCCCAGCCTTAAGATTACCGTGGAAATCAAATCTCTCAACAGTAAGCAACTCGATATGTCGCTACGCCTCCCGGGCACTTTCCGCGAGGCTGACCTCAATGTGCGCAGCCTGATAGGTCAGGAGCTGCAGCGAGGCAAGGTCGATGCCATCGTGCTCACTGAGGATATAGCTTCCGCAGCTCCGGCTTGTATCAATATCGAGGCCCTGAGCTCCTACAAGGCTCAGATTGAGGAGATGGCCCGGCAGCTCGGCATAGAGCAGCCCGCGGACTGGTATGCCACCCTGCTGCGTCTGCCCGACGCTCTCAAGCAGCAGACCCCGGACCCCGATGACTCTCAGATCGTGGCCCTGATGACGGCTACGGCCGAGGCAGCGAAAGCCCTCACAGATTTCCGCACCCGCGAGGGGGCCAAGCTTGAGGCTTTTTTCCGCACCAAACTCGATGCCATAGCGGCTCTGCTCACCGAGGTGGAGCCCTTTGAGCAGGACCGCGTCAAGAAGATTCGCGAACGCCTGGAGGAGAATCTCTCGCGCCTCGAGGGAGTGGATGTGGACCGCGGACGCCTGGAGCAGGAGCTCATCTTCTACATTGAGAAGCTCGATGTCACCGAGGAGAAAATCCGCCTCCGCTCTCACCTCTCCTACTTCGCTGAAACTCTGTCGCTTCCCACCCCCGGCCAGGGCAAAAAGCTCGGCTTCATAGCTCAGGAGATGGGACGCGAAATCAATACACTCGGCTCCAAGAGCAACAACGCCGACATGCAGCGCATAGTGGTGCGCATGAAGGATGAGCTCGAACAGATTAAGGAGCAGGTGCTCAATGTCTTATAAACCACGGTCTCAAGAACCGCTCTAAACCCGAATATGCAAGGAAAAATCATCGTACTCTCAGCCCCCTCCGGCTCCGGCAAAAGCACTATAATCAAGCAGATTATTGACGATGAGGCGCTGCGTCTCGGCTTCTCCGTGTCTGCCACAAGCCGCAAACCCCGCGGACAGGAGCAGCACGGCAAGGACTATTACTTCATAACCGACGAGGAGTTTCTGCGACGCATTGACGCCGGCGACTTCGTGGAGTGGGAAGAGGTGTATGCCGGCACTCACTACGGCACGCTCGCCTCTGAGGTGGAGCGCGTCACCGGCAGCGGCCGCAACCTCATAATGGACATAGACGTGAAGGGTGGCGTCAACGTAAAGAAGCGCTACGCCGACCGAGCGCTGGCCATATTTATCATGCCCCCAAGCCTCGAGACCCTCAGCGAGCGCCTCCACTCTCGCGCCACCGACAGCGAGGAGGTGATACAGCGACGTCTGGCCAAAGCCGAATATGAAATCTCCTTTGCCCCCCATTATGATATGGTAGTTGTCAACGATGACCTCGCCACAGCTGTGGAGCAGGTGCGCAAGGCTATCCTCCGGTTTATCAGCGAGTAGGACCATGAATGTAGCGGTCTACAGCGGTTCCTTTGACCCCGTGCACATAGGCCATCAGGCCCTCGCCCGCTACGTGGTGAGTAATGTCGCGGGCATAGACCGGCTGCTTCTGCTCGTCACCCCCCACAATCCCCTCAAGCCTCTCGCCACCTCTGCCCCCTTTGCCGACCGACTGGCCATGTGTCAGCTGGCGCTCAGCAACATCCCCGAGGCCGAGGCTTCTGATTTTGAGGACAAGCTCCCTGCGCCTCATTTCACTTACCACACGCTCTGCGCCCTGCGACGCACCTTTCCCCACGACAGGTTCACGCTGCTGATTGGCTCCGACAACTGGCTCATATTCAGCAAGTGGCGCGACCATGATAAGATTCTCTCGGAGTTCGAGCTGCTGATTTATCCCCGTCCGGGCTACGAAATAGACCCCGCTACGCTCCCACCCGGCGTCCGTTTTCTTGCCGATGCCCCTACCACTGACTTGGCCTCGACCGCGCTGCGCGAACGGCTGCAAGAAGGTCTGCTCGTGAACAATCTGCTCCCCGAGGGCGTAGACTCCTATATCTCAAAACACAATCTCTATGGACGACAACAAGATTAACAGAAACGCCCTGACCTTCATAGGCTTGGCCACAGAATATTGCGGTACCCTCGAGCAAGCGCAAGAGCTTGAACGCGAGGAGTTTATCGACAACATGCTCCGTCTGCTCCCCCGACTCTACATCACTATGAGCGACGTGCGCCCCGACACAGCCTCCCAGCTTGAGGAGTTTGAACCGCTCGGCACCTATGTGGAGGAGAGCCACTACGAGCAGATACGCGCCTCCATAGCCACGCTGCTCGGCGAGGATGACACCTATCTCGAAACCTTTGAAGAGGACATGAAATACTCCGACACACCCATAGCCGCAAGCATCTCCGAGGGGCTTGCCGACATCTATCAGGATCTGGCAAACTTCCTGACCCCGGTGCGCGACTCCGAGGGGGCGCTGACCGAGGCCGCCATAGCCGAGTGTCGCGAGAATTTTGCCGCCTACTGGGCTCAGACTCTCACCAATGTAATGCGTCCGCTTAATCACCTTCACTTCCAATAAACCTGACTACGACATGATTGACCAACTCCTGGAATGGCTCGACGAATCTACCTGCAACGTTCTGGCCATCAACACCATAGAAACCGAACTCAAGAACGCCGGCTTCACCGAGCTCTCCATGAGCCAAGACTGGCAAATCCTGCCCGGCTGCCGCCACTACGTGAAGCAGAACGGCACCGCAATCTTTGCCTTCATTCAGGGCAACGGAACGGCTCCCCTCCCCTTCCACATCATCTCCTCACACTCCGACTCCCCCTGCTTCAAGCTCAAACCCAACTGCGAAATCAAATGCGAGGGTGGACTCGTGAAGCTCAATGTTGAGAAATATGGCGGCGGCATCATGTACACATGGTTTGACCGCCCGCTCTCCATCTCAGGCCGAGTGGCCCTGCGTGGCGAAAGCCCCCTCACCCCCGAGCTGGTAAGCATAGACTTCCGTCGCCCCGTGGCCACTATCCCCCACCTCGCCATCCACTTCAACCGCGCAGTCAACGAGGGTAACCCCCTTAGCGCTCAGTCTGATATGCTCCCCGTGCTCGGCACATTCACCGATGAGGAGCTCGACAACTTCGACAAGGAGGGTGGCATAATCCGCTCCATGATAGCCAAGCAACTGCAGATTGACACTGAAGACATACTTGACTACGAGCTCTGCCTCTACCCCGTGGAGCCCGCAGGCCGCACCGGCCTCACCGGCGACCTCTATCAGAGCGCACGCATCGACGACCTCTCAATGGCCTTCGCATCGCTCCGCGCACTGCTCGACACCGCCGACATAGACACCGAAGCCACACGCGTAATGGCTGTCTTTGACAACGAAGAGACCGGCTCGGGAACAAAGCAGGGTGCCGGCTCACCAATACTGGCCGAAATACTGCTCCGCCTCACCAACGGCAACCCCGTGATGCTCTCGCGCTCAGTGGCTCAGTCATTTATGATTTCTGCTGACAACGCCCACGCTTGGCATCCCAACTACAACAGCAAGTATGACCCCACCAACCACGCACTGATGGGCCAGGGTCCGGCAATAAAAATCAATGCAAACTGCAAATACATGACCGACGCCGAGAGCGCAGCCGTGTTCCGCGCAATCTGCGAAGAGGCCGATGTGCCCTGCCAATACTTCGTAAACCACTCAGACGTGGCCGGCGGCTCTACGCTCGGCAACATCCTGACCGGCCAGCTCCCCCTGCGCGGCGTAGACATGGGCGCGCCCATCTGGGCCATGCACTCAGCCCGTGAAACCGCCTCCTGCCAAGACCACGAATACATAGTAGCCGGCTTCACCCGCTTCTACTCCCTGTAAACTTTAGTAAAATATATATAGGAGGGTACATTGGAGTCTTGATGTACCCTCCCTTTTTTGTAAGTACATGTCAAGAATTATTGATCAGGTCAGGCGTAGTTACTTTTCAAGACGCTAACAAGAATATAGATTCAGGAGGTGATACTTATCTATATTTAGAAGTGGAACACGTTTTTTACGCGCTTGTGCGGAGGTATCATACAGATCACTTCTCCGAAGCGACTTGCTGATTAACTTTGCATTGGCTTATTTTAACTGCATTAGACTTCCTCAGGGGTTAACCACAATGGCGTACCCTTCGGGCTCTTGCGGTTGCCGCTAAACGGAGGATAAGTTAACATTGCTGGTGGGAACTTCCTCTCCTGGCGTTTATCCTAAAACTTAACATCTGTTGGTTGGTCGGAGGATGGAATCCTCCTCTCCGTGCGTTAGCTCTAAAACCTAAGGCCTAAAAGCTCAGGGCTGATTAGAAGTTTACGCCGAAGTGGAGGATGGCGTAGGAGATATTGTCGCCTACGTAGGGGATGGCGAGTTCGGAGGCGTGGCGCAGTGTGAAGAAGCCGTAGGAGAGGACTATGTGGCTCTGCAGTTTTTTTGACATGGCCAGGTTGAAGCCTACGCCTAAGGAGCCGTAGGCACCACCGGCGGAGCCGCTGTCGGCCAGCGTGTTAAAGGAGTAGCCACCTTTCAGTTCGAAGAAGAGCAGCGACGGTTCGCTTCTGAAGGAGGTGCGCAGCAGGGCGTAAACGGGGATGAATGTGTAGGAGTTGCCAAAGGCTTTGTGCACGCCGGCGCCCACGGCTGCAGTGCGAATGAGTGAGCCTTTATAGCCGAAATATGCGTCAATATCGAAGGTGGTCATGTCGGAGCCGCTAAGGTCTACCGATGAACCTACGTCGGCACCCCAGGTGAAATGCGAGCCTATCAGTGAACGACCGCGATTACCCAGCAGTGTGTCGTCGCCACTTTGCTGAATCACGCTCTCATTTGTTTTTACAGAATCTGTCAGCTCTGCCGCTGAACTGATCAGGGCCACGCTGCACATGAGGATACCGGTTAATATCTTACGCATAAATTCTTCTATAAACAAAAGGACCTCAGCCGAGCAGACCTTGTGCGGGTTACTTGTCTGAGGTTCTTTAATACTTTTTGTTGCCGGCCTTTGGGTTAATTGCCCAAATAGCTCTTGAGGAGTTTGCTCTTCTGGCCTTTGAGGCGGCGGATAGCTTTCTCCTTAATCTGACGCACGCGTTCGCGGGTGAGGTCAAACTTCGCACCGATCTCTTCAAGGGTCATCTCCTGACAACCGATGCCGAAGAACATCTTGAGGATTTCGCGCTCACGATCGAGGAGCTGACGCAGGGCGCGGTCCACCTCTTTTGAGAGTGATTCCTGATTGAGTGTGGAGTCAGCCATGGGGCTGTCATCGTTGGGGAGCACGTCAAGCAGAGAGTTGTCTTCGCCGTCCACGAAGGGCGCGTCTACTGAGATTGAGCGGCCTGACACTTTGAGTGTGTCGGCAATCTTGTCGACAGGCACATCGAGGCGTTCAGCCAATTCCTCGGGCGAGGGGCGACGCTCGTTCTCCTGCTCAAACTTTGAGAGCTCTTTGCTGATTTTGTTAAGTGAGCCCACTTGGTTGAGGGGCAGACGCACTATGCGGCTCTGCTCCGCGAGTGCCTGGAGAATACTCTGGCGAATCCACCACACGGCGTAAGAGATGAATTTGAAACCACGGGTTTCATCAAATTTCTGCGCAGCACGAATCAGGCCGAGATTGCCTTCGTTAATAAGATCCGGAAGCGACAGACCCTGGTTCTGGTACTGCTTGGCTACAGACACCACAAATCGCAGATTGGCTTTAGTCAGTTTCTCAAGAGCTGCCCGGTCACCCTCTTTGATGCGGCGAGCCAGCTCCACTTCCTCGCTCACTGAGATGAGTTCCTCACGACCAATCTCCTGGAGATACTTGTCAAGCGATGCGCTTTCGCGATTGGTTATTGACTTGGATATCTTTAGTTGTCTCATATATAGCTGTGCAAAATAATGTGCAAAGTTAGCTAAAATAATCAGCTTATGAAAATCTTTGCACCTAAAAGTTCATAATTTTCATTTATAATAACGCGCGATCCCCGTTTTAGTATGCTAACAACCGTTAAAAACCCCTTTCTCCCCGACTTTCATAGCTCCAACGAAGAGGAAAAATGACTCAAGAGGCAGAAGGCCATGACGCTCTTCCACCCCTTGAGGCTTAGTTGTGAGAATGCTTAAAATCCAAGCACTCTCCGAGGCTCGTCAGCACGCTTAGCGAAACTGATTGGCCTCAGGCAAATAGTCGAAACCGGCACCGGAGAGTTTGCTCAGCAGCTCGGATTTATTGAGATTCAAGTCGTCGCACAAGGCATCGAGCGACGCATAATTGTCTCTCAGCTTCATGTTGATTACGCTCATAAGCATAATCGGATCCTGTGGTAGTTCCATAGCAACAGCGGGTTACTCCCATTCGATTAGTCAATAACGCTGATAATTAGCGAATTAACATTATTTAACCCGTCTGGGGTACATTTTTGGGGTACAATTTCCAAAAACTGGTTGCGGGGGTCATTTATCGGTTGTGTCATT
>JAAVFJ010000014.1 GCA_014800845.1 Bacteroidales bacterium | reverse complement strand
TGGTGGTCGGAGGATGGAATCCTCCTCTCCAGGCGTTTGCTCTTATAGATAAATCCTACTTCTTTGACCTCACTGTAGCCCTGGCTCTAAAACCTAACACCTAAGACCTAAAAAGGGGGTGTTTCACAAAAAGGTGGAGATGAAACACTTTGAAACACCATGAAACACTTGTAATAGGCTATATATCAGTATATTAACTCTAAAAATGGGCTATTTTCGGGGTGTTTCACAAAATAACCCTACCCCCCTCTATAAATCGTGAAACACTTGCAAATTCTCGTAACTCACTGAATGATTGTTAGTTAGACCACACTGGTGTGTCCCGACATGAAACACTTTCCCTCGGGGAAATCATCCGTGACATCTACAACTCAAAACAAGCAGATATCCCCGACCGCAACATATACAACTCATCAGCGGCAGGCAGACCCGACTGAGGCATACAAACACACAAAAGGTGCGGAGACTCACGCCGGCGCACCCTTGCAAATTATTGGAGTATGATTTGGGGATTGATGTTGGAGGTCTCAACCAGATTCGAACTGGTGTGAACGGTTTTGCAGACCGGTACCTAACCACTCGGACATGAGACCATCAATTTTGCAGTAGCGAACCTCGCTCGGTTCCCTTTTGCGACAGCAAAGTTAAGCATTTTGGCCGAAACTGCCAAAACTTTTTTAAACTTTTTATTCAGCTCCCTATGAGTCAGGCGTTTAGCACCGCAGAAAATCACTCATGCAGCCGCATTGTGTCAGCAGGAATGGTGTCGGCATGTTGCCTTTTGCCCCCCAGGCGCAGGGCGCGCTGCTTCATGTAGCGCTCGGTTAGCTGCCAAAGCGTGTCATTCTGCGAGGGGGAGAGATACTGGTCGTAATCGGGCGGGAAGCGTTTGTAGACACGCAGGAGGGCGTCGTCAAGCCCCTGCTCCAGGCGCTCGGCGGTGCCGGTGGTGTCGGTGGCATGGGCCATGCTGTCGGTGTAGGCGCGGTAGGTGGCGCACAGGTCGCGATAGAGCTCCCCGGCACGACTGGTGTCCGCCTGCTGCTCGGTCTGCTTGCAGGCGCTGAAGAGCAGGCAGAGGAGGCTGATAGTCAGAGCTGTTCTCATTTCTTTATCAGTTTGTCGGCCAGATACTTGCCGGTGAACGATTCGGGGCAGGCGGCAATCTGCTCGGGGGTGCCGGTGGCCACTACTTGTCCTCCGCGGTCGCCACCCTCGGGGCCTATGTCTATCACGTGGTCGGCACACTTGATTACGTCGAGGTTGTGCTCAATAATCAGCACGGTGTGCCCCTTATCCACGAGGCTGCGCAGCGACTTCATGAGTGTGGCTATATCGTTGAAATGCAGGCCGGTGGTGGGTTCGTCGAAGATGAACATGGTGGGCTCTGCTTTCTCCTGCGAGAGGAACCATGCGAGCTTCACGCGCTGGCTCTCGCCGCCGGAGAGTGAGGAGGATGGCTGTCCGAGCTTGACGTAGCCCAGGCCCACGTCTGCCAGCGGTTGCAGCTTGCGCACAACTCGCTTGGCGCCGGCGCTCCCCTCGGCCGAGAAGAACTCAATAGCCTGATTCACAGTCATGTCGAGCACCTGCGAGATATTAACACCGGCAAACGTGATGTCGAGCACATCCTTCTTGAAGCGTGTGCCTCCGCATTCTTCGCAGGGGATGGTGATGTCGGCCATAAACTGCATGGGAATAGTGACGGTGCCCTCGCCGTGGCAATGCTCGCAGCGTCCGCCCTCGGCATTAAAGGAGAAGTAAGCCGGCGTAAAGCCCATCTGCTTGGCAGCCTGAGTCTCGGCGAATAGGCGGCGAATCTCGTCGTAGGCCTTTAGATAGGTGGCGGGATTGGAGCGTGAGGAGGTGCCTATGGGGTTCTGGTCTACAAACTCCACGCGGCTGATGGCATTGAGGTCACCGCCGAGCCCCTTGTGAGTGCCGGGCATGTCGCCGGGCTCCCCCAGGTGGCGCACAAGAGCCTTGTAGAGCACCTCACGCACCAGTGTGGACTTGCCGGAACCGCTCACACCGGTCACCACCGAGAGCACTCCAAGCGGGAACTTGACGTCTATATCCTTAAGATTATTCTCGCGGGCCCCCTTCACCTCTATGAACTTCTTCCAGGGGAGGCGGCGCTGCGAATATTCTATTACGCGGCGCCCCTGCAGATAGTCGATAGTAAACGATTGTGGAGCCAGAGTGGCGGGGTCAAGAGCCTGGCTGAGCTCACCGGCGTAGACGAGCTCACCCCCCTCGCGACCGGCGAGAGGGCCTATGTCGATAAGATAGTCGGCGCTGCGCATTATGTCCTCGTCATGTTCCACGACCACCACGGTGTTGCCCAGGCGCTGCAGATGGCGAAGCACCCCGATGAGGCGGTCAGTGTCACGCGAATGGAGGCCTATGGAGGGTTCGTCGAGTATATAAAGGGAGCCTACGAGGCTGCTGCCCAGCGAGGTAGCGAGGTTGATGCGCTGGCTCTCACCACCGGAGAGGGTGCTGCTCATGCGGTCAAGAGTGAGGTAACCCAACCCCACGTCGCAGAGGAAACCGAGGCGGTTACGCAGCTCTGTGAGCAGGCGTTCGGCTATCTTGGCATCGGTGCCCGGGAGCTCCAGCTCGGCCACGAAATCGCGCAGACGGCTCACGGGCATCTTCACGAGCTCCGTGATGGAGCGGCCACCTACCTTCACATACTCCACATCCTTATGCAGGCGGGAGCCGTGGCAGTCGGGGCAGGTGGTGCGGCCACGATAGCGCGCCTTGAGCACACGATACTGTATCTTGTATTGATTCTTGTCCACGAACTTAAAGAAGCCGTCAATGCCGGGCCATGCGTAGCCGCGTCCGTGCCAGAGGAAGTCGCGCTCCGACTCGCTCAGGTCAGCGTAGGGTTTGTGGATGGGGAAATTATACTGCGAAGCCACCTTTATGAGATGCTGCTTCCACTCCCCCATCTTGTCGCCGCGAAAGCACTGTATGGCGTCCTGATAGACGGAGAGCGTCTTGTCCGGAATCACGAGGTCCTCGTTGATGCCAATGACGCGCCCGAAGCCCTCGCAGGTGGGGCAGGCGCCGTAGGGGTTGTTGAAGTTGAACATCAGGTCGTTAGGCTCGCGGAAGTCTATGCCGTCAGCCGTGAAGCGGTTGGAGTAGGCGTAGTCATGCACCTCCCCCTCCTGCCAGGCTTTCACCACACACTCGCCGCGCCCCTCAAACCAGGCCGTCTCCAGCGATTCAGCCAGACGAGCGCGTTCATCGCGTTCGGCAGAGACGCTCATGCGGTCTATGAGCAGGCGCCATTCGGCTGTTTGTGAGGGCTTTATCTGGTTCTCAGCCTCCTCAATCTCCACGAATTCATCCTTGTGCATGAGGCGGGAGTAGCCCTCCTTCCGGTAGACATCGAGCTGCTGGGCTATCTCGCGTCCTTCAGGCACCACGAGGGGGGCGAGAATGGCTATGCGGGTACCCTCAGGCAGACTAAGCACCTCGTCTACTATCGTGTCGGTGGAGTGCTTCTTCACCTCGCAGCCGCTCACGGGGGAGATGGTCTTGCCCACGCGGGCGAAGAGCATGCGCAGGTAGTCGTAAATCTCTGTGGCAGTGCCCACTGTGGAGCGCGGGTTGCGGGTGTTGACCTTCTGCTCTATGGCTATGGCGGGGGGGAGCCCCTTGATGAAATCACACTCCGGCTTGTTCATGCGTCCGAGAAACTGACGGGCGTAGGCCGACAGACTCTCCACGTAGCGGCGTTGCCCCTCGGCGTAGAGGGTGTCGAAGGCAAGCGATGACTTACCCGAGCCGCTGACTCCGGTGATCACCACAAACTTGCCGCGGGGCACCTCCACATCTATGCCCTTGAGGTTGTTGACGCGCGCGCCTTTTACTATTATATTGTCCTTGATTGGATTCATTACATCATCGAATTAAACTTACAAAGGTAGTAAATTTCACCGACATAGCCGCTAACTCCGCGCGTCGGTTTACCTATTATTAATTATTTTTAGCCTAATTTTAGCCCGGCTCTTGCCGAAGCCGAAAAAAATCTCTATCTTTGGAAACTTTTTCACGCGCTACTCGTTTACATAGTGTACTAAGAATAGAAATTAAAGTATAACCATTATAAAAACACACACAATTATGAAAGCAATTCATGTAATCAGCGCAGTAATCGGTGGCGCAATCGCCGGCGCCGCAGTAGGTCTTCTCTTTGCTCCCGAAAAGGGTTCTGACGCCCGCTCAAAGATAGCCGACTGCCTGAAGAAAAAGGGTATCTGCCTGAAAAAGAACAAGATGGAAGAACTCGTGGAGGAAATCGAGGATCAGCTCAACGAAAGCATCTAATCACTCTCCCCTCACACCTCTTAACAGACAAATCACTCACTCACAATAAAATCAAAGCACAATGAAAAATCTTAATATTCTTTACGCCTTTCTGGGCGGTGCCATAGTAGGTTGCGCCGCTGCCATGCTCTTCGCTCCCGAAAAGGGTGAGGACATGCGTAGCCGCATCGCTTCAATCATTCGCAAGAAAGGCATCAAAATCAGCGACTCTGAGGTAGACCAGCTCGTGTCAGAGCTCGCAGGCACTATCGAAAAGTAAGAGCCCGCTCCCCTCTTCAGGGTGGACACAGCTCTATGCAAATACTGGGAAGGCACGACATCCGCGCATGTAGCCGGACGCTCAGCTTTCCCTTTTTCGCATATACTTCCTCCGGCCTCGGAAATATTAATAATTAAACACAATCTTAATCTGTATGAGCGATTTTACTCAACTTTTCAAGCAGACTATTGACGAGGGCAAGCGCTACGTGATGCTTCAGGTGGACATAGCCAAACTCACTGCTGCCGAGAAGCTTACGCTGCTTATCTCCGGAATCACTATGGGGCTGATAGCAGTGCTCTGCATCTGCTTCATCATGCTGCTTCTCGCCTTTGCCGCGGCCGATCTCTTCAAGGAAATAATGTGTCCGGCCCTCGCTTACACCGCCACCGCAGGCTCGGTGCTCGTGGTCCTGCTGCTCATCTACTTTCTGCGCAAACACTTGATTATCAATCCCATCTCGCGTTTGCTCACGAAGCTTTTCATTAACCCTCAAACCCCCACCGGCCATGACTCATAAGCATCAGAATATCCCTGCGCCGGCTGAAATGACTGACGCGCCCCACTTCCGCGGCTACTCCATAGACCAGCTCCGATATCAGATTGTACTGAAATCGCTGCAACGTGAGTACAGCAAAGACAAGTTCTTCGCCAACGTGAAGAAGACAGTCAACTCCACACCCTTCGGCTCCTCAGGCAAGAATAAGAGTCTGCTCGGAGGCTCGGCCATATCGCTGATTATGAAAGGGTTGGGTTATGCCGACTACGCCCTGCTGGGCTACTCGGCTTTCAGAACCGTCAAGAATGTTTTCTCAATATTTCGTCGTAAAAAGAAATGACTGATTACCAAGAAGTCAGGGTAGACATAACACCCTGCTCAGAGGCTGCCTGCGACCTGCTGGCGGCCTTTCTCGCTGATGTCGGCTACGAGTCGTTCGTGACCGACGAATCAGGCCTCACAGCCTACATTAACGCCGACCTCTTTGATGCCGAGGCTCTGGCTGCCATCCTCGCCGATTTCCCCATGGAGGTGAAGCTCTCCGAAACTGTAACCCGCGTGGAGGGGCAGGACTGGAACGAGGAGTGGGAGAAGAATTACTTCCAGCCCATAGTGGTGGCTGACCGCTGCGTGATTCACTCCACCTTCCACAAGGATGTGCCCAGCGCCACTTACGATATTGTAATCGACCCCAAAATGGCATTCGGCACCGGCCACCACGCCACCACTTCGCTCATGCTTGAGTATCTGCTTGACCTGGACCTCAGCGGCCTGCAAGTGACCGACATGGGCACCGGCACAGGCATACTCTCCATACTCGCCATCATGCGCGGAGCGGCCGGCGCAAGCGCCATTGAGATTGACCCCGGTGCCTGCGAAAACGCCGGCGAGAATGTGAAGCTCAACGCCACCGAGGGTATCAACCTGATTCTCGGCGACGCAAGTGCCCTGGCCGCGTGCCCCAAGGCTGACCTTCTGATTGCCAACATCAATCGCAACATCATCCTGGCCGACTTTGACCTTTACGAAGCCAACATGAAGCCGCAGGCGCAGATGCTGCTGAGCGGTTTCTATGAGCAGGATGTGCCCCTGATAGAGGCTCGCGCACTCCCCTACGGTCTGCGTGTGGCCGAAAAGAAAGTGCGCGACGGATGGTGTGCCCTCAGGCTTGCCCGCTGATTAGCGCAGGCGCTCGTAGCCCGAAAGTTTGCGTATGTCGGAGCTGATGCAACGGATGGCGCAGATCAGGGCTACGAGAGCCACAAAGGGGGCTATCACTATGGAGCTCCAGCCTATCCCCTCGGTAGCGCCCGGCACCTCGGCATAGCGCTCGGTGAGCCACGCGGTCACTATCGTAGCTGCCACCAGCAGCAGGTTGATGCGGCAGATTTTGCGCTGCACCTTCGGAGCCTTGAAGCGGAAGATGGCTATCAGGGCCAGAAGCATGCTCAGAATTGAGATGACAAACAGGTAGTAGGTGGACATGTAAGTGGCTCCGTCACCCACCACAGTCATGCCCAGCGCAGTGTAATTGACTGTGAGCTCAGCACCCTGTATCTGCCCCAGAGAGCAAAATGAAAAGAGACCCATCATAACTGCCGCCACGAGCAGCAGGAGGGTTTGCCAACGTTGTATTACCATAATATATATGTGTAGTATTAAGTTTCGGCTGCAAATTTACTAAAATTTAGGATAACTGGCGCAATCTTTGTATCTTCGCGTGAAAATTAATCCTCATGACTACTTCCTCACATAACACCAAATACAGCGTCATCACCCGCATGCTTGATGACTACCGCCTGAACGAGAGCATCCACGAGCTTGAGAATCAGAAGCTTTCGCCCGACATGACCGACCGTCTGCGCGAAGCATCCACCATCTACACTCAGCTCCTCCACTTTTTTGCAACCGGCGTGCCCGACCCCTCGCGCAGCGATCAGCTCGCAGCTGTGCGCGAAATGCTCTACTGTGTGGCAGACTCTCTGCGTCGTGACAGCGAGATGGAGACCTCATCGGCGCTCTATTATTCGCGTCTGCGCATAGCCCGCATGAGCAGCACACCCACCCTCTCGGCAAACCTGGCGGACATACGCAATCTGCTCCCGCAGCTCTCGCTGGCCGACCTCACCGACACTTTCGACGAAGCCCTACACGCGCGTCTGGACGAGGCTATCTCCCGGCTCTTCTACTCCGTGTGGGTGAACCAGTGTCTCTCGCGCCGCGAAGCCTCGGAGATTCACAACTTTCTGACCGATGGTTTCGACGATGAACCGGCCTATCTGCAAGCAGCCGCATCGCTGATTAGTGCCCTGACGCTCAGCAGCATGGAGTATTTCGACGCTGCCAAACTCCTGATGCTGCTGCAGGTGGTGGAACGCGACCGCCACGCCATGCTCACCGCCCGCGCGCTCATAGGCGCTGTGCTCATCATAGCCCGACACCCCCGGCGCTCTGCCGACAACCCCGAGATACGCGCTATCAGTCAGGCCATAGCCGAACGCGAGGGCTTCAACTCCCTGCTCTGCGCCCTGGTGACCGCCATGCTCCGCACCCGCGACACCGACCGTGTGAACCGCAAGCTGCGCGACGAAATCATACCCGACATCATCAAGCTCAAACCCGAAATCGAGAAGCGTCTGCGCTCTGCCAACCCCGACGAGCTCACCTCCATGGAGGAGAACCCCGAGTGGATGGAGATGATTGAGAAAAGTGGTGCCGGCGAGAAGCTTCGCGAGTTTAGCGAGATGCAGATGCAGGGTGCCGACGTGTTTATGGGGGCCTTTGCCGGCATGAAGAATTTCGCTTTCTTCCGCGACCTGCCTAACTGGTTCCTCCCCTTCTCCATGCACAACAGCATGGTGCACAGCGCATTAAAAGACGCACCGGCTGGACTTGCCGAGATTATGCTTGACATACCCCTCTTCTGCTCCTCCGACAAATTCTCGCTCGCCTTCTCCCTGTCGCGTATGCCGAAAGCTCAGGCCGACCTGATGTCAAGCCAGATGCAGAGCCAGTTTGCAGCCCTCAGCGAGGAGCAGCGCGCCACCCTCTCAGAGACTCTACGCAGCACCCGCGAATCGGAGATGACCATCTACCTCAAGGACCTCTTCCGCTTCCACCGTCTGTGGGAGGGGCGCAGCGAATTTTTCGACCCCTTCTCCCGGCCCTTCACCGTGCCTGATCACCCTCTATTCGCCGGTGCGGCCACCGACAGCGAAATGCTGCGCCTCATGGCTGATTTCTACTTCACCAACCGCTACTGGAGCGATGCAGCGCCCCTCTATGGTCGCCTCGCCGAGCAGGCTATAGCGGACTCCGCCGACGCTGAGAAGCAGGGCTACTGCCTTGAGAAATCAGGCAATGTGGCCGATGCACTGGAGGCTTACCGCCAGGCGGAGCTGATGTGCGAGCCCTCGAAGTGGCTGCTGAAGCGTATAGCTTACTGCCTGCGTGCCACGGGCCAATATGCTCAGGCCGCCACTTACTATTCCCGCGCGCTGGAGAAAGAGCCTGACAATCTGCGTCTTGAGCTACTGAAAGCCCACAGCCTGCTTGAAGCCGGCATGCCCGCCGATGCGCTGAAGAGCTATTATAAGGTGGACTATCTCGACCCCGACTCCGGAAGCGCCACCCGCGGAGCCGCATGGTGTGAATTTCTGCTCGGCAACTACGACAAGAGCCACGCACGCTACGAGGCCATCACCGCCCGCGAGGACGCTACAGCCTCTGACCACCTGAATTACGGCCACGTGCTGCTCGCTGAAGAAAAGATAACCGAAGCAGCCGCCTGCTACAAACGCATGGCCGCCATGACCGACCGACACGAACTGCTTGAGAACCTCCGACGCGACCGCGCCACCCTGCTCGCCGCGGGTATTCCCCCGCTCACTCTGACTCTCATCGCTGAATTATAGGTTTTAGTAAACAGGAAACCTGAATTGATAAATTAATTTTGTATTAAGAAAATTTTTAGCTACCTTTGCTACCGGTTAATTTATATATAAATCTCAGTGTTTCACTAAAATCACATTCTATGCGAAAATTATCCTATTTGTTTGCTGCGATACTGATGTCAGTCTTCTCTCTGACAAGTAAAGCAGAAACCTCTGTGACCGACACAGAGAATTGGAACGCTATGCCGGCCAATATCTATAACACCGACATGAGGAGCAATCCCAACTGGCCCCAAGGTTGGTACACTCTCGGTAGCGCCTGGGCATTCTCTACCGCCTCCAACTGTGTAGATGGCACCACAGGCCTGGTTTGGACCTCTTCTGCAAGCCTTGACAGCGCCTCGGCCACCTCTTACATCATCACTTACGCTAAGAAGGGCACAGTGTCATTTATGTTCAAGGCTCAAAGCCCTGCCATTCTCACCAACACCAACTGCCACATCATCCTGCGCGGCATGACCAAGACCGGCGACACCACCTTTGAGCTTGGCGACATAATCAAGGAGCTCAGCCCCTCAACCGGTGGCTATGGCGACATCAACAACACGGACTTCACCAAGGTGGAATTTGAAATCCCCGAAGACATGTGGATCGGTCTGAATGCCGCCCGCTTTTATGTGGACAACTACGAGAACACATATCTGGCTGACGGAGGCGGAGATGTAGAAATCCCCACCTACACCGTGAGCGGCACTGTCAAGAACCGCGACGGAAATGCAATAGTAGGAGCAACCGTTACACTCACAGGCTGCGAAAATGCCGTAACTCCGGAAGATGGCACCTTCTCATTCACTGACATAAAGGAGGGTAGCACCGTTACGCTTACCGTCTCCGCCGACAACTACAACACCTATAAAGAGGAATTCACCGTAGGGGCTGACATGAATAAAGACGTAGTGCTCTCACCCACCTCTTCCACTATTCGCTTCCGTTTCCTCGACAGTCTGTATGACCCCTTCAACATCGAGTACCTAACAAACGGCACCGTTACGCTCTACGAAAACGGGGTGCCTGTGCCCGGTTGCGAAAATATCCGCGCCGGCGAAGAGGATTACTATTCTCTGACTGTGGAGGGCTCTCTCGCACCCAACGGATACACTCTTAAGACCTCATTCCCGGGTTACGAGAACCGCGATATACCCGTGTACTCCACTTACACATACAACCAGTATTACTTCAAATACGGCGAGGTTTACACTATAACCAACCCCAGAATAACGCTGAAAGGTAAAAAGGTGACCTTCACTGCAATAGTGGTCAACGAAAACAGCGAATACGTAACCAACGCCAAGATTACTCTGAAATGGGGCGACCAGTTCCGCCAGGCTAATTTTGTAGCCGAATCCCTCACCTATGTCATAAGCAATGTAGACTGCCCCGCACTTGCCGCTGCCGAAAGCGTTGTGGCTACCTGCGAGGTCCCCAACATGAAACCTATAGCAGATAAGGTTATTGACTTCAAAGATGAAAACATCTTCGTGCAGTTTGAGGCTCTCCCCTTCGAACCAACTACTCTGAGCGGTGTCGTTACACGCAAGGATTCAGAAAACACTACAATAGCCGGAGCTACAGTGCAACTCTATAATGGCGACACTCGCATTGCTGCTACCACTACTGATGCAAAGGGCGCTTACAAGCTCCAGTTCAGCACTGACAAATCCGGTGAATACACCATCATGACTAATGCTGACTACTACACCATGGCGACAACCTCGGTTAACATCGAAAGCGAAGCCGAGAACACTGCCAACATCGAAATGAACCCCATCAATTACTCATTCACCGCTACTGTAGCCGATGAAGATGAAGTAGCCATAGCTGATGCCAAAGTTACTCTCGACGGCAAAGAGTTAAAGCCCGATGCTCACGGCAACTTCGTGGGTTACGTCTGGGCCGGAGATGCTGCCAATGGTGGTAAATTCACTGTAATAGCTTCTGCCAAGGGTTATTCACCCGAGACTTACGAACTCACTTACGGACCCAACGAGGTTGAGAAATCCTACGCTTTCAAGCTTGCTCCCGTGCAATACTCTTTCACCGTAACCGTAATCAATGACATGACCTTCGAACCCCTCGACGACGCTATCGTGAAGATTGCTGACGACAAGGGCAACGAACAAACTGTAATAAACGAAGGCAACGGCAAGTTCGCTGCTTACTGGAGTGCTGAGACTCTCCCCGAGGGTGAACTCACAGCTACTATCAGCTATCCCGACTTCGTAAGCCAGTCTATCACTTTCGACTTCACTGAGCAGACTGCTATCAGCGAGCAGGTAAGCCTCGAGCAGATTATCCGCACTCTCACCGTAACCGTGCTCGATGGTAACAACAATGACGCTCCCGTGCTCAACGCTCGCGTGAACATCACTATCCTCGGCATGGAAGGCTACTCTGAGGACGCTGACCCCATGGGCGACGGCACCTACGTATTCGCCGCCGGTCTGGCTGATGCCAAGGGTCTCACACTGGTTGCTACCGTAACCGCTCCCGATGTGGCAGAGCCCATAAGCTTCCAGTTCAATTTCGACGAGGGCAATGTTGAGAAGACCGTGCAGGTACTCGTATCCAGCGTTGACGCAATCTTCGCAGGCGAACAGGGTGCCAAGAACCTCGCCGGCAAGATTTACGTAAACGGCGACGCTCAGATTTTCACCATCGACGGCAAGCTCGTGCACGTAGTTCGCACACAGAGCGCTCAGGAGATAGAAGGCCTGCAGCCCGGTCTCTATATCGTAGCCGGACAGAAGATGATTGTTAAGTAAATCCAACTCCCCTACTTTTAAAAGAGGCGTCCACTTCGGGCGCCTCTTTTCGGTTACGGGGGATGGGGTTATGGGTTAAGGGTTACAGGTTATAGGGACGGGGACCGGGAGGTGGAGAGAGGTGTTTGGGGTGTTTGTGGCGAAAATATGAAATAAATATTACACCCGAACATTCATGGAATCCGGACCGTTTTAGCAGTATAAAACAACAATTAATAACTCTAAAAACTCTACTTCTATGTCTGCTAATAGTACATTTATGAATCGTCTCCTCGGTCTTCAAAGTAACCTTCTTAGTTTCGCCTACCAGCTCACCACTAACCGCGAAGCCGCTCAGGACCTGCTTCAGGACACCACGCTCAAGGCTCTCGACAATGAGTCTAAGTATGTGGACAACGTGAACTTCAAGGGTTGGATCTTCACCATCATGCGCAACATCTTCATCAACAACTATCGTCAGAATGTGCGCAAGGCTACCGTGATCGATCAGACTGAAGACCTCTACCACCTGAACGTATGCCAGGATTCAGGTCTTGACACTCCCGACGGTTCCATAGCCATGCAGGAAATCACCGAGGCAATCAATGAATTCTCTGACGATTACCGCATCCCCTTCTCCATGCATGTGGCCGGCTACAAGTACCAGGAGATTGCAGACAAGATGGGTCTCCCCCTCGGCACTGTGAAGAGCCGCATCTTCTTCGCTCGCCAGCGCCTCCAGACCCGCTTCGCCGACTATCGCTAAGCGGCACGGCACAGCAGACATAGCCGTAAAAAAATATAGACTCTCTGCTACGAAAAACACACCTCGGTCTCTCAGACTAAAGCATTATGAGCGTGTCGATTACACGACAGTTTCCAATCCATTCGTCTTGATATTTGGTTTAGTCATGAAAAGAAGAATCTTAATCTGATACTTGAAAACGCATCTTAATTTAATACTATTAGACACTGAACCCCTCTCCCCCCTATCACTGAGAGACCAACCAAAGCCCCCGGTCGGCGATCGATCACAGCGGCTTTAATATAAATTACATTAAGAGGTCAGCCCCCAGACGGGAGCTGACCTCTTTCTTTTTCTGCAATATTTCTTACTCGCCAATGAGGCCCTGCAGGTAGGGACGCACATCCTTCCAGGCGTAATACGGGAATTTGTCGGTGGCCACGGGGATGCCTACCTCATGCTCGTTGAGCAGGAATTTCACAAGCACGTCGTCGGGATTCTTCTTATTGCGGAAAAAGACAATCTGGATATTTCCGGCCATGGGAGCCACTTTCCAGTCGGCAAACTTGGTGAAGAATTCCTCAGGCTTACCGGTCACGAGGTCGCAGTCGGTGAGGTGCAGCGCGGCAGCCAGAGGTATGAGGTTGCCGTCATGCCCGAAACGCAGGTCGGCGGTGGGTTTGCCCGCAAGCAGAGCCTCGTCGGCAGACTCCATTATGTTGGCTATCAGCGGCAGGGCATTGTCAGTCATCATGGTACCGTTGCCTGCAAAGGCGCCGTCGTTCACATAGAACACATAGTTGAAACTCTGCCAGAGGTCGAAGAGCTCGTCGGGGGTGAAGAATTCGTAGAAATCAATCTTGCCCTCGGTGTTCTGCGCATCTGAGGCCAACCAGTAGACACTCCACATGAAGTCAGAGGGGTTGATGTTCATGTCCACATAGGCGGGGTCGGAGAAGATTTCCCCAACGAGGCGGTCGGGATTGGTATGAGCTGCTTTAAACTTGCGGTACTGCTCCTTCCATTTGCCGTCCACGGTGAACTTGCCGTGGTCTGCGAAATGATAGCAGAGGTAGGGCATGTAGCGGTTAGAGCTTTCGCGGTCAATCTGCAGCGTGGGGTTCTGCTCCTTGAGACTCTCGCAGAAAGCCGCCATGGAGAGGATGCAGCGGGGCACCAGGGTGGAACGCGCTGTCATAGAGGCATTTTTCGCACCGAACACTTCCGGATACTGCGCAGCCATGCGGGCGGCTATCCCTTTGTGCTGGCGTGTGCCCAGCGGCGACAGGTCTCCGCCACGCCCTGAGGTTTCCAGCATGAGCGAGTCAAGCTTGGCAAGCAGGCGGTGACCGGCAGGGGTAAGAGCGCCGGCATCGCGGGCATCAGTGAGCTGATTGAGTATGCCGGTGTAGTCACGGTCGGAGATGAGGTAGCGGGAGCCGTGGCGGCCGTAGTGGCTCACGTAGACGGGCTGGTAACCTTTCGGCGCAGGAGTCAGTTTATCAGCAGGTCCGGGGTAGGCATAATACACGCCACCGGTACGGTTGAGGTCAGAAAGCACCTCCTCCTTACTGGTCTGCGCAGCAAGGGGCAAAGCCAGCAGAGCGGCTAATGAAAGAATGAGTTTTCGCATGTAAGATAAATGTTGTCAGTGGGTTATTTCTATAATTCAATCTTCTGCACGGTAGAATTCCTGCAGATAGACTCGGGCTATGAAGTCGGCATCGCGGGCCACGAGCTCGGTGTCCTCTGTCTCCGGGAAACGGGCATCGGGTATCGCCTTGAGCTCAAGCAGGCGACGCAGCATATCGCCGGGGCATACGCCTCGCTGCGAGAGCAGATGGAAGGCGAAGTCTCGGGCATGGGCCTCATCGTAGTAAGGGTTGTCGGCAAGCATAACGCACTGCGCTATATTCTTGGCAATCATCAGTCCGCGCTCAGGGGTGACCATCAGCACGAAATATTCATGGTTCTTAAACTGCGGCAGGTGCTCCTCACCCTTCTCCCAACCCAGATTTTCAATGAGGAAGCGGTTGAGCTCCTCGTAAGTCTTCACATACATGAGGTCGCGACCACCGGTGGCAGCCATGAAAGCGTCATACCAGGGATGATTCTTCGGCTCCTCCTGCTGATTCTTGCGGCGCGGGGCAGGCATTTTGCCGTTGAGAATCAGGCTGAGCCATTCACGCAGGTAGAGAGCGAGAGGGCCGGTTGGGAGCTGTGCCATAGCCGTCTGCTTCTCCTCATCAATCTGCTTGGCAGCCTCGGCAGGCGAGGGCGCAGAGTGCTGTATCTCCAGCCATCCGGAATAAATCTGAGCAAATGTGAGCTGGAAAGGGGGAAGCAGCAGCCAGTTTTTCCAGAAGAGCCATTGACTGAGGTCATGCAGCGTCTCGGCATCTTCGGGGTTGTGCATCTCCACATCAAACAGGGCGTTGTAATCCTGCGGAGCAGGGATGTCATCATACTCATCCTCAAGCACCTTGTAGAGCGCGTCGGCAAGCTGCAGCAGCTTGGGTGAACGGGGTGAGAGGAAACGGTGGGCCATAGAGTTGAACGCCAACTGATACCACACCACAAACTCCACGTCGGCACGGTTGAGCTCGTAGTCTATATAGTCGTCGGCATCTTCATGAAACGGCACACGGTGGCCATAAAGACGCTTGCACTCATCAGTAAATGAACGGTATACGCCGGCATCGGCTATGATATCCATGTAGTAGCCCATCAGTCCGAGCACCACCACCTTCTTCAGGTCGTCGGGTGCATCCTGCATCAGCGCACGGTTATGCCAGGTGTGCAGCAGGCGGTTGGCCAGACGCAGATAGTCCTTGTCAGAGGGCACGGACACTTCGCCGTTGGGCTGCGTAAAGAGGAATTGCTTAAGTGTTATATCATCCATGGGAATTGGAAATAAAGTCACCGATTTCGGGTGAGAATTTTACGTTTGGAGAGTCAAAAAGTTTGTCAATCAGCCCTGCCTCCACAGCCTCGCGAGGTGTGGCGCAGACCAGACGGCGGTCGGTGGTCAGTAGCCAGAGAGTGGATGCCATGCGCAGACTCATGGCCACATCGTGGCAGGAAAGCACCACAAGCTTACCCCTCTCGGCAGAGAGACGACGCAGCAGGGAGAAAATCTCGATGCGGGCGGCAGGGTCGAGGAAGGAAAGAGGTTCGTCAAGCAGCATCACCTCTGTGTCCTGAGCGAGCGCACGGGCTATCATGGCCTTCTGACGCTCACCGTCGCTGAGGGTAGCCACGGCTGACATAGCTTTCCCGGCTATGCCGGCTGCCTGCATGGACTCCTCCACTACGCGGCGGTCGGTGGCGGAAAGGATACCTGTCCACCCGGTATAGGGATGACGCCCGAGGGCCACTAATTGTTTAACGGTGAGGGCACCGGCCATGGTGGCATCTGTCGCCACGATTGACAGCAGCCGAGCTCTTCTGCCTCCGGAAAGACTCTGAAGCTCTATGCCTGACAGAGTAACGCTTCCGGCCAAGGGCTTCAATTCGCCGCTGAGGGTCTTCAGCAGCGTGGATTTACCTACCCCGTTGCCACCTAACAACGCCACAACTTCACCCCCGCGGACGGAGAAATCAGCCTCGGCTATCAGTGGCCGGTCACGATGATAACCGACGACGAGGCCTCGAGCCTCAAGCAATGGAGAGGGAGTGTTGCTCATTGGAAGTAATTAAGGCGTTTGCGGGCAATGATGACGTAGATTATCACGGGCACACCAACTATCGGCGTCACAGCCCCCAGCGGCAGTATTCCCACCGAAGCGGGGCAGACGCAGAGCCACGCGCAGAGTAGGCCCGTGAGGGCACCACAGAGGAGTGTGGCAGGGAGCAGTATGGAGTGGGCTGAGGTGCCGAAAAGCAGTCGGGCAATGTGGGGCACAGCCAGGCCTATGAAGCCTACCGGGCCGCAATAAGCTGTGGCTATCGCTGTCAGTGCACCGGAAAGCAGCAGCAGACAGGTGCGTACACGCTTGGGGTTATAGCCCATGGAGGCTGCGTAGCGGTCACCGAGCAGCAGCGCGTCAAGCGGCTTGACAAGCAGCAGGGTGAGCAACGAGAGCACCGCGGAGCTTATGGCAAATCCGGGCAACTGGCTCAGGGTGACACCCATGAAGCTTCCCATCCCCCACACGCTGAAGTCCTTGACCACATGAGCAGGTGCGAAGAAGTTGAGCCAGGAGACCACTGCTCCGGCAAGGTAACCTATCATGATACCGACTATCAGCAGCATGGCGGCACTTTTCACAGCCTGAGAGAAGGCAAGTAGCAGCAGTATCACAGCTGATGCACCCACGGCAGCTCCGGCAATCACGGCTATGCGTGTGCCGGCACCATCCATGTAGCCGAAGATGCTACCCGCGCCCATCATCACCAACGCAACGCCAAGCGATGCACCGGTGCTTACGCCGAGTATAGATGGTCCTGCAAGGGGGTTTCGGAAAGTGGTCTGCAACAGAAGTCCGGCAACCGAGAGCGCCATGCCGCAGCAGAGGGCGGTGACGGCCATAGGCAGCCGCGCCTGCATGACGATGGTGGTGGAGAGTTCATCGCCGACACCGCGCAGAGAGGCTATGACATCGGCGAGAGGGAGGCTCACGGCACCCGTGCAGAGACAAAGCAGAAACATCAGCACCACCCCTGAGGCTGTCAGGAGAAAACGCAACGGCAGGGAGGGTGATGGCTTGGGTTTCACTTTTCTATGGGACGGAAATATCGGGGTGTATAGTCAGGGAGAAGCGAGGGGTGGAGGATGCGTATATAATCTTTCAGCAGCCTGTCGGGGTGGAAAGGTGTCTCTTCATAAAAGCCCGGCACGGAGGTGTCAGCACCCCAGAGTCCCTTGCAGTTGCGGGCGGGGGCAAACAACATGTAGCGTTCATCGAGCCCTTTCAACCAGTTAGTGGTGTGTTGAAGTCCGTAGCTGCGTATGAGCCACACGTCGGCATCCTTGCCACGCGCCAGCACACTCTCAAACGGAAGCTCTATGCTCCCCTCGCGCGCATCGTCAGCCCAGAGATAATCGCCCCCGGCATCGGCTATCATTCTCGCCGCATAACTCCTGCCGCCGGGTAGCGCCCAGACACCCTGATACATCGTCTCGGTCAGTACCCGTGGACGCTTATCGGCACCGGAGGCAAGCTTCTTAAGCTCGTTGTATTCAGCTGACACAGAGTTATATATAGAGTCTGCACCGGCACTGTTGCCGGCTATTAATCCTAATAGTTTTATCCATTCGGCTCTCCCGAGCGGCGAGGCCTCGCAGGATTCAGCCAGAGGGATTACGGGGATGCCCAGACGCTGCAGCGCCGAGAGGTCCATGCCATTATAATAGCTCACGAGGATAAGGCCCGGGCGAGCCTTCAGTATCCGTTCCTTAACGGGCTCCTGCTGAGTTCCTCCGTCGGCTATGCGTCCTTCGGCAAGTCCCTGCTTGATTTCGGGAATGGTGAAATAACTTGCGTCACCCACGGTCTTTATGGCCTCCATGGCACCAAGTTCTTTGAGTGCCGAGGCATGCACGGATGAGTACACCATCAGATTGTTCAGGTCGCGCGGACGGAGTAGCACTGCACCATCATGATCGGAAGGTGGAGCCACAGAGTCATCGGCCATAAAGATGTATTTGCCCAAGAGGCGGGAGGTGTCCTGCGGGTTAACTATGCGCACGAGCGTATATGCACTGTCGGGAGTGACAGTCAGATACTTAGCACCGGATCCGGCTTCCTGTTCGCCGGCAGAAGCATGCTCACCGCTACGGCACCCGAAGCAGAGGCACGCCACAATCAACGTTAATATGACTGCCGGAAGTTTCATCATCGTAAAGCTTCAGCGAGCCGGTCAGTGGGAATTGTCTGCTGTTCGCCGGTGGTCATATTCTTCAGCGTAACAGTATCATTTTCAAGCTCATCGCTGCCTATGATAGCTACGAAGGGGATATGCTCGGAGTTGGCCAGAGCCATCTGCTTCTTCATCTTCGCAGCATCGGGATAGACAGTCACCGAGATGCCCTGCTCACGCAGCGCCTTGGCTACTGACATAGCTTTCATACCCTCCTTCTCGCCGAAATTCACAAACATCACGCGGCTTGCGCCTGACAGGTCTTCGGGATAGAGATTGAGGGCGTTGAGCACGTCGTAGATGCGGTCGGCACCGAAGCTTATGCCTACGCCTGACAGTCCCGGCATGCCGAACACACCGGTGAGGTTGTCATAGCGGCCGCCACCGGTGATGCTGCCAATCTCCACATCCAGAGCCTTTACCTCTATGATGGTGCCTGTGTAGTAATTCAAGCCGCGAGCCAGAGAGAAGTCCAGGTCGAGAGCTGCCTTATGGCCCATGGCGTCAAATGCCTCGGCCACAAACTTAAGCTCCTCAACACCCAGTGTGCCCTCCTCGCTCCCCTTGAGCAGGTCAGCCATCTTGGCAAGCTTGGCGGTGTTGTCACCTTCCAGAGTAAGTACAGGGCGCAGCGCCTCAATCTGAGCGGGGGTGAGCTCCTTCTGTACCAGCTCAGCCTCCACAGCCTCCAGGCCTATCTTGTCGATCTTGTCGATGGCCACGGTGATGTCCACAATTTTTTCCGGACAGCCTATCACTTCGGCAATGCCGGCCAGCACCTTGCGGTTGTTGACCTTGATGGCCACATTCACCTTAAGCTTGGCAAACACGGCGTCAATCAGCTCGAGCAGCTCCACCTCATTGAGCAGCGAAGTGGAACCCACCACGTCGGCATCACACTGGTAGAACTCTCTGTAGCGACCCTTCTGCGGACGGTCTGCCCTCCACACCGGCTGTATCTGAAAGCGCTTGAAGGGGAGCTGTATCTCCGCACGGTGCTGCACGACGTAGCGCGCGAAAGGCACTGTCAGGTCATAGCGCAAACCCTTCTCACACAGCTCATTAGTCAGACGGGGCAGATTGCGCTGCTCCAGGTCCTCAGGCTTTACGGAGCGCATGAAGTCGCCGGAATTAAGTATCTTGAAGAGGAGCTTATCCCCCTCCTCGCCATACTTGCCCATGAGGGTAGAGAGGTTCTCCATGGCGGGAGTCTCAATGCGGTGGAAGCCAAACAGACGGAACTGCTCGGTGATGGTGGAGAATATATAGTCGCGGCGGGCCATCTCCAGCGGCGAGAAGTCGCGGGTGCCCTTGGGTATGGAGGGTTTCTGAGCCATATTGATTTCTTTTGATTGCGAAGTTACTAAAAATTATGCTGTCGGCAAATTACTGTTCCGCTTTTTTGGGAGCGGCGACTTTCAGCTCGGGAAGCGTGGTGTCAATCTCATCGGTCAGCGCCAACGCCAACACCTCGTCTATGCGCTTCACGTAGTGGAAGGTCAGGTGCTTCACATAGTCGGGGTTGATTTCCTCAATGTCGCGGCGGTTCTGCTCGCAGAGGATTATAGTCTTGATGCCTGCGCGCGAGGCGGCAAGTATCTTCTCCTTGATGCCACCCACAGGGAGCACCTTGCCTCGCAGAGTGATTTCACCCGTCATAGCCAGCTCGGGCATAACTTTCCGGCGTGTAAAGGCTGAAGTCAGTGCAGTGGTGATGGTGATGCCGGCAGAGGGTCCATCCTTAGGGATAGCTCCCTGGGGCACATGCAGGTGTATGTCGTAGCAGTCAAACAGTTTGTTGTCTATGTTCAGCATCTCGGCATGGGCCTTGAGGTATTCAAGCGCTATGGTGGCCGACTCTTTCATCACGTCGCCAAGCTGGCCGGTGAGCGTCAGCTTCCCTTTGCCCGGCACGAGCGACACCTCTATAAACAGAATCTCGCCGCCGGCTGCCGTCCATGCCAGACCGGTCACTATGCCCGCCATGTCGTTGCCCTCATACATATCGGGGTCAATCAGCTCAGCACCAAGCAGTTCGCGCACAGTAGCAACACTCATGGGCGAGTCGGGAGTCTTCCCCTCCATGTCACGCACTATGTATTTGCGTGTAAGCTTGGCCAACTGCTTCTCCAGCTGCCTCACGCCGCTCTCGCGGGTGTAGCGGTCTATGATGTAGGTCAGCGCCTCGCGGCTTACCTCAAACGCCCCCTCGGGCAGACCATGCTCCTTGGTGACCTTGGGCACAAGGTGGCGGGTAGCTATCTCAAGCTTCTCGTCGGTGACATAACCGGGCACCTCTATCAGCTCCATGCGGTCCAGCAGCGGAGCGGAGATGGTGGAGAGGTCATTGGCAGTGGCTATGAACATCACCTTCGACAGGTCATAGTCGTAATTGAGGTAGTTGTCATGAAACTTATTGTTCTGCTCCGGGTCCAGCACCTCAAGCAGAGCGGTGGAGGGGTCACCCTTCATGTCGCGTGAAATCTTGTCGACCTCATCGAGCACCAGCACAGGGTTGCCGCTGCCCACTTTCTCCAGAGCTGCGAGTATGCGGCCCGGCATAGCACCTATATATGTGCGGCGATGGCCACGTATCTCAGCCTCGTCATGCACGCCGCCGAGAGCCACGCGCTCATATTCGCGACCTATGGCTGCCGCTATGCTGCGACCAAGCGAGGTCTTGCCAACACCCGGAGGACCATAGAAACAGAGTATCGGCGCCTTCATGTCGCCACGCAGTTTCAACACCGCCATCTGCTCCACGATGCGCTCCTTCACCTTCTCCAGACCGTAATGGTCGGCATCGAGGCGCTCGCGCACCTTCTTCAGGTCGAAGTTATCCTCTGAATATTGATCCCAGGGGAGATTGAGCATGTTTTCCAGATAGTTATACTGGATGCCATACTCAGGGCTATTGGGCGGGAAACGCTCCAGTTTGCGCACCTCCTTGTCGAAATGCGCCTGTACCTTTTCGCCCCAAACCTTCTTCTCCGATTTGGAGATAAGCTCATTGATTTCATCATCATCGGGACCCTCACCGAGCTCATCCTCTATGGTCGCAATCTGCTGACGCAGGAAGTGCTCCTTCTGCTGCTGAGTCAGACGCTCCTGAGTGGTCTTGGCTATCTCGGCTCGTATCTTCATAAACTGCTTTGCCTTCTCCAGGAAACCGAGCAGCTTCTTGGCTCTGTCCCTGATGGAGCGGCACTCCAGCAACTCCTGCTTCTCAGTCGCGTCAAGCGGTGAGTTCATAATGATGAAGTGCATGAGTATAAGAGGATTGTCTATATTCTCCATAGACTTCACCACCCCCTCGGTTTCATCATCGCCCACGAGGGAGAGAATCTTGCGGTAAAGGCTCACGATGCTCGTGAGCAGCACATCCATCTGCTCCTCCTGAGTCTTTGTGGGGAATTTCTCCTTGATCTGAGCCACATCGACATACATTATCTCGGGCTCCTCAATCTCGTAGACATTCTCGACCTCGGCCTGACCTATCACGGTCACAAGCACACTGAGGCTATCTTCGGACACCGGAATAACCTTGAGTATCTTGGCGAGCACACCTATGGAATATATATTTTCCGAACGGGGCTTGTCTGATTTCGCATCGCGTGCGCAGACTATGAAGAGCGGCTTGTCCTCCTGTTCGGCCACGATGGCAGCCGTGCGGTCAGGCTCCGTCTCCACAGTGACCGGCACTGTGAGACCGGGCATCATCACGACATCGCTGAGCACCACAACCGGCACCCCCTGGATCCTCTTGGGGAGTTTCTTGATGGCCTTCTGCTTCTCAAGCACCGCCTCGGGGTCGTCGGTTATCATCTTTATGTGAGCTGAAAGTATATCTGAATCTTTTGATTTCATAGAATTAATCCTCGGTCAACCAATTACGCAGGTGACCATTTAGCCTGCAAAATTACAAAAAAACTACTGACTATGGAAATTTTCAGAAAAGTTGTGGTAACTTTGCAATCCAATCAACCACTATTGGCAATGAAACCTTTTGTGATGAAGCAATTTCAGGTGCGCCACCGGCTGAGTGCCATGAAAGTGGGTGTCGACGCAGTGCTGCTCGGCGCCTGGGCGAAACTGTCCCCCCGCGCTGAGGTGCTCGATGCCGGTTGCGGCTGCGGCATCATCTCGCTCATGCTCGCTCAGAGGTATCCGCAGGCGCTAATCACTGCCATAGATGTGGACCCTCTGGCCGTAATCGAAGCCCGCGAGAATTTCTCGGCCTCCCCCTGGGGCGCGAGGCTGCATGGTTGCCGACGGGATTTTCTCGCGATTGACCGCAAGTTTGATGCCATTGTCTCCAATCCCCCCTATTTCGACGCGGGCATACGCGCAGCCACAACGCGCCGCGAACTTGCTCGCCACGCCGCCGGGCTCTCTCCGCTCACCCTCCTCAGCCACGGAGCCGAGTTGCTTAACCCGGGTGGGTCTGTGTCAATGATTGTTCCTACCGAGTGGCTACAGGCACTGACTGATGAAGCCGAAGCCTACGGACTGCATCTCAGCCGAAAATGCCTGGTCCAAGGTAATCCCGACTCGCCGGTGACACGCGCTCTGCTCACATTCTCCCTCACACCCTCGGCGGAGACCGAGACAGAAAATATTATTATAGAGTACGAGCGCGGAGAATACACTCCAGCCTATCGCGAGCTCACAAAAGACTTCTACCTTAAATTTTAAAAATCCTTAAAAAAGCCCTATTATAGCAAATTGATTTTTGCAGTTTCAAATAAAATTTTAATTTTGGGCATTAAACCTTTTCTACAATCTATGGTCTTTTAAACAAAGACAGCCGGATAACTCGGCTTTCAACTACTAAAACTTTAAGCGTATGAAGAACTTTTTTTACTTACTCGCAGCCCTGTCTGTTACAGCGACAGGCTTTGCCCAAGATTTTGAGGACGACATTTACTATGACGGGCGCAAGGCTGAAAAGCAGCAGAAAAGTGAACGTACGGTACAGTCCCAGACTATCTTCGCCACCGCCGACAATCCGTCAGGCTACGCTGCCGGCTGGCAACCCTCTATAGAACTTGACCGCGATGTGGATGAATACAACCGCTTCGGCAGCTACTTCGCTCCTATTGACACAATCGGTTCAGCTATGGCTGATAGCGAAGACTTCGTTTACACGCAGCAGATTCAGAAATATTACAACCCCACCATAGTAGTCGACAACGCCGATGTGCTTGCCGATGTGCTTGAAAATTCCTATGGCAACGTCAACATCGTCTACGGTGTGACCGGGCCGGCCTTCAGCAGCTGGTTTGATGTGCCTTACTACATGGCTTACACCCCCTGGAGCGGCTTCTACTCTCCCGCCAACTGGGGTTGGTACAGCGGCTGGCTTGACCCCTGGTATGGTCTTGGTCCCTCTTGGGGCTTCGGCTGGGGTTGGGGTTGGAGCGCTCCCGGATGGGGATGGGGTTGGAACCGTCCCGGATGGGGCAACGGATGCATCGACTGGTTTGACAGAGGCTGGTTTGCCGCTCGTCCCTCGGTAGGCCCCCGTCCCGGATGGAGCCTCGGCCGCCCGAACAGTGCAGGCAACACCAGTATAGCTCCCCGTCCCGGCAAGCCCAACCGCTACGGACACCGCGAATTAGGTGCCACTGCCAACCATCGTCCCGGCACTATCACCAACGGTCGTCGACCCTTCTCAGGCAATGTCACCAACGGACGTCAGCCCCGGCCCGGCAGCACACAAACCATCAAGCCCGCTAACCGCCCCGATGGTCGCACTCCGCAAATCTCCAACCACTCTGTGCGCAGAGATGACGTGAAGTACGGTAACCTCTTGAAGCGCGGAAGCGAATGGCAGCAGGCAGTGAAAACTACCGGCACTCTCGGATCAGGCAGCCGTCCTGCTACCACTCAGAACGCACGCCCCGCTACCTCTGCCCCCGGCACCATCACTCGTGGCGGCAATTCATCCTACCGCGGTTCCACCGGTGCAGCCAACAGCACTTATCGCTATAACTCCGGCTCATCTTCACGCCCCTCTACCAGCTACGGCACCCGCTCATCTTACAGCTCCGGCAGCTCCTCTTCCTACCGTTCAAGCGGTGCAAGCAGCTCCTCAAGCTCAAGCAGCGCCGGTCGTTCATCAGGAAGCTCAAGCCGTGGCGGCGGTGGTGGTCGCGCAAGTGGCGGACGCCGTTAAGACTCTCTGATACATTGACCCTTAAACTCATAAGCATTTCCTGTTTGCGGGAGAGATTATCACGATGACACCCCTTGGCCTCCGGGCCTCGATGCATCATTCTGACAGTCTCTCCTGCTCAACTTTATAAAAAAAATCACTTAACCGTATGAGAAAATCTTTACTCACTCTTCTTATAGCAGCAGGTGCTCTCAGCGCCTCAGCACAGTCGGCCATCGACGCTTACACACTTGGCCGCCAAGACCTTAAGGGCACAGCACGCTTCATGGGCATGGGTGGTGCTTTCGGTGCGCTGGGTGGTGACCTCACCACACTCTCTTACAACCCTGCCGGAATAGGCGTCTACCGCTCCTCAGACATAGGCATGACCATGGACCTTGAT
The DNA here is from genome assembly GCA_014800845.1 of Bacteroidales bacterium. GTDB lineage: Bacteria > Bacteroidota > Bacteroidia > Bacteroidales > Muribaculaceae > Lepagella. Next base: position 31,748 of record JAAVFJ010000014.1, on the reverse strand, counting down.
TTCAATCATAACACCATGGACTTCAGCGGATTGAAGACTTCGGTAGACCGCACTTCGTTCCTATTCAACAACATAGGCTACGTAGGCACCGCCCGCTTCAACGGCGTTCTGAAAAACCTCAACTGGGGTTTCACCTACAATCGCGCTGCATCGTTTAACCGCCGCTACGCTGGGCGCGCCAAGAATATCACCAACTCCATGAGCAACTACATAGCCGGTGTGGCCAACAGCAACGAGCTCTGGCTCTCTGACCTTCAGGCCACTTCTTCCTATGATCCCTACGTGGGCTACTCTGACTTTGCAGCTCCCTGGATTACAATTCTCGGCTATGAATCCAACCTCATCTCCCCTACCACTACCGACAATGAGGCTCCCGGCTTCGTGGGTCTCTACGGCGCCGGCACCTCCGGTGAGTCAATCATTGAGGTAGATGAAACCGGTGGCATCGATGAATACAACATCTCCTTCGGTGGCAACTTCGGCAACCTCATCTATTGGGGTATGGACTTCGGCATCATGAACATTGACTTCACTCGCCGCAGTCTCTACACCGAATATCTCGACAATGCCTACGTGGGTGTTGATGGGCAGAGCGGCACTGTCATGACCCGCAGTCAGGCCGACTGGGACATACAGAACTACTTCTCAGTGAGCGGCAGCGGCTGGAACTACAAGCTCGGCTTCATAGTAAAACCCATCCAGGAGCTGCGCCTCGGCTTTGCGTTCCACACTCCCACCTGGTACAAACTCACTGAAGACTTCGGCGCCAACACTACCTACAATTATCCGCAGACCGACCTTCGCCCCGGAGGCGCGCAGACCAACGGCGGCTACACCGGCTACAACGATTTCAACCTCCGCACCCCCTGGCGCTTCATAGCGAGTGCCGCCGGCGTGATTGACGGCAAAATGATTATCAGTGCCGATGTGGATTGGACCGCTCACCAGTACCTCAAGTTGTCTGACCCCTATTACACCCGCGATTCCTGGGGCTGGGCCGACGAGGATATCAACAATCCTTTCTACTACACCAACAAGGACATAAAGGATTACTACAAGACTTCGGTGACCTTCCGTGCCGGTGTAGAGTATCGAGTGCTTCCTGAATTCAGCGTGCGTCTCGGCTACGCCCACACCTCATCGCCTGTGAAAGAGGCTGCCAAGGATGATCAGATGATTATCTACACCGCAGGCACCGACCCCTCCTACGAGTTTGATGATGCCACCGACTACGTTACAGCCGGTCTCGGCTATCGCTACAAGCATTTCTACCTGGATGCAGCCTACGTTTACCGTCATCGCTCATCCGAGTGGCATGCATTCACTGCCGACCCCGAGAACCTCGCAGGCTCCGGCGCCACTGCCAAAATGACCGGCGCCAACTCGCAGGCAGTGCTCACCCTCGGCTTCAAATTCTAAGAAAGAATTAGGTTAATAATGATTTGCCCTCACGCTGTGTGATACAGCGCGAGGGCAATTTTTATTTTTATGCCACTACTTTTAAGCCACGATAAACAGCGGCATACTATTATCGCAGATGGAGGTAGTGCTGCCGCTGCGGCTCGGGAAGTTGCTCTATCGCGTAGCGGAGCATGGTGCGGGGCATTGCAGTGGCGTGGGCGTCAAGGAATTGCAGCAGCAGAGGTATACCACCTCGTTTGCCGACCTCGCGAAGCATCCATCCGGAAGCCTTATGTATCAAGTCGTGACGATGGGTGAGGAAATACTCGGCAAGCTCCAACGCCTCGACGTAACTGCCGGAGCGAATCAGTGTCCACGTGCTCACCATAGCCACTCGCTGGTGCCACAGCTTCCCCTCCATGCGCGCCAACTCCCGGAGCACTCCCCGCTCTTCAGGATGATCAGTCAGTCGGTCGCCGAGAATCTTAGGCGCCACCAAATCCACCAGGTCCCAGTTATTGCCGCGATCAAGCATCATCAGGTAAGCATCCACATAATCCCTTGCGGTCAGGCCAGATTCGCACATTTCGGCTTGCCGGCGCTTGGGTGAGCGCTTACGCCGTTCACGCGCAGCCTGCTTCGAGTAAAGGGAGACCAGAATGAGGAAGCCACCGACACGCACTTCATGCCACTTCGAGTCGGTGAGATACTCCACATCTGCGATTGACATGGACGGGGCATATTCTTTCACAAGTCGGCGAATTTCCGGGTTCCTAACGCCCAGGAAGCAGTCACCCTCCCCATACTCTCCGGGAGCGGTCTTAAAGAAGCGCATCAGGTGATTTGATTGCGCCTCATCATACTGCTTAATCATCTCAGCTTCAAACTCGTGGGCTTTCATCATTTCTTATTTGTAGAGTCGCCAGCGGCTTTCGGTTTGCGACGTCGGAAGAGCCCGGGCAGGAAACGATTGAAATCGCGCTTGAAGACTATGCCGAGTCCCTGAGTGGTCAGAGCCGAACGAAGATAGTAGTTCTGGTCATTGAAGTGGTTGTAAGCCTTCAGGCGCAGTGTGCCCGAGGGGTTGAGCAGATACTCTATGTCGAAGTCACCCACAAAGGTTGTGTTAGAGGTAGACCTGTCGCGATAGCCGAGGTTGCCATTGAGCAGCAGGCGGTTATTGAAGAGAGCCGAGGAGAGTGCCAGGTCCACCTCCATATCGGAGAAGTCACCCTTGTCGGTGCGGAAATATGGCGAGAAGGTCCAGCCGGGAGCAAGCTGTCCGAGCATCTGCCCGAGCTGCGTGGAGAGGGTGGTCGAGGCTACCGACGCCAGCTCATTGTTGTTGCCCGACGTGTTCATATAGTCGGGAGTATAGAAGCGATTGAGCGCCAGCAGATAGATTATCTGGCGGTTCATCATGTCGGAGGTGGAGATGATGCTCTTCACCTTGCTGGCCACATCGGCCGAAAGTGTCGGGAAATCAAGGTCGAAGGTTATCTCGGGGCTCTGCATCTGGCCGTCCACCTTCAGCAGTGCCTCCACAGGCACATTCGTGCGGTTGAGCTCTCGGTCAGTGGCAAACGACTTGTCCAGCTCGGTGAGCGACGTGTTCACACGGTAGGCGGCCGTGAGCGAGAGGAGAGCCTGCAGCGGGTTGCCGTTAAACGAAATCTTGGAGCCCTCCTTGATTATGAAATCGCGCACGATGAGGTCCTGAAGCGTGAAGTTATAATTGCCCTGGTCGAGCGTGTAGGTACCATAGAGATTCAGCTCATCGTCAGAGTTATAGGTCATGCGCAGGGCACCGGAGCCGGTAGCGGCAATGCGGTCGCCGGCCACGGGGTCCATGATTATATTTACCTTGGCGTCAGGGGTGGCTCTCATGCGCAGCGACATGTCATAGCGCGTGGGCCGTTCTTGCTGCTGCTCCTCGGCTCTTCGGCGGAAACGCTTCAGGAATTCCGGCTCCTCAGGCTCATTGCCGAGCTGCTCGCTGAGGCGCAGTTCCTCGGCCTCCTTGCGCCTGTCAGTAAAGGTAATAAACTCATACTCAGCAGCCTCCTCGTGGTCGTCGAGCACAAAAGTAAATGTAGAGCCGGGAGCGGAAGCCATGTCCACCTCCACATGAATATAACCGGGAACACCCTTCATCAGTCCCGAGCCGTTGCCGTAGATAGTTCCCCACCAGCGTTCGCCACTGGAGGCATCCGTGTCGTAGCAGAGGAAATTGCGGGCATCAGTAATGGCGAAGTCAAAGGTCGGATCATGGAAATAACTGTGACGCACCTGGCCGTTAAGGAGCGCCGTATGCCCCTCTCTGTCGCGCAGGGTTATGTTGGTGAGGTTGATGCAACCCGGATCAATTATCACGGAATCTGAGGCGGAATACCACGTGTTTGTCACATCAATCTTCATGCGCAGCGTGTCGGCATGCACACGCCCTATGAGGTCAATATCCTTGAAGGTGCCGAAGAGTTTGACGTGACCTGACGCCCTGCCCTCCACAGCGGAGCTGAAAGCTGCCATGAATGGTTGCAGGAAAGATACGTTCACTGAATCGGCCGCTATGCCTATGCTGAGACTGTCGCGCGTGACAAAAATATCGCCATCAATAGCAGCGGCCCGCCGCCCCCGGTCTCTCACATCGGCAGCTATATGCACGGACTGCTCAGCATTGTCGAAATAGCTCTTTATGAGCGCGTCGCCCAGACGGCAACCATTGTAGGTGAGATTGTTGACAGCCAACGAATCGGTGCGGAGCACAGGCGTTTTGCTGAATGCCGCCGATGCGTAAAGCTCGCCGGAAGCACGGCCGCCAAAGGTCACATAATTGATATTGAGCGCCTCAAACACATAGTCCAGGTCTATGTCCTTGAGAGTTATCAGCATACGGTCGGCACTGTCGGCGGAAGCCACGCCATTTATCAGCGCCATCTGTCCCGGTCGGTGCACGCAGACATTCTCGGCCGTGAGCTTCTTGTCGGCCCAAAGCAGACGGGCCGGGTCAATATTCCAGACGGTGTCATTTACCACAAACTGCGAGGGATTGACAAGCACGCTAATCGGCCTCCCCTCAGGTGTTTTCTCCCCGAAAAGCCCCGTAAGGCTCACCTCACCGCGGTATGCGCGCTGGCGATTGAAATCCCACCCGATGTCGGAGTGGACACTGTCGTTAGCCACATTCACCACAAGCGACAAGTCAATCGGGCCCTTCTTGTTAGGAATACGGGTACCTAAGTCAAGGCGGCAGAGATTCGTGGCCGTGTCCACATACAGCTGCAGGCGCGTGTCGCGAATGAGCTTGTCCTGCCCCTGCTGCAGATAAGGCACATTCATCAGCATGGAGGCAGTGCCACGGCGAGTGTCGCAATCGCCGGAAATCACAAGGTCCTCAAGCAGCGTCACCGGCAGCTTGACTACGGAGAGCAGGGGGCAGTCATGATGCACTTTCACCTGCCACTTGTAGTCCTGCACACTCCCTTCACCCTTCGGCGAAACGAGCGACGGCAGATAGTGAGCGGCAAGCGCCATCATGGAGGTCGGCATTGTTTTGAGAGTGTAGTCACCCTCTATGCTCGCGTCGAGCAGGTCGCTCTGCAGCGTGAGGCTGTAAGGGAGCTCGGAGCGGTGGCTCTCCACACGCAGATGATTGAGCGTGAGGTCCTTATATTGATTGTTAGAGAAGTGTATGTCTTCAAAATCCACGTAACCGGTCATATCCTCAAGGTTTCGGCCTGCGAGGCTTACGTCAAACATGCCGCTCATCTCTGCATCGGAGTATTGCGCGGCAAGGTTCAGCGGGGAGAGCCGCAGGGTGCGCACCTCACCATGTATGTCGATGAGCGGCGCGGACTGCTGCAAGTTCACTTCACCATTGATTTCAAGGTCTACATTCTCATCGAGCGCCGAAATATTACCATTTATCAGCGAACCCTTGCGCATCACGTCCACTTTGATGCCGGAGTAGGCGTAGTCCTTGAAGGTGAGCAATGGCGCGTCGACAGTGACATGCCCCTCAAGCACCCCTTTGCCTACGCTTCCGGCCACAGATGCCTTGGTGATCATCTTCCCCACGATGGGGTTGTCAAGCAGCCGCCCCACTTCAAAACCGGGGGTACTTACCTCAGCCACAATCTCATAAAGGTTCTTATGTTTGTGTGCCATGATGTCCATTACTGCCGAGCCGAGCGCACAATCTATGGAGCCGTCAAAGGAAATGTTGTCCATATTTCCGCGTGCATGGCCGGCAAACGTCACGTTGCCTACACGCCTGATAAGGGCTATTCGGTCAGCCGAAAGGGTTGTAAAGTCAGTGACCAGAGCACCAATGGCGGTGCCGTCGGCCTTCACCTCAAGCTTGGAGATGTCTACATTCCAGCTACTTAAAGGCTTAGTCAGATGGAGCGCGGTACCGGCCACATCGAGCTTCACACCCTCGGGCATGTCAAGGCGGAATCGCTCAAGGTCCAAAGTCCCTTTGAAATATTCGGCGCTGAGGTCGAGGCTCAACGGCTTCGTGTAGTTGGCAAGCGCGGGGAGGAAACAGCTCAGGTCGGAGGGGGTCACGCGCACGTCATCGAGCCGGAGTGCCAGGGGGTGCTCAAGCAATTGAGCGGGGATATCCTTAAAGCCATTAATTTTATAGCTCAGCTTGGGAAATTTCACAAGCGAACCGGGCAGCTGCACAGTCAGATTCTCGGCGCTGAGCTCCCCGGTGTTGATTACAAACCGGCCGCTGAGGTTGCGGAGCTCAAGCCCGGATGCTTCATCAAACGAGAGGCGACGCAGATCCACGAGGAAATCGTCGTTGCGCATGACCGGTATGCGCATATCTGCCGACAAGTTGCTGACCCTAAGATGATTGGCATCAAAATGTTCATCATCCTCCAGGCGGGGAATCCAGAGCTTGTCGAAACTCACGGCACAGCGGCGAAGCACTATGTTGTTGATTTGCAAATCAAACATAGTTGGTGGTTTGTTCTTGTCCTTTGAGGCAAAGGCATCAATCAGAAACTGTATATTAGTCTTTGAATCAGGGGATTTCTGAGTGATTCTCGCGTCAAGTTCCACAATCTCGCCGAAGGTTATGATGATTTCCCCCTTCAGGATAAGTCGCCAAATCGCTATGCCGGCACCTATCTTCTGAGCTGTAGCAACCTGCTTCCCCTCCGGGTCCTTAAGACTGACACCCTCAAGCATAAGCTTGTTGAAGGGGGAGATGCCGACATGGTCTATGGCAAACTCGCCGCCGGTCTTTTTGTTGAGCTCGCTGCAAGCTATGTCCCTCACCACATTCTGCACAAAGGGCAGAGACAACGCCACATAAAGCAACACATAAAGGGCCGCCAGTGTGAGCACTATCGAAAAAATGATATTCCGGACTATTTGGTAAGCTTTGCGCAACACTCCGTGATGGATTAAGACTACAAAATTAGCTATAATTTTTTTGCAGACAAAATTCTTATGATTAACTTTGCATTATGAGTAAGATTATACTTGGCATAGAGTCTTCTTGCGACGATACTTCCGCAGCCGTGGTGAGCGACGGAATTCTGCTCAGCAATGTCATAGCCTCCCAAAAGGTACATGAAGCCTACGGCGGTGTGGTGCCAGAGTTAGCCTCACGCGCACATATTCAGAATATAGTTCCGGTGGTGAGCGAAGCGCTTCGCCAGGCGGGTGTAAGCAAAGAGCAGCTATCGGCCATAGCCTTTACTCGTGGCCCCGGCCTGCTGGGCTCTCTGCTCGTAGGCACATCATTTGCCAAAGGGCTCGCAATAGCACTGCAAATACCGGTTATCGACGTCAACCACCTGCATGGTCATGTGCTGGCGCAGTTCGTGCGCACCGCCGAGACTGACGAGGTGCCCGAATTCCCCTTCATGTGCCTGCTGATTTCGGGCGGCAACTCCCAGATTATCATGGTCAAATCACCTTCTGACATGGAGATTCTCGGTCGCACCATCGACGATGCCGCCGGCGAAGCCTTCGACAAGTGCGCGAAAGTGCTCGGCCTCCCCTACCCCGGCGGTCCGCACATTGACCGCCTCGCAGCCGAGGGCGACCCTCACAGATTCAAGTTTGCAAAACCCCACATACCGGGACTGGACTACTCCTTCTCCGGCCTCAAGACCTCTTTCCTCTACACCCTGCGCGACAATCTCCGCAAGGACCCCGACTTCATAACCAATAATATAGCTGACCTGGCCGCCTCTCTGCAGCACACTATCATAGAAATTCTGCTCGACAAACTCGACAAAGCCGTAAAGGAGCATCCGGTGAAGCAGCTTGCAATCGGCGGCGGCGTCTCTGCCAACAGCGGCGTGCGCACGGCCATAGAGCGTTTCTGCGCCGAGCGAGGCATACGCGCTTGGATTCCTCCCCGCTCTTTCACCACTGACAACGCTGCCATGGTGGCCATTGCCGGCTATTTCAAACTGCTCGAGGGTGACTACGCCTCTCTCGACCTCCCCCCATATTCCCGCGTAACTATCTAACCTGTTTCTTCTGCCATGAGTACACATCACACCGAAACACGACACGTGGTCATCTACGGCTACACTCACGAAGACCTGCAGAGAGTGATGAAGCATTTTCAGACCGCTCTGCCCGACTATATTGACATAGATTTCCAGACCCACGGTCTCTGTACCCATGTGCGCCTAATTGGCAAATCTCAGGGGCTGGAACTGCTACGCTTCAACATGAACCGCTACCAGCGCACTCTTGCCGATATTTTCCCGGAGGAGCTCGTGGCGCTCGACAATCTCAGCCTCTCGCAGATTCTGGGAAGCGAATTGCTTGAAAATGAGCTGACTGTCTCCTCCGCAGAGTCATGCACAGGAGGCAATATCGCTCATCGCATTGTGGAGACCTCCGGCTCCTCGGCCTATTTTCTCGGCTCGGTGGTGAGTTATTCCAACGAGGTGAAGGCTTCGGTGCTCGGTGTGGACAGGGACCTGATCGCGCGCTACGGAGCGGTGAGCAAGCAGGTGGCCGAGGAAATGGTAAAGGGTGTGTGCCAGCTTATGCACACCAATTGCGGCATGGCCACTACCGGTATTGCCGGCCCCGATGGCGGCACACCCACGAAGCCGGTGGGCACCGTCTGGTTTGCAGTGAAATATAATGACCTGGTAGTGAGCGAGGTGAAGCACTTCACCGGCGACCGCAACGATGTGATAGAGTCAGCCACAAACCACGCCATGATGCTGATGCTCAATGTGCTCAGACACAATTACAGCCCCCACGAATACAGCGGCGACGAGTAACCCCTACCCCACAAATCATCATTCCCCAATAATGCAAAAAGAGAGGCCGAGCGCTATGCCCGGCCTCTCCTGATTATGATGGAAGTATATTACTTGTCGATTGCCATTTCGCCGGTCACTTCGGGATCGGGTTCGTAGCTCTGCTTAGAGAGACGCACGTAGTTGTTGTAGCGCCACTGAGCGTTTTCTACGGCTGCATCGAAGAGCTCTTCAGCCTCATCGGGATACTGCTTGAGCACTGATGCGTAACGCACCTCGCCCTTCAGGAAGTCCTTGAACTTATCCCACTGGGGAGCTTTGCTGTCGAGGGTGAAGGGGTTCTGATGCTGCTTCTCAGCTTCGGGGTTGTAACGCCAGAGCTGCCAGTAGCCACATTCCACTGCGCGACGCTCCTCTTCCTGTGCGTGACCCATACCGGCCTTCAGACCGTGGTTGATACAGGGTGAGTAAGCTATGATGAGTGAGGGACCGTCGTAAGCCTCAGCCTCGCGGAATGCCTTGAGGGTCTGAGCCTGGTCGGCGCCCATAGCAACCTGAGCTACATAAACATAGCCGTAAGTGGTGGCCATCAGGCCGAGGTCTTTCTTACGGATGCGCTTGCCGCTGGCGGCAAACTTGGCGATGGCTGCGATAGGCGTAGCCTTTGATGACTGACCGCCGGTGTTGGAGTAAACCTCGGTGTCAAGCACCAGGATGTTTACGTTCTTGCCGGAAGCGATTACGTGGTCAAGACCACCGTAGCCTATATCGTAGCTGGCACCGTCACCGCCTATGATCCACTGGCTGCGCTTGGGCAGATAGTGAGCGAGCTCGAGAACCTGCTGGCAAACGGGGCAACCGGCCTTGGCGCTTTCGCGTACATAAGGTATGAGAGCCTTGGCGGCTACTCGGCTTGCTTCGCCCTCCTCCTTCACTTCCATCCACTTGCGGATAGCATCCTTGTAAGCATCGGAAGTCTTGTCAGAGTCGAGCATCTGAGAGAGAAGCTCTACGAGGCGGGCACGCATCTTGTCGTAAGCGAGAGTCATGCCGAGACCGAATTCGCAGAAGTCCTCAAACAGTGAGTTAGCCCAAGCGGGACCTTCACCTTCAGCATTGGTGGTGTAGGGAGTTGAGGGCACAGAGCCGGAGTAGATTGAAGAGCAACCGGTAGCGTTGGCCACAATCTGACGGGGGCCGAAGAGCTGGGTTACGAGCTTCACGTAGGGGGTCTCACCGCAGCCAGAGCAAGCACCTGAGAACTCAAAGAGCGGGGTGGCAAACTGGCTGTTCTTCACATTCAGAGTGATGTCGAAGAGCTCCTGCTTTGAAGCTACGTGGTCTATGCAGTAATCCCAATTCTTCTGCTCGGCGAGCTGGCTCTCGATATGCTTCATAGAGAGAGCCTTGTTGCCCTTCTTGCCGGGGCATACGTCAACACAGTTGCCGCAACCGAGACAGTCGAGCACGTCTACCTGCTGCACGAAGCGGAGACCGGCCACGTTCTTGCCGATAGCGGGGATAGTGTGCTCCTCGCCGAAGGGTGCTGCTGCCATCTCCTCGGCGTTGAGCAGGAAGGGACGGATAGTAGCGTGAGGACATACGTAAGAACAGCGGTTACACTGGATACAGTTCTCGGGGTTCCATTCGGGCACGAAGGCAGCTACGCCGCGCTTCTCGTATTTGGCAGTGCCCTGAGGCCAGGTGCCGTCTACGGTGTCTACGAAAGAGCTTACGGGGAGCAGGTCGCCATCCTGACCGTTGATGGGGCGCACCACCTTAGTGATGAATTCGGGTTCGCCGGGGTGTGACTCGGGAGCCTCTTCGGGAAGCTCTGCCCAGGCGGGATCCACATCGAGCTTGTGGTATTCGCTACCGCGGTCCACAGCGTCGTAGTTCATCTTCACGATGTTCTCACCCTTCTTGCCATAGCTCTTGTTGATGAATTTCTTCATCTGCTCCACGGCCAGATCCACGGGGATAACCTCGGTGATACGGAAGAATGCGCTTTGGAGGATAGTGTTGGTGCGGTTGCCCAGACCAATCTCCTGAGCTATCTTTGATGCGTTGATGTAGTAGAGAGTGATGTCGTTCTTAGCCAGATACTTCTTCACCTTGTTGGGAAGATTCTTGGCAAGCTCCTCGCCCTCCCAGATAGTGTTGAGCAGGAATGTGCCACCCTTCTGCAGACCGCGGAGCACGTCATACATGCGCAGGTAAGCCTGCACGTGGCAAGCCACAAAGTTGGGGGTAGTCACGAGGTAGGTAGAACGGATGGGCTCATCGCCGAAACGGAGGTGAGAGCAGGTGAAGCCGCCTGACTTCTTGGAGTCGTAAGAGAAGTAAGCCTGGCAGTATTTGTCGGTGTTGTCGCCGATAATCTTCACAGAGTTCTTGTTGGCACCTACAGTACCGTCAGCGCCGAGGCCATAGAACTTAGCCTGGAACAGACCCTTGCCACCGAAAGCGATCTCCTCGCCGCGGGGGAGCGAGAGGTGAGTCACGTCGTCCTCGATGCCGATGGTGAAGCCGTTGCGGGGCTCGTCGGCCATGAGGTTTTCGTAGACAGCTACAATCTGAGCGGGAGTGGTGTCCTTAGAGCCGAGACCGTAGCGACCGCCCACGATGAGGGGGGCGTTCTCCTTGCCGTAGAAGCAGTCCTTCACGTCGAGGTAGAGGGGTTCGCCTATGGCACCGGGTTCCTTGGTGCGGTCGAGCACAGCGATGCGCTTAGCGCTTGCGGGCACAGCAGCCAGGAAGTGCTTGGCAGAGAAGGGACGATAGAGGTGAACGGCCACAAGACCTACCTTCTCACCCTTTTCACGCATGTGGTCGATGGTTTCGCGGATAGCCTCGGTCACAGAGCCCATGGCTATGATCACATATTCAGCTTCGGGGTCGCCGTAGTAGTCAAACAGACCATACTTGCGGCCGGTGATTTTGCTGATTTCGTTCATATACTCCTCCACGATTGCGGGCACTGCCTCGTAGTAGGGGTTAGAAGCTTCACGGTGCTGGAAGAACACGTCGGGGTTCTCAGCCATGCCGCGAGCTACGGGCTTAGAGGGGTTGAGCGCACGGTTGCGGAACTCGGCGAGAGCGTCGCGGTCGATGAGCGGAGCGAGGTCTTCGTTGGAGAGAGCCTCAATTTTCTGAATCTCATGAGAGGTGCGGAAGCCGTCGAAGAAGTTTACGAAGGGCACACGGCTCTTGATAGTAGAGAGGTGAGCCACACCGGCCAAATCCATAACTTCCTGCACGGAACCTTCTGCCAGCATAGCAAAACCGGTCTGACGCACTGACATCACATCCTGGTGGTCGCCGAAGATGGAGAGTGCGTGAGAAGCGAGTGTGCGGGCAGACACGTGGAATACGCAGGGAAGAAGCTCACCGGCAATCTTGTACATGTTGGGGATCATAAGGAGTAATCCCTGTGATGCGGTGTAGGTGGAGGTGAGGGCACCGGCCTGAAGGGAGCCGTGAACGGCACCGGCCGCGCCACCTTCGCTCTGCATTTCCTGCACGAGCACGGTTTCGCCGAAGATGTTCTTGCGGCCTGCGGCAGCCCATTCATCTACATATTCGGCCATGGTAGACGAGGGGGTGATGGGGTAGATTGCAGCCACTTCGCTAAACATGTAGCTGATGTGGGCAGCAGCCTGATTGCCATCGCAGGTCAGGAACGTTTTTTGTTTACTCATAATTCGTAATTGATTATATCGAAATATTCTATCTTTTACTTGAAAAATCTTACTCCGTGCATAGCACGGCAAACTTTGGGAAACTATTTACTCTATTCGTAAACTTACCGACACAACCTTTAGACATAGTCATGCCTTTGACGATGCAAAGTTACACAAAATATATGGTACTGCCAATAAAATTTGCTAATTTTGCAGTCATTATGCGGCAACAGATTTCCACTTTTTATTCGCGTCATCCGCTCGCGCTTCTGCTCCTGCTCCTGGCTGTGACTCTGCTCCTGTCAGGCGCTTTCGCTGATTATGCCACCAAGGGGGAACCGCGCGAGGCGCTCGTAGCAATCGAAATGCTCCGCTCTTCCAACTGGATTCTTCCCGTGGACGGCGCCGGAGACATAGCGTATAAACCCCCTTTGTTTCACTGGATTATAGCCCTGGTGTCGCTACCGTTCGGAGGGGTAAGCGAGTTTACATCGCGTGTGCCCTCCATGCTCGGCATGCTGCTGATGTGTGCCATGACCTGGAAGTTCGTCGGGGGGAGTAAGGAGCCAAAGAAGGCGCTGTTAGCCTTTCTTATAACAGCCACAAGCTTCGAAGTGTTCAGAGCCGGAGTGAATTGCCGTGTGGACATGCTGCTGGCTGCGCTGATGGCATCGGCCATGATGCTTATGTACCGAGGGGGCGCACGCAATTATCTGCTGGCCACACTCTGCATGAGTGGCGCGGTGCTCACCAAGGGCCCTGTGGGTGTGGCGCTTCCGGTGTTTCTCTGGTGGCTCTGGCGCCCTACTTGCAAGGGGAAAACCTTTTGGACAGACACGGCGCTTGCGCTGCTTATGACCCTCGGTTCGCTGCTGCTTCCGGCGCTATGGTATATAGCTGCATGGCATGAAGGGGGCGACACTTTCCTGCGGCTGGCCCTTGAAGAGAATTTCGGGCGCATGACCGGAACCATGAGCTATGCAAGCCACGTCAATCCCTGGTATTACAATCTGCTGATGCTCCTCTGCGGTTTGCTCCCCTGGACTCTGCTCCTTGTGCTCTCGCTGGCAAAACGTCCGTGGAGATTCATCAGCAAGCAGCGCAAAGGGATAAGTTCCCGGCAGCTGTTTTGCTGGATTGCCGTAGTGGGGATACTGATTTTTTACACTATTCCGAAAAGCAAACGCGGCGTCTATCTCCTCCCCCTCTACCCCTTCGCAGCCCTGCTGATAGTCGATTATATATTATGGTATAGCAGGCGCATCGCCCGCGTCACGAGGGGCATGATTATTTCCGGCTTCACTTTTCTGGGGCTCTACCTTATTACCTACGCAGTGGTCTGGCCCATCATTACTAATAAACGGAGCGACAGGCATGTGGCCCACGAGGTTGAGAGGCTTACGGGCGATGCTCCCATCTACACCTTCATCAACTCACGCATGGACCGCTTCTACGGGGTGGATTTCTACCTCGGCACCCGCATGCACTCCACCCTCCCCTCCGGCCAGGATGAGCGTTACCGCGGGGTTTCCTACACCCCCGAAATGATGCGTATTCCCTCTGACAGTTGCTTCTATCTGGTCTGCACGCTCACCGACGTAGAGGAGCAGGGGGAGGCCCTTTCCCGGCATCTTTCGGCTGCCGGCGTGACACTTACGCAGGTGTGGCAGAGTCCGCGAAAAACCCGCGACATGCACCGACCGCTCGTACTCTTTAAAGCTATCCGCAAATGAAGAAAGCAGTTCTGATATTAGCCGGTGGCTCCGGCACGAGAGCCGGCGGCGACAAACCCAAACAGTTTCAGCCCCTTGCCGGCAAACCGATGATTCTTCACAGCATTGAGGCTTTCATCAGTGAGGATGCCGACACCCGCATCGTGCTCGTGGTGCACCCGGACTGGATCGATGATTTGCATCAAATGCTGAATGACTCCCCGCTCCATTCCTGCGCGTTCACCATCACCGCCGGCGGCTCTTCACGCCTGGAGTCTGTGAGCCGCGGGCTTGCAGCTCTGCAGGGGATGGCTGAGGACACCCTCGTAGCCGTTCACGATGCCGCGCGCCCTATGGTAAGCCCGGAGCTAATAGCCCGCGGTTGGGCATGTGCCGCCGAGGCTGACGGCGCAGTGCCGGTGGTGCCGCTGTCTGACTCCATTCGCCACCGGACGAGCGACACCGAAAGCGAGGCTGCCGACCGCGCCGATTTCTGTCTGGTGCAGACTCCGCAGGTGTTTCCGCTCCCTCTTCTGCGCGAGGCTTACACTGCCGCTGACTTCGCAGACCCGGCGCTGACCGACGATGCGTCCGTTGTGGAGAGATTTGGCCGCAAGGTTAGCCTCTATCCCGGCGACCCGGCCAACATGAAGGTAACCAATCACATAGACTTCGCCATAGCTGAAGCTTTGATTGCCAATGGATAGACTTGCGTCCACAAAGATAATCTACCTGAAGGGGGTGGGTCCCGTGCGCGGCAAGCTGCTGGAAGATGAGTTAGGAATAGCCACCTTTCGCGACCTTCTCTACACAGCGCCGCGCCGCTACATAGACCGCCGCAGAGTCTACCGCATCCGAGAGCTGCAGGAGGATATGCCCGACGTGCAGGTGGCAGGCCGCTTCTTGCGCTTCGACATGGAAGGTGAGGGGGCCAAAAAGCGTCTGACAGGTCTGTTTACCGATGGGCAGACTATGATGCAGGTGGTCTGGTTTAACCGCCACAAGCAGATAGCCGAGGCTTACAACACCTCCACCACTTACCTGCTCCTGGGGAAGCCCAACAATTTCAAGGGCACATGGTCTATGGCCCACCCGGAGATTGAGGTCTTTGATCCGGCAAAACCGCCGGAGGGGCTGCGCGGTGTCTACCCGCTCACGGAGACTCTGCGCCGCCGCGGTTTCACGCTGCGCACTATCCCCAATCTCATCAGCACCATTTGGGCCAACACCCGCGAAATCAACGACACTCTGCCGCAGGCTCTGCTGCAGAAGTATAGCCTCATGCCCCTGAAGGAGGCGCTGCATCAGATTCACAACCCTGACTCCCCGCAAGCGTTGCAGTTGGCCCGCGAGCGGCTGAAGTTTGAAGAGCTTTTCTATCTGGAGCTTCACATCATGCGCTATGCACGCGCACGCAACGAGAAGCTCCGCGGACAAATTTTTTCTAAGGTCGGCCCCTTTTTCAATAAGTTTTACTCCGAGGTGCTCCCCTTTGAGCTGACCGGCGCCCAGAAGCGCGTGCTGCGTGAAATCCGTCAGGACACCCGCACCGGCGCGCAGATGAACCGTCTGCTGCAAGGTGACGTGGGTAGCGGCAAGACTATGGTGGCTTTCATGTCGATGCTACTGGCCGTGGACAATGGTTGCCAGGCCTGCATGCTCGCCCCTACGGAGATTCTGGCCACTCAGCATTACGAAGCCATAAGCGAATGGGCTGAAAAGATAGGCCTGAACGTGAGGCTGCTCACCGGCAGCACTCGCGCAAAGGCTCGCCGCGAGATTGACCAGGGGCTGCTGTCCGGAGAAATCAACATACTCATCGGCACCCACGCCGTAATAGAGGAGCGGGTGCAATTCCGCAACCTCGGCATGGCGGTAATAGATGAGCAGCACCGTTTCGGCGTGGCTCAACGCGCGCGTATCTGGGGGAAGAATGAGGTGCCTCCGCATGTGCTGGTGATGACCGCCACCCCGATTCCGCGCACACTCGCCATGACCCTCTACGGCGACCTGCAGGTGTCGGTGATCGATGAGCTTCCCCCGGGGCGCAAACCTATCACTACGATGCTGCGCTATGATTCTCAGCGCATGAGCATGTGGCGCGGCGTGGGGACAGAACTTAAGGCAGGCCGCCAGGCCTACGTGGTGGTGCCGCTCATCTCTGAAAACGAGAAACTCTCGCTCCGCAGCCTTGAGGAGGCCTACGAGGCGGTGTGCGACATATTCAGCGACTACAAGGTGGCGCGGGTACATGGCAAGATGAAGCCCTCGGAAAAGGACTATCAGATGCAACTCTTCGCATCCGGCGAAGCTCAGATTCTTGTGGCTACCACGGTGATTGAGGTGGGCGTCAATGTGCCTAACGCTTCGGTAATGGTCATAGAAAATGCCGAGCGTTTCGGACTCTCCCAGCTCCACCAGCTCCGCGGACGCGTGGGGCGAGGTGCCGACAAGAGCTACTGCATACTGATGACTCACGAGAAGATAAACCCCACCACGCGCAAGCGTCTGGAAATCATGACCTCTACCACCGACGGCTTCCTGATAGCCGAAGCCGACATGCACATGCGCGGCCCGGGTGACATGGAGGGGACGCAGCAGAGTGGCCTCGCGCTGAACCTGCGCCACGCCTCGCTCGTGACGGATGGCCAGATACTGGAACGCGCCCGCGAGGCAGCAGAAGCCGTGCTCAACGGCAACATGACCCTACACAAAATTAATGCCGCCGCCCCAAGTGGAGCAACGGCCATTCAGCTTCCTGCCACAGACTTAGCCCTACTCGGCCGCGAACTGAGCCTCCGCTTTGCCAACGACAAGGACTGGGGCCTGATCTCCTGATTAGGCTTCCATCACGCGGCGGGAGGAGCCTTTGATTTTCTGGTTTTTGCCGCGGGCCAGGACTTTGCGGGCGTCGGCCTCAGGCAAGGTGGCGAGGCTGAAATGGTCGGCCACTTCCAGACGACCGATGTCGCTGCCCGGCACGCCGCACTCCTTGGTGAGCCAGCCCAGCAGATCACCCTTCGAAAGTTTTTCGCGCTTGCCAGCCCCTATCCACAGGGTCAATTGGCGTGAGTTCAGCTCACCTTCCGGACCCTCAGGCTTGAGGTAGTCATAGGGCTCCATGTAGTCAGGGAGGGTTTCGGCAGGGGCTTTCAGCACATAAACGTTGCCGGTTTTGCCGGCGCGGGCGGTGCGGCCGTTGCGGTGTGTCCAATCCTCAGGGGTGGGTGGCAGATGGTAGTGTACCACATTATCCACGCCCTCCACATCAAGGCCGCGGGCACCCAGGTCGGTTGTAACCAGTATAGGCTTCGAGCCTGCGCGGAAAAGCGCCAGAGCCTTCTCGCGCCCTGTCTGGTCGAGAGCTCCGTGATAGAGTACACTCGAGGCGCCACGCTTTGCAAGCCATTTGTGCACACGCTCGGCACTGTCGCGGTGGTTCACAAACACAGCGGTGCGCCCTATCCCCTCTTCGCCACCTGCCAAATGCTTTAGCAGCTTGTGAAGGGAAGCCAGTTTGTCGGCCTCATCACTCTCCACAATGTGCACCGGGGCTCTCTGTTTCAACTCGCCGGCGTCGGCCATGTAGTCAAGACGCAGCGGATTGCTGACGGGTACGAAATCAGGCAGCGAGGGGGCATCAGTGGCCGAAGTCAGAATTATGCGGCTCACATTTTTCAGGTGTGAGAAAATGCGTTTCATCTCCTGCTCGAAGCCTAACGACAAGGATTTGTCATACTCATCGAGCACCACGATGCGACAGGGCATCACGTCTATGTTGCGGCGCTTTATGTGGTCAAGCAATCGCCCCGGGGTGGCTACCACGATGTCGGGAGCTACGGAGAGGGAATTTACCTCATCTGCCACAGAGTGACCGCCATAGAGAGCTACCAGTCTGTAAGCGGGAGCAAGCTTGCGGAGTATGTCGGCAATCTGAAGCACCAGTTCGCGCCCCGGGGCCATGACAAGTGCTTGTAATCGGCCTGTGGGTGGATTGAGTTGCTTGAGCAGCGGCAGTGCAAAGGCAAGTGTCTTGCCTGAACCGGTCGGCGCAAGCAGCATTATGCCTCTTGCAGCTTCGGGAGCAGCTGCGAGCATGGCTTTCTGCATATCATTGAGCTCCTTAATTCCGAGCTTGCTCTCAATAAGAGGAAGAAATTCTTTTTCGCGCATAGTGATAAGTAATTGAATTCGGCTGCCCCGGGAGATCCTGAGCAGCCGACTGTATTATTAACGCTTTGCAGGCTTACATGTTCATGCCGCCGTCGACCTGGATAACCTGGCCGGTCACGTATGAGCTCATGTCTGAAGCAAGGAAAGTAGCCACGTTGGCAATATCCTCTACCTGACCGCCGCGGCGCAGAGGTATCTTCTGGCACCATTCCTTGCGTACCTCCTCAGGAAGAGCGGCAGTCATGGCTGTCTCGATGAAGCCGGGAGCGATAGCGTTGGCACGGATGCCGCGGCTGCCCACTTCCTGAGCGATGCTCTTGGCGAGGGCAATGAGGCCGGCCTTGGAAGCAGCGTAGTTAGACTGACCGGCATTGCCGTGAACGCCTACTACTGAAGCCATATTGATGATAGAGCCGTGACGCTGACGCATCATGATGGGGAGCACGGCGTGGATGAAGTTGAATGCTGACTTGAGGTTAACGGCGATAACAGCGTCCCACTGAGCCTCGGTCATGCGGAGCATGAGGCCATCCTTTGTGATACCGGCGTTGTTCACGAGGATGTCGATGGAGCCGAAGTCCTCTTTCACCTGAGCCACAACCTTTTCAGTCTCTTCAAAGTTGGCAGCGTTAGAGGCATAGCCTTTGCACTTCACGCCGAGAGCTTCGATTTCAGCTTCGGTGGCTTTGCCGTTTTCATCAATTACCAGGTCGGTAAACGCTATATTGGCACCCTCCTGGGCGAACTTAATGGCAAGAGCTTTACCGATACCGCGGGCAGCGCCTGTGATAAGGGCTGTCTTTCCTTCTAAAAGTTTCATATTCAAATATGTTATTTAAAGAAAATTATAATGTAGAGAAAGTGTGTAATCCGGGAACGTTCATTACTTACACACGCTTATTTTCTGATTACAGTAGCGCCGCAAGAGTATCCGCCACCGAATACCGACATTGCCACGAGGTCACCCTTCTGTACATCCTCCTTGCGCTGAGTGAGCACTATGGCGCAGGATGCGGAGCCGGTGTTGCCCAGCTCCTGGATATTATTGATGAAGCGGTCCATGGGGAGCGACAACTGGTGGGCCACCTGAGCTACGATGCGCATGTTTGCCTGATGAGGAGCTATGTACTTCACGTCCTCAATCTTCGCGCCGGCCTGATCCAAAGCCTCTTTCAGGCCACTTACCATGTATCGGCAAGCGTTGATGAAGACATCGCGACCATCGGGCATAGTGATGCCATCTTCACGCGGACGCAGACGCACACCGGCGGGTCCCTTGCTTACATGGCCCAGACCCTGAGTCACCACTGAGAGCACCTCCCAGTCATTGTCGTTCACGCGGTCCTTTGACACGAGCCAAGCCACAGCACCGTCGCCCCAGAGATGGCCGCTCTTCGGGTCACTCTCATTGGCGTAATAACTGTTCTGCTCGCTGCAGACGATCAGCGCCTTGGTGGCTTTGCCGGCCAGGAAGAAGGCCTCGGCTGTCTCCAGCGCATTGATAAACGATGAGCAGGCAGAGGTGAGATAGAGAGCCTTGGCATTGCTAATGCCCCAGTGCTGCTGCACGATGTGGGCGGTAGTAGCCACAGAGTCATACACGGCGTAGCCGGCGCCTATGATGAGGTCTACGTCAGTCACAGGATACGGAGCCTCGGCCAGGCAACTCTCTACAGCCTCAATAGCCATGGTGTGCTGATTCTCTCCCGCTGCACATTTTGACCGGGTTGAGATACCGGTGCGCTGGAGAATCCAATCAGCCGTAAGGCCATTAATGTCGAGGAAATGGTCGTTGTCTATACGGGTTGAGGGCACATAGCAGCCCATGGCGTTTATATACATATAGGTAAATGTTATTACGATTGGTTAATGTGTAAATTGCCTTACGCGCAAACCATCGAGGAGCAATGCGGTCATGCGCTTGATCACCATGTCTTTGTCAAGACCCTGGTCGAGCAGGTTGTCGCGGATGTAAGGCACATCCAGCCCGTGAATAGCGTGGATAATAACCGATGCGGTCTGCGGCACATTGTCAATGGAAAAAGCACCTTGGTCCACACCCTCGCGCAGAATCTCGCTCAGAATCTCCATCTCGCGTCTGTTTATGAGCTTGCGGGCACGGTCCACCTTGCGTACATCTCTGAAGAAACCGGCACGCAGCGAGCCGTTGCGGCTCACGATTTCGCGCATGGTTTCGAAACGCACTCTGATGAATGTCTCGATTTTCTCGGCGGGGGGATTGTGCTGGCGCGCTATCTGCTCCAGCTCGATGAGAAGCTTGGCGGTCTCCTGCTCAATTACGGCGTTGAAGATGTCGCGTTTGTTCTTAAAGTAGGTGTAGATGGTGCGACGCCCTTTGTCGGAGGCAGACGCGATATCGTTCATGGTAGTGTTCTCCACACCCTTGCGGGCAAAGAGCTGTCTGGCCACTTCAATCAATCTGTCGCGTGTTTTGAGTACCATGAGCGAAATTGGGTTAATTTACTTAATCAGCAGACTACAAAGCAGTTACCGAAATCACTTAGCAAAGTTTCTGCACAAGTTGCTTAATAATGTGCGAAATTAGCAAAAAATTCTTAACCAGCCAAACACTCGGAGCTATATTGCTTATTTATATAGGTAAAAATCTCTATTAATATTCTTTAACACAATTTTTATCCGAAATATTTGGTCAACTCAGAAATAGGTTGTAATTTTGCACTCGCAAACGGGAACAAAGCCGCCGCGAGATGTAAACGGCACAGAGGCAGATTCCCAAGCAGACATCGCGGGGTGGAGCAGTAGTAGCTCGTTGGGCTCATAACCCAAAGGTCGTAGGTGCGATTCCTACCCCCGCCACCAATTAGGAGCGTCCGAATTTAGGGCGCTCTTTTTGTTTAAAGAGAGTGTTTGAATTTAAATGATTTTAGCACAAAGAGAGGTTTTGGTATGATTT
This sequence comes from Bacteroidales bacterium, assembly GCA_014800845.1. Classification (GTDB taxonomy): domain Bacteria; phylum Bacteroidota; class Bacteroidia; order Bacteroidales; family Muribaculaceae; genus Lepagella. The sequence goes on along the minus strand of JAAVFJ010000014.1, from coordinate 10,591 downwards.
TTCATAGTTGAAGAGGGAACGATGCGGGCATCGCGACCGATGAGATCTTTGGAAAAGCGCCCAAAAGATCCTTTGTGATGAAATCAAAAATTTCTAATACTCTCTCTATATTAAATTTGGTTTAAATCCAAACACTCTCTAAGTAAGTGCCAAATATTTCAGGGCATATCAGGCGCCGGTATTTCCTATGCGATTTCGGCGCGCGGTAAAGAAGCATAGCATGCTATGCGACTGACTGACAAGGCGAAAGCTGCGCAAAGAACAGTAATATGTTCCAGATGCAGCACTTGCTTATGAATTGATTTGTGATACTTAATTGTTCCTTCTCAGCCACTATCATGGAAATCGTTTACGAAGACAATCATATTATCATAGCGAACAAAGCCCCCTGCGAAATCGTCCAGGGGGACAAGACGGGCGACACTCCCCTGCTGGAAATGGTGCGCGAATATATCCGCGAGAAATACAACAAGCCGGGCAATGTGTTCTGCGGGCTGGTGCACAGAATTGACCGACCCGTGGCAGGGCTTGTCATTTTCGCCAAAACATCGAAGGCGCTCACCCGCCTCAATGAGATGATTCGCCGCGGCCTTATTCATAAGACTTACCGCGCAATAGTGCAGGGGGTGCCTAATCCTCCCGAAGGACGCATTGAGAGCTTTCTCACTTCTAATCAGCGCACTAACAAGAGTTATGTGTCACCCAAGCCCTCTGAGGGCGCCAAGCAGGCCATTCTTGATTACAAGCTCCTCAACGCCGGCGAGCGTTACTCGCTGCTTGAGGTGAACCTGCTCACAGGCCGCAAGCATCAGATTCGTGCGCAGCTCTCATCAATTGGCCACCCCATTGTGGGCGACCTCAAATATGGCGCCCGACGCTCTAACCCCGACGGCTCCATCTCTCTGCAGGCTTACCGACTGCACTTCACCCACCCCGTGAGCGGCAAGGAGATAGACATAACCGCTCCGGCCCTGAAGAATCACCCGCTTTGGAACTTTGAAAACCCATCATGCTGATAACACTTATTATATTAGTAGTGCTGCTAATTGTGCTCGTGGTACTACTGCTCGTGAAGATTTCGCGCAAGGAGACAGCCGACCGTCTGGCAGCCGTGCGTGAAGAGGAATTCCGTCAGGCCACTCTGCGCGAAGAAGTCCGCAGACGCGAGGAGGATAACCGCAGGCGTGAAGAGGATATCCGCCGGCGCGAAGAGGATGAAAAGCGTCGCGAGGCTGAGGAGCGCCGTCAGGCAGAGTTGCGTCAGGCGCAGCGCCTCAGCGAGGAGGAGGCCCGCAAAGCCGAGACCGAGCGTTTCCGTAACATTGCCAACGAGCTTCTGTCAAAACATGCCGAGTCGCTGCGCGCCGAAAACACTCGTCAAATCGATGCCCTGCTCTCCCCTCTCGCGCAGAATCTCACTGATTTCCGCAAGATGGTAAATGACTGCTACGTGCAGGAGAATGCCTCGCGCCGCTCCCTCTCAGACCAGGTTGACCGCCTCATGCACCTCAACGAATCCATAGGAACCGAGGCCCGCAATCTGACTTCGGCTCTCAAGGGTAACAGCAAGGTGCAGGGTGACTGGGGTGAGATGATTCTCTCGACCATGCTGGAGCAGGCGGGATTAAAGGAGGGTGTTCACTTCCGCACGCAGGTGACACGCGACAGCCTCGGCAATCCGCTCCGCGATGAGGCCGGACATCTGCAACGCCCCGACATGGTGGTCTATCTGCCTGAAGGCCGCAATCTCGTGATCGACTCAAAGGTGTCGCTCACTGCTTACGCCGACGCCTGCGCCAGCGACGATGAGCAGCAGCGCGCCACGCGACTGCGCAGTCACGTGCTGTCTGTGCGTAAGCATATTGATGAGCTGGCCGCCAAGCGCTACGACCGTATCGTGGAGGGCTCCGCATCCTACGTGATGATGTTCATCCCCAACGAAGGGGCCTATATCACCGCGCTGCAGGCCGACGACACTCTCTGGCAGTATGCCTTCGACAAGGGTATTGCTCTGGTCAGCCCCACCCATCTCTTCTCCGTCATGCACCTGATTTCGCAGCTTTGGGTGCAGGACAAGCAGACGCGCCACACGCTGCTGATTGCCGAAAAGGGTGCAAGTCTCTACACCAAAATCATGGGCTTCATGGAGGCAATGGAGAGCGTAGGCACCGCCTTAGGAAAGGCGCAGGAGAATTTTGACGCCGCCATGGCGCGTCTGGCTACCGGACGCGGCAACATGGCCAAGCTGAGCTGCGACCTGCGCGATCTGGGCATCAAGGCCAAAAAGCAGATGCCTCCGCTCACTCGCCGCTTGATGGAGAATGATCCGGAGGCTGAAGAGGAGTCCGAGCAGGAGCCTGACAAGCTTATCGAATGAACCGAGGCGCCTCAAACAGCAGGCCGAACGAGAGGCCGAAGTTGAAATTGCGGGGCGCATGAGTGAGATAATTGCAGTAGACGGCCAGAGAGGCGAAGTTAAAGTTGTAGACAGCCGCCACCTCTCCCAGGAACTGCGGGGAATGGAACCAACGTCCGTAAGCGGCTTTGCCGTTGTCGGTGCGCACCATTTCGCGTATGGGACAATAGAGATAAAAGTCGCCGCGAAGCTGAAAGTAACTGCCTATGCTCCACACCGGGCTGGCCCCTACGGCAAAATAATTATATGCCCTGAAGGGTGTGTTGAAATAATAGCGGGTGGAGGGGGTAGGTCCGAATTCCGGTGCATGAATCAATGTGGCTGTGTAGTCGTCGCCCAGCGGACCGAAGGAGCCGAACGCTTCCCCTGACAGACCGAAAGAGACCCTGCGGAAGAGCTGGAAATATCTGCGCCAGCGCATCTCCATCATCACTCGCCAGTGGCTCGCGCTGCTGTATGAGGGTGGCATATCAGCATCCTCACCTCTGGCCCTATTGATGAACGAAGCATCTTCGTGCACACCCCAGATTGAGACGCGCGACTCCCGGCCGCTGCTGGGATACATCAGGTTATTCAGAGTGCTTCCGTCCACACGCAGACGCAGGGCCGTGAGCTTATAGTTGGCCTTGTCCCGGCTGCTGCCGTCAAACTCCGTAACCCCGTCCGGGAAGAAGGAATAGTGCATCCATCCCTGCCCGAGGCTGAGCTCGGCTTTATGGGTGCGCCCGAGTGCCATTGCCCAATTCAGTTTCACATATTGCTCTGTGTCAGAGACAAACGAGGGATTGTCACCCTTGTAAAACAGCACATCTGAGTCATAATACTTCCGCCGGCTGGCATTGGCCTGAAACTCTATGTAAGAGGGTGTGTCGGTCGATGGGCGGAATTTGGCACTTAGGAATCCGGCGTAGTAACTCTGTCCGAGCCAACCGCTCAATTCGGCGTCAAAGGAGTTGTAAGAGAGGGTGTGATAGCCGGTGTTTAGGTATAGCATTGAGTTGGTGGACGAGGTGACCCAGCCACCCACCGAGGCGCTCCACTTTTTCTTCAGCTCCACGGGCATAGATATGTGAAACAAGCCGTTGACGGAATCAAGCTTTGCCGTGGGGCGCATGTCGTTCACCTTGCCCGAGGAGATAAGCCTGTAATAGGAGTCACGCGCTTCAGGGATATTGAACGGGATACGCGTATTGTTTTCCGTAAAGAGATTTCTGATATATCTGGCCTGGTTCTCAGGGATTCCTGTCACGTCAATCGAGCCGAACTCCAGCTCCGGGGTGCGGCTGCGCCATTCGGCTCTGCGCCTGTTGACATCGGCCAGCGGCTCGCGGGCGGCAACGCGACTCTTAATGGAATCGACCATGCTCATTCCGGTGTTGTAGCCTATCTGATAGATCTCCTGAGCCTTACCGAAATCAAGCACACCGAAATCGAGCACCGGCACCTGAATCTTTATACCATTCTTAGAGGGGACGGAATAGTCATTGTTCTGGATAATCATGTCCTCCAGCTGACTGAACATATTGTTGGGCTCCGGCTTTCCGTCGGGGGCGCTCACCGACACGCCGATTATGAAATCGGGGTTGAAATCCTCCTGCATCACATCTACGGGGAAATTGTCGTAGATGCCGCCGTCAAACATCAGCACGCCGTCAAGCTCTATTGGCTTGTAGACCATAGGGAAACTCATGGAGGCCCTCACGGCATCGCCGAGCGAGCCGCTTGAAAGCACCACTTTGTGCTTGTGATAGACATCGCTGCAGACGCACCTGAACGGCACGAAGAGCTTATTGAAATTCTCTCCGCACTGAGCTGTGTAAGCCGTGAAAAGGTCCATGAAAGCGAAGTTCATAGGGAGCGGATTAATCAGCGCACCGTGAAGTATCTCGGGAGTGACGGCGGTAGAATCCTTCAGGCTTATCTGCACCTGAAGCATGGAGGGGGCGGGCTCCTTGCGGTCAAAATAATAGGTCAGAGCCGGGTCGATTCTGCCGGTGCTCCAGTTGGCAAACGATTTTGAGGTGACAAGCTCAAGCATCTGCTCCGGGCTCATGCCGCAGGCGTAGAGGCTACCTACCACGCTGCCCATGCTTGTGCCGGTCACGTAGTCTATGGGTATATCATTGTCTTCCAGCGCTTTAATCACACCTATATGCGCTATGCCTTTGGCGCCTCCGCCGCTGAGAACGAGTCCTACGGATTCCGCTCTTGTCAGCAAAGTCACACACAGCAGCGCTGTAAAAGCTAATGCCCTGAGTATTTTATTCATATCTTCTTATCAGCTTCGTTTCCATTTTAACGCAATTTAAGTATAAAAAGATTTAAGAGAGTTAAAATTTTCTTTGGCGGGTATAGGCATTTTTTGCTAATTTTGCAGGTAAATTCTCTGAATCATGAATAGCAATCCTGCACCCGACACTCAGGCCTCCTCAGGCTCGCTCACGTTGCGACTGTTCCTGGCTTTCATGAAAATAGGCGCATTCACCTTTGGTGGTGGATGGGCCATGATTTCCATTATAGAGCGCGAGATAGTAGACAAGAATCACTGGATAGAACGCCGGGAGTTTCTGGATCTGCTCGCGCTGGCTCAATCACTTCCGGGCATTCTGGCCGTAAACATAGCCGTGGCTGTGGGCGACAAACTGCGTGGCGGCAAAGGTAGCGCTGTGGCCGCGCTGGGCACTATCCTCCCCTCGTTTATAATCATTCTGCTCATTGCCATCTTCCTCACCCCTGACGTGATTAAACACAACCGGGTCGTGGCCGCCATCTTCATGGGGATACGCCCTGCTGTGGTGGCGCTCATCATCGCCCCCGTAATCACCTCGGCTAAAGCAGCCAAGCTCACCCTGAAAACCATCTGGATTCCGGTGATAGTGGCGCTGATGGTAAGCATCAATATTGGTTTTGTCTCCAGCCCTATCCTCTACATAGTGTTGGGCGGTGTAGGTGGCTGGCTTTACTTCGAGTGGAGCAGCCGCCGGCTTCAGCAGAAGAAAGGGGGTGAGTTATGATTTACCTCAAACTCATCTGGGCCTACATTAAGATAGGCATCTTCGGCTTCGGCGGGGGCTACGCCATGCTCTCGCTCGTGGAGCACTCCGTGGTTGACCCGGGTTGGATTACCGAGACAACCTTCACCGACATTGTGGCTATCTCGCAGATGACTCCCGGACCTATCGGCATAAACTCCGCCACCTACATAGGTTTCGTGGCTCCCGGCCACGTTGACCCCACCCACTTCGCCGGGCCCCTGTGGGGTATTCTCGGCTCCATCCTCTGCACTCTGGCGGTGGTGCTCCCCTCCTATCTGCTGGTGCTCTACAGCGCCCACTTCATTCGCCGCCACAGCGAAAGCGGCGTTATCAAAGGCATATTCTCCGGGCTGCGTCCCGTGGTTGTCGGGCTGATAGCTTCGGCTGCTATCCTGCTGATGAACAACGCCAACTTCAATCCGCGCGGCATCAGCTCGGACCTCTACACCAACATAGCAATCTGTGTGGCGGCCTTTCTGCTTGTCTACTTCAAGCTGCCTCTGCCCGGCGGCAAAAAGATTAAACTTCACCCTATTCTCGTTATTATATTGGCCGGTGTGGCCGGTCTGTTGATTTATGGACACTGATTTCTCATCATACTCCGAAGCGCTTGATTGGCTCTTCAAACAGCTACCCATGTTCTCGCGTGTGGGCGCCGCAGCTTATAAGCCGGGGCTCGACACCTCCCTGGCTCTCGATGATTTCTTCGGCAATCCCCACCTCGCCTTTAAATCCATCCATGTGGCTGGCACTAACGGCAAGGGGAGCGTGTCCCACTCTCTGGCGGCCATTCTGCAAAGCGCCGGCCTGCGTGTAGGGCTCTACACATCGCCTCACCTGGTCGATTTCCGCGAGCGCATAAGGGTAAACGGCGAAATGATTAGCCGTCAGGGGGTTATAGACTTCCTCAACCGCTACCGCACCTCCGGCTACGAGGGGCACCCCTCATTCTTCGAGCTGACCATGATGATGGCTTTCGACTGGTTTAATCGCCAAAATGTGGACATAGCCGTGATAGAGACCGGCATGGGCGGACGCCTTGATTCGACTAACATAATCACCCCCATAGGTTGCGTAATCACCAATATATCAAAGGATCACACACAGTTCCTCGGCGATACGCTCACAGCCATAGCCGGAGAAAAAGCGGGTATCATCAAGCAGCAAATACCCGTAGTGATCGGTGAAGCCGAGGGCGATGTGCGCCGCGTGTTTGAAGCTAAAGCCGCCGAGATGTCGGCACCTGTCACATTTGCAGCCGACACCCGCCTGCTTCCCGATGTGATTGATCTGGATAGCTTCACGGCCCACGATGGTCAGACTTATTCCTTTGAGCTTAAGGGTGACTATCAGAAGGCTAACGTGCGCACCATTTTCGCTGCAGTCGAGATGCTTCGTTCGCTTGGTCTCCCCATCTCAGCCGCCGATGTGCGCGCCGGGCTGGCCGGAGTTTCCGAGCTTACCGGACTGGCAGGCAGATGGATGCGCTTGGCCGAAAAGCCCCTGACCATAGCCGATACCGGCCACAATCAGGCAGGCCTGACTTACAACATGCAGCAACTCGCCAAGCTGATGGCTCCCGGCAAGCGCCTGCACATAGTGCTGGGATTTGTCAACGACAAGGATGTGGACCACATTCTCCCCCTCTTTCCGCAGGACGCTATCTACTATGTCACTCAGGCGCAGATTCCCCGCGCTATGCCTGTGGAGACAGTAGCCGAGAAATGCGCGGCACGCGGGTTTATTCTCTCTGCCTACCCCGATGTGGCTTCGGCTTACGCTGCCGCGGTGAAGAGGGCCGGAAGCGAGGATATTATATATATAGGTGGATCAACTTTCATAGTGGCCGACCTCTTAGCAGCGCTTGACAATGAGTGACCGGTATCTGACAATCGAAGCACCCGCCTCGGCCAAGTTTACTGAGAAAATGAGCAAATTTCTCAGCTTCATCCATCCGGTGAAGAGTCCTGACCAGGCCCGCGCGCTCATTAAGGAATATGCCTCGAAATATCACGATGCGCGCCATGTCTGCTGGGCTTACATGCTCGGGCCGCAGCGCGAGGAGTGGCAGCTAAATGACAACGGCGAACCCTCGGGCACCGCCGGGCGCCCTATACTGGGGCAGATTAACTCCGCCGGCCTCACGGATGTGGTCATCATAGTGGTGCGCTACTTCGGAGGCATCAAGCTTGGCACCCCCGGGCTCATTGCGGCCTACAAGGAGAGCGCCCGTCTCGCCATAGAGCAGGCCGAGATTGTGGAGCAATTTGACATGGCGATGATAGAGGTGAGTTTCCCCTATCAGAGCATGAACGACATAATGAAACTCGCCAAGCAGCCGGGGGTGAAGATACTCTCGCAGGAGTTTGACAACACCTGCCGCCTGACGCTGACAACTCGCCGCGACCACGCCGAAAACCTGACAGCGCGCCTCGCGGCCGTAGACGGAAGCTCAATCCTGACCCCTTGAGCGAACTCAACTACCTCACACTCACCCCCTCGTGAAAGACCAAATCATAGGCTTTTTTGCAGATTTTTAGGGAATTATAGCGCTCAATTCAAAAAAAAGTACGATATTTGCAGTGCCAAAGCGCAAAACGATGTTAACGCTGTCGGCAAAAGCATACTAAAAACAGGTATCTACATTACAATAATATATATTAAAGATGACTAAAGCAGATATTGTCAACGAAATCTCTCGTAGCACAGGCTTGGATAAAGCGGCTGTACTCTCCACTGTTGAGAAGTTCATGGAGGTTGTTAAAGACTCTATGGCACACGGTGAAAACGTATACCTCCGCGGCTTCGGCTCATTCATCGTGAAGACCCGCAAAGAGAAGACAGCACGCAACATCTCCAAGAATACAACCCTGATTATCCCCGCTCACAAGGTGCCCGCTTTCAAGCCCGCAAAGACCTTTATTGAGGAGGTAAAATAATCAACCCCACAACAGAATATATATAAACTCTAAAAAAACTACAGATATGCCCAACGGAAAGAAAAGAAAAGGCCACAAGATGGCTACTCACAAGCGTAAAAAAAGACTGAGAAAGAATCGTCATAAGAAGAAATAAGCACGTCTGATGCTTTTTTATAATTGCTAAACAGCAGACTTGCGACAAACGCTTACCGGGGACTGAATTTTGAGTTTTCTCAATCTAAAAACCGGTGTTTGACGCAAGTCTGCTGTTTACGTTTAAATCCACATTCAGGGTGCGCCGCCCGTTTCGACCCGCAGCTGCACTCCAGTCTTATCAATCAACTCATGAAAAGCGAATTAATAGTAGACGTAAGAGAAAACGAAATCTCGACCGCGCTGCTTGAGGACTCCCGCCTGGTTTCGCTCCAGCAGGAGAGCCGCTCTAACGCTTTTGCCGTAGGCGACCTATACCTCGCCAAGGTCCATAAGCTTATGCCGGGCCTTAACGCAGCGTTCATAAAAGTAGGCTACGAAAAAGACGCTTTTCTTCATTACCTTGACCTTGGTTCGCAATTTGCCACTTACGCTAAATACCTCGACGCTGCTTTCGCCGACAAGCGTAAAGTGCCCAAAATTGCTGACTTCCCCCGTCTGGATGACATACCCAAACAGGGTTCCATAGCCGACCTCATCAAGCCCGGCCAGAATCTGCTCGTGCAGATTGTGAAAGAACCCATCTCCTCCAAAGGCCCGCGACTCACTACCGAGCTTTCTCTCACCGGCCGATACATGATTCTCATCCCTTTTGCCGAGAAAATCAGCATCAGCCAGAAAATCAAAAGCACTGAGGAGAAAATACGCCTCCGTCAACTCATCAACTCCATCAAGCCCCAAGGCTTCGGCGTAATCGTCCGCACTTCTGCCGAGGGGAAACGAGTGGCAGAGCTCAACGCAGAGCTCCGAAACCTCGTTGGCACTTGGGAGGAAACAATCAAAAAACTCCAGACGGAAGAGGCCCCCGCACTCATCTACGAAGAGGAGTCAAGAGCTGTCAGCGTGCTGCGCGACATCTTCAACCCCTCGTTCGAGAGCATTTACGTAAACCATGCCGACGTCTTCACCCAGCTTCAGAACTATGTATCCATCATAGCGCCGGATCGCAAGGACATCGTAAAGCTCTACACTAAAGACATTCCCGTCTTCGACCACTTCGGCATCACGCGTCAGATAAAGAACGCATTCGGAAAGACCGTCTCCTTCAAGAGCGGCGCCTACATAATCATAGAGCACACCGAGGCCCTCCACGTAATCGACGTGAACAGCGGCAACCGCTCGCGCGCCAACAATGACCAGGAGACCAACGCCCTCGATGTCAACCTCAAGGCCGCCGATGAAATAGCCCGCCAACTGCGCCTGCGCGATATGGGCGGTATTATCGTGATCGACTTCATCGACATGACAAAAGCCGAGCATCGCCAGCAGCTGTTTGACCACATGAAGGAGCTGATGAGCAATGATCGCGCACGCCACAACATCCTGCCGCTCAGCAAGTTCGGCTTAATGCAAATCACCCGCCAGCGTGTGCGTCCGGCTCTTGACATACCCACCACCGAATCCTGCCCCTCCTGCCACGGCAAGGGGGAGGTGCCCGCCTCAATCCTGTTTACCGACATAATTCAGGACAAGCTCAACTGGCTCACCGGCACCATGGGCATAAAGGATTTCAAGATGTATGTACACCCCTTCGTGGAGGCTTACATCAAGAAGGGACTCGTCTCGCTCTACACGAAATGGCGCATGGCTTACGGCCGAAAATTCAAGATTATACCAAGCGAAGAGCTTGCTTATCTGGAATACAGAGTGGTAGACAGCAAGGGCAACGAAGTGGACCTCAAGGAGGAAAAAGACATAGATTCCTCGCAGACAAAATCCAGAACAAAGGCCAAGCAAAGGGTAAAAGAAAAGCCCGAAAAGGAATAAACCTACTGAGCCTGCCGATTTCCGGTAGCGCCCGTTAGCAATAACAACACCCCGGACGCCACGAGCCTCCGGGGTGTTGTTCCTAATCTCACCTGAAAGCCGGTAATTAACCGCGGCGGCTGTAGATTCCAAAACGAAGTGCAACACTGAGTGATGAACATCTACATTTCCTCTCTCCTTCTGGAGGGGGATGCCCGAGCGGGGGGGGCGGCCTAAACCGCCCCCAAGAGCGGAGGATA